>DASWMJ010000069.1:0-63917 GCA_036399775.1 Chloroflexia bacterium | reverse complement strand
GGCTATTGCTCGATGAGATGGGGGGTAAACCACCCTCTATGTCTCGTATATCATGGTTGGGTGCTGTGGCTGATGGTCTCAAACTTGTCATCTACTTGTCTGGCTGATTTTAATGCGACACCATTGAGGCATGCCTCGCCCTTACTCAACTTTTACCTTACTCGCAGACAATAATGGTAGAATGGCAACGACCCAGCAAAACCTGCTCGACAAGGAGCCTTAATGACAACCGTTCGCCTTCCCGGCTTGATTGACCCCCACGTTCACCTTCGAGACCCCGGCGCGACGCACAAGGAAGATTTCACTTCGGGCACCCGCGCCGCGCTGGCGGGAGGGTTTACAATGCTTGTGGACATGCCCAATAACCCAGGCGATCCTACCGTGTCGCCGCTGGCCCTGGCGCGCAAGATACTGGCGGGTTCGGGTAAGCTGCTGTGCGACGTTGGCCTCTACTATGGCGCGGCGATAGGCAACGCAGCCGGTTACGAGGAAGTCGCGCCACACGTCTGCGGGCTGAAGCTCTACCTTGACCACACCACCGGCGACCTCAAGGTAGAGGAGTTGGAGGCGATCAGGGACATCATGCTCGCGTGGCCGCAGGACAAGCCTCTCCTTGTGCATGCCGAAGACCGCACGCTGGCTATGGTGCTTGGCCTGTTACCCCTGGTACGCAGGGGCATACACTTCTGCCACGTCAGCGAGCGCGTGGAGATAGAGTTGATACGCGACGCGAAGGAGCGCGGCCTTGCCGTTACGTGCGAAGTGGCCCCTCACCACCTCTACTTTACTGAGGAAGACCTGCCTCGCCTGGGCGGATATGGAGTCATGAAGCCCCCTCTCAGGCGGGCGGCAGATGTAGACGCCCTATGGGCCAACCTGGACGTTGTAGACGTGATAGCCACCGACCACGCGCCCCACACCCGCGAAGAGAAGCAAAGCGATAGCCCACCCTTCGGCGTACCCGGCCTGGAGACCGCCCTCCCTTCTATGCTGACGGCAGTGCACGCGGGGCGGCTCACGCTCGACCGGATGGTCGAGATGATGCAAGCGGCCCCAGCCCGCATCTTTTACCTGCCACCCCAGCCCGATACGCACGTCGAGATTGATACGGGCCGCCGGTGGCGCGTTTCCGGTGAAACACAGGAGACCAAGTGCGGTTGGACGCCGTTCGAGGGCATGGAGATGGTGGGCGCGGTTTCGTCGGTCGTGCTGCGCGGTAAGGAAGTAGTGCGCGATGGACGCGTGGTTGGCGAGCCGGGATGGGGCCAGATGGTGCCGCCAGTGGCATAGACCTTGCAATTGTATAGGGAGAAAAGAGAAGTTATTGTTTGAACTCGCTAATTCTTTCGCGAACCTGCCTCCAATAGGAAGGAGCTAATCATGCCACGCAAACCTCTGAACAATGGAAACTCCGATGCGTCCAAGAAGGAGATGGGCGACCTCCTACGCGACGCTGAGCTTGACCGCCGTATGACTTCCACTTCGGCTGCCTCCATTGTGAACGGTACCGCGAGTGACCCCGACCTGGACGCGGAGAGGGGGTTGGTCGCGCCGCCTGAGCCTGCCGCCACAGCCATCGCTATGTCCGATAGCCCGGAGGGGGAGAAGCTCTACAGGGACATCAAGACGATGGAGTTTGAGGCGATGCAGGACCCCGACCCCGAAGACGTGTCGCTCCCTGACTTGCCGGGCGATGACGACATCGAGGCACTGCCGATAGCTACCCCCATCAGTTCCGCCGAGTTACGGGTGGACAATGGGGAGGATGAGGTGCGCGTGCCTGTTGTGCCTCTCCGGGGGTCGCGCCCCAGGCGGTCTGCCCTTTCCCTGGATGACGAAGAGGAAGATGCTGACGCGGACGATAGGCACGACCTGCTTGTAGAGATAGACAAGCTGGCGGACCTCGACCCCGGCTTCGTCACCGACCCGGTGCGCCTCTACCTGCGCGAGATCAGCCACGCGCCCCTCCTCTCGCACGAGCAGGAGCTTGAGCTTGCGCGCAAGATCGCGGAAGGGGACGTGGGGTCTACGCAGAAGTTCGTGCTCGCCAACCTGCGGCTCGTTGTGAGCATCGCCAAGAAGTACGTGGGTCGCGGCCTCAACCTGCTCGATCTCGTGCAGGAAGGCAATATGGGCCTGATGAGAGCCGTACACAAATACGACCCGTCGAAGGGCTTCAAGTTCTCCACTTACGCTACGTGGTGGATACGCCAGGGGATATTGCGGGCTATATCCGAGCACGCGCGCACGATACGCCTTCCTGCCCACATAGGCGAAGCGATGGGCAAGATTTCCCAGGTCAGCCAGGAGATTTCGCAGAGGATGGGCCGCCCGGCCACACCCGAAGAGATAGGCGAGAAGATGGGCATGACGGGTGAGCGCATACGCGAGATACTGCGCGCTGCCCAGGCTCCCGTGTCGATTGACGCTCCCATAGGCGATGATTCGGACGAGAACCAACTGCGTGACTTCATCAGCGACGTAGACGCGGCCACGCCGGAGGAAGAGGCGGGCCACGAGCTGCTCAAGGACCACCTTGCCACCACGCTGGAGCAGGTGCTGACCCCACGCGAGAAGATAGTGCTCCAGATGCGCTTCGGCCTGGGCGACGGGCACCAATACCCCCTTGAGAAGGTAGGCGAAGTGCTTGGCGTCACGCGTGAGCGCGTCCGCCAGATAGAAGCAGAGGCCCTGCGTAAGCTGCGCGAGCCGAAGCTGACGGAGCGCTTCCGCGATTACCTTTAGAGCCTGATCGAAGGGAAGTTTTCTATTGTCTAAATGCGAAAAATGGGCGGCAAAGCCGCCCATTTTTCGCATTTAGACAATTTCTTTTTCTAGTAGCAAGGTGTTCCGGCGACTTTGCCACAACCCTATGGCAAGGCTTGTGCTCATGCTGCCGTCACGTTTATAATGGACGTGACCCCTTTCTTGTCGCTCGTGGGCCGGATTCGTCTTCCCTCTACACATCCAGGGCAAAGGAGCATAAGAGCCATGCTAACCAGGGTGAGTGCACGTACTACTCTGACCCTCCTCTCTCTTGTGGCAGCCCTGGCCGCGCTGCTTGCCTGGCTGGCTCTGGCTTCTCCGATCGTGAGCGCCTCTAGCCCGGCAGCCTCTCCTCCTGTTCAGCCTGTCTCTCAACCTCATACCGCGCCGGGCGGCGCTACAGGGACCGTTGCTCCCATCTTTTTTGGCGATGGCCGTGACGGACCTCTGGTTGTAGCAAGTGGCGCGACCGTCGTAATCAATACGGTCCGCACCGGCATTATCGCCTCCGGTACTAATGCAGTCCCCCAAAATCCGAGCGGCTTCGCCGTGGGAGACCTGGTGTTCTTCCACCAGACGCAGGGTACAGCCAACGTAGGACGTTACGAGTTTAACACCATCGTAGCGATTGATGGGAGTAACAACTGGACGTTGGCTTCGCCCCTGACGTACAGCTACGACAGCATCAACGGTAGCGCGCAGGCCGTCAAAGTCCCACAGTATACGAGCGTAACTGTAGAAAGCAAAGGCGTGCTGACCGCTCCCCCCTGGGATGGCGGTAGCGGCGGCATCATGATCTTTCTCGCGAGCGAGACGTTCAATGCCGTTGGCACGGTGACCATGACGGGCGCGGGCTTCAGGGGCGGGAGCGCGATCACCGGAGCGGGCGCTCACGGGCGGCGCGGCGAAGGCGCTGCCGGAGGCTATAACGAGCCGACGCGTGAAAACGCCCTCAATGGAGGAGGCGCGGGTTCGGGGAGCGCCTTTGACGCCGGGGCGGGCGGCTCAGGGGCCGGTCACGCCCTCTCAGGCTCAGTCGGCTGCGACGTGTCGTCCACCTCGGACCCAGGCATTCCGGGCGTACCCATAGGCGACAGCGACTTGGACAACCTCTTCCTGGGAGGTGGCGGTGGTGGCGGCGGCGTTGGCCCGGAAGAAGGCACCGTAAGCGGTACGGGTGGTAGCGGCGGCGGTATCATCGTCATTTCCGCAGCACATCTAAACGTCAGTGGGGGCCTCCTAAATGCAAATGGTGGCGCTGGTTTTGACCCGACCAGTGAGGCAGACGGCGGGGGCGGCGGAGGCAGCGGCGGCGCGATAATCTTGAGGGCGCGCACGGCGGTGCTGGGCACGGGGCTGGTCACGGCAACACGTGGGCTTGGCGCGGCAGGCATAGGCTCGCTGCTCATCTGCGGCGGCGACGGCAGCGTGGGCCGCATACGGGTGGACTATTGTGAGACTGTTTCGGGCGAGACTAACCCACCCACCACCCCTATGCAGGGACTTTGCGCGGGGTCAGAGGCCACCGCTACACCTACCCCTACCCTCCCGGCAGCCGACACGCCCACGTTTACTCCAATACCGCCCGCCGACACGCCCACCCGTACCGCAACGCACATCCCGACGGCAACGCGCACCCCGACCCGCACTCGCACGGCGACCAACACTGCCACGCCTACGCTTACTGAGACTCCTACCGACACGCCGGGTCCAACCGCTACTCCCATCACTTGCAGCTTGATTTTCGCCGACGTGCCCCCCTCCAACACCTTCTATGCGCCTGTGGAGTGTCTGGCCTGCCTGGGCATACTCGGCGGCTACCCATGCGGCGGGCCGGGGGAGCCTTGCGACGTCTATCGCAGTCCCTACTTCCGCCCGAACGCCAGCGTCACCAGGGGCCAGATCGCCAAGATAGTCTCTAACTCAGCAGGCTACCAGGAGGACCCCGGACCGCTCGTATTCCAGGACGTTCCCACTACCAATACTTTCTTCGCCTGGATCAACCGCCTGGCTAACCGGGGCATCATGAGCGGCTATCCCTGCGGCGGGGCGAACGAGCCGTGCGTGTCGGGTAACAAGCCGTACTTCCGCCCGAACGCCAGCGCCACCAGAGGGCAACTATCAAAGATCGTCTCCAACGCCAGGGGCTACAGTGACGCACCGGTTGACCAGACCTTTGAGGACGTGCCCGCGTCAAACACCTTCTACCAGTGGATAGAGCGCCTGGCATCGCGGGGTATCATGTCGGGCTACCCGTGCGGCGGGGCGAACGAGCCATGCGTGTTGCCCGAACGTCTGCCATACTTCCGGCCCAACAATAACGTCACCAGGGGGCAGACTTCCAAGATCGTCTCCGGGGCGTTCTTCCCTACCTGCTCGGTAAATTTGACAACGCCCACGCCAGGCCCCACCAATACCCCGGCGCCTCCCACCAATACGCCCACACCCCCCTGCGCCCAGACCACCAACTACTCCATCAGCCAGGGCACGGGCGCGGCAATCGTGCCAGGCACCACCGACATAGGCAACCACGCGGACGACGGCCTGACCGTGATAGGTCTGCCTTTCTCCTTCAAAATGTACGGGAATGCCTTCACTTCCGTAGCCGTAAGCTCCAACGGCAACTTGCAGTTCGTGAGCAGGCTCAACCAGGACACCCACAACGAAAACTGCATACCATACTTCGCCTTTGACTACGCAATCGCGGCCTACTGGGACGATCTCGATACCCGCACGACAACCTGCGCGACCTGCGGCATATTCACATCGGTGAGCGGCACCGCGCCCAATCGCATCTTCAACATAGAGTGGCGCACCGCTTACCTGACAGGCGGTGGCACGGCCAACTTCGAGGTTCGCCTCTACGAGAACTCTCCGCAGGGACGCTTCGAAATAATCTACGGCCAATTGTCGCAATCGGGCGTAAGCGCGACGGTGGGCGTGCAGAAAGGCACGGGCACGGGCGCAGGCAGTCTGTTCACCCAGTTCATGTGCGAGCAAGGGGGCCTGCTGTCGCAAGGCCAGAGGCTGACCTTCACCCAGACAGCCTGCAATGGCACAGGCATTAGCTTAAAACCTTGATCTCTCATCTTGTGAGATGAGACACACAGTATAAATCTAGCTGGGTGCTCCGCGCCCAGCTAGATTTATATCTTTCCATCCTATGGTCTTGGCGTTGGCTGGGGCTTGGGCGTTGGGTTGGGCTTAGGCGTCGCGACTGGTTGGATAGTGGGGTGCGGCTCAGGCTCCGGCACGGGTTCAGTCGGGGGCGGCTGCGTGGGCGCGGGTGACGGCGAGGGCGGGCGAGTAGGTGCTACTGTAGGGGTGGCGCTGGGTGGCACCGGCGTACTGGTCGGTGAAGGTGTGGATGTAGGTGCGGGTGTAGGCGTCTCTGTTGGGTGCGCCTGGGCAACGGGCGTGCTGACCGGCGCTACGACGGGCGGCCCGGACGTGTTAGGCTGCTCAGGCGTGCGCCCAGGCACCAATTGGCTTCCCGGCTGCACAGGTGTCGGTGGCACGGGCGTGGGTGGCGGGGGGGCCGGGGTAGATGTGGCCGTCGGCGCGGGCTTCGTCGCTGTGGGAGGCACGGGCGTAGGCGATGGCGGCACAGGTATGCTTGTGTACGTGGGAGTGGGTAGTGGAGGAGGGGGTGCCTGCGTGGGCGCGGACTGTTGTGGCTGTGACGCAGGCGGCTGCTGCGCCTCCGGTGAAGCAACCGGCACCGCAGGTTGAGATTGTAGAGGCGGGCCAGGCGGTGGTTGCGTAGCCGCTGTGGTTGGCGTGGGCAGCACAGACGTGGGCGTAGGGGGAACGGGCGTGGGCGTCGGCTCGACCACCTTTATCCTTATCTGCCTGCACTGTGGGTCGGGGTCGTTCGACAGGTTGGAGACGCACAGCTTGTACGTCTGGCTCTGCTGGGGCGACACCGTCAACTCGCCCAGGCCGCCCGGCCCTACCTCAACCCGCTTGCCATCGAGTGTGGCGTACTTCGTGTTGGCAACCGACCACAGGACGGTAGTGCTCTCACCCCGTGTGATCTGCGTCGCATCGCTGTGGAAATCTCTTATCTCGGCGGGCCTCGGCGCGGTCATAAAGGCTATCAGGAAGAAGAGCGCCACCAATAGGAGCACCAACAGGAGTAGCGCCCACAGCATCCAGGGTTTGATGGGCGGGTTGTATACCAGGGTGCCGCCAGAGGCCGTATGGGCGGGGTTGTAATCGGGTAGGGGCGACCCCAGGCGTGCGCCGTGTATGCGCGGCATTATCGTGAAGTTGTGCGTAATCTCGCGGCCTACCAGCTTGCCCTTGCGCCGCTTGACCGACAGGGGTACCTCTACGGTCTCCCCCAGCCCAAGCACCAACTCCGGCTTCGCAAAATCATACTGTAGAGCAGCGTCCTCGTCGAAAGCCTCAAGCGCAAGGGTAATATGCTGGTTGCCCGTATTCGATACCGCCAGTTTATAGTCGCCCCGGCGTCCCGTGCGGCGCTTTGGCTGTAGGAGAAAGACGCTGAAATCTGGCTTCTCTTCGACGTAAAGGGTAGCTCCTGCCTTGCTGTATTCGTTGAAATCGCGCGAGGAGCGGGCCGTGACGTAGAATTCGTGGTGCCCGGCGGGGATGATCTTTCCATGCCCGCGCTGAAACCTGATGACGAATATCTCGGTATCACCGGACGTGGGCTGGCTGTCCGCTTTGGTGATCGAGTACCAGCCAGGGTCGATCCTCTCGTCAATATCCTCGATCTCAACATGACAAGGCGTCCTGACCTCGCTCGTGTTGGTAACTGTGACGATTAGCGGCTCCGCAATCTCCGCGCCGCTCATGCCGAGCCTGACCTCCGAGCGGTCCAGCTTAACGCGGATATTGCCTTTTTGGGACGCGAGTATCATGGTGGCCCGCTTTCTGAAACCCTCGGTTCCATGCAACCTGGAACCGCACAGGTCATTCCCAGGCCGGAAAGTTTCCTACTATTAGTTTGCTATCACATTCGTCACATGTCAAGACCCTATAAGCAGTATTTTGGTACCTGATTTGCTATTACATCTTGTATTATACCTGCGAATCTATGCTGGGCACGTTATATGCTCATTAACGATGTCTCTACGCATAATGTGTGCCATGTTACAAGCACTCGTGTGCTCGCTCGCGCCCTGGAGATATGCTATAATCGTCCAATCCGGCAAGGGGGCCAGATATGGCGGCGAGGAGGCTGTAACAACAAACGACCGGCAGCGTTATATATGCGTAAGTCCCTTTCGCGGTTTCATACGTATATATTTTATTGACAGACCACGCTGCGAGTTGGTATAGTTTCATTTAGTAGATTTTCTCACAATGTCAATAGGAGAGTTATGACTCGACTCCTCGATAACGTCAACGGCCCCTCCGACCTCAAAAGCCTCTCCCTCGAAGAGCTTGAACAGCTAGCCCAGGAGGTCCGCCAGGAGATTATCGGCACGATCAATACCATAGGAGGCCATTACGCCTCCAACCTGGGCACCGTCGAATTGACGGTAGCCCTCCACAAAGCCTTCAGCTCCCCCTGGGACAAACTGGTATGGGACGTGGGGCACCAGGCTTACCCCCACAAGCTGCTCACGGGCCGCCGCGACCAGTTCAACACGATACGCCAGTACAACGGCCTCAGCGGCTTCCTGGCGCGAGATGAGAGCATCCACGACACGTTCGGCGCGGGCCACGCTTCCACCTCTATTTCCGCCGCCTACGGCATGGCGGTAGCCCGCGACCTCAAGGGCGAGAATAATCACGTAGTAGCTATCATAGGCGACGGCGCGCTCACCGGCGGTATGGCCTACGAGGCGCTGAATAACGCCGGGCACTCCAACCGCCGCTTCATCGTTATCCTGAACGATAACGAGATGTCCATTGCCCCCAACGTGGGCGCGATGTCCAAGTACCTCTATAACGTCCGCACCGACCCGCGTTACGACCGCGCAAAGATGGCAGCCGAGAAAGCGCTGCACCACGTACCCTTCGGCGATAAATTGCTGGGTTTCGGCAAGCACGTCAAGGACTCCCTCAAGGAGTTCGTGGTGCCCACTATGATATGGGAAGAGTTGGGCTTCGTGCATCTTGGACCCGTAGATGGGCACGATATAGGGCGGTTGCTCGACGTGTTGGAAGCCGCGAAGCAATGCACGCGCCCCGTCTTCATCCACGCCATCACGGTCAAGGGCAAGGGGCACGATGTAGCCGAGGAAGACGCGGTGAAGTGGCACGCGGTAGCGCCTCCGGGCAAGCCTGGTGCGCCGAAGCCCGCCGCGCCTAAGTTCCAGGACGTATTCGCCCAGGCTCTCATCAAGATCGCTGAGAAGGACAAGCGCGTGGTGGCGATCACTGCCGCCATGCCGGACGGCACTTCGCTCAACAAGTTCGCGGCGGTCTATCCCGACCGTTGCTTCGACGTGGGTATCGCTGAGCAGCACGCCGTTACCTTCGCGGCTGGACTGGCCGCCGAGGGGATCAAGCCCGTGTGCGCCATCTACTCGACCTTCTTGCAGCGCGCATACGACCAGGTGATCCACGACGTTTGCATACAGAACCTGCCGGTGGTATTCGCTATGGACCGGGGAGGCGTCGTGGGCGACGATGGGCGCACCCACCAGGGAGCGTTCGACATCTCTTACCTCCGGCCAATCCCCAATATAGTGCTGATGGCCCCGAAGGACGAGAACGAGCTACAGCACATGCTCTACACCGCCGTCCAGCACGACGGGCCAAGCGGTTTCCGCTTCCCACGCGGCAACGGCTTCGGTGTCGCGATGGACCAGGAGTTCCACACCATACCGATAGGCAAGGCCGAGGTGCTCCGCAAGGGGCGCGATATATCTATCCTGGCGTATGGCAACCCCGTCAACTCCGCTCTCGCCGCCGCCGATCTGCTGGCCGAGGAAGGCGTGCAGGCAGCCGTCATCAACGCCCGTTTCGCCAAGCCCATTGACGAGGAGTTGCTTACCAACCTGGCGAGCAACTTCACCCGCGTGCTAACGGTTGAAGAGGGCGCTATCCCCGGCGGTTTCGGGGCTGCGGTGCTTGAGTTCTACCACTTGCACCACAACCTCAAAGAGCCGAAGATACACTGCATCGGCCTCCCCGACGAGTTCATCGAGCACGGTCCGCAAGCCATGTGGCGCGACCGCTTTAACATGTCGGCGGAAGGCATAGTGCGCGAAATCAAAGAGCACTTCGCCGACCTCTACAAGTCGCCCCGCAAGCTGGCGGCGGGCGCGCGCAACGAGTGAAACGTAAAACGTATTGCGTAGTTCGTATTGCGTAATTATGGAACCACAAAGACACGAAGAACACTGACCATTATGTATTGAACCGCAGAGGCGCAGAGACGCTGAGATTGTCTAAGGGTTTTACGCAATACGAACTACGCAATACGCATCATGACAGTGCAGCCCAGGATACTCCATATCGGCGCAGGGAAGAGGAAGATCGCGGGCGCTACCACGCTCGACATCAACCCTCGCGTTGAGCCTGACGTGTTGTGGGACCTGAACGTTTTCCCCTATCCGTTCGATGATAGCGCCTTTGACGTTGTTGTTTGCGAGCATGTTATAGAGCATCTCCAGGATGTAATTCGGGTGATGGAGGAGTTGCACAGGGTTACGCAGGCATGTGGGCGAGTGTGGGTGCGCGTGCCGCACTTCAGCAGCCTCAACTTCAACACCGACCCCACTCACGTTCACGCCTTTTCTTCCCGCAGCTTCGACTATCTATGCGTGGATACCGACCTCGTAGCCTACGACTACTCCACAGCGCGCTTCCGAAAGCTCGTGGGGCGGATGGATATGCGACCGCTCACCCCTTTCAACCGCGCACTCCTGCGGCTCATCAACCGCAATCTCAAGTTCTACGAAGAGCATCTTGCCTACATCATACCTGGGCAGGAATTGCTTTTTGTGTTAGAAGTGGTGAAGTAAGTGCTGATCCCTGACCCCTGACCCCTGATCCCTGATCCCTGAAGGAACCGGCATGGGTATAGAGAATCGCAAGGCGGACCACATACGCATCTGCCTGGAAGAAGACGTTAGCGGGCGTGGTATAACGACGGGATTTGAGCGGTACCGCTTCGTCCACCAGGCCCTGCCGGAGATAGACCTGCGGGACGTGGATACCTCTATGATGCTCTGGGGGCGGCAGGTCAGGGTGCCGCTGCTTATCTCTTCTATGACGGGTGGAGTGCCCCAGGCCCAGGAGATAAACCGCAACCTGGCAATCGCGGCACAGGAGTTAGGGCTGGCGATGGGTGTAGGGTCTCAGAGGGCGGCCTTGCAGAACCCGGAACTGGCCCCCACATACCAGGTACGCGCTTACGCCCCGGACATCCCCCTCTTCGCCAACGTGGGCGCGGTGCAACTGAACTATTCATACGGCGTGCGCGAGTGCCGACAGGCCGTAGACATGATTGAGGCGGACGCACTCGTTCTGCACCTGAACGCATTGCAGGAGGCCGTGCAGCCGGAGGGGGACACCAACTTCGCGGGGCTGGCGAACAAGATCGCTACAGTGTGCCGCGAGGTGGGAGTGCCGGTAATCGTGAAGGAAGTTGGGTGGGGCATATCGGGGGACGTGGCGTGGCTGCTCAGGGAGGCAGGCGTGTCCGCTATAGACGTGGCGGGCGCGGGCGGGACCTCGTGGAGCCAGGTAGAATTACATCGCATACCCACCGAGCACGGGCGGCTCGTGGCCGAGGCGTTCGCGGACTGGGGCATACCGACTGCGGCGAGCGTCAAGGCCATATTCGCGTCGGGCGCGATGAGCGATAGGCATCTATTTGCGAGCGGCGGCATACGCAACGGCATAGATGTCGCGAAGGCCATCGCGCTAGGCGCAGACCTTGCGGGTATAGCACGGCCTTTTCTCAAGGCGGCGGCAATCTCTGCTGAGACTGCGATAGAGCTTGGGGCTGTCCTGCGTGACCAGATACGAATCGCGATGTTCTCAGTAGGCGCGGGCACTCTTGAGGCGCTACGTGGCACTCCCCACATCGTAGAGGTTGGGTAGGATGCTGGTCGTCGGGCTGGACCATGTACAGGTGGCGGCACCCGCGCGGCCAGGGGTCGAAGATGAGGCGCGGGCCTTTTATCGAGAGTTGTTGGGTCTACGGGAAATCGAGAAGCCATCCGTGTTGAAAGCAAAGGGCGGATTGTGGTTTTCGCTCGGCCAGGGTGAGTTGCATGTTGGATTGGAGGAGCAATTCCAACCAGCGTGCAAGGCCCACCCCGCTTTGTTGGTAAGCAACCTGGCGGCTGTGCGCGAGCGGCTAGCTGAGGCCAGCGTACAAATTGCGGAAGCAGAAGCAATTTCGGGTGCTAACAGGTGCTATGTGTACGACCCATTCGGGAACCGCATCGAATTGATAGAGCGCATCTAGCTCACCCTTGTTTGAGTCACACGATGGATAGCGACAACCCTCAACCCTTGCCCCTGCTTGTGAGCGGCGCTCGCCTCATGGGCTTCGACTTGAGCGCGAGACAGCTAGAGCAGTTCCAACTCTACTATGAGACCCTCGTAGATTGGAACAGCCGCATCAACCTCACGGCTATCACCACCTATGAAGCGGTGCAAGTGCGCCACTTCCTGGATAGCCTGACTGTGGGCGCTGCCTTCCTTAAGGAGCTTGAGCGTAAGACCAGCGAGCGTGCGATAGCGCCCCCTCCAGGCACAAAGTTACTCGACGTTGGCACGGGCGCGGGCTTCCCCGGCGTACCCCTCAAAATAGTATGGCCTCAGGTACATGTCGTCCTGGCCGACTCTATAGGCAAGAAGACAGCATTCCTATCCGCGCTCTCCGCTTCGCTCGGTTTGAGCGGTATAGAGGTGATTACAGCCAGGGCAGAGGAGCTAGGGCAAAGCAAGTTACACAGGCAGCAGTACACGGCAGTGGCGGCCCGTGCCGTAGCCTCTTTGCCTGTGTTATGCGAATATTGCATTCCACTTGTAAAAGTGGGCGGCTGGATGCTAGCGCCAAAGAAGGGTGACATATCCCCTGAGCTTGAGGAAGCGAAGAAAGCAGCCAGAATCCTCGGAGGTGGGGAGCCGCGCCTGCACCGCTTCACCTTGCCTGGCGAAGAGGAAGATCGCTTCGTGGTGGCTGTCAAGAAGGTAAAAGTTACGCCGCCGGGGTATCCCAGGAGAGTGGGGCTTGCGAAGGCACAGCCGTTGGGGAGCGGGTAAGTTCTGTATTAGACTGGTTTCTCTGGGTTACGACTGCCTTTGAGCAGCGGGCTTGTCCCACCCCAATGCTTTGAGAAGTGGTCGTAGAAGAGGAAGTTCTGTGCGTATCCCGCGAGGTCGCCAAAGCGATCGCGAAAGGCTTTGGCGACGGCGTTGTAGGCAAGGCCCGTGATGCTCTTGCGCTCTGTCCAGTCGGGGAAGTAGAGGGCTTTCGCAAGCTGCCAGACGTGCGTATCTACGGGCACGGCCTCGGTCTTGTCCAGGGAGAATAGGCATACGCAGTCAGCTATCTTCGCGCCGATGCCGTTTATCGAGACTAACTCCTTGTGTGCCTGCTCGTAGGGCACGTCACGCAGTGTGGCTGCCCAACCGGGGCCGCGCTCCTCAACCTGCCCGGCGACCCGCACCAGGTTCCGCCCCCTGAAGCCCAGCGAAGATATACTTGTGAGGTGAGCCGGGTCTACCTGGGCCAACATTCCGGCGCTGGGGAAGGCGAAATGCTCCTGGCCAGCGACCTCGCCCAGCGGGGTGCCGAAGTGCTTGCTGAACTGGCCTATAGAGTAGGCTATGCGGGGCACGCTGTTGGCGGTGGAGCATACGAACGATAGAATGCACTCTTCCGGGTCCTGGCGAACGAGTCGCAGGCCGGACCATCTGCGTGCTGCCTCGCCTGCCGCCTCATCCGCCTCAACAATGCGATCGACGATCTCCCCCAGGTTTACTTCAAGCTGAAAGTAATCATGTAGGAGGGAGAAGTTGCCCGGTTCAGGGTAAGTCCACCAGGAATATGTGTCAGCGTCCTGGCGTATGCCGGTCACCGTGCTGCCGACGACACCCACCCACCAGCCGTCTTGCCCGCGCTTCCAGCGAAAGCATTGCCCGGAGGCGAGCGTGTCGTCCAGGGAGAACTCGGCGGGGTTGTAGGTGAAGATGCTTACCTGCGTATCAGCCAATGTAACAGCTTCCCCTAGTGCTTGCTATTGCCGTTGCCGTTGGCTATGAGGCGCATCTGCTCTTCCTGTGGGTGGAGTTTCAGTCCATTCGTGGGTTCGACCTGTGTGTTACTTTCGCCCTGTGATACGTCTTGCTCAATAGTCTTGGCGGCGCGTCGTACTTCGTGGCAGTGGCGGCACCGGGCTTCGTAGTTCTCTTTCGCGCCTACCATGATAATCGGGTCGTCATATGCTGCTGGTTCGCCGTCTATCAGGCGTTGGGTACGGCTGGCTGGCGCGCCACACACCACGCATATGGCCTGTAGCTTGTCCACCATCTCGGCCTCCGCCATGATGTGGGGCATAGGGCCGAATGGCTCGCCCCGGAAGTCGAGGTCGAGTCCGGCGGCGATGACTCTCACTCCTCGCTGTGCCAGCGTGCGGGCAAGCTCCACTATCCCATCGTCGAAGAACTGCACTTCGTCTATGGCTACCAGGGTGGTATCAGGCTCCATCAGAGGCCCGATCGCCGCCGCGTTTACCACCGGGACTGCCGCGTGCAGCACGCCGTTGTGCGAGGCGACCTGGGCGCGGGCATAGCGCGTGTCAATCTGCGGCTTGAAGACCTGTACTTTCTGCCTGGCTATCTGCGCTCTCTTGACGCGCCGGATAAGCTCTTCGGTCTTGCCGGAGAACATGCTGCCGCAGATGACCTCTATCCAACCCCCTGTGTATTGCTTAGGGTGCGGGCCGAGCGGCCCCTGGTCTTGCATGAAACGCTGTACGTAGTCTGCCAATCGCGTGAACCCCCTGTGCGTGATGCGTGATATGTTTGCTATGGGCAATTATATCGTGTAAAGAGAGCTTAGGAGTATTTATGCCTGGAACTGGCTGGCATTTGAGGGTAATTTTCTGCACATTGATAAGGTTAGGGGAAGGATGGGGATAGCGAAAGGGCAGGCTTTGTATGGCCTGCCCTTTCTTGCTATTTCCGTGTGGCTGATTAGGCTTCGGTTGCTACCTCTGCTACCTCGGCGGTGGCGGCATCGGTCTCTGCGCCATCCGCATCGGTTCGCGTGACCGGGCGGCGTGCCTCGGGGGGAGGGGGCACGTTAGCTTTGTTCTTGGAGCCGCGCTTGGCGACTACGGTCTCGCGGGCCTGCTCGCTACGGGCGTTCATGCGCCGCATAAATCGCTCTACCTGGCCTGCCGTGTCAACGATACGCTGCTCGCCCGTGTAGAAGGGGTGACAATTGCTGCACAGGTCGGTCTTGAGCACAGGCGTGGTCGACATCGTCTGCCAGCTATTGCCGCAGGCGCACGTCACTGTCGCAGGCACATACTTGGGGTGAATTCCGCTTTTCATTTTCTATACTATCCTTTTCGTAATAAATACGACCTTCTTATTTTATATCGCGATTACGCGATGGGTGCCGGTTCAGGTACAGACGCGCTGACCAAGGCCGGGCGTTCGGCGTGGACGCTAATGCGCTTGCGGTCTTTGGTCTTGTTCTCAAACTTTACGTAGCCGTCAATCAGAGCGAAGAGCGTGTGGTCCTTGCCGACACCTACGTTTGTGCCGGGGTGGAACTGAGTCCCGCGCTGGCGCATGAGGATCGCGCCGGTTCGCACCTGCTGACCATCGCCGCACTTCACGCCAAGCATCTTTGGCCTGCTGTCGCGCCCGTTGCGTGACGACCCTACCCCTTTTTTGTGTGCCATCTCTCTCCCCCTTCGGGAGAATTTTGAATTCTAAATTTTGAATGTTGAATTGTATAAGCCGCATTCAAGATTTAGAATTCAAAATTCAAAATTACAACGCTATTTCCTTGATCGCCAACCGTGTGAGGCTCTGGCGGTGGCCGGTCTTGCGGCGGTAGCGCTTCTTGGGCTTGAACTTGAAGACTATCAGCTTCTCGCCTTTGCCCTGGCTGACTACCGTGGCTAGCACCCTGGCACCTTCAACCAGAGGAGTGCCAACCTGCACGCCGTTGTCACCGCTGACCATCAGCACCTCGGTTAGCTCCACTTCAGCGCCTTTCTCGGCGTCGAGCTTCTCTACTTCTATAGTATCGCCTGGAGCTACCCTGTACTGGTGGCCTCCGGTTCGGACAATTGCGTACACCGTTTTTCCTCCGTGCCTAATTTGCGTCACAGCCTCTAATTATATCAGTCTGTGGCGTGTGTGTCAAGCGTGACGAGTGGTCAGTGGTCAGTGGTCAGTGACCAGAGGCCGAGTTCATAACTTAAAAGTTACTGACCACTGACCACTCGGTCTACTTCGTCTCGCGGTGGAGCCGGTGCAGGCGGCAGCGCGGGCAGAACTTGTTTAGCTCCATGCGCGCCGGGTCGTTGCGCTTGTTCTTGGAGCTTGTATAGTTGCGCTCCTTGCACTCGGTACAGGCCAGGTACATGATGATGCGGTCTTGCTTCTTTGCCATTTCTTTGTCCCTTTTCGTATTGCGTTGTACGTCTTGCGTAGTAATCTAAGGGAAACAGATAGCCTGTCCGTCAATCTCTTACGCAATACGTACTACGTAGTACGCCACTCACGCATATGGCGGCATCGCCCTAGAGCTTTACCGCCATATGCAAACCTTACATTTTGTGAGTAAGCCCTAGCTCACTCTATGATCTTGGCTACCACGCCTGCGCCTACTGTGCGGCCACCCTCGCGGATTGCGAAGCGGAGACCTTCAGCGATAGCTACGGGCACGATTAGCTCGACCGTCATGTCAATGTTGTCCCCAGGCATAACCATCTCAACGCCTTCAGGGAGGGCGATGGTGCCCGTTACGTCAGTTGTGCGGATGTAGAACTGAGGGCGATAGCCGGTGAAGAAGGGCTTGTGGCGGCCACCCTCTTCCTTGCTCAGTACGTACACCTGGCCGGTGAACTTGGTGTGCGGCTTTATAGACTTGGGCGTGGCGAGCACCTGGCCGCGCTCGATGTCGTTGCGCTCGATACCGCGCAGGAGGCAGCCCACGTTGTCGCCGGCCAGACCCTCATCAAGCGTCTTCTGGAACATTTCGACACCTGTCACCACGGTGGTGCGGGTCTCATCGCTCATGCCGATGATCTCGATGGTCTCGCCGACCCTGACCTTGCCCTGCTCGATGCGGCCCGTTACGACCGTACCGCGACCCTTGATGCCGAATACGTCTTCGACGGGCATGAGGAACGCCTTGTCGAGAGCGCGCTCAGGCGTCGGTATGTACTCGTCTACAGCGTTCATCAGTTCGATGATGGGCGCGTATTCAGGGGCGTTGATGTCCTGGGAGGTCGACTCCAGGGCCTTCAGGCCGGAGCCGCGAACGATAGGAATATCGTCGCCGGGGAACTCGTACTTGTTGAGCAGGTCGCGGATTTCAAGCTCGACCAGCTCAAGAAGCTCCTCGTCGTCCATCATGTCAACCTTGTTGAGGAAGACCACCACTGCGGGCACCTGCACCTGGCGGGCCAGGAGGATGTGCTCCTTCGTCTGGGGCATGGGGCCGTCGGGTGCCGACACGACCAGGATCGCGCCGTCCATCTGGGCAGCGCCTGTGATCATGTTCTTGATATAGTCGGCGTGGCCGGGGCAGTCTACGTGAGCGTAGTGCCGCTTCTCGGTCTGGTACTCTACGTGGCGGATGGCGATAGTAATACCGCGCTCGCGCTCTTCAGGTGCGTTGTCGATGTCGGAATACGCCACGAACTTGGCCCTGCCGTTGAGGGCCATCACTTTGGTGATAGCGGCGGTCAGGGTGGTCTTGCCGTGATCTACGTGGCCGATTGTGCCGACGTTGACGTGGGGCTTCGTTCTCTCAAACTTCTGCTTTGCCAATTGGTCTTCCTCCTGAATGATATGTGTTTTCTTGCTTTATTACCTCTTCGGGTCCAGGCGTACTGGAGCCCACGATCAGAATCGAACTGATGACCTCATTCTTACCAAGAATGTGCTCTACCGACTGAGCTACGTGGGCGCGTTACTTTCACTCCACCAGAGGTACTTCTTCGGGACGGCTCTCTTTGCAGCCGCTCGCCCGTGACAGCGTGACAGTTTGCACACCTGAAGTCAGGTACTTTGCTCAGTAAACCGACACTCATGGAGAGCATCTGTGGACCTGGTGGGCAGAGAAGGATTCGAACCTCCGTAGGGCGAAGCCCGACTGGTTTACAGCCAGTTCCGATTGGCCACTCCGGCATCTGCCCATGGAGCCGACGGTCAGATTCGAACTGACGGCCAGCTGTTTACAAAACAGCTGCTCTGCCACTGAGCTACGTCGGCGTACCGAGCATTGTCACTCTAATTTTTCAGGTGCTATTTGCTGCTCTTTTTGCCTTCTTTTCAAAAGGCGTTTCCAGAGACCGCATAACATTATACAGGAAGGTAGGAGGTGTGTCAAGGAAAATTATGCTGCTGAACGCCGCTAATCGGGTAAGGTGCCAACTCTGCGCCGCCAGAACGTGCGCCCCCGCCAGCGCCCCTCGTGGCTATAGTAGCGCAGGCGGTTGTTGAGGTATGCCTGGTAGATCGCTGTGAGGCGTGCGCCGTAGAGGTCGAGCGCCTGGGGGTCGCCGGAAAGGTCGGCGTGTAGAGCCTGGCCCGCCTCCATACCGGCGAAAAGGGCGGTCATGATACCCTGCGAGGAGAGCGGGTCGAAAGAGAGCGCCGCATCGCCCACCGCGAGCCAGCCCTCACCGGAGAAGCGTTCGAGACGGGCGTTTTGCGCCGGGGTAACTTTAGGAAGCCCCACCATGGTGTAGCCGTGCGCCGCCAGGCAGTCGCGGACGTGCGCGGTCCTCTCAATTAGCGCCATAAACCCGTTCCGCGCTAGCAGTGCCGAGGTTGGCAGCAGGTCGGCGTCGCTGTGGTAGACTGCCACGCGACGGTTCGCGGGCAGGCGCGCCGCGTACCACCAGCCATCCGGGGCGGCTTCGATTAGAGTGCGGGAGTCCTGGTCGGGGTTTGGCGCGCCGTTCGCCTGTTGAAATACGGCGTAGACGGCTGTGAGCGTATCGTCGGCCAGGCGGCGCGCACCTTGCCTCCGGGCGACCATGCAACGCCTGCCACTCGCATCTACAAGTAGGCGGCAGCGTGCCTCGATCTTGCCTCTCGTCCCGCGCAGACTGAGCCGCCAGAGTCCCACCTCAGCGTCCCACTCCTGCCGTAGCAGCGAGGTCGCGCACAGAACGTTGGCACCGGTCTCTCGCGCCTGGTCGCGTAGCGAGGCATCAAAAAGGGCGCGGTCCAGGTGCCAGCCGTGACCATTTGGGTCGAAGATGAAGTCGGTGCTTTGGAGGAACGGTGATCCCCAGGCTGAGATATTGCCGTAGGACGGCAGGTGCCCATCGGCCACGAAGCGCTCCCACAGGCCGAGGTCGCGCAAGAGAGGCATCGCGGCGGGAGGTAGGCCCTCACCGATCTTGAAGTCGCCTGCCTTGCTATTGTCCAGTAACAGCACTCGGCGGGAGGCACGGGCCAGGGTTAAGGCAGTCGCTGCCCCCGCAGGCCCCCCGCCCACGATAGCTGCGTCGTATGCGCCAGCCTCAGCCACGCAGGCGGTGCCTCATTCTTTTTGCGGCCTGCGAGGGTCCAGTGGCGCGATTGGGTCGGTCGCCGCAAGCTCATCAGCCGCCACCACCACGTAAGGCCGCCTGGCAAAGCGGTGGACCTCGTCCATATATCCGGCCACGATCTCCTCGTTGGGCCTATCCACAGCGTCTGCGGCGGCCATCGCCATTCGGGGTGCCTCGTCTCCGGTGGCCTCCGGCACGTGCAGCATGAGCATATTGCGCTTCGGCGATATCTCTTCGACCTTCTTGAATTGTGGCCGCGACTCGACTAATATCTGGGGCGGGAAATAGGGGTCGTCGGGTATCCCATCGCGCACTTCTATCACGCCCATCTTATAGAAGTCGTGAACCATCTGGTTCTTCTGGGCCAGGTTGTCTCCTTCCAGCACCCTGAACCAGACGGCGCGCTCCTGGAAGGCGGCGAGCCGTTCCTCGCGCGTCTTCGTCTCGTCCATGACGATCTTGTAGCTCTCTTCACTCAACACATGGTTGGGCACGCGGGCGGGCCAGAAGGTGGGCACGTAAGGGTCGTAGTGGGGTCCGAAGCCCGAATAATAAGCGTAGCGGCAACTGGCAGTATCCGCCTGCCAGGGTATAGCCATCCAGCGCGAAATATCGCCGGGACCCTGCGCGTAAAGCGGGCCGTTGGGGCCGACAGCCACCTCCGGGAGCAGCACGGGACCATAGTCGGGCACCGGCTCGTCCGCGGGGCGATGCTTGATGCGGAACGGCGAGGTGTACATTGTAATATGACGCACGGGCCAGGTCATCTCACAGCCTGGGTGGAACGCATCGGCCAGGCAAAAGTGGAGCGCGGCCATATCCAGCGTGGCTGGCTGTTGCTCAAGCGGCACCTGGTCGAGGCTGCGCGCGGGCTTGGTCCGGTGGTCCCAGTCGTTCTCGAAGTTCCCATTCACCCACTGTTCCAGCATACTCATCTGAGTGGGAGAAAGGGTCATGTGCTGCCGCGCCGAGACCGGCGGGAGGTTCATCGAATCGCCATATATCCAGGGCCAGGGCACCGGCGACTCGCCGTCCCGATCAAGCGAGCGCATCGAATTGTATATCTGTTGGCGCAACTCCTGGTATTCGGTGCCAGTGTCTGCCAGCCGCTTAATATAATCGGGGTCCTGGAAATTGTTCGGCCCGCCCCACCCAAACTGTACCGCGAAGCCCTGGTTCACCCACTGGAGGTTGCAGAAGCGCTCCAGGATAGGGTAGATGTCGTCCTTGAACGAGATGCTCGTCGGCTGTGGAAGCCAGCCCGCCGCGATGTAAACGTCGTAGAGCAGATCGTACATCGTGCGCAGGTCTATAACGTCGGGGGCGTAGTTCGGCGGCCCCACGATCACCCAGGCCGGGTCAACGGGCACTTCCTGCCCCGCGATAGTAACTTTCGCCGTCACCGGGCCGTCGGAAACGTCGTCATACCAGCCTTCGTTGTTCGCGAAGGTGGTTATCTTGCCGCCGCTGGGCGAGGCTGACGTTCCCTTACCACCCAGGAAAATGAGCCGTCCCTGCTCATCGGTGCGCAATTCGCCCAGGTAGACGGTCTTGCTGAGGAACTTGCCACTGTTGAATTCGTACTTGTCCCCCGACTCGTTTGCCCCCTGGATGGTGCGAGGCCCAGGGTCAATAGCCAGCGTGGCGCGGTCCTCATCTGTGACGTTATCGTTGCGGCGTTGCGTCTGGTGGGCTGACGACGCTTCCGGGATGTCGAGCGCGATCTGGAATTGATACCATGCGCCCTTCGTGTTCGCCACGTGAACGGTCCAGCTAATATCCGCGTTGGCGGCGGTCAGTTCGGACACAACCTCGCCCGCCGAGTTGTAGCCATAGACGCGAAAGCGCGCGGCCTGGCGTTTGAGCGCGCCCTGCCCATCTTTGCCGTCCTTGTAGAAGCCCGCTGGCTCCGGCAGCGGCTGGGACACCTCCGGCCCGATGAAATACTCCTTTTCGCTGTTGCCCACGCGGGCGATGCCGATTGCCGGGTGGATCGCCGCCCGCACTATCCTGGTATCCTTCTGCGTAGGCAGCACCACCAGTGGGCGCGGCTCCACCGGCTCGCCCACCGGGATGCCGTTCACGTTGCGCCGGAACTCAGCGGCGGCCTGGTAGACGACTTTGCGCGCCTGGGCGATGCTGCCGACTGGCATATGCTCCGGCAGCGCGTGCCACGTGTTGAAGGCCATGTTCTCGCCATAGGTCGCCTGTCCGTGCGCGTCTATGTCCTGCTGCGGCAGGTAGAGGGTTGCGACCTGCACGGGCGCGCTGACAGATTCCTCCCAACGGGTCATAGCCGCATCGAGGGGCATCTTATCGGGGTCAGTGCGAAGCTGCACGTAAAAATCAAGCTCGGCAGCCCCGTTGAGCAGCCTGCGCCGCAAATCGTCGTGCAGGTAGTTGGGGTCTTTGGTCGAAATCGCCGGGCCGGGGCCTAAATCGGGCACCACGCGGGGCACCAGCTTATACTTGACGTACTGCGCAGGGCCGAATGCGAAGGGCAGAGCGCTCCAATACGATGTTTGGAATACGCTGGGCACCACCTTGTGTAGCTCGTTCAGGATATCCTGGGACTCTTTGTGGGCGTCCAGGTACTTGCGAAAGTTTCCTTCCACGAAGCCCGCGTATATGAACTTGCAGAACTCCTGTACGTTGTCCACGAAGAAGAGGTCATAATTCTCCATAAGGAAGTCGTGCGTCAGGGCGTTCAGTTCGGGTTCGAGCACCTTCTCGCCGGGCACGCCGAAGAGCTTGATACCGATGCCTAGCGTCTTGTTGATGTCAGGATTGGCGGGCAGCGTGTCGCTGGAGAAGCGCACCCAGGCCGGGAAGGTCTCGAAGCCGAACACTCCGACGCGCAGATCGTCCGGCAGGTTGGGCACCATAGTAAACGTCCCGCTTACGATGCCGTGCGGCTTGACGAACACCGGGCGCAACGCGGGGTCCTGCCCCTGCGCGATGCGCTTGCCCATGAGCATGTCTATGAATACGCTCTTGAGAGTAGCGATGGGGTCATCGCCGCAGGTGGGCATTTGCTGGAGGGCTGCCTCGATACCCGAACCCTCTGGCTGCCCCTCCCCTTGCATGTGTTCGAACATAGCGTCTGATCCCTCCTTGAACCTATCAACTTGAGCGTTACGACAGCATCATATCCAGGGATGGCGGCTTGGCCCCGTATCCTTAGGGCTTCGGGCGCATGGAGAAAATCCTGGGGGTAGAAGCGGCAAGATAGGCGGATTTTAGCACAGCGCCGGGGGATTGTCAACGAGTTTCGATATGCTTCTTAGCAATAATACACACTTAACTTATTTATCCTTACCCAATTGCAGTCTCCCACCGAATGACCACGTTAATTCGTCAGATCGCTCAACACATGCATCTATTGATTTTGATAGAGACAATTAATACAGAACACATACTATTTTTCCAGTTAATGTTATACTAATCATCGGTTAGTGAAGTAGATGGATAATGAGTTATTTGTTGTTTCTGTTTCCGTCTCTGACCGCATAGCCGCTGCTAAATAAGCAAGAGCAAAGGGAGGCATAGCTATGTCTGAAGAGCAGGGCCAAACCCGTGATGAGCTCAAGAAGGCACAACGGTCAGAGCGTCAGCCAGTACAAACTGGGGTGGGCCTATCAGGCCTGGGGCTTGCTCCCTCATACCCTACAACTCTGTTAGGCGACCCTAGATTGAACGGGCGGGGCAACGAACCGGTACGTATCGCACTGATGCGGCAGATGCAGCAGAGCTATGGCAACCGGGCCGTCCAGAGATGGCTTGCCACCCAGCGCTCGATTCAGCCTGCCGTAGATGGAGCCAAAGCTGGGGATTTCATCGGTGAACAGGATATAGGAGAGAACAGCCTTTCTAAAGCAGACAGTGGCAGCAGCCTTGACGGAGGAGTATCTATCAGCAACCGAACTGATAGTTTTGAGCATGCTTCAGAGCAGACTGCGGCCCGCGTAGTAGCAGGAGGAATAGAGGGAGCAAGTACCGTAGTTGCACAAAGGACTCCCGCTCCACTCTCCTCGACG
Source organism: Chloroflexia bacterium (assembly GCA_036399775.1). Lineage (GTDB taxonomy): Bacteria > Chloroflexota > Chloroflexia > QHBQ01 > JADMIH01 > JADMIH01. The sequence goes on along the minus strand of DASWMJ010000069.1, from coordinate 40,414 downwards.
CTCGTACAGCGCCGGAGGAGTGTTGAAGAGCAAGGGGAAGAGCCGATCCAGCGCCGGGTTCCCGCTTCGACTGCTCCAGCAACCTCAAATGTGAGTCCACAGCAGTTAGCCAGGTTTCGGGAACTTGTAGCTCAGGCCCAAATCCTTCTTCAATCGAACACTTTAACTCCCGAAGAAGCAGCTGAAGTCAACCAGGTTATAGGTCAGGCTCAGAACGCGATACGCCAGTTGGAGACTGTCTCCGGCAGAGGACAAAGCCTAGGTTCAGCTGCTGGGGTGACCCTCGGAGCCGCAGGCGTGCTTGCTGCCGACGACGTCACGGTGGTTGGCGGGCTAAACGACGTAGCTATCCCCTTCGTGCTGCTCGCGGCTGGGGTTCTGGCACTGGGGGCTTGGGCAAGATCGAGTTCCACCCGCGATATTGAGCGAACAGGACAGGCGGCACAGCAGGCCGTCGAGGAGGCCATTCAAACTATCGGCCAGATCTTGATGGCCCAGCAGGTTGGCAACCAGGTACGTGGCTTGACCGCGCAAGTGGTCATCCACCTTGCGCGCATCTTGGGCACCACGGTCGGGGGTCAACCCCCAGACCACCAGAATGATCCAGATAGAGACCGCCCGCATTGGTGGAACGAGATAAAGACCTTCATCCGACAGATCCGCGACAAAGGTTTGAGTCCCAGGCAACTGCTACGTGAGCTTCGAAAGCAATTCAACGAAGCACAGCTCAGTGAAATTCGTGAAGCATTACGCCAGGCTGCTAGGAGAATGGGCGAAGATCCTCCCGACTTCCCGCCTACAGCTATGCCGTAGTTGAGGACCGGGACAAAGAACAGAATCAGGAGTCGGCAAATATGAGCTTATCAGAGCACGAAGCAACCAGCAGCTTAGATCTACTTATTTTGGCCTCACAACGTATCGAGGCGAAGCTTGCCGAGGCTGGGAATGAGCAATCCCACGAATGGATGTTTGCCATACGAGAGGTATTATACGACTTGCGACGCCTCAACCTTATTTTGGTGGAGCTTGATAGCACTATTGATTGGAGTAATGCCCCAGCCTTATTGGGTGATTTTGCTCGGGCGGTGCTGTACGAGGTGATCCCGCACGTACAAGGACACATGGAAGACCTTGAGGAAAGCCTGATGGCTGGCCATACCAGCGACGATATTAACGAGAAGCATGATGGCCCTGAAGATTAGACAGCTTCACCTTCCGCTTCGCTCAGATTTGGCCTGGGTTATCTCTGAATCCTCGGCGCGGTCCTCACTAGTCAAAAGCGCCTCCATCGGTTAGAATACGGCGGGTGACCGCTACCATTTGGTCACCGGACAATCTCCGCTTCTGTAGCAGAAGGAGGTACGCACATGACTGAGCGCCGTCGGCTTCGCTTCGCTGGGGGCAGCCGGGGAGCACCCTCCCGCCAGGCCTGGGTAGATCTGGTGCGCGGGGTGGAAGACGCCGGATACTCCACCCTGGTGGCTCCCGATCATCTGATCACTGAGTTCGGACCTATCGCGGCCCTGACGACGGCTGCGGCGGTCACCAGCACGCTACGGCTCAGCACCTATGTCCTCGCCAATGATTTCCGCCACCCCCCTGTGCTGGCGAAGGAACTGGCTACCCTGGATGTCCTGTCGGAAGGGCGGCTGGACGTGGGCATCGGCGCGGGCTGGCTGGAGGCTGAGTTTGCTATGGCGGGCCTGCCGTTTGACTCGCCCGGCGTGCGTATCGCCCGCTTGACCGAGGCGGTCCAGGTACTCAAGCGCCTATTCACCGGAGAGCCGGTCACATTCGAGGGCCAGTATTACAAGGTGAACGGCCTGGTGGGGCAGCCCAAGTCGGTCCAGCAGCCGCACCCTCCTCTGCATATGGGCGGTGGGGGCCGCAAGATGCTGGAGCTGGCGGCCCGCGAGGCGGATATAGTCGGCCTGATCCCGCGCCTGGGTCCCGCCGGACCGATGTCGCTGGAGGATTACTCGCCTGCTGCCACCAAACAACGGCTGGAGTGGATTCGGGCCGCGGCGGGTGAGCGCTGGGACCAGATAGAATTGAGCTTCTTCATCAGTCAGACGGTCGTCACCAACGATCAAGCGCAGGTGGCGGAGCAGATGGCGCAAGGCATGGGCGCGACGGTGGAGCAGGTGCTTGAGACGCCCTACATTCTGATTGGGAATGTGGAACAATTGACCGAGAAGATCCTGGCGTGCCGGGAAGAGTACGGGGTGAGCTACTTCGTCATCGTGGACGAAGCGGTGCAGCCATTCGCCCCGGTCGTAGCGCGCCTGGCGGGCACCTGAGCAACGGACGGCAAGACCTACACGGTGCAATACTTCGAGCGGGCTGTATTCGAGTTGCACCCTGAGAACCAGGCACCATACGACGTGCTCCTCTCCCTGGCGGGGCTATTCCAGTTCATCATGAAGTACCCGCAGGGCGCACCCAGCCCGAAGGCCAGCACGGACAACGCGACCAGGAGACGGTCGAGCGTATGTCGCCTCTATTTGATGCTCTCTATGCGTACTGCAAGCGTCGCGTCGAGGGACACCGGGACTGGGCGGTCAGCGAGGCGATGGCTAGTGGAGTAGCATAGGGTCAAAAAAACGCTGCTTACGAAGTGAAGAAGAAAGAGACACCTTGACGCTAGGGTGTCTCTTTCTTCTTGCTTGACACAATGAAATCATCTGACCTGCGGGAGGAAACCAGATAGGTAATGTTGCAACTCTACCGCATCTAGGACCTCAAATCGAAGATCACGGTACGCTCACTGGAAAGGGTGCAACGGTAATTGGATTGCAAATGATGTTTCAGGCCGGTGTAGTGATCGAGCCACCAGAAGGTATGCCAGGCGAACACTATAGAGCTTGCTCCCTGTTGCCTCATTCGCTCAAGCTCTTGGATTGCTGCCTTGTCGTCCTGCGGGCGGCCCCAGTATTGGCCGTTACGCTCAAGGAACCTGATAGCATGGCGGCCTCCCAGGATTTCTCCATCCCCCCATTTGGCTTCGTCTACCAGGATAAAGCTCTTCCCCATAGGTAATATCTCCGCCATCTCCTCTATTGCCCTGTAAAGAGTGTGCATCCAGGAGTCGGCGCTGTAAAGCTGGGGGTCTGGGATGAACTCTGCGCGTCCCGCCACCCAACCACCTTCGCCTTCTCCAGCTCGCACATGCTCCAGTTGCTCAAGGAGGCGCTGGGTAACCCTCTCTAATGTACTGCCCTTGCTCAAGATCGGCTTGCCTCTTTGCATAACGCTTCCCATGAACTCCGCAAGGTCCAGGCTGTGGTCGCCCTGCTCTTCAGGCGGGTAGATGTGTGGCTCGTATTCGAGGTCCAGTGACTTGCACCAGTCCCACCATTTGAGCGACAGTATCTGGCCGGAGAGTTGCACAGGCACCCACGGAACACGTAAGGCATCCGCTACGATTGCCCCGTGCATGGCCTCAGCTATCACTATTTCCGACCGCCTTATGCCCGTTAGCACCTTCTCGATCCCTGACATTGGGTCAATATAGTTGAGGCCCACGTCCCTGCATATAGCTTCCAGGATTACTCCCCCGGCAGCCAGCCTGGCTCCGGTCCTAAAGTGGGGCATGAATGAGACCGGGTAGAGTTTAGCTTCCTCGGCTAGGTCCTGGGTGCCCACCAGCGCTGCGGGGTCGGTGATCGCCAGCTCCTGAGGTAATCTCAGGGCGGCTGCGCTCAATGGGCCGCGCACGCAATATATCTTCCAGCGCTCGTCAATGGCAGGCAAGCGACGGTGCCCCACACCAGTACCGAAGACCACCTTCACCGGAGCCGCCGGGATGCGGTGGTCCAGCACGCTTCCAATGCCCACGAAGAGGGTATCGCCCACGTCATCCAGGACGCCGGGCAGCAAACGCGACCAGAGCCAGGGGTTAAGATCGTCGCCGAAGTTACCTATGGGGTCTCGGTAGTAATATAGTCTCATAGGGGAGTGGCCCTCATACCGGCCCTTATGATTACAGGTCGAATACAACTACATGCTCACTCTTCAACACGCAGCGCGCCGTAGCGTACAGGTGCGAGCGCAAGCCGGAGTAATAATCGAGCCACCAGAACGCGGGCCAGGCAAAGACCATAAAAGCGGCCCCAGCCGCGCGCAATCGCTCAAGCTCCCCAACCGCCGTACTGCTATTGGGTGGTAGCCCCCAGTACCGCCCCTCACGCTCAAGGAACGGGATGGTGTGCCTGCCCGTAAGGGTTTCAGTTTCGCCCCACTGGGCCTCGTCTACCAGTATGAAGCTGCTCCCGGCAGGGACCAGGCCGGCAATCTCCTGCGTGGCCGCGTGCAAGCGCCGCATCCAACCGTAGTAGGCGTTGTTTTCTAGCCAAACGTCCGGCTCAACGGTGACCCCCTGTGCCCGTAGATGGTTGCTCAACGCCAGGCAGCGATGGCCGTACCGCTCCAGGAAGAGGTCTATCCTGCTGTCGAGCGGCTTCATGGTGTTGTTTCTACCGTGTACGCGATAATGCCCTTGTGGCTCGGCAATCCGCCCTATGGAGCCGAAAATCCCGGCCAGGGCGAACAGGTAAGTATCGGCTGCCCCCTTGAACTGGGGTTCCGGCATAGGGAGAATCTCCTCTAATACCCTTCGTGACCATGCATTGCCGCTCCCCGGTGGGCTGACGTAGCTGGCCGGTCCATCTCTGATAACTACTCCTCGCATATTACCTTCCGCGAGAGGCTGAGAAGGGACTCTGCGGCCTGTGCGCCTACCTGCCTCATCAATTTCCCACATCGGCCAATGGACTTTGGCAGTATCCCTCCCCTTGAAGCCGGTGAGCGCACGCTCTACGGCTGTAGGGAGCAGCATGTCGTCCGAGTCGAGGAAGATTACCACTTCACCCCGGCTGATAGGAAAACCTGCGTTGAAGGCCGAGGCTTGCCCGCCGTTTACTTTCAGCACAGGGACGATCCTGCCACCATAGCTTGCGATAACCTCACGAGAGTTGTCGCTAGAGCCATCGTCCACCACTATCACCTCGGAGTTCCGGTAGGTTTGGGCAAGGGCGCTCTCTATGGCTTGCCCCAGGAAGGCCCCATAGTTGCCGTTATTGATGATGATGCTCACCAGGGGAGCGCGCGACATTCTACCTGTGCCTCCATTTTTCGCTATATATCTCTCTTGCTTCCATGTACAACTCCACCAACCTCCGGTTTAGATTGCTCATGTCGTAATTCTCCTCAACATGCCGTCTGCCCGCGTGCCCCATCTCCGGCCACAATTCCGGGCGCTCAAGCAGGTAGACCAACCGGGCGGCCATTTGGGTGGCGTCGCGCTCCGGCACCAGGAAGCCGGACCGACCGGGCGCGATGCTCTCAGAAAATCCATTATGGTCCGTCGCGAGCACGGGGAGACCTGAAGCTTGTGCCTCTTGCAGCGCCAGGCCCTGACCTTCCATGTCCCCATCGCTGGCTGTTACGCTTGGCATCACAAAGAGATGCGCCTGGGCCATCATTTCTCGCACGTACTCGCCACTTTTCGCGCCGTGCAGGGTCACCGCGTCTCCAACCCCAAGTTCTACAATAAGCGCTTCCAGGCTCGCTCGCAATGGACCTTCCCCTACTATATCGTAAAGGAGGTGCGCGTATCTCTCCCGCGCACGGGCAACCGCACGGATGGCGTACTCGAGGCCTTTCTTCTCGACTAACCTGCCTACCGTCAGAATACGCACCGGCTCTCCGGCATGAGGCACATGCTCGTGGAAAGGGAAATGGCGGAGGTCTACGCCCATCGGGAGCCTCCGCAGCTTGGAGGGTGGGCACCCAAGCTCCCTGAGTCTCCTCTCCGTGTGCCCACTGTTGACTGTGACCATGTCGGCGCGAGCGAACAAGCGCCTGTATACGTCCGGCCCCTGTTGGCGCGGCACCCTGCTGAAATCATAGCCATGAAAGCTCGCTACCAATGGCGCACCCCAGAGTTCCCCGGCGAAACGCAACCTGTTCGCGACGGGGCCGAAGTGCGCGTGCGCTACGGTGTAACGCCTGCGCCGCGAGCAAAGGGTATCTAGCCGGTAAAGGTTAGACAGGCTCCTCGCCTGGTAGCCGTACTGTGACGGCCTGAGCACTTCCAGGGACAGGCGTGGTGAGCACCGGAGGCACCGGGCAAAGGCTGGAGCAGCCCTCAGCGCCCGCGCCACGTTGGGGATAGGCTTGCTCGCGCCCGGCAACCAGGTCTGGCCCGTCAGAGGCCAGACGGGCATCTCCCAGTAGCCCGCGTCCGGGGGCACGTTCATATACGTTGTGCGACCAAGAAGCTTGTACCTGCGTACTTCAGCGTGTTCCGGCTCAGCCTCCTCCGGTTTAGCCTCGGCATATATGTCTACCCCGTGCCCCAAGTCCAGCAGGCCGGTGATCTGCCGAAGGATGAAAGTTTCGGACACCACAGGAAAGCTACCCACCAGCATCGCAATACGCATAAAGTCCCTTTTCAGCACTCGCCACTCGCCACTCGCCACTCGCCACTCGCCACTCGCCACTCGCCACTCGCCACTCGCCACTCGCCACTCGCCACTCGCTACTCGCCACTCAGCACTCGGCTATGAGGTGCGGCAGCACGCGCTCGGCGTTGAATATCTCCTCTGCCAGCCTGCGCGCCGCCCGGCGGTGCCATTCATAGTCGGCGTTGATGGCGTCTATGCCCCGCAACGCGCCGGGAACGTCGCCGAAGGTGAGGAGGCCCTCTCCCAGCGGGAGGCAATCTTCTAGGCCCGTGTCTTCGACAAGCGCGGGCCTGCCGCTCGCCAGGTAGCAAACGCTTCGGTCGCTGAACCACCCACCCCTCATAGCCACATAACCATGCTTGGCGACCCCGAACTCGGCGCGCGACCCTGCTATAAAGGCGCGGTACATCTCCGGGGTGCGAGATGGCTTCCAGCCCTCTATTACCTCCCAGCCGTGCCGTGCCAACTCTTCTGGGTCGCCGCCTGTGAGCGCCACCCGGAAGGGCTGCGTCGTGAGGCGTGGCAGGCCGATGAACTTCGGAAATTCCCTGTCTTTCTGGCCGTATATCGCTCCGCCGTATTCCACATCGCGAAATCCGCGCCAGTGCATCACAGATGTGAAGTGGGTCGCCTGCTCGTCTTCTGCCCAGGGCCAATGCGGGAGCGACACGGGCGGCAGAGTCTTCAGCCATTCTCGGCCCACAGTCGGGATGGGGCAGTCCGGCAGGCCGATACGCTGCCCGACTGTGAAGAGACGCCCGCACCGTTCGATGGTAGCCTGAAGGTCTCTATGACCGTTCGCCAGGCTGATCTGGGTGAAACCGGGGTCCGCGTCAATAAAGGCGTGGATGCGAGGCAACATATATTCAGGTCGCCACAGGGGAAGAGGCACTGCGCGTATGAGCATCAGGTCGGCTCGCGAGCAAACATCCCTGAACTCGTCCCTGTCCATCCCTTCCGATGCGTCGCCTGCCCTGTAAATCCATCTATCTCCGAGTCCAAGTGGTTCCAGGCAAGCACGGACGTAGCTCGCCGGGTAGAGGAGATCAGTTGTCAGTTGCCCTGCGTCCCAATCGTATACCCACGACTCGCTGCCACACTCTTCCAGGTAGAAGACATCATGTCCAAGCGCGCTCAGGCCCGCGAGGTATTGCATGTCAATCCAGGCGTGCCCCCCGTAGGGTAGCCTACCCGTGCTGCCGGAGAAGATGATAATCATTCCATCTCTCCCGGCCCGGCTGCCGCATGGGAGGACTTGCCCGTACCCAGCGCGCTATCGAGCAACCTGGGGAGAACCACTTTGTAGCTGAAGATCTCCTCCGCAATCTTGCGTGCAGCATTGCGGTGCGCCCCGTAATCTCTATTGACCTTCTCAATGCACGTGGCCGCCTCCTGCACCGACGAAAATGCCAGCACACCCTCTCCCACCGGCAGCCAGTCACTGAACCCGGTGTCCTTGAGGACTACGGGCAGGCCTGAAGCCAAGTAGCAGGCGCTGCGGTCGCTGAACCAACCGCACCGGCTCTTGACGTAGGCGTGCTTGGCGACGCTGAGCTCGCCCCGCGAAGCCCGAATGTACGACTTGTATGCTTGAATACTCATGTTCAACTCCCGGTTCGCGTCCCGCACGAGCCAGCCCGCCGACCTGAGCCGTTCCGCGACATCCCCAGGGACACCCGAAAGGGCAATCTCCAGCTTCTGAGAAGTGCGGCTGGGCAGATCCAGCAGGCGCATGAACTCCTCGTCCTTCTGCCCGTAGTGTTCACCGCCATAGGTGATAGCCCCGTAAGCGCTCCAATTGGCTACCGTCGTAAAGAGTGTTCCCTCAGCAGGGAGAGCAGCATTCCACATCTCAGGCACCACAGGCGGTACTGTCGGCAACCAGTCGGCTCCCATTAGGGGCACTGTGCAACCGGGTAATCCAATGTTGGCCCCGTAGCTGAAGAGGGCGTGGTATGATTGGAAGTCGCCGCCCAATCGCACTCCGAATTCGCCTGCCTGGGTGAAGAGCGGGTCCATATCCACCAACGCGAGGCGCTTGCACAGGCTGAACTCCGGTAGCCAGCACACACCCCCAACGTTCAGCAAAAGTTCTGCTTCCGCCAGCACCCGCCTGACTTCACCCCACTCACTCCCATCTACTCTACCGGATTCGCGGTCCACGTAAAGCACCGGCACGGTCAGGCCGTACTCTGACATGAGCGACCGCACCACCTTCAACCCCGCACTTGGGTCATCATGCCACTGACCAGTAGCAGGGTCGTAACAAGAGCCAGGCCACCCGCTCTCTTCGAGGTAGACGACCTGGTGCCCCAGGCGGCAGAGGCCCAAAACGTAACTGAAATAGGCAAGTATGTTCCCGGCCACCGGGAAGCGCACCATATAGCCGCAGACTACGATTTTAGCCACACGTGATTCTCCTGCCTCATGTACAACGGCGCGAAGTCCATGACAGTCGTTACCCTGTGGACGCTTTTGACGTTGCTCGCTCCAGCAGCGCAGGCAGCACTACCTCCGCCGCGAAGTGCGCCTGGGCCAGCTCTCGCGCTGCGCGGGAGTGGCGATCATAATTGGCGACCGTCTCATGAAGGCCCGTGAGCGCCTCTTCGATGGTCGTAAACGCGAACAGCCCATGCCCTGTGGGTATGTGCGCGCTGAAGCCCGTCTCTTGCACTACGGCGGGCCTGCCGCTCGCCAGGTAGCACTCGGTACGGTCGCTGAACCAGCCGCTATTGGTCTGCACGTAAGCGTGCTTGGCGACGCTGAACTCGCCCAGGGAAGCCCTTATGTAGTTTCGGTAAGCGTCAGGGTTGTGCGATACGGAGAATGCATCCCGGCAGCGCCAACCGTGCTCACGCAACAGGTCTTGCGGGCCGTTCACGGCAAGCTCCAAGTACCAGTCCAGGGGCGCGGGTCCAACTTCCACATCGCCAACCTCAAGACCCTTCTCTTGAGATTTAGAACCCTGAGCCAGGAGAGACGGCAGGCGCAGTACCTTGTGGAACTCGCGGTCCTTGTTGCCCCCAAGCTCGCTGAACTTCCTGATCTTCCAGGTCATCACCGTAGTGAAGCGCCGCTCGGACGGCTCAAGCTCTGTGTGCCATTCGTCCAGGCATACCGGCTGCCAGGTATGCTCCCAATGCAACCCGCCCGTAGGCACGGCACACAGGGGGGTGCCGATATTGCGCCCAAAGGTGAAGAGCGCGCTGAAAGGGGTGAAGAACGCCTCGTGACCGGGGCCGCGCCGGGCTATATCAATTTGGGTGAAAGCCGGGTCGCTGTCAATAAAGGCCGAGTGCGGGATGGCCGCGTATTCGTCGCGCCAGAACCAACACCCGCCCGATAAGTTGAGGAACAGGTCGGCGTCCGCGCACACCCGCCGCCAAGCGTCGCGGGCATGCCCGTGATACTTGCCTTTGAAGTCAATATAGCACCATCGCTCGTCCAAGCCGTAGGGCTTCAGGCACGAATGTAGGAAGTTCAGAGCATAGCGGGGGTCTCGGCACAGGGTATTGTCTACCGGGTCGTAGTTGCACTGTCCTGTGTCTTCCAGGTACCACACTTTGTGCCCAAGACGCTGTAGCCCAAGCAGGTACATTAGGGAGCACCAGGCAACCCCGCCATATGGATACCTGCCCATGACACCCGCCAGGATGATATTCACTTCGCAACCTCAAGCTGGCGTCCGCGCTGATAGCCGTAAAGGCGAGCATAAACGCCTCTCCGAACCAGTAACTCCTCGTGCGTGCCGACCTCGACTATCCGGCAGTCCTTCAGCACGGCTATCTTGTCGGCGTTACGGATAGTGGAGAGGCGATGGGCAATTATGAAGGTAGTCCTCCCCCGCATCAACCGGCGCATCGCGTCCATCACCAGCCCCTCGGTCTCCGTGTCGAGCGCGCTCGTCGGCTCGTCCAGTATTAGTATCGGCGCATCCTTGAGCAACGCCCTCGCGATAGCCAGTCGCTGCCGCTCGCCACCCGACAGCGTCCCTCCGCGCTCCCCCAGCTTCGTGTCGTACCCATCCGGCAACCTCTCTATAAAATGATGGGCGTTGGCCGCGCGAGCCGCCGCCTTGACCTTCTTCCTTGAGGCTTCCGGGCGGCCATAAGCTATGTTGTCCGCCACCGTTGTGGGGAACAAGAAGGGGTCTTGCGGCACGACGGCCACCTGGCTCCGCAGGCTCCTGAGTTGCACCGCCCGCGCATCATACCCGTCAATCCACACGGTCCCCTCCCAGGGGTCGAAGAAGCGCGCCACCAGGCTCACCAGGGTGCTCTTGCCCGCGCCTGTCGGGCCGACTATGGCGACGGTCTCGCCGGGGAGGGCTTCCAGGTAGACTTCTTCCAGCACGGGGCGGTCCGGCTCGTACCCGAAGGTGACGTTCTCTATGATGACATGCCCCTCCACTGGCGGCAGGGGCCGCGCGCCCGGCGAACTCTCCACATCTTGCTCGGTCTCCAGCACTTCCAGCACGCGCCGGGCGCTCCCAGTTGCGCTCTGTATGGTGGAGGACATGTACATGACCGATTCGAGCGGGCCGTACAGCAGGCCGAGGTAGGAGATGAAGAGCAGGATGCTGCCCACGGTAAGGCTCCCATCGAGAACGTGCTGCCCGCCAACCCAGATGATAGCAGCCGTGCCGAGGGCCGTTGCGAGGCCGATCAAGATCTTGAAGCGAAACTCCACCTCTGTGGTGGCAACCGTAGCGTCCAGGGTGGCCCCCGTGCTTGCCTGGAAGCGGCGGTCGGCGCGCTCCTCTCCCCCGAAAGCCTGCACGATGGGCATGGAAGACAGGGTCTGCTCCACCACGTTGTACACTTCGCCTTCAGCCTCCTGCTGCCTGTAACTCCGCTCCATCATGCGCCCCGCATATCGCCGGAACGTCAGGGCCATGGGGGGCACCGCCGCCAGGGAAAGGACCATCAACACCGGGTCAAGCCCCCACATAACGGCGAATATAGCCGCGAAGTTGACGATGGCGACGGCTGCGGGCAAGAGCGCGTTCTTGACGATGGTTGACACGGCAGCGCAATCTGTCGTCACCCTCCTTATCGTATCGCCTGTAGACTTGCGCCTGTGGAAGCGCAGCGACAGCCTCTGCAAGTGCCCGAAAAGGTCTCCCGCCAAGTCGTAAGTCATGCGCCGTCCGAAACCGATGTCTACGTATGCGCTTGCCACGCCCAACGCCCAGGCCAGGAGGAATATCAGTACGGTAGCGAGCACGCTCCACGTCAAGAGGCTATCCCGCGTGAGACCCCCCGGCAGCCAGCCAAAGAGAGATGTCATGCTCGCGGGCACCGGCTTATTGCTCAACACCTGGTCTACCAGCACTTTCATAGGCCAGGGCTTCAGGAGGTCCAGCACCACCTTCAGGAGCATAGTAACGACAGCCGCCACCAGCCACGACCAACGCCGAAGGGGATAGCGCAGCAGCCACAGGCAGAGCCGCGCCGTGCTCATGCGGGCCTTCGCGGCTTCTCTACCCGGCATGCTTGCCCCCGAACTCGTCCAGAAGGGCGTGCAAGTCGGTGTCCGGCCCCATCGCCAGCCTGGTGAGGCGGTAGGGGTCCGAAGGTGGCAGGCTGTTTGGCCCGCCCCCGTACAGGCAAGCAGCCTTATAGCCCGCCTCTGCGAGCGCCCTGCGGGTGGCGTCGATGTCCGGCCCGGCGTCTCCGTAAGGGTAGGAGAAAAGCTCCACCGCCTCTCCCAGGCCATGCTCCAATACGGCTTTCGACTTCTCAAGCTCCATCCTTTGCTCAGTCGCGTTGAGCGTCGAGAACGGGCGGTGCGCGGCTCCATGTGACTGCACGGATATGCCCAGGCGGGTAAGCTCTCGCAGATCGGCCCAGCCGCAGATAGCTTCTTCCGGCTCGACACCCGCATCGAAAAGGTTGCTCCCCCCGATAAAATCTGTGGGCACAAAGAGCGTTGCCGGATAGCCGAAGCGCAGCAGATGGGGCACCGCGACCTCCAGCAGCGACCTGTACCCATCGTCAAAGGTAATAAGGACAGAGCGCGAAGGCAGGTTGCCCGGCTCTGCCAGGCCACGCAGCAAGCACTTCGCGCTGATAGCCTCCCAGCCGTGCTCCCGCAAGTAAGCCAGGTAGCCCACAAAAGTGGCGTCCGGCACGTAGAACCAGGTGTCCCACCCCCCAGGCGGGGGAGCGCCCACTTTGTGGAAGCCCAGGATGGCAAGTATGCTGCTTTCTGAACCTGCTTGCTTCATATCCACTCTATAACGCCCTCTCCAACACGCTCCCGACGACCTTGCGCGCGTCGAAGTGCTCTTCGGCCAGTGCGCGTGCCAGCCTGCATTGTCGCTCGTAATCTGCCGCTACGGTATCGAGGCAGCGCGCCGCGTCCACCAGGTCGCTGAAGCGGAAGAGGCCCGCCGCGTCGGGGAGAAATCGGCTCGGCCCGGTGTGCTGGACCACAGCGGGTTTGCCGCTCGCCAGGTAGCAAAGGGTGCGGTCGCTGATCCAGGCGTTCTGCATGCGCACGCACGAGCGCTTTACGCAACTGAACTCTCCACGCGAGGCCTGTATATACCCCTGGTAGTCCCACGGCGTAGCTGCCACCTCCACCGACTCGCGTACCCGCCAGCCTCGCGCTTCCAGCGCCCTGCGCTCTGTTTGGTCCCCCTCCAAATATAGCGCCAGTTCCAGGGACTCGGCCGTGTGCCGGGGGAGTTCCAGAAAGGGCAGGAAACCGGCCCTCTTATCATTCGGGTATGCTCCGCCCTCGTCCTCCATCCACGTGCTCATGTACCAGTGCGACACCGTTGTGAAGGGTGCGCCTTCGTCCGCCGGGCATACGGGCCACCAATCGAGCGCGACACACGGGGGCGCATAGTGCCACTCCAACCCTGCGTCGCGGAAGCGCGCCCCCGGCCTGCTGACGGTCTCACCTATGGTGAAGTAGTGGGTATAAGGGGCCGGCTCAATCTGCCCTTTGCTGATCCAGGTTTGCAGCAGGCCGGGGTCAATATCCAACAGGGCCGAGCGCCGGAAGGAACTTACCAACCGGGAGGGCAAATCGTACCGCAGAGCCAACAGCAGGTCGGCCCCAACAACCGCGTCGAGGTCCAGGCATTGCTCTCTCACTTCCTGGGGAGGCTGCCTGCCGGATGGCGACCAGAGTGCGATGCGTTCCAGGCCGTAACGCTTCAGCCTGTCCTTGAGCGCGTTGAAGTACGCCGCTTCGTCCCCCGGGTCGGTATAGCGTCCCCGCACTCTCTCCAGCCAGACCACCTCGCAGCCAAGTGACCGCAAACCGAGCGCCCAGTTGAGGTAAACCCAACCATGCCCGCCGCCCTGCGGGTAGTATAAAGTGTCGGCGTAGAGGCAAACCGTCGCGCTCATGGCTCTTTACCTTGCCCCCACGCCTAGTTCCGACCTCCGGCTCTTACCATCCGGTTTTTGCTTCTCTCTAACTGAATGTCCCTTGAGGTGCGCCCCATAGAGCCGGGAATAAATGCCCCCTGAGCGCATCAACTCCTCGTGCGTGCCCGCTTCGGCTACCCTGCCTCTCTGCATAACCACAATGCGGTCGGCGTTCCTGATGGTGGAGAGACGGTGGGCGATGATGAAGGTAGTCCTCCCCTGCATCAATCTCTTCAGCGCCTCCATCAGCAGCCCCTCAGTCTCCGCGTCAAGTGCGCTCGTCGGCTCATCGAGTATGAGTACCGGCGCGTCCTTGAGCAGCGCCCTGGCGATAGACAGCCTCTGCCGCTCGCCACCCGACAGCGTACCCCCGCGCTCCCCTAGAATAGTATCGTATCCATCCGGCAACTTCATAATAAAGTTGTGAGCGTTGGCTGCACGCGCCGCCGCCTCTATCTCCTCCATCGTGGCGTCAGGCCGGCCATAAGCTATATTCTCGGCAACCGTGATAGGCAGGAGCAGAGGCTCTTGCAAAACCAGCGACACCTGGCTCCGCAGACTCCTTAGCTGCACTTCCCGCGCGTCATACCCGTCAATCCACATGGTCCCCTTCCAGGGGTCGAAGAAGCGCATCAGCAGTCCCGCCAGGGTGCTCTTGCCCGCGCCTGTTGGGCCGACTATAGCGATAGTTTGTCCGGGAAGCGCCTCAATGTACACGTCCTCCAGAACAGGGCGGCCCGGCTCGTACCCGAAGGTGACGTTCTCTATGATGATGTGCCCTTCGACTTGCGGCATGGGCCGCGCGCCCGGCTCGTCCTTCACTTCATGTTTTACTTCCACCACCTCCGCCACGCGGTCCACCCCGGCGCTTGCCCCTTGCAGCTTGCTATATATGCCCGCGAACGCTCTCATCTGGCCTTGCAACAGGCCCAGGTAGGAGATAAAGACCAGCAGCCCGCCCACCGTGAGCGAGCCTTCGAGCACGTGGCGCGCCCCCACCCACAGGATGGCCGCCGTCCCCAGCGTGGTTATCAGGCCGGAACTCAGGTCGTAGAGCTTGCCCACTACGGTGCTCCACTGGTGCGCCCGGATAACGGCGCGGGTCATCTCTCGAAAGCGGCTGCGCTCGCGGTCCTCCTGGCCGAACGCCTGCACCACCGAGATGCCGCTGAGGGTGCGTTGCACGTGCGACTGTATGCGGCTTTCGAGCTTGCGCCGGACCTGGGCCGCTGCCCGTATCGGCTTCCCAAGCAGCAAGGAGGAGCCTGCCATAAATGGCGCGACGGCCAGCGAAAGCAGGGTGAGACCAGCGTCCATCCCTAGCATAATCGCCAGCACGCCGATCATTGTTACGAGGGCATTTCCGGGCGCGAAGAGGAGCGCGTTGGCGACCGTATAGGCGCTCCAACTATCCTCCGTGATGCGGCTGAGGGAGTCGCCTACGGGGTTGCGGCTGTGGAAGAGGAGCGAGCGGCGCTGGATGTGGGCGAACAGGTCGCCCGCCAGGTTATATACCATGCGCTGGCCCACCTTTATCCAGGCGAAGGTGAGGGCCACCTCAAACGCGCTATTCGCCACGAACACGACCAGCCCCGCAAGCACCACCCAGGCGAGCAGCCCTCCTGGTGAACCGGCTCCCGGCAACAGGTCAAGCACACCCTGGAGAATGCCAGACGGATCTGACCCTCCAAGCACGTTGTCAACCAGCACCTTCATAGGCCAGGGCTGTAGCAGTGAGAATGCCGTGCTGAGAAGGCTTACGACCAGTATCAACGCCCAGCCGCGCCTGTAGGGGGCTGCGTACCGGAGGAGTTGTAAGTACCGCTTCAATCCCTCTCCCCTGCGCGGGATATTACGGCTACAGCCGTCGCGGTTGCACCGGCGCACTCGTAAAGGGAGCGCCCCACCAAACCCAGCACAATACCGCCCAGGAGAGCGCAAGCGACCCAGGCCTGGCTGCTCGCCGCTAAGAGCAACAGGGCCACAAATGCCAGCGTTACGACGAGCCATTTGACGCGGAATCTCGGCCAGAGCGCGAAGCGCGTTAGCTGCCTCCATGCTCCGTGCTCTTCGGTGGCCGTGCGAATACGAACGGCCCCAAGCATCCCACCTTTCACCTCTAAGTCCCAGCGGTCATAGCTCCCGCCGCACGTCACCGTAGCGCCATCCGCCTCTAAAGCCTCCTGTACTGCGCGCAGCCTGCCGTTGGGGTCTTGCCACTGCTCGCTCCAGAGGGAGATGGTGCGGGGTCTGGGCAGCGAGAGGCCGTGCGCGCCACGCCGCCGCCAGGGCGTGAGGCCACAGCTTACGCGCCCAACCAGCCGCGCCAGGGGTTGTAATACGTGCAGCAATACCGTTAGCGCCATACGGAGCGCGGAACGGCCCTTGAGCGCACCGCCTCCTTTGCCGTAACTGCGAAAAGGGGCGTGAGTCGCGCCTGCTACCGCTTGCGCCAGGGTTGCCCCAATTGCCAGGGCGAGCAACGGCAAGGCGAGAAGCAGAGGCGGCCACGCGATGCCAAGCGTAGAAAGCGCAGCCAGGGCCAGGATCACCAGGAACCATTCAGGCATCAGGGGCAGGGAGCGGAGTACGCCGTTTGCAGGCTGGTAAAGGGGTTGGAAAGGCGCGCTGCCCCAGGTGCCGCCATATATCCTCCCCCTGCCCAAACCCAGCCCGTGAGTAGAACCATTGCCGTAAATACGGCCCACCCAGGTGACATGGCCCGCCGCGTTGTACTTCCCCGGCCATTCACGCTCCAGCATCGCCTCTGCGCGCCCGTACCCCACCTGCTGCCGCCAGTATGCCCGCACGCTATTGCGGCGATGGTGCCACACTACGGCGGCGGGGCTGAAGCCCAGCGTCCACCCCTTCTCGCGCAATCGCCAGCATACGTCAACATCATCGCCCGCCACCCGGTACTGCGCGTCGAACCCGCCTATCTCTTTGAGCGCATCTCGGCGAAATGCCATGTTGCAGCCGGGGATATGCTCCGCCTCGCTATCCGACAGCAAGACGTGTACCGGCCCGCCGGGGGCGTTGGCGACACACTCCGCGACCAACCCATCCCCCTCAGGCGCGATGTTCGGCCCGCCCACCGCGACGTGGCTCGTTTCCAAAAAGGTGGAGGCGAGATACTCTAGCCAGTGAGGGTCGGGGCGAGCATCGTCATCTATGTAGGCTACGATCTCGCCGGTAGCCGCTTGCATGCCCGTGTTGCGCGCGCTGCTCAGGCCGCGATTAGGGGTGCTGATTACGCGGCAGCCATATTCACTCGCGACCGCCGCTGTGGCGTCGGTGGAACCATCGTCCACCACTATCACCTCGAAGTCGGGATACTCCAGTTCCAGCAGGCCTTCCAGGCAGTCGCGGATCGTGCGCCCGCCGTTATAGCTGCACACCACCACCGATACGCGGGGCCACCTCGTTTCCTGCGGGAAGGGGGTTTCGGCAAATGCCCCACGCACTGCTTCCAACGCGGGCTTTGGTGTGCGGTCGCGGCCGGTGAGGCCAAAATCCCAATCTTCGATGTCGTAGCCGCCCCGGTGCCACTCATCGGTCCAGGCAAAGATGAACGCCCCGGCACAACCCCCCGCGAAGGCTGTCCGCACTTGCCAATCGAGAGCGCATGCCTGGGCAGCCTCGCCGTTCCTGCG
This sequence comes from Chloroflexia bacterium, assembly GCA_036399775.1. GTDB lineage: Bacteria > Chloroflexota > Chloroflexia > QHBQ01 > JADMIH01 > JADMIH01. The sequence continues at coordinate 22,909 of DASWMJ010000069.1, read as the reverse complement.
GCTGTCCAGCCCTATCTCAGCCATCACCAGGGGCCGGTCGCCCGCCAGGTTCTGGAGCCTGGCAAGATATGCTCCAAGACGGTCCTGCGCCTCAAGATAGACATTGAAACTGGCAAAATCGAGGAAGGGGAGCTGCAAATACTCCGTAGAGGGGTAGTTCACGTAAGTAACCAGTCCGCCGGGGTCTTCCTGTTTTGCGGCGCGGTAGAGCCGCTCAAGAAATCGCTCGATACGGCCGCGGCCATGCCAGCGCACTATGGCTGCCGGGATCTCGTTGCCGATGGTATAGCAAAGCAGGGCAGGGTGCCCGGCGCATTGGCGCACCCCGGCGCGTATCTTGTTTTCTATATCTCGCGCTTGCCTCTTGCTGTCCAGAAAAGCGACATGCTGCTCCCAGGGGACGCCCACCATGACATATAGGCCGTGTCGCCAGGCAGCATCAAGCAGCCAACCCGGGGGCACAGTATATGTTCGCACCGCATTGACGCCGTTGAGGGCCATCCGGGCAAAATCACGCTCGACGATCTCGATATCGCCGTACTCATTGCATGACTTATCCGGGTGAAACGGACCGTAAGTGACACCCTTCACATACAGCTTTTCACTGCCCACCCAAATAAACTTGCCATCCACTCGCGGTCTCGGCCTGGCTGCCTTAGGAGCAAGTAGAGATGGCTGGCTGGAAGGAGCTATAGCCTGGGAAAGTCGGCTCATATGGTTGGATGCAAGTGCAGTTTCTATGCCGCGCGAAATGGTAGCGCGATACCGTGGGCGCTCGCCCTATTTAACAACGTCGCACTTGGATTTTAGGTAGTAGAGTCAGAATTCGGGGAAGGAGAGTTGGGCGGCAGACAATCGGCAACCCGCGCCCGCCTCAAACGTATGGGACCAGGCATATGACGCCCGGTATGACAAACTCAAACAGGCAGTAAGCCCAGAGGAGCTAGGTTCTCAATAATCAAGAAGGGTATTGTGCAGGGTGGCACTGCCATATCATTGCACTGCCACCCTGTTCTTGCACTTGTACTAGAACCTTGTGCTCTATGTCACGGGGCGGGTTAGGAGCCTGGCCCTAGCCTTCGCGCCGGTGGCAACGCGATAGCAAAGACCGTCATGGGGAGGGGCGTGGTAGAGTTTAAGCCTCCTCCAACCCGCCTCAAGCGGTATACGCTCAATTACTGCATCGTTCATCCGGCTTCATTCATTTTGCTTTTGCTGCCGTCGTTTCCGTTGGCTCAAGGAGCATCCCATTCTTCGATACATAAGGCTCGGTACACATGCTACGGTTAAAACAACACGGTCTTCGCTTTCCGGACTTGAGCTTCGAGAATGCGACCTCGATCCGTCGCCTCCGAGTTTCCTGTTGTGCGGTTGCGCTTATCCACCGGATCCAGTCCCAGCGAGCCATTGTCGTACAATCCATCCAGAGGGTATGTGCCTGTGGGTCAGCCGCGAGAGCGCTTTCCAGGTCATCCGGTAAGTGGGGTTCCGTCCATTCTTTAGCCGGCTCAATCGCCAGCATTACAGTGTCGCCTGCCTCTGCTCCAGCCCCTTCGCACATGCTTTCATCGACCCTGAACCAGTGACTTCCCTTACCGTCCGGTTCGAGCGGGGCTTGAAAGGGGAAACCATTGATGGTCCCCTCAACCATTGTCATGCCTCGTGATGGAAGCTGCACGCTTGCGCTCCTCGGCAGGCTAAGAAGGGTCCATGAGCCTATTTTATAGAGTTCAGCTTCAAAACGGATTGTCGACATAGTTTCTTGCTCCCTGATTATTATGAGAATAATTTGCGACCCTTCTCACCGAGGCGGTACCCTTCAGCCGTGTCAGATGTGTTTATCGGACTGCAGGAAGCATCTCCTGCTCTTGTTCGGTAAGAGCCAGGTAGAGGTGCAGCACATATTCGTCTGTCTCGGTGTTGAAGAGCGTGTCGTGGTCACCGACTCCTTCGAGGGTCTGCTCCCCTATCTGCCTTGCCAGTTCGTGCGCTTCCGGTGTCCACTCTTCGACAGTAATCGCGTCACTACCCTTTTTGAGTATCGCGACTGTGCAGTGCCATATAGCTCGACCGTCGTTGGACTGAACAGTGCCCCTGTCCGCTATGACGGTGAGGCTCACCGAGAAGCGATACCCTTCCTGGGAGGTGATGCGCGGCTGAGCGGATGTGAGGCCAGGCATCGTACCTAATATAGGATGGCGCAATGCTTTTTCCTGATGGTAGTTCATAATAAGGGGCCTTGAAAGTGTCTTCGACTCACTAAGTTGTTACCTCTCATTATAGCACTTAAGTTCTAAGATCACCACCGATTTTGATGAATATGCTTCTAAAGTGATATTACTACCACGAAAGCAGGGCAACCACGACTTTGTGTTGGACCTTCCGTTCAGGTGATGGTGTAGTGAGCCAGTCTGCGTTTTCCCTGCATAATCCGTACTCCGTGCCAAGTGCCACGAGCGGACGAGCGTGTTGAATAACTCCTTAGCGCCTCCATGTGTGTTGGATCAGAGCGCTTCCTCTCCCCGCTCTCCCACATCTTCCCGATCTCCCTCCCTTGACTGCTTCTTAGCAGCGCGCTCCACGTCCGCACCCCATATCCTGCCCCCACCAAATCGCTCTATTATACTGCGTACCTCGTCTTCGTTGATTACCTCTTCATAAGGCTCGTAAGTGTAGTCATCATACCAGCGCTTCCAGAACTGGCCACCCTTATCCCCTCTACCCCTTCTATACTCCACAGTCCAGGTTTGTGGAGTGGTGGGACCAAGCACGATACGCAGTCGCCCCGCCTTCATCTGCGCGATGTAGTAATCAAGCTCGTTGGACATAGCCTCTATTGTATCAAAACAGCGTTTCCGGCCTTTGGACCCGGAGTGTAACCACACGCGTAGTACATATTCGAGCCTGGCAGGCTTCTTAGCCTCTGGTCAGCCGTCGTTTTTTGGTGACCAAATAACCGCGCTTCCAGAAATTCAACTGCGATTGTAAGGTTTTCGTCAGAATAAATGAAAGGAACAATAGGAAATGGATTATTCATGTGATTCTGGTTCGAGCAAGCGAAACCCTGGCGGGTTGCTGCCAACAGCCAAAACTATTCGCCGGCCTATCATGGCTGCTACATTCGTATCCCTTTTGCTTGTGTTCATCCTGGCAGTCGGTTTAGGCATCCAGCCTGTCCTTGCCGCCACTAACACGGGCATATGGGAACGCCAGTCCCCCGTGGCTACCGGGGAAGGGTTGAACTCCGTAGATATGGTTTCCAGCACCGAAGGTTGGGCCGTTGGCGAAGGCGGAGTTATCCTTCACACCACAGATGGCGCGGTAACATGGACCCAACAAAACAGCGGAACTACTCAGCAGCTAAATGCGGTGCGCTTCAAGGACTCGTCGCGGGGGTTGGCGGTCGGCAATGTGCTGTTGTACACCACTGATGGCGGCCAAAGCTGGCTGCAAGGATCAACCACAGGCCCTATCGGCACCTTATACAATGTCGAGTTCGCCGACGCAAACACGGGTTTTTCGGCGTATGGCTCTAACACCGTGCTCAAGACCACCAACGGCGGGCAGACCTGGGCGATGGTGAGCATGCCGGCTGCGGTAGGTAGCTTCCGGTTCTTCGACTCTACCAACGGCGTGGCTTTCAGCACGTCCGGAGTGCTCCATACCACCAACGGCGGGAATACGTGGACCCTGGCTCCCGGCACGCAGGGCGGCTTCTTCATCAATCACAATGAAGGTTGGTATGTAAGCGACAACGTAGCCAGGCACACAACCGACGGAGGCGCTACCTGGCAATCGCAGAGCGTGCCGTCCGACACCTGGGCCAGCGATGTATTCTTTTCGGATGCTCTCAATGGTTGGGCTGTAGGCAGCAGCCAGAACATCATTCACACAAGCGATGGCGGGGCTACCTGGGTCAAGCAATTCGGAGGGGTTGGTAGCGCTCCCTACAACCGCTACCCGTTGAATAGCGTGAGCTTTGCGGATGCTCTGCACGGTGTCGCTGTAGGCGGGGCAGGCAACATCTTCTCGACCAGCGATGGCGGAGCAACCTGGACGCCGAGGCAGAGCGGCTCAGCAACCTACACATATGCTATCGAAGCGATTGATAGCACTCACCTTTGGGCGGCTCAGTCCGATGCCGAGATTCTGTCGACCAGCGATGGCGGGCAAAATTGGCGGCGGCTGAACCTCTATATGTCTACAAGCTCAAGCAACATCGGTGATATTGATTTTGTAGACGCTCTCACCGGTTGGGCTGCCGTGTCAGGTGATGTTGTCGGCGGCACCGGCTTCCTCTTCCGCACGACCGACGGTGGGCAAAGCTGGCAAAACCAGGGGATAAGTTCGAGTGGCGCGCTCGCGGGTGTGGAGGCTCTCACGCCCGAGACAATAGTCGCGGTGAGCACCGTTTACGACCGCATTATCCGCTCTACGGACGGGGGTGCTAGCTGGGCTTTCGTGCCTCACCCGTCCGGCAATACGCGGTTCAACAACCTGCACTTTATCAACTCAACTACCGGCTGGGCTTTGGGCAACAGTGGTGGCATCTTAAAGAGCACCGATGGCGGAGCCACGTGGTTCGCGCAAAACAGCGGCGTGTCATATCCGCTGATGGACGTGGCCTTCTCTAATCCAGATGAGGGGTGGGCAGTTGGAAGCGTGGGCACTGTTATCCACACAACGAATGGCGGAAATACGTGGTCGCCTCAGAACAGTGGGTACACCAGCGGTATCTATACCGTAAGTGCGATAAGCCCTTCAACCGCCTGGATCGCGGGCTACGACGGCTTCGTAGCACGGACCACAGACGCAGGGGTTACCTGGACCACCGAGTCGCTGGGCACCCACACGTCATTCTATGCAGCGCTGTTCCTGGATGCTGAAAGTGGCTGGATAGGAGGAGCCGTGGGTGGCGATGAGGTAGGCGGCCCCCTCGCTCAGGGCCGCATTTACAAACGCACAGGTTCGTCAGCCCCACCTCCGAGTACACCGACCTCAACATCCACCCCCACCGTGGTCACCACATCTACACCTACAGCCACCACCATACCTCCCACGCCTACTCGCACAGCCACGCCAACGCCGGTGCCTGATGTTGTCTCGATAAGTCGTGCCGAATATACGGTCTCGAAGAGGCAACTGAGGGTGGAGGCCACAAGCTCGGTTGCGAACGTGACGCTATCGGTGTACGTGACCTCGACCGGCCAATTCATCGGCACGTTGACGAGTAGCGGAAACGGTCGCTATTCCGGTACGTTGGGCTGGGCTAGCAACCCTGTCAACATCACTGTCCGGAGCAGCCGGGGCGGCATAGCGACGAGAGCGGTTACGACAAAGTAGGCAGTAAATCAAGCCAGGAAAAAGCCCCATGAGTTCTAGCTCGTGGGGCTTTTATGCTTTATCCCTTGTTTGTCCTCCTATGCCTCACCCTCACTCGTGCAAAATACCCCTCCTGTTGCCACGCTCGATATAAAAAGCAGCGTAATTAAGAAGTCCTCTAACTGAGGGCTTTCTTCCGAGACAACAGCCAAATAGTTACCTCCCGTCATTATTTGGCCTGCTTTGTTGTCTGCTGGGACTAGTCGCTGATACTACGTGCATCGCTACCCCTTTTCCCTCCTGCCGAGATATGTCGTGGATAAGTTACACCTAACTCCGGAACTTCAGGCAAAAATGCTCCGGTTGGGCCGAAGCGGCGTCGAACCTCCTCTGAACCTTACCATCTTCGACTTTACCTGAGCCTCGAAGTGCTTTGGACGCCATATTGTCTAGCCTCAGGAGTTGAGTCCTGGTTGCACTGGTATGATCCTGACTAGAGCAAAACGCCTAGATGTGATGTAGCGAACATGACGAGCATGGACAGTGCCGGCAGATTTTGATTAGTGCGCTATCCACATGCACGCCTTAGCCATATAGGCTGGGCACCTCGAACCTGCATGATAGCGTTTCACTTCGCTCACACCGCTCGTGGACCGGGACGTCGGCCAGGGTCGACAGCAGACTCTCTATAAGCTTGCAAGTCTCAGGGTGTGCAACAGCCGTCCCCGACAGCGGGCAGCTATATCCGCAGACCGCGAACTTATCTTCGTGCTCTTCCAGTTCGACCAGTCCACCCAGGTTGTTGAGCATGGCCACCCCAAGCTCCAGACGCTCCCTTAAGTCGCCGCCGGGTAGGGTCTGTGCATTGGCAATGCTCTGCCCCACTTCGCGTAACATCGCCTCACGCCGTGCCTCCCCTATCTGCGTTCCCATTACGTCTAACAGGCGGCCAAGAACCCTCTCGTGAGCGTTCGGGAAGAGACGCTCGGCTTCTGGTGTGAGGCGGTACACGAAAGCAGGCTTGCCAATGCCCCGTCTCGCTGTACCCTGTTGCACCAGGCCATCCCGTTCCAGCGCAGTGAGATGCGTGCGAATCGCGTTATCCGACAGGCCGAGCGCTTCCGCAAGCTCATTGACTGTGCGGCTGGCCCGGCGCAGCAGGAGAACGATCTGGCCGCGCGTGGTGCCGAATAGCCCAACACCCTGGCGCATCAACGACATGTTGGTTGTCTCCCTCCCTTGTTGTAATCCCAATTTTAGGTATTGTAGTTTACGTACCCCCCATTGGTTATGAGTACAATACCCTCTGCAAACTATGTGCCATTTGTCAATTATCTCATTGACAAATGGCACATAGTTTGCTGTATTCTTCGCTGTGAGTAACCGAATTTTAGCAGGGAGGCTACGATATGGAAAGCAGAGTCAAGTTACTAGGTCATCCCATTCACCCCATGCTGATAGTGTTTCCTCTTGGGCTGCTGGCGATGGCTGTAGTTTTCGACATTCTCTACATGATCACCGGCAACTCTGTGCTTGCCCAGGTGGCTTTCTGGGATATTGCAGCGGGCATAGTCGGGGGCCTGCTCGCGGCGCTGTTCGGCCTCATTGATTGGCTGGCGCTCCCCTCAGGTACGAGAGCCAAGTCGGTAGGCCTATGGCATGGCGGTGGAAATGTGGTGGTGGTAGCGTTGTTCGGTGCCAGTTGGCTTATCCGCCTGGGAAACGCCGGTAACGTGCCCGGCACGATCGGCTTCGTGCTGGCGCTGGTAGCCGTACTTATCGCGCTCGTCACAGGCTGGTTGGGTGGTGAGCTGGTAGACCGCCTGAGGGTGGGCGTGGACGAGGGGGCAAACCTCAACGCGCCCAGTTCGTTGTCCGGCCAACCAGCGATGTCATCTGCCTCGCAGGGTGGCGCCGGTGGGCCTGTACGCACATAGTACAATCCAGTACATGTGCCAACGGCTCTCGCTTCAGTCCTGAAGGCGCGGTAATACACGCCCCTACGGTGGAGAACCTGAAGAGGAAGGATTTGTTCGGGGAGGCAGGCATAGCTCGCGGTCCTGGGAACATCCATGAGCAAATATAGAAGGATGGAGTAATGGCAGAGACCGCAGCCTATATTCTAGTTGATACTCTTCAAGAGTGGGGCGTAGACACCGCCTTCGGCCTGCCTGGAGATGGCATCAACGGCATCATGGAAGCTCTCTGCAAGAGGCAAGACCGCATCCGCTTCGTGCATGTGCGGCACGAGGAGAGCGCGGCCTTCGCTGCCTGCGGCTAACGCCAAGTTCACAGTTCGCCTGGGCGTATGCCTTGCCACGTCGGAACCGGGCGCTATCCACCTGCTGAACGGCCTGTACGACGCCAGGCTGGACGGCGCGCCCGTGCTCGCGATTACGGGCATGACGTACCACGACCTGATAGGCACCCACTACCACCAGGATGCAAACACCGACTACCTGTTCCAGGACGTGGCCCTCTTCAACCAGCGCATCATGAGTCCGGCCCACGTGGCGAACCTCACTAATCTGGTGATACGCATCGCGCTCACCCACCGAGGCGTGGCCCACATCACCTTCCAGGTTGATTTACAGGAGGCGGAAGCGGGTTCGGACAAAAGGTCGGAGAAGAACATAAAGGGGCATGCCGAGGCAGGCTTCAGGCTGCCCGTGCAGGTGCCCCTCCGCGCCGACCTTGAGCGAGCGGCGTCTTTCAGTGGAGGCTTGTTCGGCAGGCCCTGAGAGCCATGTATACCTACTGGTACCAAATGGCCGTAAGTTTGGGGAAGCATAATCCTGCCGGGTCTTAAACCCGGCATAAGGCTGCCGTTGCGGCAATATTATGGTCGTTTTAACACGTGTTAGTTTCCGTATAAGTTTACCTTCGTAGTGGCATAATATTGCCGCTTCTTGAGCTGTTCTACGCACGAGGATCATTATTCCCTTCATGAAATAAGATACTGAAAACGGCATAATATTGCCGAAACTTAAAAATGAACCCATAAGCTTGCCGAAACTTAAACGGCGATTAAATAGGACTCAAGTATTGGCCAGATGGGGAGCAGCAGAGAACCCATATCGGGCAAGACTTCGGAGACGAGTCCAACCTAACTGCAGTAAGCCTCCTCCAGGCATGAGGAGTGAGTATGGTACCTAACAGGCTTCGAGGAATGAAGGATAGCTGCCTACTCATTCCTCCAGGGCCAGAGCAACCACTTCTTCAACCGGCATAGCCTGACCTTCCGCCTGTGCTTGGTTGTAGTGGATTTCGCCTAGCTGGCCGTGTGCTATTTGAGCAGTTCTCTGCCGCACCCCCAGTTCCAGGGGTGTCAACTTCATGCTCGCTCCGCCTGCAGCCAGGCTATCGGCGGCGCCAAGGAGGCGCGCAGCCAGCGCCATATCTCCCTGTGTGGCTGCCAACCCTGCGAGTCCAGTCAGGGTTCGCACAATCCCGAAAGTGTTGCTGAGGTTCCGGTACAACGCCAGGCTCTCCCTGTAATAAAGGGTTGCCTGAGAGTAATTATGTTCCTCAAGCGCAACCAGCCCCAGATAATTGAGCGCCTGCGCCATATGCCTCTTGTCCTGGCCTTCTCGTGCGACTGACAATCCTTCCTTGAGAGATGGAACCGCTCGATCATGCTCTTCATTGTGCAATAGCGCCAGTCCCAGCTTTATGAGGGCCGCAACAGCACCCCAGGTCTCCTTCAACTCACGCTGTATTTGCAGACTCTCCTCGCATAATGCGATAGCGCGAGAGTAGTTGCCCATGTGTATTGCCAGGTATCCCATGTTGGCAAGTATCACTGCCACATTGGCTGGCTTTCCTACCTCCCTCCAAATTGCAAGGCTCTGCTCAAAGTGCTGAAGTGCGAGCAGGTACTCTTCTCTCTCGGCGGCGATTGCTCCCAGGTTGCTATGGGCTATAGCAAGACTTACCTTGTCGTCCAGAGCCTCATACATTGGCAAACTTTCTGTGATAAGTACCTCCGCGCTCGCTAAGTCACTTTGCGCCAGGATGAACATTTCCCTGTCGCTACGCGCCGCGGCAAGGACAGCAAGAGGCACAGATTCTGGCGAGACCTTTTCTCGTGTGAGGCTCTCTTCCAGCCATTGTCGCCCTTCAATCAGGTGCCCGCATTCGTACCAAAAGCGCGGAAGCGCCCTCGACAACCGCAAAGCCAATTCCAGCTCATTGTGGTCTAGCGCCCATCTGAGAGCAACTCGCAGGTTATTGTGATCCTTCTCCAATAGTACATGCCCGGTTGCCTTACCCTGGCCGTACCAGGCTAATCGTGCCGCTTCAGCCATGGCCAGATAATATTCGACATGGTTACGCCTCGTCTCCTCCGCTTCTCCTCTCTCCTCCAGCCGCTCTAGCGCATACTCCCTTATTGTCTCCAGCAACCCAAACCGGACATCAGGACCTCCCTCAACCTGAGTCAGGAGGCTCTTATCGAGCAATGAGCGGAGGCCTACAGACACGTCCACACCAAGGTCACCCTTTGGGTTGCAAACCGCCTCGACTGCGACCAGGGTTGCCCCACCCCTGAAGACCCCCAGCCTCCGAAAAAGGGTCTGCTCTCCGGGATCAAGCAGCCCGTAACTCCAACCTATCGCGCTCCTCAACGTCTGCTGTCGTGACGGCAGGTCACGCACCCCAACGCCGCTGCTAAGCACCTCCAGGTTGTGACCCAAACTCTGGAGGATGGTTCCTGGGGCGAAGAGCTTCACTCGAGCCGCCGCAAGCTCGATGGCGAGGGGCAGCCCGTCCAGTTGCCCGCAGAGTTGGGCAACTGCCTGCGCGTTCTCCTGTGACAAATCAAAGTCCGGCTCAACCCTCTGTGCAGCCTCGGTGAACATGGCGACCGCCGAGTAACGAAGCAGCTCGGTAGGGCGTGCGACTTCAGGCAGCGAGAACTGCGCTTCCAGGGGGAGGTCAGGCTGAAGGCGCGCCCACTGGGGTATCTCCAATGGAGGCACGGGGAACTGCCTTTCGCCACGCACATGGAGCGCCTCACGGCTTGTCACCAGGGCCTTTATCCACGGGCAGGCCGCCAGTAACTCGTTGAGCATTGTGCCCGCCTCCACCACGTGCTCAAAGTTGTCGAGCACCAGCAGAAGCTTCTTACTACGCAAAAAAGCTTCCAGCGGGGCACGCGCCGGCTCCAGCGGTCTTTCGCTGATGCCGAGCGTCTTGGCGATTGCAGGCGCAACCATCTCAGGGTCCGACAAGGCAGCTAACTCAACCATGTAGACACCATCATCGAAGTCCGGCAGCAGGTCCGGGCCAACTCCTAATGCAAGGCTAGTCTTGCCAATGCCTGGCGGCCCGACCAACGTAAGGAGACGTGTGGTGTCTCGCAATAGGCGATCCCGCAATTGCGCGATGATCGCCTCACGCCCCACAAGGCGAGTGAGGAGCGTGGGCAGGTTGGTCTTCTGCATACGCATCGCACGCCAGGGGGACTGGACGTCTAAGTAGTTTGCATGCTGAGACGCAGCCGTAGTATAAGCGCCACGCGCGAAACCAAGGAAGGCTTGTCGCTCATCAGAGGGTATGTTGAACAGGTCGGCCAGTAGAGCAACGACCTGCCCAGAGGGACGCCGAGCGTCTGCCTCCAGCTTACGGACGGTCTCAGACGACAGGTTAACGCGCGCCGACAACTCTTCTTGCGTGAGACCAAGAGACTTACGCCGATCTTGAAGCCACTGACCAAAACTATTAGTCATAGCATTTCAATCGTCAGATATGAGGCGTACCAGGTCAGTTGCTGCCCCTGGATAGCATGTTAGGAAGTCATCCCTTTTTGTCCCGCTTTTGTACCGACCATTATACAACTTTCCCTCATATAGTAGAGATGGTATCAGCCCCAGGGAGATACAGCCTTGACAGCATGGGGAGTTCGCGATATGAGCACAAAGGAGACTCAAGCAATGAAACGAAACCTCACAGGCAACACTCACTCTTCGGAACAAACAGCGACTAATACACATGGAAAGAAGCACCGGTTTTCCCACAGGTGGCTCGTGCGGGCACTGGTGATTGCCCTCGTCATCGGGATGGCAGTGGGAGGAGGAGGCAACCCCGCGTACGCCGCAGGGGGAGACCTGGATACGACGTTTAGCGGGGACGGCAGGGTAACGGCTGACTTCCTAAGCCACCCTAACCAGGCCTATGACGTGGCGATCCAATCCGACGGCAAAATCGTCACCGCGGGAGATTACAGTACAACCAATACGACGGACTTCTTTGTGACGCGTCACAATACAGACGGCAGCCTCGATACTAGCTTTGACGACAATGGAATACAGATTGTTAGTTTCACCGAACTGGATTTTGCTTATGCGGTTGCCGTTCAATCCGACGGCAAGATCGTCGTCGCCGGAACTACAGGTTCCTCTAAAGATTTCGCAGTAGCGCGACTCAACAGTAACGGCAGCCTTGATACGAGCTTCAGTGGCGATGGCAAAGTCACTACCGATTTCGGAAGCTTCGCAGTCCCCTCTCAAGACGAAGCTCAGGAACTAGCAATACAATCCGATGGTAAGATTGTAGCTGTGGGCAATAGTGAGTTCGATAGCCATACCCGCAACAACTTCGCCCTGGTGCGCTATACCACAAATGGCAGCCTTGATACGAGCTTCAGTGGCGATGGCAAGGTCACTACCGATTTCGAGGGCGGTTCTGATCGAGGATTGGGATTAGCGATACAGTCCGACGGTAAGATTGTGGCTGCGGGAACTGCCGGTATAACGGACCATTCCCAGTTTGCCCTGTCGCGCTACACTACAAGCGGTAACCTTGACACGGGTTTCAGTGGCGATGGTAAAGTCATTACCGAGTTTGTATATGGTGGCGAGATCTCCGCAGTAGCCATCCAATCCGACGGTAAGATTGTGGCTGCGGGAGGTTCGGGAGGTTCTTCCACCAACTTCACCCTGGTGCGCTATACCACAAATGGCAGCCTTGATACGAGCTTCAGTGGCGATGGCAAAGTCACTACCGATTTCGGGGGCAATGCTGATCGAGCCCGAGGAGTAGCGATACAGTCCGACGGTAAGATTGTGGCTGGGGGAACTGCTGGTTCCGATGACAGTCCTGACGGCAACCTCAATTTCGCCCTGGCGCGCTATACCACAAATGGCAGCCTTGATACAAGCTTCAGTGGAGATGGCAAAGTCACCACCGATTTCGGAAGCGCCTCCTATGATGTTGGCCGTGGAGTAGCGCTACAGTCTGACGGCAAGATTGTGGTTGTAGGTTGCACATTTTCGAGTAGCACTAGTTACGACGTCGCTTTAGCGCGCTACCAGGCAACGCCATAAATGGAGGGCAAGCTTCTGAGATAACGGTGATTGCCTTCCTTATATTCATGGTGCCTCAAGTTATACCTGTGGCACCGTACCACAGAGCCATGCGACGACCCGAACCGCCCATACTTCCGCCCCTTCAACAACGTGACCAGGGGACAGGCATCCAAGATAGTGGCTAACGCGTTCTTCCCCAACTAACGGGCCAGGCCATATCTACATGGCAGCCATAGCTGTAGCATTTCAAAAAGAGCGGATTCTGTCTTGGGCGACGGGATCCGTTCTTTCTTAATGATGTGCATAAGGAGCGTCAGCCGATCTGCCAAGAGGTGCTAGATCAACCCCTATCCAGGACACATGAGTTAGTGTCAATACTGCGCTTTTGGTTTTTCAAGCTCTTTCGCATCAAGCTCTGCTTGCAGCAGTTCCAGCATATTCTTTTTGGCCTGTACGACTCCAGCTTTGCCTATGGCCTCTGTTTGGCCGGCTTCTTCAAAGAATTTCTCGACGATGTTCTTCGAATCCCCCATCGTGTCGTAGGGTTTTCTACATCCACAGGTGTAACACATAGTTCGGATCTCCTTTATCTATTTTCTTACTGTGGACAATGCGCTCATGTGCGTTTCTGCGGCCATTACAAGGCCTCGCAAGCCCCCTATCCACTGTATTATAGCATCTCAACGTATCCGGCAGGTGCCGATGCCCGAAGCCCAAAGGGCCGAATCAGCACCTTCAGACCAGCACGAGAGTGACTCGCTACGCTCGCATCGCTCATGAATAGAGGCGCCTACAAGTTCGCTGAGCAAAGCCTCCATGAGCTTGCACGCCTCCAAGTGACTATGCGGCAGAGAAGAGAGCGGCAACAAGATGGTCGCCAGTGAGGGCTAACTCCTCACGGAGATGTATTGGGGCTGTGTCATGGCTTACATGGCACCAACGATTGTGGTGCCATGAGTATCTGGTCTGGCCATATCAAGCAATGCATCTGGCCACATTGGCACAGAAAGGACGCCGATTTCGCCCACTGTAGTGCTAGCCACTACTTTTACAACACGCTCGAACGTTTTTGACATTCAGGCGAGGGACGCACAATTAGTAGCGTTTCAGAAGACACAAGGCGAACTGGAGGCCTACAGTGACCGCAAGAGGGCTGCCTAACTGATTTAGCAGCTCTCTTGCTTAGCAGCTACTTGATACTTTGCACAGCAGCAGGCGAATTGTCCAACCTCCGCAGGTATATCCAATCGGAGCTCATGTTTAGAACGGATAACCTTTCGCTCCCTGTATTCCCTTCAGGCACGATATTTCACCGGCGAGATTGTTCACATGCCCCACCAACAGCGTGCTGATAACCCACCCGAGGTTCACATGCCCGAGGCCGAGGCCGGTCAAGTCCATGGGCGTGTCAAGCGCGTCGGGAGTGAGGGTAGCCAGGTATTCGTCGGAGTTGGCGTAGACGGCCTGGGCGTACTCCCGTGCCGCTGTCAGGTCCACCTGCACGCTCCGCGCCCACGGACCGTACTTCTCCCAATCGGGTCCCGGCAAGGGCATTGGCTCGTTACAGCCGGTCTTACCTGCCCACGTTGTGGCGAACATGGGAGCAGCGCCTTTCAACATACCATTGACAATCATGTCTTCAGACGTTACCGTGTGCGCGTAGCTGGCTCCGAGTGGGTTGGCGACGCCTGGAGGTGTCCATTGCATCTGCTCAGGCGTAACGTCCGCCATCGTCCCTTCCATGACCCAATGTGCCGTCTTTAACTGCTCCCGAAGTAGCGTGATAGAGTCCATAGTGTTGTCCTCCTCTATAGGTTTGAAGTCCTCAAGCTCGCCAGACAAAGGGCATGGCAGTTTATTACAGCCATGCCCTTTGTCCGATCATGCCACAACGCCAAGCTGGCGCAGCATCGTGATCGAGTCGAAATAGGTGTGGGCACGCACTACCTTGCCGTCCTTCAGTTGCAGCAATTCGCAGAACTGCAATTCAACCTGCCGCCCGGTGGGTGGTATGTCCCCCGCGGGGGTGCTGAACGTCCCGGTGTGCGTGCCGCGGCCCGTGAACTCGGCGGCTACTGAATCGCCGTTCGCCACGATGCTCTTGACTTCTACACTGGAGTCGGGCATAGCCGCCGCCCAACTGCCAACGAACTGCTTATAGCCTTCCGGCCCCTCGAAGGTGATACCAAGAGGCACGCTGACCCATTCAAGGTTGGTTGCTATCATCGTATCTGCTGCGCGGTCGATCCCGCGCTTGTTGAATGCCTCGTACAGGTCCTGTACTACCTGGGTGTTACCGGTTGCCATTGCCTTCTCCTTATCTGCTGAAGGTTTGGTGTTTCACGAGTTTTGATTGGTGGGTTAAGGTATCAGGCCAAGCTGCCGCAGCATGGTGGCGAGGTCCTGGTAGTTGTGTATGCTGGCGAGCTTGCCGTCTCTCATCTGCCAGACTTCGCATACGGGCCACTCGGCCCTCTTGCCCGTAGGGGGTATCTCGCCTGCCGGGGTGAGCAGCGGTCCGGTGTGGGTGCCTACGGCGATGAATTCCGTCACCACGTACTCTTCGTTGGAAACCTGGTTCGTAACTGTGAGCTTGCAGTCGGGGAAGGCTGTCTTGAAACTCTGCATGAACTGGATGAAGCCTTCGTGACCGCGGAAAGTCTGCCCCGCCGGCACGAACACCACCTCTACGTCATCACTGGTGAGCGCCAGCACGCCGTCGAAGTCGTCGTTGCTGAATAGCTCATAAATCCTCCGCGCCAGAGTCGCGTTGTCCTGTGCAACCATCGTACCCATCGTCTTATCTCCTTTGCTTATAGTTGAGTTTTGTTGGTCCTGGTGCGGTTCCCTTCACATTTCGCAGGTCGCCGCAGCCGTCAGCAACACTGTAGCAAAGGAACCTCGCAGCAGGATGGGTGGAAGTACGTAGTTTATCGGTGAGGCAGTACGTATAAATCGTGCGAGGCTAACTTAAACCTTTTTCGACCACCCAGGCGGCGACCTGAGCGCGGGACGCGAAGCCCAGCTTGGACATTATGTTCTCGACGTGCTTCTCGACGGTGCGCTCGCTCAACACAAGCCCCTCGGCGATTGCATGGTTCGACTTGCCTTGCGCGATGCTGACGGCTACCTCACATTCGCGCCTGGTCAGCCCGCCGTACTGGGCTTTGGCGGCCTTAGTGGGAGACGGTGACGGCGCGATAGGAATCATCGCCAGGGCCTGCTGTACGAAATTGTCCCTCAGGGCTTCGTCGGGCACTTTGACTGCAAGCTCAGCTATTAGCTCGCGAGCCGCGTTGAAGTGCGTCTGTGACTCTGCGCGGCGACCGCTCGCCTTGAAAAGTCTGCCCAGGCTGACATGGATACGCCACAATATCGGCTTCAAGCCTCGCTCTTCGGCGGTCTCCTGGGCGGCTCTGAGTATTGGTTCCGCCTCCTCTGTTTTGCCCAGGGCGGAGAGGGCCTGCCCGCGCAGATGCCACAAGCGCGGGACCACGCCGCCCGCCTCCCCTGTGTTGGGTATGTCCTTTATGAGCCGGTCCAGTATTCGCAACGCCTCGTCGGGGTGACCCGCCGCAAGCTCTAGTTCTCCATATGAACCCCAAACCAACTGCTGCCCCAGCGTCCGCATAGGAGTGTCTCGATTGAGCACGCCGTCCAGGACGGACCGAGCAAGGTCCAGCCGGCGTAGCGCGATGTAGGTTGAGGCCAGGAAGGCGGTGCCTACGTTCTCCACGAACGCGGAACCAATTTCTCTGGCCAGCGCAACTGCCTCCTCCAGGTGCTCCCGCGCTTGCGGCAGCGCCAAGAGGTCATGGTAAGCTCCTCCGAGCGCGAATAGCGCGTTTACCATCCATTGCTTGTGGACAATCGCCCGAGTGAGTTGTATTGCCTGGCGGCCAAAGTCAAGTGCTTTTCCGTATTCGCCGCGCATACCCAGCCCGTGCGCGACGTAGCCAAGCGACATGCCTTCCCCGGCCTGCCACCCAATTTTCTGTGCTATCCTTATCGCCTCCTCACCGTCACGCATACACGCCTCCAGGCTCGCCGGGGAACCTACGGACACGGCGGACATGAAGCTGGCCCCGCGTAGGCCGAGGGTTGCCAGGCTATTGACCAGCCCTTGCAAGTCTCCGATCTCACGAAAGACCGGCACGGCGCGCTCATAGTACCCCACGCCTCCCAGCACGTCCCCGGCCATATAACTGGTTATGCCCAGCAAGTCGAGGGTAGCGGCCAGACCCTGCCGGTCGCCCGACGCGTCAAATATGGCGAGCGCCTGCTGGTGGGCCTCTCTCGCCTTTAGAGGCTGCTCGGTGTGTATATACCAGTTCCCTGCGCGATTCAATGTGTGCGCCAGCGTGGCGGGATCGTCCATCTTCCCCGCAAGCTCTACGGCCTGGGTTATATATGTGCCTGCGCGGGCGTAGTCTCGGACCGTGCAGAGCCAACCGAGGTTCAGAAGAGCTTCCCATTCGGCCTGGCTATTCTGAGCCTGGCGAGCCGCTTCGAGTATGAGCGTGTAATCGTCCCGCGCCCCTTCAAAGTCCCCCAATAGCTCATATGCGCTTGCTCTTGCCTTTAGCACACTCGGAGGTTGGGGCTCAGACAAATGCTGGGCTGCCCCGATTGCGCGCGTGTACTGTTCTATAGCCGATCGAGGTGCGTGAAGGGAGCTTGCTTTCTCTCCGGCCTGCCGGGCGTACACCAGAGCCTTATCCCACACCTGACCCTCGTAGTAGTGGTAGGCCAGGTCGCCCAGAATCGCGCTGGGTGAGGAGGCATGAACACGCTCAATGGCGTCAGCGATCTGGCGGTGTAGCATCCGTCTTTCCCGCGCCAGCAAGTCGTTATACATAGCCTGCCTGGTAAGCGCATGGCGGAATGCGGATATGTCGGCAGACTCCTCCACGACGAGTTGCGCTCTGATAAGCTCCTTGATTGTTTGAAGCAAAGCGCCTTCCCCCAGCCCTGTAAGTTCCAGCAGGAGGCCGAAATCGAAGCGCCTGCCGGCCACTGCTGCCAGCGAGAGCACATGCCGAGCTTCCTCAGACAATCCGCTCGTGCGACTTTGTATCGCTATTTGGGCGCTCCGTGGGATGTGCAGGTCGGTTATGGGCTTGAGGTTCCATCCGCCCTGCCCGTACGCGATATCGCCCGATGTAATAAGCGACTTGAGCACTTCTTCCAAGAAGAAAGGGTTACCCTCAGTCAGGGCATATGATGAAGCGAGGAAATCCGGATGCACCGCTTCGCGCAGATCAAAGATACCCTGTAGCATCGCACTTACTTCGTTGCGGCTCAGGGGGGTCAACAGCACCTCGGTAGCCAGCCGTTCCCTATCGAGGGTAGCTATGAAGTTGTCCAGGGTAGGAGAGGTCAGGTCGTTCCGGTAGGTAAGCAAGAGGAGTATAGTGCTGGTTGGCACCTGGCGTGCAAGCCCAAGCAAGAACTCCAGGCTGGTCTCGTCGCTCCAGTGTACATCCTCTATCGTGAGCATTACAGGGCGGTGTAACGCCAGTTGTGTCAAGACGTGACTGATAGCTGTGTTTAGACGCCGCTTCTCCATCTCCGGGTCAAGAGGGGCACTCGGTGTAAGACCTGGGACAAGCGTTGCAAGCTCCGGCAGAAGCTTGATTAGCTCAGGTCCGAATGTGCCTATATATGAAGAAAGCTCGTTGATGTCACAAGAGACTAAGAGAGCTCGTAGCAGATCGATCACAGGCGCATAAGGGAGTGCGTGGTCTGTCTCAAAACAGCGCCCCTGGAGAGCGAGCGCAGCAGCCTGTCCGTCTTCGCTGTGCGCACCTGATGTACCTGACATTCTGTGCGGGAGTTGGAGGAAGCGTGCTCGCAACTCTGCCCCTAGACGAGATTTACCTATGCCCGCCTCTCCTGTAATGAACACCACCTGCCCACGGCGCTGCGCCACCTCGTCAATCAGAGAGACAAGGCGGTTGAGAGCAGATTCGCGCCCGATCAGCACCGGGCAAACGACCGATTGTGCTGGATGTGCGGACATGCCGTGTGTGAGCCAATCGCCGTAGATGGCACATTACGTCGACTGACACATTGCAGGGATACTTGCATGTGTCAACGAGATAATGAATAGAGTTTAGCACAGTAGAAGCACCGGGTCCAGAACGTTTTGAAAGATTCGGTGGGGAGAAATGGGGGACAAGATGTATAGGGATGACTCAGGAATAGGAGCCAACAGGGTGCAAGTGTCAAAAGGAAACGGTTTTGGCACCACCTGTCAAAGCCTCATAAAGGACCGTTTTTGACACAAGAGGACAGATCGGCATCCAACTGGTCCTCCTGTCTACTCGTTTATCGATTTTCCAGAGTGGAAGCTGCTAGCTACTTCTTTGGATGTGTCTGTTGGGGCTATTACCAATCTGATGCGCGCTCGGCTACGGGCTGGTTACGGTGTAGAGCTGGCCCACGGGGCGCATTATCACGAAAGCTGGAACTTTCCGCACGGCCTCATAACGCCAGGCTATAGCGCGGCCCAGCCTGTCAAGCCCGACTAAAGGCAATGGTTATGCCGCTCGACCTGATGATCACGAGACGCATCGCCATGCCCTCCTCCACCACGAACTCCACGTTGAGCGGCGAGGCCGTGAGATGAAAGCGTGTCGCGGATACGGGAACGAGCGGGCCAAGCCGCATACCAGGTTGGTAGAGAACAAGCCCGTCCTGCTCCATGCGCACCTCGAGTGTTCCGATAGCTCCTGTTCCGATAGTTCCATCCGGGTCATCCGGGTCGTCTTGTACGTACGTGCCCGTATAGGCTTGCAGTGCAGCAGCCAGCGCTGGAGGAGCAACCTGTACTTCACTGATCCCCAGAAAGCTCAACATTGCCCGCCGATTCGTCTCCCTATCTGTGGACGTTACATCCATGGTCAGGGTTTGCCACCCGCTCGCCTCGAGCACCACATCCATCAACTCTTGTGTTTCCTGGAGAAAGGCGATCGCACCCTCGACACCGGCGCGGCCGCGCGCCTTAATATCTGCGCTGCCCTACGTTTCTATATCGGCCAGAAATAATTGCGCTGCCCTACACTACTTTGGTTGCGCTCTTGTTGTCCATGCATAAAAGACCTCCTTTAGCGGGTGATCCAAACGATCAACTCTGCTTAGGAGGTCTTTTCTCTTTAAACATGAGCCACCCCGCATTTAGGGGTGACTCATGTGTATAAGAGCTTATAAGACTACTTGCCTCCCTATGGAGTCTCACACCCTGGGAAGAAAGTGTTAGCCACTATCTTGGACGCCTGTCCTCTAGTGACGTTGTTGGAGGGGCGGAAGTATGGCCGGTTCTGGTCGTCACATGGCTCGCTTGGCCTTCCACAGGCGTAGCCTCCCATCACCCCTAGTGCCGATAGCTGCTCTATCCATACGTAGAAGGTGCTGTCTGGCTCTACGTCTGCGTACCTCTGGCCTGTAGGCGTGCCTGTGATTTGGGCGGCAGAGGCTACAATCTTGGCTAGCTGCCCCCTCGTGGCGTTGGCATTCGGCCTGAAGTATGGTTTGTTGTCCGTGCCGCATGGCTCGCCTGCCCCACCACAATTGTACCCTCCCATGTGACCTCTCCTGCTGAGGCGGTTTATCCAGACATAGAAGGTGTTAGAGGCAGGTACGTCCTCGTATATCTGTGTTCCTGGGCTTTCGTTGAACCCTGCCGCGTTAGACACCACCTTCGCAATTTGCCCACGAGTGATGTCGTTGTTGGGTCGGAACGTGCCATCCGAGTACCCACCCAAGATGCCCCGGCAGGCCAGGCACCTGATGTTGGCGTAGAAAGTATTGCTTGGAGGCACGTCGGTGAAGCTGACCGTGCAGGCTGTCGCTGTTGGTGGCGCAATAGTGGCTGTTGGTGGCGCAACGGTGCGTGTGGCGGTGGCGGTAACTGGTGCTGGGGTTGAGGATGTTGCTGTGGATGTGGCGGCTGCCGTGCTGGTGGGCGTAGCGGTCTGGGTCGCTGTATTAGTCGCGGGCGTACTCGTCGGCGTTACGGTACTAATAGCAGTTGGGGTAGTAGCGGTCGGCGTACTGGTGGTCGCAGGCTGGCAGTTGTTCAGCAGCACCGATACGTTGTCGTCACCCGAATTGGAAACTGCCAGGTCGAGGCCGCCGTCTTCGTTGAAGTCCCCGGCTTGGATGCTGGATGAGAGGAAGCCCGCCGGGAATACAACAGGTGCAGCAAACCCGCCCGCGCCGTTGCCGGCCTGCACAGTCACAGCCACTTCAGGTGGAATTACGTTAGCCGAGGCGAGATCCAGGTGGCCGTCCAGAGTGAAGTCTCTCGCCACTATGGAACTGGATACGCCTCCTGTGGGGTATTCGGTGGGTGCGCCAAACCCACCGCTGCCATTGCCCAAAAGCACCGCTATGGCGGACCCGCTGCTGACTGCCACATCTAAATGGCCATCCTCATTAAAATCACCTATGTCGAGCGGTCCGGTATCCTGTCCCGATGGATAGGAGGTAGGTGGAGCGAAGCCTCCCATACCATTGCCCAGCAGCACCGATATCGAACTGGGATTGACGTTGTTTGACACGACAATATCGAGATTGCCGTCTTCGTTGAAGTCGCCTACTCTTATCCCCAACGGCCGCGATCCAGCAGGGAAGTTCGTAGGCGGGCTGAAGCCGCCCATGCCGTTCCCCAGGAAGAGCGACACGTTGTCGGAGTTGACGTTGGAGAACACTATATCAGGGTGGCCGTCTTCGTTGAAGTCCCCTACTCTTACGCGGGCGGGAAGGGTGCCCGCGACCATCAATGTCGGTGGGCCAAAACCACCCATGCCATTTCCTAATACTACCGATACGTTGTCCGGCGTTGAGCCTGCCCTGGCAACAGCAAGATCGGCATTACCGTCGTGATTGAAGTCCGCCGACGTTACATCGCTCGGAGCAGTTCCTACCGGGAAGTCGCCGGCCGAGACGAACCCGCCCATACCGTTGCCCAGCAGCACCGACACAGTCCCAGGGGTGTTGTTGACTACAGCCAGGTCGAGGTTGCCGTCATTGTTGAAGTCCGCTGAAGTTACTGAGGATGGGGCATCACCGACCGGGTAATTAGTGGGCGGGCTGAAGCTCGGCGCAGGACACGAGCCGGTCGGTGCATTAATCGGGGGGATGTTCTGGGCATTGCCCGCGTTGCTGTTGGGTGCTGTAATGACAACAGACCCCCGGTGCGAGACTGGGAAGGCCAGACTGACACCCGTTGCTGTCAAGCTCATGGCAACAAAAAGAGATGCAGCCAATAATATTGTCAGTCGACTCTTAGAAGCCACTCTTTTGCCATCTTCCAGTGTGAACATAATGAACTCCTTTCTTGGTGCTTTAGACCAAGCGATGGTCCTAGCAGAGTAGAGTGGAACATGGTGGCTTGCGAGGCGAGTTGGCCGATATAAGGTAACTCTGCAGGAACCCTGTCAAGGTTGAGCCGATCCCTTCATCGTGGGCTGCCGGCATCGCGTTCTGGAGCGCCGAGTAGATACCCACTACCCGCCCTGGGGCGGCCAAACACGATCAGAAATAGGGGAACTTCAGCAAAATGCTCAACTAGACGAACGCCAGGTCACTCCGTCACCCCAGCATCAAGGATGCGCGCCTGCACATCGTGAGGGATCGGGTCGGGTTTCAGCCGCCTCATCGAGCAGGTCGTGTACAACGCTTCGTAGATATCCATGTGGTCCCTCCTTGTTGGCTTGTGGCTACTATATCCTTTTCCGTTTCGATCCACCTCCTACAGGTGGTTATTCGTCCTCATGTTACACACCTATGACTACTTTTCCTTGAGGGTGTTGTTCGTGGCTACAGAACCTCCCACAAAGCGCTAACGTCCATTGATGACCCAGATAATCCTTGATTTGATAGGCCTTGAGTTGGCCTGAGTCAAGTTTCTGGGCTGAGGTTGTTTGACGTTAGCCGTTACCTGTTATGATTGGACACGACAGTCTGTACCACGTGCTCAATATACAAGCAGCATATCCACAGTACGGTATTCACGAATAGACACTAAAGTGTTGTCTTAGGTGTTGTTGGGGGTAATTGATATTCTAGATATGATTGTGGCTGTAGGGAGCCAAGCGCAGTCTATTAGCTCTGCGCTTGGGCCTCTCCCATCAGGTTGTCCGACCTTTCTTTGTCACGTCCCGGCCCGTTTGCAACCTTTGGCGGTATGCCAGCCTGCGCCCACCTACTTGCACGTGCCCCTGCTGGCGTCCTGAGCGCCGTGGTCGTTACGCCCGTAACGACCACGGCGCTAC
>DASWMJ010000068.1:0-14605 GCA_036399775.1 Chloroflexia bacterium | reverse complement strand
AATGGGTTGAGGTGAGCGGTACCCGTGCCGTCGGCTGTTCTGCCGCCCATGGCGTAGAACTTACCGTTGGGCGGGAAGTAGACGCCCCATGCCCTCACCAGTGGCATTGGCAGGAGTGCGCCTTGCGTCCAACCGCCTGTTACAGGTACGCACGTGGCCGTTGCCCCTGGTGTGACCGAGGCACCCGGCGTAATGGTAGGTGGCCCTGATGTGCTGGTAGCTACCACCGTGGCGACCGTGCTTGTCGGGCAGGGGGCTCCTGTAGAGGGTAGTAGCTCTGTGGTGGTGCGCGTCGCTGAAGCTGAGTTCAGGCCGGACACCACTATCACCCTGCCGTCAGGCAGCGTACCCTGGGCGTGGCCCATACGCGACTCGTTCAGCAACGGCCCTTCAGTCCAGCTGTTGCCGGTTATGTCGTAGATGCGCGACCTGTTGCTCGATACGAAGTTGGTTGAACCGCCGACCGTAACGATCAGCTTGCCCGCGCCGAAGGTAGAGATACCTCCGTAGTTACCCAGGCCTGTAACGCCTGCCGGTGCGAGTGTCGTCCAGGTATTGGTGGTAGTGTCGAACTTCAGGAGCGCGTCGTCGGCTGTGAAGCCTGACCCTATCGCTCCACCGAACAGGTAGATGATGTTTCCAACGGCTGTCGCATTGGTGTTGGTCCTGCCCGCGGGTAGGGGCGTGCCAACGCTCCACGTGCCGGCGGCGATGTCGTAGACGTAGTTGGTGGCAACTGTGGCGTTGAAGTCATCTCCACCTATGACATAGAACTTGCCGTTGGCTATTACGCCTGCTGCCGCTTCCTTCGCGGCGGGCATCGGCGCCCCAAATGTCCAGGTGTTGGTGCTTGTGTCGAATATCTGCAAGGTGCTGGTAACGCTGGCGGCGGTCGTCCCGCCCAGGTACCCACCCGCCACGTACATTTTGGTGCCTGTAACTCCTACCGCCGCCTGGCCTACCGGGACGGGCAGGTTGGGGAGCGCGGTGAAGGTATTGCTAGCTGAGTTGAAGCGGGCAACGTTAGGTACGGGCGTGTTGTTACCCATCTGACCGCCCGCCACGTAGAAGTTGCCGTCGCCTGCCACTCCACCCTGGATGGCGTACACGCCCGGCGTATAGGTCGGACCGAACGTCCAGACGCTAACACCCGCGCAAGGCGTCCCGGTGGCTACTGCGGTGCCCGTAGCGACAGGCGTGACCGTGCCGCCAGTCACCGAGTTGACCGCAGCCAGCGCGTCCACTCGCCCATACCCGAAGTGGTTATTCGGGATGGTGGTGGAAGCTATGCCGCCGCAGGTCGTCGCCCCGCTATTGACGGTGACGTTAGGATTGGCCGTGTTTTGCAGGATGGTCTTGGTCTCCGTAATCATGCGGCTCAACGAGGGGTGAGCCGACCACAGGAGTGCTACCACGCCTACGACGTGCGGGCCTGCCATAGAGGTGCCCGAGTTGTTGCCGTAGCTCGTGTCGCTCGTCCTGGTGCTGGAGCGCACGTTCACGCCGGGAGCCGAGATGTCGGGCTTGCGGCGGTTCGAGCCATCCACCGTTACCGGCCCGCGGCTGCTGAAGGACGCGAGCACGTTGTTGATGTCGGTAGCGCCCGTCGAGAACGAAGCAGCGTAGATAGCGGGCGGGTCGTTTACAGTAGAGCAGGCGGAACCGGCGTTGCCCGCAGACACCTCAACGAAGATACCGGCGGCCTGCGTGCTCTCAACGATAGCCTGCAAGGTGTTTGCCGCGCAGCCCTCGCTCGTCGGGCAGCCCCAGCTGTTGTTCATCACGTGGGGGCGCAGGGCGGGGTTGGCGTTTTGGCCCGCCAGGTCCGTAGGCGCGATGAAGAACTGGAAGCACTCACTATAGGTCGCGGGCGTGCCTGCGCCCACGTTCATGTTGCGGCAGCCGATCCACTTCGCGCCGGGGGCCACGCCCACCTGGTTGCCCGCGCCGTCATCGCCTACCGTCGTGCCGGTGGTGTGCGTGCCGTGACCCTGGTCGTCGCAAGGCGCGGTCGTGTTCGGGCCGCAGGTGCCGCCGCCTGAGTGGATGGCGTCCCACCAGTTGAAGTTGTGGTTAGCCGTAGCGCCGTCCCAGCCCCGGTACTTGGGCTTGAGGGCGTTATGCGTCCAGCGCATACCGGTGTCCTGGTTGCCTATCACTATGCCCTGGCCTGTGAAGCCCATCGCCCACACCTGCGGCGCGTTGACGTTCATCACGCCCCACTCCGCCACGTCCGGCGCGGCTGGCGACTTCTCCACTACGCCCTGGCTGGCGATCTCCGGCTCCTCGATCCACCGGGTAGGAGCATTCGATTCGATAGCGCGCACGTCCTCACGCGCCGCCAGGCTCTCTACGAGCGAGCGGTTGCCGGTGACTACTAGCGCACTCGCCGCCCAGAAGGACTTGTAAGCGATGCCTCTCGAATCAAGCATGGCGCGCAGGCCGGCCTGGCTCTTCGCGGCGTGCTCTTTGAGCGTGTTGTATACGTACCAGCCACGCGCATCCTGGTCCTTCATGCCATATGCTTTGCTGAGGTCAGCCTGCTGGGCCGTGAGCACTACAAATGACGTGCTCTTGCCGTTCGCAGTATCTTGCAAGACGCGCCCCTCGATCTTGCCCAACACCTTCGCGGCGGACAAGGTGGCCGGCGCTCCCGCCGACGCTAGCCCGCCGTAGCTCAACACCGCGACGCAAAGCGCCAGGGCGAAAGCCAGTACGGCGGTTATCTTGACGGTCCTCTTTAGGTTCGCTGTTGTTTGCATATTATCTCCTTCTTTGCTTCTTCACTCCTGTATTATTGAACGCACAACGGAAACGGCTATAGAGGCACAGCACATATCGTGCCTGCCTTGTAGGGTTGTTGGATAGGGCTGAGTAAGGACCGTAATCATTAGCTCCAGGGGATGCCGCGCACCCAATGAGATCGCGCCCGATCAGCCACACAACCTGTGGAACGTGGGAGGGTAGTAGCTAATAGTACAAGATGGGAGGGCCAATGTCAAGAAAACAGGGGTTAAGGGCAGTACGGCTTCAAAGTCAAGCCTCACATGAAAAATAGCTGGTATGGAGGGCTGTAGCCGTTCAATGTGAACAGCCTGAACCGGCTCTGAACGTTGCTTCATCCCACTGCCTCCGTGAAATGATGCAACCTCGGCCGCACAATGTCCTGACGAGCGATCCGTGCCTGGCCTTCCATCAACTTTTGTTGTTTGGGCCAGCGGGGATAACCCTAATATATTAGCTCTATACTAATTTCAAGCGTTCAACAATAACCCCCGCAATAACCCTATTCTACTGCTTGAGGGGCTTACACCGTGCTTTTAGCCTGGGTATCATAGCAGAGGTAGCGATTGTCCCGGGTTCGCCGGGATGCAGTTACCGCGGATGCTTTGAAGTCCCGGCTCTATGTGGGCACCTGGCCGGGGTAGAGCAACTGGTGCAACCGACCGCCATCTCTTTCCAGGCTGTTTGCCTTATGCATTATGGCAACAGTCACAATCACAATTTATGGAGGATATGCAATGGCACGCATCAGTTATCAGACCAATCGTGGTAGTTCGAGGGTTCGCAATATGGTTGCCGCAGCCGGTTTGCTCGCCTTATCAGGTGTTATGGCGCTCGGCATGGCCGTCGGTGGAACTAGCCCAGGCGCCAGCCATGCGTCCGGCTTCAACGGTAGCATTATCGCCGATCTCCAGGTACCAGCCTCGTCTGACGGCGCTACGGAGGCAGACCAGGCCGACGATGCCGAAGGTGCTGTCCGTGATACCTCTGGCGCCCACTTCATGAGCGCCAGCGACAGCGTTGACGCGAGCGGCGGCCTGGTCGTCTCCTTTGACGAGGCGGGGCTGGGTAACGGCAACATAGACTACGTGCTCACCGCCGACGCGGTCGCCAACTACGGCTGCATCAACGGTGGTGGCCACAACCCCAGGGCGTCGAACAAGCAGACCACCTCCGCCACCGTGAGCGAAGGCGGCACCTTCCAGTCGCGCAACGGGCGTGTACGGGCCTCGCTCACCATTGATACCCTCAGCGCGGGATCCTTCTCCTGCCCCGCCGGTCAGACGCTTGTACTTGCTGATGTCAGCTACACCAATGTGACGCTGACGGACACGACCAACGATGTAACAGTCGCGCTGGCCGACGTAACGAGGACCTTCTTCCGCTTCCGCTAAATCTTAGCCAGCCCAGGGCACGCGGCCACAGGACCTGTGAGGTAATGGGCCAACGCGAGCGATAGGGATGAAACAGAGGCACCCTAGCCAATTTACACCGGCTATGGTGCCTCTTTTGCTCTTACTAACAAGATTTAACCTTTGGCCGCGAGCGTGAGCCTGAGATACAGGAGATGGTTTCCAGCCACTGATCCCCCTAACTCCTGACTCCTCCCGTCACTGCTTACTCGGCCCCTCGCCCTGCTTGCCGAGGTCGTCTATATCGAGGGAGTTGATGAAGTCGCGGAAGACCGAGAGGCGGTCTTCGTCGGCCCTCTCCCCTTGCGGGAGCGACTCGCCGTCGGGCATATCTTCGTCAACGGACGGGCTATCGGCGTCGAGGGTGACGCCTGCGCGCTCCAACACGATCTCTTCCACGTAAATGGGGCACTTGACCCGCACCGCGAGCGCGATGGAGTCGGAGGGGCGGGCATCTATCTCCGCGTGCCGCCCGCGCACGTCCAGCACTATGCGCGCAAAAAAGGTATCGTCGTGGAGGTCGTTGATGAGCACGTGGGTGACGGTGGCCCCTAGCTCACCGATGATGTTACGCAGCAAGTCGTGCGTGAAGGGGCGCTGCACGGGCACTTCCTGTAGCTCAAGCGCGATGGCGTCGGCCTCGTATGGCCCTATCCAGATCGGGAGGTATCGCTCGGAATCTACTTCCTTCAGTATCACCACCCGATGCTGGGTTACCAGGCTGACCCTTATGCTTTCGATCTTGCACTCGATCATCGAAACTCTCCCTCCATGCAGCCGGAGAAGACACGCGGACCACTTTGCTAGCTACATCCTATTTTACTTGCATCCTCGCGCATTTGTAAAGATGAAATCGGAGCGATAAAAGAATGTTTCCGTAGGGGCGACCCGGTGGGTCGCCCTGGTTCGGATAGCGTACCATGCTTTTATGCTGCCGCAACTAGGGCGACCCACCGGGTCGCCCCTACCGCAAATCTTAGCGTGCCGATAGCTTTATTTTCCCTCAGGTAGCGGTTGACCGTCGGGTGCCGTTTTGCGCGAAGGCATAGGTGGCGTAGAGGTAGGGGTGAACGTTGCCTCCGGCTGTGTCGGGCTGGGGGAGGGCGACCCGGTGGCCGTCGCGACCGTCTGTGTTGAGTGGATTACAGCCTTAGTGGAAGCGGTGGACGCCGTTTGAGTAGGTTGCGCTGTATGGGTTGGCATGGGGCTGGCCGTCATCGTCTTTGTAGATGTGACAGTGGACGTAGCCGTAGTTGTGCCTGTAGGAGTAGATGTAGATACAGCAGTAGTTGTGGCAGTAGATGTAGATATGGCTGTACGTATGGGTGTAGCTGTCGGGGTAGACTGTGACGTGCTGGTCATCGCTGCGGTCGGGCTGGGAGCGGCAACACTCTTCGTAGGCGTGGCAGTAGCTGGCAAGGAAGTGGGCGCGACAGGCCGAGGTGTACTGGTGGCTGTGCTGGTAGGGGCCGGCTCGCGTGTCGCCGTAGAAGTGCGGACGGAAGTAGAAGTGGCGGTCAAGGTCTTTGCAGGCGTGGCGGTGGCGGTGGCGGTGGCGGTGCTTACAGCTTGATCACCCGTGAAAGGACTGCCTGCGCCGGTCGTAAATACGGGGGTGCAATTCCCGCCGCCTGTGTTACTGTCACAGATATGGTAGAGGCCACTGGATGAGAGGAGTTTGGCGCTGTTTGTCGTCGGTGTAAAGGTCCAGGTTGCCGTGCTGATGGTCGGCGACCTGTTACCTGAGACGCGTGAGCCGAGAGTCACAGTCATCGTCCTATTGCCGTTGCTCCAGGCATACGTAGCCGCCCAGCGCGTGTTAGCATCCAGCGTACCGCCTGTGATCTTGCCTACGGCGACAGACTCGGTCGTGGCGCAATTGCCTGTGGCGGTGGTGCTGCCGACCCAGATCGTCGTGCTATTGCTGCATATGGTGTTGCCGCTCGTGGGGCCTGTGGTGGGGTCAATCGCCTGGTTGAAGGTAAAAATGAACTGGTCCCCGGTATCCAGCTTGTTCGCGTTCACGTTGGCGTACTGAACGCCGGTGGCGACAACACCCACCTGCGCGCCCGCGACGGGGTTGTTCTGGATGCTGCTCCACAACTGGTAGGTCGTCTGCACCTGGTAGCAATACCATGTGCCCTGCGGTACGCCGGCGGGGGAGCGGTTGAGGTCGGTGTAGGCAAGAGTTGTGGCGGTGCCGATAGTGGTGTAAGAGGGGCTGGCGCTGCCTGGGCAGGTGCTACTCGTGCCGTTGCCAAGCCCCAGCACCTTGTAGCCGCTGCCGTTCTGCCCCGCCGACCAACTTAGCGCGCCGTTGCGCCCACTAGGGCTGGCCTGCAGGCTGCCCGGCGCGTACAGAGACGTGGCGGCAAAGAGGGCATTGGGGTTGGTTGTGCGGGCGGTGAGCAGGGCGAAGGTCCCTTCGATGCGAGGGACAAGCCCCAGCGACATGCCCAGCACGCACAGCGCGACTAAGACGGCGCTCCACCCGCGTCGCACCCTCTTATGCTCCGGCGGGCATCGCCCCATCCGACACCTTATCCGGCATCCTGGCCGGACGCCATATCTCCACAAGCAGCAGACCACCGAGCAGTAGCGTTGGGACGACCAATAGCAGCATGCGACCGAGGCCACTCTGCAAGGCCGACAGCACATAACCGAGATAGGGGATAGCGAAGGCGTAACGCCACCCGCCGCCGGAGGCAGGCACTAGCCAGCTATCGGCTTCCTGGTTAGCGTCACCTTTGGTCTTGAAAACGCGCCCCTGTGGGCCGGTTTCGACCGCGACGATCCGGTGCGTGACCAGCATGTCCTGTCGCTGCGGTATTGCCACCGTGATAATGTCCCCTTTGTTAAGCTCATTGCCCTGGGCGGGAACCGCAACGATTACGGACCCGACCGGCAGGGTAGGCTCCATGCTGCCCGACAGCACCGTATAGGTCTGGTAAGGCAGGAAGCGAGGGCCGACCGTGAGGGCGAGCACGCCGATTGCCAGCGCAACGCCGGTTGACATAACGGCCCTCATTACCAGCCTGCCCAGCCGCGAGGAGGTGAGTACTTCGACTTTAGGGGTCTCGCTCTCCTCCGAATCTCCTTCCACCACAGCATTCGCTACTGCTGTACCGGATAAGGCCACTGCCTCCATGCTTATCTCCTCTTGCCGTTCTATCCTCATGCGACCGGACAGCAATCTGGCCGCCCGGTCGCACGAAAGTGTGGAAGTTTTGCTGTTGGGATTACTGGTTTATGAACCAGTTGAAATCCATCGTCGCCTGGCGGCCCTGGAAGCTGTTGTTAGCGTCCGATGGGAGCTGCATGGCTACCTTGACGTAGACGGCTGCCTGCGGGGCTAATCCGCTGCCGATGGTCAGGCCGTTGCCGGAAGTGTTGTATGCGCCCTGGAAGGCCGCGAGCGTCTTGGTGGCGTCCGAGAAGTCGCAGGTAACGCCCGTCGCACCGCCATAAAGGCAGGCGGAGGGAGTGGTGAAGGCCGCGTCGGAATACTGCTGGATGTAAAGCTGGACCTTGCCGCAGGGTAGACCCGTGCCGTAATACGACTCTCCGCTGCTGTTGGCGTTCGCGCACGCGGTAGAGAAGAGCTTGAGGGCTGAAGCGGCGAGCGACCCTTCGTTCTTGATCGTCAGCGTCTGCGAGGCGGTATCGCCCGGCTTCCTTACGCTGGCATTGATCAACTGGTCGCAGTTGGGGTTGCTGTTCGTATCCGTGTTGCCGCCCCCGGTTGACAGGCAAGTAGTACCGCCCGTCTTGGTGTTGCTCAATACCAGGGTGCCCGCCGCGAACGTGTTGTTCGGGTTGGTCGTCTGGGCCGTGAAGGTGGCGAACGTCCCGGAGGTAAGGACCCCCGTCACCATGCCCAGCACCATCACTGTGAGCAGCACTTTCTTTGCGTTGCTGATATTCCTCAGATTACTGATATTAGACATTAGATTATTTCTCCTTAAGAATAATGTTGGTCCGGTTTACGTCTGTGCGTTACTGAAGAGCACGCCAAAATTAGCCGGGTGTATAATCAGGTTTATGGCTGGATAATAAAATCTATACCGCCACAATTCTGCTCGTGCCTATACCACTGTAACCGGAATGCGATTGGAAGGTAATAGGAGCAAAGTCTTGTAGTCCCTCAGTATTCAGTACTACCTTCCCTCAAAATAGGGACTGAAGTCCCGCGAAATTCGGGACCTTCGGCTACACGCCTTCGGGACCATTACACCCGAAATCTCAATGCGCACGCCCCCAAGAAATAGGTGCAGGGCAATTGCATCTAAATTGGAGCTATAGACGAAACCGCCAAGACGCCAAGAGCGCCAAGAACTCGCCAAGCTAATGTGTTATGTATGTCGTGGGAGTGGGGCGGCTTTGTGGGCACAAGCCCATAAAATACTTGGCGCTCTTGGCGTCTTGGCGGTTTCGTCTCGTCGTTTCGTATGAGCGGTTGTAGCGTGTGGTACCTCATTTTAGATGCGTTTACCAAAGAAATAGGTCTCTGGCATGAGTTCATACCCATGCACGAGTGGTATAATTGACCGTTGCGACAAAATCGGGCAGCTATCAACTAAAACAATGAGACCAACTTGAACGAAAAGACCCTCCATACTCTCGAATTCAACAAAGTGCGGGAGCGCCTTGCCACCTACAC
Organism: Chloroflexia bacterium; assembly: GCA_036399775.1. Classification (GTDB taxonomy): domain Bacteria; phylum Chloroflexota; class Chloroflexia; order QHBQ01; family JADMIH01; genus JADMIH01. The sequence continues at coordinate 5,749 of DASWMJ010000068.1, read as the reverse complement.
ATCCTTCAGCGCGGGGCGCACCCTCGCCCTTGAGCTAGAGCCTGTGACGGACATCGCCCAGGTGCGGCGCGCCCAGCGCATAACGACCGAGTCGGCCCGCCTCCTTTCCCTGCGGCCCGACGTTACCATCGGCGGAGCGCGGGACGTGCGCGAGCTTGTGCGCCGCGCCGAGCTTGGCTCCGTGCTCGACCCTACCGACATCCTGGCTATCTTCGACACCCTGCGTGCCAGCCGCATCATCCACAATCTCATCGTGCGTACCGCCGAGCAGAAGGAGGGCCTGGAAACGCTCGTATTCATAGCGGGCGGTATCGCTAACCTTCCGAAGGTGGAGGGCGAGATAGAGCGGTGCATCAACGACGAGGGCCAGGTGCTGGACTCGGCCTCCCCCGCGCTCGCCAAGATACGCTCCAACATCAGGACCTCCCACAGCCGCCTCCTCTCCAAGCTACAGCAGATAATCCAGTCCGACAGCGCCTCCCGCGCCCTCCAGGAGCCTATCATCACCCTGCGAGATGGGCGCTACGTCGTGCCCGTCAAGCGCGACTTCCAGGGGCAACTGCGCGGTATCGTCCACGACCAGTCGAACAGCGGCGCAACCGTCTTCATAGAGCCTCTGGCTATCGTAGAGCTAGGCAACGAGTGGCGGCGGTGGCAGCTTGAAGAGTCGCAGGAGATAGAGCGCATCCTCCGCGAGCTAGGCGCGCTGATAGGCTCTCACGGCGACAGCATACGCACCAACGTCGAAGTCCTCGCCGATATAGACCTGGCCCTGGCCAAAGCCCGCTACAGCCACGCCACTCACAGCGTAGAACCCGATCTGGTTGAAGCCCGCGCCAAAGGTCCCACTCCCGATAGGCCGCGAGATAATCGTGAGAAATTAGAAGTTAGAAATCAGAAATTAGAAATTAGAAATCAGCCTGCCTCGCCGCGAGGTTTGTTGTTTAAGAATGCACGCCATCCTCTGTTATCAGGCAAAGTGGTGCCTATCACCATTGAACTTGGGGAGCGGTTCCGTATGCTTGTCATCACGGGGCCGAACACGGGCGGCAAGACCGTCGCCCTCAAGACGGTGGGCCTCCTGACGCTCATGGCGCAGGCGGGGTTGCACATCCCAGCCGACCCCGGCTCGCGGGCCGTCGTCTTCAAGGACGTATTTGCCGACATAGGCGACGAGCAGAGTATCGAGCAGAGCCTCAGCACCTTCTCCTCCCACATGTCCAACATCGTCAACATACTCAAGCAGGCCAACCGCGAGAGCCTGGTGCTGCTGGACGAATTGGGCGCGGGCACCGACCCGCAGGAAGGCTCGGCCCTGGCCCGCTCCATCATCAACCACATACTGGACGTAGGCGCGGTGGCCGTATGCACCACACACTACTCCGAGCTAAAAGCCTTCGCCTTCAGCACGCCCGGCGTGGAGAATGCTTCCGTCGAGTTCGACGTGGAGACCCTCAGCCCGACCTATCGCCTGATGATAGGCGTGCCCGGCAGGAGCAACGCTTTCGCCATCGCCTCCCGCCTCGGCCTGAGCCACAGCATCATCCACAAGGCCAAACGCTTCATAGACCCCGAAGCGCAAAGCGTAGAAGACCTCCTGGAAAACATCAGGAGCGAGCGCGAGGCCGCCCGTAGCGAGCGCGGCACAGCAGAGCGCACCCGCCAGGAGCTAGAGCGCAGGGGCGAAGAGCTTGACCGCCGCCTGGCCGAAGTGGACGACATCAAAGCTCGGGCCGCCGAGGAAGCCCAGGCGCGGGTGGAATTGGAACTTGAGACGCTGCGTAACGAATTGCGCCAATTGCGTGGCAGGGTAGAGGCCGGACTGGTCGCCACCTCCGACGAAACGCTCAGCCGCCAGTGGCTGCGAGAGGCCCAATCGCGCACCGACGAGCTAGACCGCCAGCTAAAGACGCGAGCCGCCCAGGAGAAGAAGGGGAGGACCCGCCCCCACGCAAAACCGCCCGCCAACCAGCCCGCCAAACCCCACGTATTCGGCCCCGGTGATCTCGTGTACGTGCCAAGCATGGGCATGGAGGGCGAACTGCTGGGCCAACCCGACAGCAGCGGCCAGGTAGAGGTGCAGGTGGGCGCGTTCAAGATGCGAGTGCCCCAGGCCAATCTAACCTTGCGCCGCACAGCCAACGCCGCCACCGCCGCTCGCCAGCGCGAGCATGAAGCCGAGTCGGGCAGCGCGGGCCGCTACGCCACCGCCGTGCCCACAGTCGCCCCTCCCTTAGAATACGACTTCCGGGGCAGGCGCGCCGAAGAAGCCATAGAAGAGATAGACCGCCGCCTCAACGACGCCGCCCTGGCAGGCATGCCCTTCCTACGCATAATACACGGCAAAGGCACCGGCGCGCTCCGCAAAGCCATGCGCGACTTCTTCAGTAAGCACCCCTTAGTAAAAGCCGTAGAACCCGCCAAACTAGAAGAAGGCGGCGAAGGCGTAACGATAGTGCGACTATGAGACGTTCATGGCGTTCGATGTGACCAGCCCTGCATCAACAGCTATCGCCCACCCTCGTAGACGCAAGCTGCTGGCTCTCATGGTTTTGATGTTCGTTACTATTTTGCTGATACTTTTCGATGCGGGCACCGGCCAACTAGGTCTTTTCTCACTCTTTTCACAACCGGGCTTAAAGCTGCGCATTTCCTCTCCAATTTGTGGCACCTGGGATGTTAAGCCTAAACCATTCTCTGGCTTTATGTCCGAGATGGAGCTAATCGGCATAGCTGCTTCGCCATCGGGAAGCATCTGGGTCGTGGGGCAAGTGATAAACTCCTTTGGTGATGGTTATCACCCCGCAATGGCTCGTTGGGAGGGTAATCGCTGGCGCATGATAGGGCTTCCCGATGTCCACAGTGAGAAAGCATATCTGGCGAGTGCTCATTTCGTGACCGACACCGACGGTTGGGCAGTAGGACACTCTCTGGCACCTGGGCCTGGCATAATAGCCATGCATTGGAACGGCTGGAATTGGACCTTATCGCCTACTCCACCGGTGCTTGGTGCTCTATACGAGGTTCAGGCGCTTGCCGGCGATGACGTATGGGCGGTGGGCTGGCATAACCTGATACAGCCAATGCAGATGGACCCGTTGGTTATGCACTGGGATGGAGCTAAGTGGGAAACGGTGAGTTTACCCGCCGGTTATGCCAGGGCTTCTCTCTATGATGTGCTACCCATAGCTAAGGACAACGTATGGGCTGTAGGGGGAGGTCCCGGTGACGATAGAACCTCTCTGGAGCCTCTCATCCTCCATTGGGACGGACGCAACTGGAACAGCGTGCCCTCGCCCAGGCAGTGTTCCGGAGATCATGTACTGGTTTCACTCTCAGCTACAAATGCCAGCGATATCTGGGCAGTAGGCTCTTGCGATGATGGCAACCCAGCTATGAGACAAAAACTCGTTGAGCACTGGGATGGCACAAGCTGGACTATCAGCCCGGTTGCCGACCAGGAGGAGAAAGGCGGCTTTCTTTCGAGTGTCGTGGCGCTGTCGAGCACCGATGTTTGGTCCTCCGGAACCCACCATTACGATGGAATTACTGCCTTTGTCCAGCATTGGGACGATGCACGTTGGCAATCCGTAGCCGGGCCGCCGGTGACCTGGTCTCCCCAAACTGGCCTGGATTTTGCATCTGTAAGCTCAAATGAGTTTTGGTTACTGGGTTACGGTTATAATCAAGAGCATCCTCTTATCGCACAGTTCGTGCGATGTCCATGAACAGATAGCACCATCAGACAGGCCATGTGTCTGTGTAGTTCAATATTCACGCATCACGCATCACGCACCACGTTTTACGCATCGGAGGATAAATGAGCACCCAAACATTCCACAGGCGAGAGTTTGGCGAGCCTGCGCCGCTCACCCCGCGCCCTATGTCCGCCTCGAAGAGCATCATCAGCCAGGTGATGCTCCCCAACGATGCCAACCCTATGGGCAACGTGCATGGCGGCTCCATTATGAAGCTGGTGGACATCGGCTCCGCCGTCTCCGCCATGCGCCACTGCCACCGCCAGGTCGTCACCGTCGCCCTCGACCACATGAGCTTCCTTGAGCCTGCCTACATAGGCGATCTTATAACGATCACCTCCCAGGTTGAGTACGTAGGCACCACCTCCATGCTGGTGCGCGCCGTCGTGGAGGCCGAGAACCCAGCGTCCGGCAGGCGCGTCCACACCAGTTCGTGCGTCCTCACCTTCGTAGCCCTGGGCGAAGATGGCCGCCCCATACCCGTGCCCCCACTCTCCGCCGAGACCCCCGAAGAAGAAGCGCGCCTCGAAGAAGCCAAACGCCTCTACGAACGCGGCAAGACGGAGCGCACACGCCTCGCCAAGTCTGGCGAATAACCCCAATAACATTGACATAAACATAAGTCATCCCGAATTTAAAATTTTACGCTTGGACAGGCGTAATATCCTGAGTTCAAACAAATGCAAAAAGCAGGAACCGGGCGGCGCAGCCGCCCGGTTCCTGCTTTTTGCATTTAAGTTCTACCTAATGTGCAGGCGTGGCCGTCGGCAGACTCGGAACCGTTGGCGCGGCTTCGCTGGTTGCTGTGCTCTCCCTCAGTGCCGTAGCCGCCGGAGTAGCAGAAGGCGCAGCGGTGGTGGCCGCTTGCGGTGTAGGCGCAGGGGTATTCGTGGGTACAGGCGTATTAGTCGGCACCGGGGTGGCAGTAGGCGCGGGCGTATTAGTCGGAACTGGTGTATTCGTAGGTACAGGTGTGCTCGTGGGAGCGGGCGTGCTTGTGGGCGCAGGCGTATTGGTTGGCACAGGCGTATTAGTCGGTGCAGGCGTGCTCGTGGCCGCTTGCGTGTTCGTAGGCGCAGGGGTATTGGTGGGAGCGGGCGTATTCGTTGGTGGGCTGGTCGGCGAAGGCTGGCCGGCTGGCGGTGGTGGGTTAGTGGGCGCGGGCGCATTGGTAGGCCCAGGCGCGGGCGTATTGTTGCCGCCGACCGGCGTGCTGCCCGGCGGTGGCGTAGCCCCAACAGGCGGGCCGGGATTAGTCGGAGCAGGAGTGCCATCCACCGGGGGCGCAACCGTGCCACCCCCTGTAGCGGGTGCCACTGTGCCGCCGACCCCCTCAGACGTGCCAGGCGTAGACCCCTGAGGCGCTACCACAGTACCCGCACCACCACTGCCGGTCCCGGTGACGGACGTTGGCTGCTCTGCTCCCGGACCTGTCCCCGCGCCCGTCGCGGGGCTGGCCGTTTGCCGGTTAGATGCGATACTCGTGCTTCCGGCTCGTGGGGTGGTCGTCCTGGTGATTGCCCTCGCGACCTCAGCCGTGCCCGTCTGTTCCATCGCCGCCAGCGTTATCGTCGCTCGCGCGATGGCCGTCTGGTATACCTGCGGCGTCTTGAGGTTCAAGCACCCTTCCGCGGGCGCGGGGATAACGTCGCCGTGCTTTTGATGCTCCGCTATCTCAGTCACCGGGATCGTTATCTGCTCGTACAGATTCTCCTGCCCGCCCGACGTAATCGCGTGGCAGATACTGACCTCACCCTGCCTTACGAAACTCGCCGGGCCGGGAGCTTTCTGGAAAACATTGCCGAGCCACAGGATCAGAGGCACGCTTATCCCCAGCGCCAGCAGCACGCCCAATATAGCGAACTGGCTGACTCTCTTGCTGGGAATATACCTGCCGAACCTCTGCATATCGCTACCTCTACAGCCGAATACGTAGCAAGACCTGTACCCTTTTCTCGACCCTTCTCCAAACAATAGAAAGTCTCGGTTTG
>DASWMJ010000067.1:0-8587 GCA_036399775.1 Chloroflexia bacterium | reverse complement strand
AGCTATAGTCATTCTGTAAAAAACAATAAAATGCCAGTGTTGGGCGCGGAGCGCCCAACACTGGCTTTTTATTGTTTTTCCCTCTCCACACATGGGCCAGGGTCCGGCTGATGCCTGCTCCGTGCTCCTCTTAGCCGGGGGTCCTATAGCCCAGGGGACCATCGTCCCGTGACCAACGGCTACGGACCTAAGTACTAGTCCTAATACTACTATTGAATAATAGACCGCTCGTGCGTGTCCAGGTAAGATAAGTCTGCCGGGAAGGCTAAGAGCTGCCCCGTATACCCGTATCTATCAAGTTCATAGGTCCTAGCTCCCTATAAAGGGAGCCACAACAGATGGTCAAAACAGGAGTAACGTTCAATAACAGACACTTGGAGTGCTAGATGGACATACAATCCACTACATCGCTACGTATCGCCGACTGGAGGCCGCGCTTCCGCGTGCTTCTCCTGGCGGCTATGGTGTTGCCTCTTGTGGCGGTATCGCCCGCACGGATGTCCACGGCCGCGCCGCGCGTCCAGCCGGTATTGCTGGCGATGGCGCAGCAGGCCCCCAACTCTATGGTGGGTGTAATCGTGCAGAAGTCTACCGCAGACAAGAGCATGGAGAACCTGATTGCAGGGCTGGGCGGCACCGTCACGAAAGACCTCCACATCATCAACGCCTTCGCGGCCAGGGTGCCCGCCAAAGCCGTCCCGCAGATCGCCAATGCCGGTGGCGTGCGCTGGGTATCGCTTGATGCACCCGTAGACAAGTCGGGCAACATGAGCACCACCGGCCAGTTCACCACCTGGGCCAGCGAACTGGTAGCCTCTTCAACAAGCTCCATAAGCTCCGGCTTCACCTCCACCACCATACACGCCGGTAGCTACCTGTGGTTCAACAGCGTCGTAAAGGTTAGCGGTGTCGGTACCGCGCCCGTCACCGTCAACTTCGATAATGCCGAGGCCGAGATCAGCATGCTTGGGCAGGTCTTCAAGTCCCCCATACCAGGCGCGATCATCACGTTCAGCCCATCTGCCACAACCGCCACCAGCAGCTACGACGCGGTGGTAGGCAAATGGCGGACTACCGTACCCGCCCGCCTCAACGGCAGCGACGTGTTCCTTTCGGGCGCTTCCGTGCGGATACCCTCCGACATACCTGGCAGTGCCATCTCCGCCGTGTTGAGTGGGCGCTTTACAACCGATACCGCGGGCGTTACCGTTGCCGGGTGGCAGTGGGCGGCGTCCACCTACTCCAACTTCAGCAACGACTATAACGCCCTGGGCGTCAAGCCGTGCGACGACAGCACCGCCAGCCAGTACCGCAACAGCGACAACGCAGGCACGCCTGAGAACTACAAGGCTTACGTGGTGCCCGGAGCGCGCGGCAACGGCGGCACCAACTACACAGGAGACTACAGCCCATCAGCATCTATGACCCCCGCCAGGCTCTTCACCGACGCGGCGAACATGGTAGACGCGGGCGCGGGTCCCAACGTCACGTATGGGTATGGCACCAACGCCGTCCAGACGTTCGCGGGCTTCCTGGCCGAGAAGTCGCCCAACGAGAAGATCAGCAAGGTAGAAGTCGCCCTCAAGGCTTACGTGCCCACGCGCCTCTCAAGCGTTGAGGACCCCAAGCTCTCGATGGTGGTGGGTGGCGTGACCGTCAGTAACGTCACTCTCCAGAATACCGCGTTCGATACGTTCGTCGGGGCCGCGAGCGCGGGCATGGTCTACGTGAACGTCACAGGCACCCGCGCCTGGACGTGGGGCGACTTCGACAACAGCTTACAGATGACTCTCAACCAGAGCAGCTTCGCCGGCAACCACCCCGTCTACTACGACGCGGTCGGCCTGCGCGTGACTACCGTCGCCGGGACCGACACGACGGGCGGCACCATGCCTGTGACGCAGGCGAACAACATGGTTGATAGCAGCAAGCTGCTCAACGTCTACAACCGCGCCGTGCGCGCCACGGACGTTTGGGCAGGCGCTTCCGGCACGCAATTGCAAGGCCAGGGCGTCGGCGTGGCTGTGGTAGACAGCGGCATTGTACCCACCGAGGACCTGAAGGAGCGTGTGATCGGTGCCGTCAACTTCGATGACGACGAGCACGAGTCGGGCGACTCCTTCGGGCACGGCACATTCGTGGCGGGCCTCGTCGCGGGCGACGGTACAGCCTCCAACGGCCAGTACGTTGGCATGGCCCCCGGGTCGAGCATAGTCAGCGTGCGCGTGAGCGGCGACGACGGCGTGTCCACCGAGGCGGATGTGATCGAGGCCCTCCAATGGGTCTACGAGAACAAGAGCCGCCACAATATACGGATAGTCAACCTGTCGCTAAACTCCAGCATGGCACAGTCCTACCACACCAGCCCGATATGCGCCGCGGTTGAGGTGTTATGGTTCAATAAGGTCGTGGTGGTGGTATCCGCCGGTAACAACGGCACAGCCAACCTCTTCCCGCCCGCAAACGACCCCTTCGTGATAACAGTGGGCGCGACCGACGACAAGGGCACCGTGGCACTCAGCGACGATACGATTGCCCCCTTCTCGGCCTACGGCACGACGGAAAACGGCGCGGTCAAGCCTGAGATCGTGGCACCGGGCACCAGGCTGATCGGCTTCCTGCCCCAGAACGCCGAGACAGAGATAGGTCGCCTGCACCCAGAGGCGCGCGTGAACGACAATTACTTCCGCATGTCAGGCACCTCTATGGCCGCTCCCGTAGTGGCTGGCGCTGTAGCCCTACTGTTGCAGGACGAGCCTAACCTCAACCCCGACCAGGTGAAGTACCGCCTGATGTCCACCGCCGCCAAGAGCGATAGGTGGGCGGGATACACCGGGGCGCAAGCGGGTGCGGGCTACCTCGACATCCTGGCAGCCGTTACAAGCACCTCTACCCAGGCGATGAACACCGGCACCAGGGCCAGCCAACTCCTCTGGACCGGCAGCCAGCCGGTGAATTGGAGTTCAGTAAATTGGAGCTCGGTGAATTGGAGTTCGGTCAACTGGAGCTCAGTGAATTGGAGTTCCGTTAACTGGAGCTCGGTCAACTGGTCGAGCGACTACTGGCAGCCGTAATACTGGCTAACATTGAAAGCAAGCCGGGAGGTAGGCATCACTGCCTACCTCCCGGCTTGCTTTCTTTCAATATGAATTAGGATTGCCCATTGGTGCCAAAGCTACTATTTTATAATTGTGAACCCGGTTCCTGGCGATGATGTGCGGTACCTGATGCATCCGATGTATGGCGCGTGAATGAAATTATGGTCATGGATGTATACAACTTGTATCGAACGACTCTGAGTCAGGCCCGTCTACAATGATGTACTCACCCTTGGTTGTCGATGCGAAACCTTCCCAACCACCATCGAGCGTTTGCCTTCTAGTTTCCACGCGATACACCCCGGGAGTCTGGAAGGCACGTACTTTTCGGTACGTCCGGGTCTCGTTTGGTTTCAGTATTACGTTTTCAATTGCCTGGAAGCTTACGGCGGGTGCTCGGTCCCAACCATGTTCGCAAATTTGCGGCCCTCGCCCTGCAACAAGGATCCGCCGCGACAGTGAAACCTGGTCGGTACGGTTGGCGAAGGTAAAGATAGCGGTCACAGCCTGCTCTGGCTTTACCTGTAAGTGACCGGCAGTTGTAGTGGAAACAGGTGAGAGTTTTAGCTGACCTTCCACACTGGCCCCACCGCTCGGCGGGCCGCCAATGATTACAAATAATGGTACCACAAAGAGAGCAGCCACAATTATAAAAAGTATGCAGCCTTTGCTACCGAGACTAATATATTTGATTAGCCTCCCCTGCCATGACGCGGACATGTAGGCTCCTTTGCGTACCCTGTTGAATCACTAATAAGATAGTTCTACTTCGTCACGTTATAGGACCAGGGTAATAATAAAAAACATATAAAGAATTGCTTACGGCAGGACCATTACTTGTGAAACGGTCGTCACAAATATGAGAATTAAAAATAGGCCATAGGCTAGCAATGCCGTCAAGCGTAATAACAAATCTGATGGTGTTGTTATGGCTTGTGCTGAGAAATTCCTATCAACCCACTCCCAAAGGTAAACAGAAAAGAGTAAAGTGGAAACTACCCCGCTGATTAGGAATACCCAGCTTGCTAACACATCTAGGGAGACTATTGGGACAATCCACACTCCCCCGGCAACGAATTTTAGGGTAGTGTCCGAAGCTATAATGAATTGCCTGATAGCAAAGGCTATGGCTGTGACTGCCAGCACGATTTGTATTACCCCGGCGTCCACCAGGGATCGTTCATTAACGCTCGTGCTTAGGCTTCTTGATCCATTAGTATCATCAGTAGCTTGTTGATGGACCATCTGGGTAATCTTCCGAGAAGTTATGGAGTTCGCTTTGTTTGAGTCTGCCATATCAGAATTCCATTTCTTGCTGTTGTCCTTGGCTCTGAGAGTTATAAGGATGAAGCACAGCACCAGAACCGTGGCTAAGGCGCACGACCAAAGTATGCGCCGATCTTGCATAAACTGACTACGTTTACCGTTCCGATTGAAGGTAAGTAGATTCGTGTTTCTGTACAGTGTTATGACTCCTATATTCCCCTACTAACATACCTGTTTATCATTATATATACGTTAAGAGATAAAAGCAATAACATCAGCAGTCGTCATTCTCAAGAGAGAAGACCAACAGCAATAAAAGCAATGGGGGGTCAGGTAGCATGGTACTGTCACAGCAATAGTTCGACTTACCCTCATGTAGTACCGAACGAGTGCAATAAACTACTAGAACTGGCAGCCATACCACTTATTAAGTTGTTGAAACACTAGCGAGAAGAGTACCCATGTCATCCTGAACGAAGTTAAAGATGACATACATAGAGGATCGGCCCACTGACACAATTTGCTAATGAAGTTTAGTTTAGCCCCCGCAAAATTCATCTTCAAATAAGCCCACCCAGCACTCAGCACTCAGCACTCGGCACTGGGTACTGAACAGGTAGGACCAACGTCATGTCATAGAAGTACCAATATCACCTATGACGGGGGCGGATTGCAGCATATACTTTAGCTTATGTGATGGTGCTGATAAAGGCACTAGTCTTTATGTAATTTTATTCAGCAGTCGGGATGGTGGAGATGTCGAGACAAGCCTGGGGCTATATCCTGGTGGTGTTGCTGGCGGCAGCCGGGCTGACCGGCTACGCTTTGAGCCAGCTTGAGCTGAATAGCGACCGTTGGCTGATCTTCTTCGTGCTCACGGGACTGGCAACCCTCGCCCAACTCTTCAAGGCGGCGGTCCCTAACCACCAGACTTACTATGCTACTCCCATATTCCTGTTCGCCGGGGTGCTCCTGCTTGACCCCGCCCTTTTCGCCCTGATCGTCATCATATCGTACATGGTTGAGTGGGCGAAAGAGCGCGTGATGAACAGCCCGCTCCTCCGTGAGTGGTACATCCAGCCCTTCAACATCGCCACTCATCTGCTGGCGGGCTTCGCCGCTATCCTGGTATACCGCTACTTCAACGCTGCGCCGACGGCCTCGTTTTCCCACGTATGGGTGATAGCGGTAGTTGCCGCCGCGCTTACCTACGTGGTCCTCAACCACTACCTTGTGGGGCAGGTACTCGTGATGGCGCGCAAGCTGTCGTGGCGCGAGTCGGGCGTGCTGGATACCGAGAACCTGCTCACCGATATAGTGCTCCTCTCCATCGGGGCCGTGTCGGCGGTGGCCCTGAGCCTCAACCCCTGGCTCCTATTGCTGGTGCTCTCGCCGCTTGGGCTTATCTATCGTGCGCTGATGATCCCCGCGCTCAAGAAGGAAGCGCAGACCGACGCCAAGACCGGCTTGTGGAATGCGCGCCACTTCAGCAACGTATTCACAACCGAGATGGACCGCGCCAAGCGATTCGAGCGGCCCCTTGCCCTCATCATGGCCGATCTGGACCTGCTGCGCAATATCAACAACACCTACGGCCACTTGGCAGGCGACACAGTGCTTGCGGGCATCGGCCAGATCATACGCGAGAACATACGCGATTACGACATGGCCGGGCGCTTTGGGGGCGAGGAGTTCGCCATACTTCTGCCTGAGACTAACCAGGGCGAAGCGCGCGCAATAGCAGAGCGCCTGCGGGCGGCTGTAGAAAGCAGCGGATTCGTGGTGTCAACCAGCAAGAAGCCTGTGCATGTCACCATGAGCCTGGGTATATCGTGCTTCCCCGCCGGGGCCTCTACCACTATGGAGTTGCTCCACGAGGCGGACGTAGCGGTCTACCAGGCGAAATTGAAGGGCCGCAACTGCGTGGTGTGCGCGTCCGAAATACCTCACTCAGCCGGTATGAACACCGCCTCGGCTGCGGCGCGCCTGACATCGCCCTTCACCCCCTCATTCGTGCCCAGGCCACAAGAGGTCACGGGCCTGTTACCCCCCGTGCCGGACGTTCCAGAGCCGCCTGGCCTGACGGTGCCTGATCTTGTCATGAAAGAGGCAACATCGCCTGCGTTAGCACCTCAAGAGGCGGAAGCGACGAATCCCTCACCCGCGCCCGCGCCATCTCCTGCTATCTCGCAAGAGGCTACCGTGAGATACCCCACATGGTTCCTGGGCGCGTTCGTCGGCATAGTGATCGTGGCTGCCATGCTCTCAACGGGTGTCGGGTGGTTGTTCAGCCCGCGTATAGACCTGGCTGCCCTCATCTTGTTCACCGCGCTAGCTATGGGGGCGGAGTGGCTTCAAATCAACCTCTACGGGCCGGATACCCTCTCGGTCTCAGTGGCGGTCATGTTCACTGCCGCGCTCGTAGCAGGGATGCCGGGGGTGGCGTGCGTCAGCGCTGCTATTGCCCTGGTGCATTATTTCCGCAAGCGGCCACGACCCTACAAGACGGTATTCAATTGGTCTACCCACGTGCTGGCGGCGCTACCGCCCGCAGCTACTATCTCTATGTTGCAATTCAATATTGGGATAGAGAACCTGGTATTGCTGGCGATACCTATCAGCATGGCTGCCTTAGTGTACTTCATCGTTGATACCGGCCTCATCGCCACAGCTATCGCCCTATCGAATAATACTTCTCCGGTGGCCGTGTGGCGCGAGCGGTTCCAGTGGCTGACCACTCACTACATGGTGCTATGCACGATCGGCCTCTTCCTGGGCCTGGCTTATAAAGCGCAGGGGCCGCTTGGCGTGAGTATATTTGCCCTGCCCATGATCATGATGCGCTACTCGCAGCAGCAGTACGTGGAGCGCACGGAGGACAGCGTCCAGGAGTTGCGGCGCATGAACCAGGAGCTAACCCGCGCCAACAACGAGGTCATGTCGGCCAGCCAGTCTATGAAAGAGTTGAACGAGGAGCTATTCCTGACCCTCGCCAGGATAATTGACGCCCGCGACCCTTACGTTGGCGGGCATGCGAACAAGGTGGGGGACTACGCCGTTGCCATAGCTAAAGAACTGAACCTGGACCCTGAGAGGATGGAGCCTCTGCGCCAGGCGGGTTTCCTGCACGACATAGGCAAGATAGCCATCTCGGAGGCGATACTGCACAAACCCGCCAAGCTGACCGATGAAGAGTACGAGTACATCAAGACCCACGCCGCGATAGGCGGTGAGTTCTTGCAAATGTGCAGGGCGCTACGTCACCTGGCACCGTTCGTCCGGCACCACCACGAGCGGTGGGACGGCAGAGGCTACCCCGATATGCTGAAGGGTGAAGATATACCCCTGGAGTCGCGCATCCTCGCGATATGCGACGCAGCGGAGGCGATGGCTTCGGACCGGCCCTACCGCAAGGGGATGTCGCTCACCGAGATGCTGGCCGAGATCAAGCGTTGCGCGGGCACGCAGTTCGACCCGGAGGTAGCGAAAGCCTTCGTAACCGTAGTTGAGCGTGAGAGAGAATACCTCATTGTCAACTCCGCCCAGGAAGTGCAGCGCAAGCAGGCCGACGCCGCCCGAATCCTGCACGTCACCACCGGCATGACGCTCAGCAATCTCAACAGTGGCCCCCTGAGCGGCCCCCTGAAAGTGCCCCAGTTAGAGAGCGCCTAAGCTCAGTCGATCTGATGTCTATGGTTGCCGGTGGCCTACCTTCCTGTTAGAATGAAAGGGCAGGAGGTACACCTATGCCATTAGTTGAAGTCATCTACGAGAATGGCATCCTTCGCCCGTTGCGCCCTCTTGATTTGGCGGAAGGTACACGTCTCGAAGTCACAATCATCGAGATTACTGCTCCTCCTCTTTCAGAACAGGCAGAGGTTGATGAAGCAGCGTATCAGGCATTCCTTGATAGAATGGATAGCATTGCTGCCTTACCGCTTCAGAGCTTGCCTCAATCGCATACCGCGCGCGATCACGACGCCGTCTTATACCCGAAACAGGGCAGAATGCCTTGATATTCGTTGATACCGGCGCGTGGGTCGCCTTTGCCTCTCCGGATGATCAATATCATCAAATAGCTACTCAGTGGATGCGGGCCAACCGGCAGCCTTTCGTTACGACTGACTATGTGATTGACGAAACATTGACGCTGCTGAAGGCACGTGGCGAGCCAGTACGTGCTCAACGACTGGGTATGCTACTGTTAGGTGGCAGTATTGGCA
>DASWMJ010000066.1:0-114111 GCA_036399775.1 Chloroflexia bacterium | reverse complement strand
ACCACCCTCTATGTCTCGTATATCATGGTTGGGTGCTGTGGCTGATGGTCTCAAACTTGTCATCTACTTGTCTGGCTGATTTTAATGCGACACCATTGACCCGGTGGGTCGCCCTGCCAGGGGTCACGCGTAAAGTTGGTTCGCCATCCCCACCAGGGCGACCCACCGGGTCGCCCCTACGCAGACATTTCCCTGTTAGTGCTGTACTGAGCGCAGCGAAGAATGACAACGAAACTGGGTCGGCTCTACCACTAACTTTTGTCAAACACCAGGCTTTCGTTTTTCCAATGCTAAGAGGAAGTTTATGAGACAGTTGCGGGCTGGTGTGCAGACCTACCTCTGCGTAAATATCGCCGTGAAGGTGTGCAAGCCCCTGCCGTCGAGGGCCTCACCTATACCAACGGCGTTGAAGCGTGGGTCCAGCAAGATCGGGCGGTGGACCGGGGAGTTCATGAACCAGTCGCCCGCGGCGTAGGCGATCTGGTCTTGCGGGCGGTTATTCTGCTGGATTATCTCTCCCGTAGCCTTGAAGGGCACCTTTTGTGTCCGTAGCAGGGTTATGAAGTCCGTGCCTTCCGGCGTATCGTGTGAGAAGTAGCCCCTGGTCGCCATATCGTTTGAGCGGAAGCGTGCTATGGATGTCAGTGTACCGTCTGCGCTGACCGGGCCTGAACCAGCAGCTGCCCTTGCCCTGTTGATGTATTCAAAGAGTAGTTGCTCGATGGCCCCCATCGCGCTTGACGCATTCTGTGGATTTTGCGCTACTTCCCCGCCCATGCTGTGCCGGGCCATATACTCTTTGCCGAGGTGCCCCAACTCTACTGTGTAGCCGCTCGCAGTTTTTTCAGGGTGGTATTCCATGCGGGCGCGTTCGAAGTATTGAACGGTCAGCCCGCCCTCATTGAGCGGCTCGGTGATAGGGTAGCCGATTATTCGCACGTCGCCATGCGTTTTCCAGTAGCCCAGGAAAGGCTGGCTGAGTGAGTGGCCCGTCTCCCTGACGTAGACGCCGGTAGAGGTCTCCTTGCTGGGAGGAATAGCCGCGAACGACACCCGGCCTGCCGCCAACTCCTTACCAAGATGGCCTAGCTGCACCTCGTATTGGGTGCCCGCCGCTTCCTGATGGTACTCGAATCGCTGCCTCTCGAAATACTGTACGGGCCGGTTGTTCTCCACCACTTGCTCGGTTAGCGGATAGCCGAAGGTGGGCACCCCGCCGTACCTGTCGAAAAATTGGAGGAAGATGCCATTTACGCTGTGTCCGGTGGCCGCAAAATAGCGCGTATTTGCAACGGGAGTCGCCGTCGCTGGGGTAGATGCCAGGCAAAATGAGCTTGACATAACCAGAAGAAGAGCAACACGGGAGAATAAGCAAGAAATAAACGGCTTCGCTTCGGTGTGCTGAAACTGCAATGTTCGGTTCCTTCCATTTGTGCCCTGCGCCGTCCTGCCCCTCTACCGGGCGGAGACCGACACGGCTGCCAACACCATGAGGCATAGGAATATTACCGGATTCGTGCCGGCAATATCCACACGGAAAACGCCTTATGAGGGGGTTACATTCGGGCTATTTATCGAGGAATATCACCGTGAAGAAGTGGAAGCCTTTGTCGTCTATGGCTTCTCCCACGCCCGCTGTGGTGTAAAGCGGGTCGAGGATTATCTGCTTGTGGCGCGTGGAGTTCATAAAATCGTTGTAGGCGATCTGGGCGGTCTCATCCGGGCCGTAGTTGTTGTGAGCCAATATCTCGCCCGCCATCTTATACGGGAAGTTGACGCTGGATAGCAGGTCGATGAAATCCGACCCTTCCGGCGTGGTGTGCGCGAAATAACCCCTGGATGCCATGTCGTATGAGCGCGAGAGCGCGAGGGTGGATAGCCTATCGTTGATGGCGACTTTTCGTAGCCCTGCCGCCTGCCGCGCGCTGTTGATACGGCCTATCAAATCCTGTTCGCTGCCGGACATAGCGTGGGGCACGACCTTTGACCCCTGCGCTATAGTAGAGCTTACTTCGGGGTGGACCCGCACATATTCGGTCCCCAGGTGTCCTAGCTCTACCTCATAGCCGTTCGCTGCCTTCTCCGGGTGATGCTCCATGCGGGCGCGCTCGAAGTACTGTACCACATGGCCGTTCTCGACGGCAGGCTCGGTGATAGGGTAGCCGAGCAAGTGCACGTCTCCATGCGCCCGCCAGTAGCGCAGAAAGGCGTTGCTGAGTGTGTGCTGCGTCTCCCGGACATATATCTGGTCAGCCGTTTCCTTGATGGGCGACACCGGGCCAGATTGGTTGCCACCAGGATACAACTCTTTTCCGAGGTGGCCCAACTGTACCTCGTAAGGAGTGCGTTGCGCCTCTTTATGAAACTCAAATCGCTGCCGCTCGAAATATTGCACCGGCAGGCCACCCTCAATAAGCTCGTTGCTTATAGGGTAGCCGAAGACGGGGATGCCTCCATATCTATCGAAGAAGCGGAGGAACGCGCCGGTGACCTTGTGATTTGTCTCTGTGTAAAACCGCGTGTCAGTGGTGGGTGCTGCCGCAAGAGGCTGGGTGAAGAGGGCAGCCAGTGATAGCACGGCTGCTAAGAGCGTAAACCGCCCTCTGATAGGCCCGTAGTATCGTTCTGCAGGCTGAGACCGCGCCATTCTGCTCTCCCAAAATGAAGTCTGCCGTATATCGCCTGCGATTTAAGGCAGGGAATCGATAATAACTCCATTTGGGCAGTCTCACATATAGGAAAAATGGGCCATAAACAATATTGTCTCGTAATGCGCCGGTTTGGCTGCCTGGTTATCTACAGACCCGAATTACCTGTTTTTATACGCACGGACACCCATACATCCATCTGGTATAATGTCCCGCCTGCTTCACGCGTTCGCTCTGCGAATATCGTGTGGATAAGTGGGCATATTCTGTGGAGAAGTAGGTAATTGGTGTGGATAAACACCCTCTTGACGGTTGGGTGATGTTGATATGTAATCCCGTTTCCGGTGTGGGTCGCGGGGCTGAACTGTTGGCGGTTGTGAAGCGCGCTCTCGATGCTGCCGGGGTGCGGCACGCAAGCGAGCTTACCACCCGCAGGGGCGACGGGGCGCGGCTGGCACGCTCGGCTGTTCTCGCCGGTTGCAGCGCGGTAATAGTTATCGGCGGGGATGGCACCTTCTTCGAGGCCGTAAATGGCGTAATGGACCCAGCCGAGCCGGGCGCCTCCCTGGCACACGGAGGTAACGTAGCCCTGGGACTTGTGCAGGCGGGCAGGGGCAGCGACTTCGGGCGCTCGTCGGGTATACCCTCCGACGTTGTCACCGCATGCTCCCGGCTCGTATCGGGGCGCACCCAGCTTGTAGACCTGGGTTACGTCACCTACCGTTCGTTTGGTGGATCTGAACAGTCGCGCTACTTCGCCAACGCCGCCGGTATGGGGTTCGATGCCGAGGTAAGTGTACGCGCCAACGCAGGCCCTCGCGTGCTGGGGGGCACGGTGCCCTATCTTAGCGCGCTGCTGGTCACGCTCGGCTCATACCGCAACAAGCGTATCAGTGTAAGCACGAACGGCGGGCCGGAGTGGCACGCTCGTGTCAACAGCATAGTGATGTCGAATGGGCAATACTTCGGTGGGGGCATGAAGATAGCGCCCCAGGCCCAGCTTTCGGACGGCGAACTTGATGTGGTAGTGCTTGGCGATCTGGGTAAGCTGGATCTTGTGCGTAACGTGCCCAGGGTTTACGACGGCAGCCACATAACGCACCCGAAAGTGAAGATGATGCGCGCCCGTCAGGTAGAAATCTCTTCCCCTGACCGCCTCCTGTTGCAAGCCGACGGAGAAGTGCTGGGTACAGCCCCAGCCTCTTTCACGGTGGTACCTGGGGCCTTGCGCCTGATCGTCTGATCCCTGGCCCCTAAACCCCGTGCTCGACCTTCAGGGCAGCTAGCTCGGCCCTGAAGGATGCCTCCATCTCCTCCCTGCGGTCAGGCGGGAGGAAACTGTGTCTCACTCCATTGAGCAATATGTCGTCTATCTCCGGCAGGCTCATGTCGAACGCTGTATGCAGGAGCACTACTTCCTCGTTGAGGTTAGTATTGAAGAGGGGCGGGTCGTCGGAGTTGACCCATAGGGGCACGCCTGCCGCGTACAATCTGGGCAACGGATGCTCGGCAAGGTTGGGGTAGACACCCAGGCGGATATTGCTCGTGGGGTTGACCTCAAGCGGGATGGCGTGCTCTGCCAGGTACTCTACCAGCGTGGGGTCCTCAATCGAGCGAACGCCGTGCCCGATGCGTTCCGCGCCCAATGCCCTGATCGCGCCCCATACACTCTCCGGACCTGCTATCTCACCCGCGTGGGGCGCGCTGTGCAGGCCAGCAGCCCGCGCCCTGTCGAACCACTCAGTGAACCTCTCCGGTGGATAGCCCACTTCCGCCCCTCCGAGGCCGAGCGACACCACTCCATCCTCTTTACCCTGTATGGCTACGCTGGTGGTATAGTCCGCCAATTCCCGGTTGCGGGCATCCTCGCGGACGTTACGCACAATGTCGAATAGCCACCTGATCTCCACCCCGAATTCTGCCTGCGCCCTCGCACGCCCGCGCGTCAGCCCACTGAAATAGATGTCATGCTTCACGCCCAGCGCGTGGTGGGTGCCCGGCGAGAAAGTGACCTCGGCGTAGCGCACGTTCTGGCGCGCCATCTCCGCCCCGAACTCGTAGGCTATCAGTTCGTAGTCTTCAGAATGTCGCAGGCAACGCGTGATGGTGAGGTATATCTCGATGAAGTGGTCGAAGTCGCGGTAGTTGAACCACTGGCGTATGCCCGCTTCGTTGTCCGAAGGCAATTCTACGTCGTTGCGCTTCGCCAGCGTCAAAAGGGTAGCGGGCTGTATAGCGCCTTCCAGGTGGACGTGCAGTTCGGCTTTCGGCGCGGCGCGCAGGTAACTCTCCAGGGACATATGTTTCTCCACCAAGCAGTACCGAGTAGTGAGTTCCGAGTACCGAGTGTGAGTAATCGTTATCTGCCGGGCGCTCTATCCACTGCCGGTGATGTTTATCAAGGGCCAGTCGGTGCCTCTCCTACCAAGCAGGAGGGCATACCTGGAATGATAGCGGCGCTTTGTGCGCCAGGGAGCGTTACCTGGTCGCCTGGGGAGATATTGTGGGCGCGAAAGAAGCCCTGGTTGGTCTCTAGCGCGTAGCGGTAGGGGCCGGACGAGCCGACGGTTGTGGTGTCCAGGGGCTGCATGTCTTTGATGTCAACTATCTTACCGTCCGCGGCGATAAAGGCGATGCTGAGGGGAAGGATAGTGTTCTGCATCCAGAACCCGCCGTCCGTATCCTCCCCGAAGTCGAACAACATCCCCGCGTCGGCTGGCATGCTTGAGCGGAACATCAGCCCCAGCTGGCGCGTCTCCGGCGTATCGGCTATCTCTACCGTCATATTGACCGGCTCGCCCCGGCTATTAGTGATGGTGAGCGTGCCCGTCTTCAACTTGGGCGCGGCGGTCAAAGTAGCTTCTGCGCCGGGAATAGGCGTGCCCGCCAGGGCTGTGGGCGGCACCCAGGTAGACACAGGCTCAGCGGAAGCGGCAGGGGTGGGCGGCAGCACCGCCGTAGAGGCAGGCGGCACGACAGCAGTAGGCTGCTGCGTAGCCGCATCCATACCACACCCATATATAACCACAACAAAGAGAAACAACAGAGCAAAGGAAAGTAATCTTTTCATAACACTCCTGCAACGCACGATACATGCCCCCATCTTATCAAATGCGGAGTGCGGAATGTGGAGTGCGGAATAGGACTTGGCGGTAACTAATTCTCATTCTTTCGCGCTCAACATTCCGCGCTCCGCGCTCCGCATTCCGCATTCCACATTCCGCATTCGCTAGGGCTGGGTCAGTACGAACTTGGTGATCTGGTCAACACTTCTCGATACGATAAAAAGCTCGTTCTTGTCGTTGAACGCCATGCCGGATACTATCGCGTGGGACAGCTTTATGCGGCCCAGGTATATACCGTCGCGGTCAAATACTTGCACGCTATTACAGTCGGCCACGTAGATGCGGCCTTTGCCGTCTACCGCCAGAGCGTCGGGGTTGCTGAACTGGCCCTCCGAGTCGCCCCTGCCGCCAAAGCGCCTGGTGAGCTTGCCGTCGGGAGCGTAGGTGAAGACCTCCGGGCGCGTCGAATCGGTGTAGAGGGCAAGCATATTACCCAGGCCATCCGCCGCCACGCGCAACTGCCAGGGCACGGGGGAAGTGTCGCCTGAGCCAACGATAGCTTTACTGTAGCGGCCCACCTCCTGGCCGTTAGGGTCGAGGCGCACCAGATCGCCGGTGGAGCCTCTTGTGTAAGTCAGCAGATCGCCGTTGGGGAAGATCGCCACGTCATAGAAGCCGAGGAAATCGCTCTTCGCGCTGTTGAACGTGCCCAAGGGTCTACCCGTTGCGCCTTCGTACTTCATTATCTGATTGCTTGTGACCACGTAAACATTGCCCGATTGGTCGGCAGCCAGCGCGCTTGGGTGCCTCTCGCCCTCTATCGTCCAGCCGTTCAGATACGCGCCCGCGCTGCTGAATCGCTGTACCCTCCCGGTGCCATACTCGGCGGCGTACACGTTGCCTGAGCCGTCCACAGCCACATCAACCACGTCGTCTAACTCGCCGGGGCCTGTGCCCTCACCTCCGAAAGTCATCACCTGCCGCGCATATCCGCTCGAAGATTCTTCCTCAAAGAAAGTGAAGTCGCCCGCGCCCCACATGACGGCCCCTGACGCCACAGCGCCAATCCCAACTATGAGGCACAGATACAGCACCCATACCAGCGCGCAGCCGCGACCTCGGCTCGCGGACCTGACATTGATAACCTGCGCGGGGTTAGCCGGGGACGCGCTATACATCGGACGCTGGATAACGGTAGGCTGCCCGCTATTGATTACGATTTGGAAGGTCTGCGGAGGGTCGGGCCGCATGTTGTCAGGCACAATGATGGTATTGCCGCAATACTCGCATAGCACGTCGTTATCATCGTCCCGCGCACGTAAAGGCGCGCCGCATGATGGGCAGTCAAATATCGTGGGTCTTGACATAAGCTACGCTTCCTGAAATGAAAAAAATCTAAATCACTCTTTGCAGCACAATTTCTCTTGTCGTTTGAGTGTTCCAAGCTGCGACAGTAGCACGTTATGGGGCGACGGATTCTCCGGATGGAACTCGAACACGGCACGTTCAAAATATTGGACGGTGTAGAGCTTGCCGTCGAGGTTGTTTTTCTCCTGAAGCTCATCCGAGATAGGGTAGCCTTGCCCGGCGATGCCGCCATGTGCTTGCCAGTATTCGAGAAACGGCCCACCTAACCTCTTACCCGTTTCCGGAAAGTATTTTGAGCCTGGTGACGTGTTGGGAACCTGCGGCGGGTCTCCATTCCGGTAGATCTGCTTATATCTGAAGCTGCCCAACAGGGACGCTATCACGTCCCCACCAGGCTCCCCAGGGTGGTATTCAAGCACGGCTCGCTCGAAATACTGCATGGTATAGAGTTGCATATCAGCGCCGGATCGCTCCGTCACCTCACCGGAGATAGGGTACCCGAATTGCTCCGTACCACCATGTGTAGCCCAGTAATCCAGGAATTTGCCCCGCACCGTTCTGCCCGTCTCAGGGAAGTAACGTGATGCGCCTGCGTCCGGCAGCCGCTCCGCGCCACCCAATGTGTGGTCGAAGAAGCTAATAGCGACTTCTTTGATCTGAGGCATGCTGAGGCTGGTAGGTCCGCCCGTCGGGTAAAAGACGTGGCCCGCGTTCTCCACCATCACCAGGTCCACCGGCACGCCGGCTGCTCTTAGACGCTCGTATAGGGTCCGCGAATGGCTGGGTGACACTAAAGGGTCTTTGTCGCCATGAAAGATCAGGAATGGTGGGTCATCCTTAGACGCGTAGGTTACGGGGCTGATTCGCTCAACCATAGCCTTATCCGCCTTAGCTCCCATTAGGAACCAGCTCATCAATGCATAATAGGGGTCTTCAACATCGAACACCGTAAAGTCTGTAGGGCCGAACATGTCAATGACGGCCTGCACCCTGCTCGACACGTCCGGGTATCCACCCGTGCCCTCGAATCCCACATCCGGTCCCGCAAGGCCCAGCATAGAGACGAGATGGCCGCCCGCGCTCTCGCCCCATACACCTATACGGTCCGGGTCAATGCCGTATGTGGAGGCATTCGCTCTCAGGTATCGCACCGCGCATTTCACGTCCTCGATTTGCGCGGGCCACCTGTATTCGGGCGCTAAGCGATAATCTATCGCCGCGACCACGTACCCGCGCTCCATAAGCTCGGCGGAGCTCAGTATTCTATCCACCCATGACTTGCTCCCCTCTGTCCAACCGCCGCCATGCACGTATAGGAGCGCGGGCATGAGTGTAGCGCTTTTTCCAGGTGGTGAGTATACATCCATCTTTAGCTCGAAGCCATCTGCGATGCAATAAGTGACATCGAACTGAGCCGTGCCTACGGCTGGGGCCGTGCGCGGTACTGCTGCTGTGCGTGTGGATGGCACAGGAATCACCTGGAGAAGCGCCAGGAAGACGCCGACCACGAGCGTAATTGCCGCAAGCGCCTGTAGCTGGAATGCCCTATGTCTATCCATCCGGTCCATTGCTACCATTATAACAGCCGCCGAAGGCCAGAGGGTGATAAAATGCATGAAGTGAATAACTCAAAACTCAAAACTCAGAACTCAAAACTCCCAGGGGGTATCGGGGTGGTAGTGCTGGCGGCCGGGCGAGGGTCTCGCATGGGCGCGACGCCCAAGCTGCTCCTACCCCTTCAGGACGGCAGGCCCATCATCCGGCATGCGGTGAGCAACGCACTTAGCTGGAATCCCTCTGAAGTAATTGTGGTAGTACGCCCCGACCTGCCCGCAATATTGGAGGCGCTGGCGGACTTGCCTCTCACATGCGTCCCAAACCCCCGCTATGAGGTGGGGATGGCAACTTCACTGGCCGTAGGCATAAGCGCGCTTTCCAATCGCATAGAAGCGGCCCTGGTTGCGCTGGGCGACGAGCCGTATGTGGCCAAGCATATAGTGATGCGGCTCGTGGCCGCGTATACTAGCGAGCGAAAGCCTATTACCATCCCGCAGTATGGTGAGCAAGTCGGACCGCCTACCCTCTTCGCTCGCTCTATTTTCCCCGAATTGCTGACGCTTGACGGAGATATTGGGGGCAGGCAATTGCTCTCCAGGTATCCCGATCTGGTTTGCCTGGTGCCATTAAACAAGGAGGACCGCCCGCGTGATGTGGATACGCCGGAGGACTACCGGGCGCTGCTGTAATCTTTACGTAATCTCTACGTAACTTTCTCTCTTGCGCCAACCGCGCCTAAAATGGTATAACTAAGCACAATAGGCACAATAATCGCACGTAACGTATATAGTGCGCTCTACCCTAGAGCATACTACCGCGCTCAAAGATTACCTTGAGAGACTCCACTCGCAAAATATGGAGGATAGGAGAAAGGTCCCCAGCATGACGAACATCGTAAAGCCTGCTCGCACAAATTTCGTGAAACTCTCTGCCATAGCGGTCCTGGCAGCCGCCCTCCTGCCGATCTCCCCGGCGTCGAACGCTCCCATCACGCAGGCGGCCCAGGCTGCCCTCCCGGCGTCCCTCCCCTTCGCCGACTCCGCCTTCGAGACCGTCTGGATGCGTAACGACCAGCCTGTGGCTTCCAACGCCGTCGCCCGATCCTGGATGTGGGGTCCCGCCCCGCTCGCAACGGGCCTCGAAGCGTATGCCGACGCGCCCGACGGCTCAGGCAAGCGCATGGTGCAGTACTTCGACAAGTCACGCATGGAGGTGAACAACCCCCGGCTCTCCCCGGATGACAAGTGGTTCGTCACCAACGGCCTGCTGACGGTCGAGCTTGTCTCCGGCCAGATACAGGTAGCCGACAACAAGTTTGAGACCCGCAAGCCCGCCGAAATACCCCTGGCCTCCGATGGGGACGACGACAACGCCCCCACCTACTCCTCCTTCGGCACGGTCTCGAACACCTCCGCAGGCGAGCACCGGCAGCCCGACAAGAGCAAAGACGGCTATGCCACAGGGCGCATCAACAAGGCGGGCGCGGTGAGCGACGACGCCTCCAAGAAGAACGTCGCCGAAGCCAAAATAGCTTATTTCGAGAAGGCTACCGGCCACAACGTGCCGAAGGTCTTCTGGGACTTCCTCAATAGCTCCGGCCCTGTCCGCACTGGCCTCGACAACAGCAATAAAGTGTTGATGGACCCCTGGGTGTTCGCAATGGGGCTGCCCATCTCCGACGCTTACTGGGCGAGCGCCAAGATAGAGGGCAAGACGCAGGACGTTCTCATCCAGGCGTTCGAGCGGCGCGTGCTGACCTACGTGCCCGGCCTCGCGAAGGGGTGGCAGGTGCAGATGGGCAACATCGGGCAGCACTACTTCCTGTGGCGCTACGGCTCGAAGGGTGAAGGCCCGCAGAAGATGCCAAAGGTCGCGCCCGGTATGCCTATGCTTATAACCATACCTGCTCTCGGCGTTCACACCAGGATCGAGTACGTAGGCGTAGACAAAGACAACAACATGGACATCCCGAAGGACCCCCAGAACGTGGCCTGGTTCAAGCCCGGCACCATCCCCGGCAATCCCGGTAACGCCGCCATCAACGGCCACCTCGACTGGTACGGCGTCAAAGAGGCGGTCTTCTTCCACATAGACAAGATGAAGCCGGGCGACCGCATCTACGTGCGCGACGACAAGGGCCGCGACCGCGCATTCGTGGTCACGAAGCAGCAGGTCTGTACCTGGGATAAGTGCCCCCTCATGGACATATTCGGCCCGACTTCCAGCACGCGCCTCAACCTGATTACCTGCAACGGCACCTTCAACCGCGCCCAGCAGAACTACGACAAGCGCCTGGTGGTCTACAGCGAAGCCGCACAGTAACCGGGCGGTCTAAAGAAACTGGTTAGCAGGGGCACGCGACTGTCGTGCCCCATTCTTATTGAGGTAAAAGAATGGAAAGAAAGAATATCTCAAGCGGCGCGCCCTGGGAGCCGGTGGTGGGTTACTCCCGCGCCGTCCGAGTGGGGCGGCACGTCCACGTAGCGGGCACCACAGCCACAGACGAGCACGGCAACCTCGTAGGCAAGGGTGACCCCTACGCGCAGGCTATTCAGACCCTCAAGAACATCGAGAGGGCGCTCACCTCGGCGGGTGCGAGCCTGAGGGATGTCGTGCGGACGCGCATGTTCGTGACCAACATAGCCGATTGGGAGGCCATCGGCAGGGCGCACGGCGAGTTCTTCCGCGAGATACGCCCCGCCGCCACAATGGTAGAAGTCAGCCGCCTGATAGACCCCGATATGCTGGTGGAGATAGAGGCGGATGCTTATGTTGGTGAAGCCTGAAACGTGTCAGAAATCAGAAGTTAGAAATTAGAAATTAGAAATTAGAAATTAGAAGTTAGAAGTTAGAAGTTAGAAATAACAATCTGGAAAGCTGGCTTCTCTTCTTGGGGTAGGTGCCTTACTTGAGACATTTCCGTTAGTGCAACCACCAGATTAGCTAACTTCTAACTTCTAACTTCTGATTTCTGACTTCTGACTTCTCCCGACTATTGACAACAGTCATCTCGTCGTGTATGCTATTGCTCAGTTGGCTAATTGGGTATTGCAAGGTTGCCTCACTTAGCTACACTGTTCTAGCTGTCCCTTCATCTCCAGGAAACAATCCTCAGCATTGCAAGGAGTGCTCTCATGCCTGTGCTTGTCGCGCCCGATGCGCCTTCCTCGGCCCCTACCGTCAACTTTCTCATCTCGCCCTTATACGATCTCTTCATCTCCATCAGCACCATGAGCCACCCAGGCGAGCGGCACGAGCAGTGGGCCGCCGAGGTGAAGCGCGACCTCTCTCCGCAGATGCGCGAAGAGGCCGACTACTTCCACACTCTTTTCGAGACACGTCTTGTCGAACTGGCGGTTGACTTCCCCGACCACACTGACATCGAGGGCTTTTTCCGCTACCTGGAGACGATGGCCGCCGAAGATTTCATTTTCTACGCTTCGGGCCGCGTCATGTCGCCGGGCGATATAGCCACGATGGCCTCTCACCCCTTGCGACTGCTTGCCGCGCTCCTCAAGCTATACGGTGGGGAGCACCGCATCCACGACCAGGGCTGGCGGCAGGCCCTACAGGTGCTAGCCACCGAGGCAGATTCTACGCGCACGCGCCTCCTTCGCCTCCTCAGGACGTACTGGCAGAACGTCTACCGCCACCAGGTTAGCCGGCTGCGCCCTAGTTGGGAAGAGAGCGTGCGGGAGCGCACGGTATCGCTCGGCCCAGATCGCCTTTCTGCCGTGCAGGAGCGTTTCCTCGCCAACCGCACGCTGCCACGCGAGTTCCCCGAAGGCTACCCGCTTGAGAAAGTGCTGCTGGTGCCCTCCCTATTCCTCGGCATGTCCTCGATGATAATGTACGGCTACGGCCAGATGATTATCATCTACGACGCTCTCACCTCCGACGAGCACCGCAACGCCATGGCTCACGTCCAGCGCCGCATCGTCGCCGTAGCTCGCGCCCTGGAAGACCCCACTCGCATGACCATCCTGCGAGCTATCGCCAAGGACAAAGAGTACTACGGCTCGCGCCTGGCAGCCAAGTGCGGCATTACCCCCTCCTCTATCTCCCGCCACATGCGCGTGTTGAGGGACGCCGGTCTCATCAAGGAGATCAATCAGGACAACCGCGTGATGTACGAATTGCGCACCGACACCATCGAGAAGTTCTGCGAGGACCTGCACGAGTATCTATAATCGGAAGCGTTAGAGCTAATCATCCGAAACCCATAAAAGAGCAATACCCCTTAGGAACCTTGCTTCGTAGCGGTCGTAAGGGGTATTGCTCTATCTTCTACTTGCCTGGGCCTGGAATGCACTATATTATGTATTCACCGGGATTGGACCCTGGCTTCCCCATACAGAGTTAAACCGGCCTGAATGAGGTGCAATTTATGGCGCGCAACAAACCACTTGTCTCTCAGATGCGCAGGTATCTTGTCACGACAGTAGCCGAGGCTAAGGCTATTACGAATACTTGGCTGACTGAGATCGAGCTTAGCAAGGTAATCACACTGGGACTGCCGGAGATTGATGATCGCTATCACATATGGCGTGTGCCGCTATGCGATGCCGCGAATGGAGCAAAGATTGGCGAAGTAGTAATTGACGCCTACACCACGGCAATTCTGCACGAGAAAACCACCAAGCCTGACATGCTTGAAGCGCGCCTCCTAAAGAAAGATGAGATGCGGGCTTCTAGGCAACGCCGCCCCAGTATTGAGTATCCTATCTCTCCCTTGAGGAATACGGTAGGCATGGGCGACTCCATAAACCTGATTGATGATATGCCGGCGTCCTCCGTTGACCTCATCTTTACGTCGCCACCCTACTTCAATGCTCGCCCCGAATATAGCGACTATGAGCAGTACGAGCAATATCTTTTCAAGATGCGTCAGGTCATCAAGCGCGCCCACAGAGTGCTGAACGAAGGCCGCTTCTTCGTAATGAATACTGCTCCCGTTTTGCTGCGCCGCGCAAGCAGGAGCGAGTCGTCTAAACGCATCGCCGTTCCCTTCGACCTGCATCGTATCTTTGTTGAGGAAGGTTATGATTTCATTGACGACATAATCTGGGTCAAGCCGGAAGGGGCGGGCTGGGCTACGGGTCGCGGGCGCAGGTTCGCGGCTGACCGCAACCCTCTGCAATACAAGGCCGTTCCCGTTACCGAGTATGTATTGGTCTACAGAAAGCGGACTGACATGCTAATTGACTGGCACATACGAAATCACCCGGACAGAGAGGTCGTAGAATCTTCCAAAGTCAAGGACGATTACGAACGCACCAACATCTGGCGCATCCAACCTGCGACCAACTCAAAGCACCCGGCAGCGTTCCCACTAGAACTTGCGGAGAAGGTTATCAAATATTATTCTTTCAAGGGCGACATGGTAATGGACCCTTTCGCAGGTTCCGGCACGGTTGGAGCGGCGGCATCGCGTCTCGACCGGCGATTCGTGTTGTTCGACATCAATCCCGAATACATCGACATCATCCGGCGGTCCGTCCCCTCCTGGCTTGGGCGGGGCGCCAATGACATCCTCTGGCTAAACTGCGACCCTGCTCCTCCAGTGCTCACGCTTTTCGAGGCACAGGAGCAGTACGATGCCTGATAAAGGCCTACCCAGCGAGTTCACAATCAATGACCTCTTTCCTGAAGGCACAAAGGTGTTGCTTACAGGTGGAGGGAAGGATTTCATCGAGCGTATAGGTGTGGAAGCCGCCCGCCGGGCGGTCCTCAACGTCATGATGGGCGAAAACATACGCACACAGACGGAGCCTCTAACTAGGCAGCGAATCGCCCAAATCAGCGGCGCGTTGGTTGCTCTATTTGCACGTGGGCACTCTGAAATCGAGGGCTTCACGAATTACCTCTCGAAAATCGCCGTCCGGCAGATACAGGTATCTCGCAAGAATGACAACGCGAGTATGTGGCCTGCACAATGGCTGTTAGGCTTGACGGGCAAATCCGTACAAAATGTGCTCAGGAGCGATCCTGAACTTATGGCAGAGTATGTCCGCGATTTCGAGGCCGCCATTCAAGAGTCATCTGAAAAATGTCGCCACGAAATGGGGGACCTGACTATGACGCTGGGCTTCGCTGAAGATGCTGATGGTCGCCGCGTTGAGTTAGATTGGCGCGATATTACAAGGTTAACTACGGCGATTGGGAGCCAGACCTTGACTATTCGCGGATCGGATAAATCAATATACGGCAAGCTCTTCGAGAGGTTGGTTCTCGGCTCTGCTCTTACAGTATTGGACTTTCAGAGAGTCAGGTCAGGTACAAATGCTAGAACGAACAAAGTATTCTGGCTTTCCGATAGCTCGGACTTGCGAGAGAGTGATGCTACCCTTCTTGTGACACCAGGCAAGCTCGCAAGGTTTGACATCGGCTTTATCGGACCTGGCAACTCAGAGATATCTAATGACAAACTATCACGTTATGCCAGGGAATTAGAGACCGCCGGTGGTCGTCACAGTTCTGTGACTTTCATTGTAGTAGACCGCCTCCCCACGACTAGTAAGACACGAGATGCTGCTTCTCGAATTGGCGCAGAAATTATCCAGATGAGCATGCAGTATTGGCCCCAGGACCTTGCGCGGCGTCTTGGGCAGCGCCTGGGAGTAGAGCATTCGCTTCAAACCATGCCGCAGGGCGAAATTAGAGACTACTTGAGCACTAGGTTAGCGACAATCCCTATACAGGATTTCCTCAGTGACGTTTCGCTGGCGGACTTGGAGAAGGATGCGGAACTGCCGGAAGTCAAAGATGAAATTGAGTGGGTAGAAGACGAAGAATAACTGTCAATCTGTGCGGTTTCCTGGCAGATAACAGCCTACCCTACCACACCCTCTATCCTCAACTCTACTATCCTATCCAGCCGGAAGGTGCGCTCTTCATGCTTGAGGTGGCAGTAGGCTACAAGGTAGGTAGCCTGCTCGCGCAGGGTCACCTTACGCGGCTCCACTACGCGCTCGCTGTGCTGGCCGTCACTCCCTTTGTACCTTATCCGTAGAGCGGCCTGGGCGCGGACTGCCTGCTCTATCAGGGGGGGCAGGCCCTGTATCGGGCAGAAGGGTTGACTGCCGTCCCACTCCATCAGGGGAGGCGGCGCATACCAACCACTCAGTGGGGTGATAGACCCTTGCAGTCGCAACAGATCGCTAAGGGTGTTCACGCCGTACTCCTGCATATCCCACATGAACCGCTTCAGGACGTGCCAGGTAAGGGTAGCATCGGCGAGGGCGCGGTGGAGGCCCTGCGTCTTGATGCCGAGGGCGCGGGCTACCTCTCCGAGCTTATTAGATCGGAAGGTATAGCACTTGCGGGCCAGCGCGAGCGTATCCACCACCGGATTGCTGGGCGGGTTGTATCCCGCGTTGCGTAGCTCCACCGAGAGGAACGACAGGTCGAAGGAGGCGTTGTGGGCTACCAGCACGGCCCCATCCAGCGCGCTCACTAACCTGGGAGCGACACTGCGGAAGGTTGGCGCGGTTCGCACCATGCTATCTGTAATGCCGTTCACCGCCGAAGCGCCGAAAGAGATGGGCCGCCCAGGGTTGACGAGCGTCTGCAACTGGTCCACGATCTGCCCGCCCCGCGTGACGACCACCGCCACCTCGCAAATCCTATCCCCGGTCCTGGCGGACAGGCCGGTAGTCTCAACGTCTACCACCGCAAACGTAAGCTCCAGCAGCGAAACGTCCCGCGCCACTTCCATAATGCACCAGACTTTCCGGCAAATGCCTCAAGTTCCATCTCTTTGACGTGCTCTTAGTATACTCTCCCATGTCAATATTCCACGATTATGAGCGGCGCTTCCAGGGGAGGCGTGGCTTGCGCGCTTCTGCCAGTTCGCCCTCAAGCCTCCTGGCATACCCCTGTAAGGAGGCTAGCTCGCTATTTTTCCTCTCTAGGTCTTGCTCAAGCCTGGCGACGTAATCCAGCCTTTCCTTCAAGGACGTATCTAGGATTGCGAGAGCCGCCTGCTGGTCGGCCAAAGTTGTGTCCTGGTGGGCGACTATCGCCTTGAGGTTGGTGATGTGTGCCAGCCGCTGCTCCAATTCGGTGCTCTGCCGGTCAAGCTCGGCTTCCAGGTGGAGCGCGTAGGCGGGCTTATCGACTTCCTGGCCGGTATATCGTGCGAATGTCTGCGCCTGGTCCGGCCCCGGACGGCTGGGCGACAGGTGGAAGAGGAACCACTGGCCGTCTGCCTGGCCCCGCACTATTGCTTGTTCGCCTACTCGCACCAGCATGGCAGACAGGTAGTGCTGGAAGATGCGCTCTTCTTCGCCACGATAGTGAGGGATGTGGCGCTCAGGCTGCACAAACGGGCCGATGGTGTAGAAGCGTTCGGCCTGAAACTCCGTAAGCAGCGTGGACATAACCCTCTGCGCGCTCACATCTTCAAATGGCGACTCTTCTTCTGCCTGTGGCGCTTTCCATGCGCTTTCCATATGCGCTTGATCTTTGCCCAGGGTCTCCTGCCGCAAACTGCCCCTGATGATGTCCGCCATTTCCGCTAGCAACTGCTCGGAGAAGTCCTTGAAGCCAGGGATGGGTGTATTGTCGTAATCTACGCCCAGCACTCCCCAATCGTGCTGCGCTGCTAACCGGCTCACTCCCTCGTAGAGCCATATCGGATCGTTCGCACCGATCCAGGCTGACAGGTCGTCCAGCCAGGGAAGCGCCACCCTGTTGAACGTGTTCGTGCGGCTCGTCGCAAATGAGTGGTCTACGCCTATGAAGCTGCCGCCCGGCTTGAGCGCGGCTCGCACCTGCTCCAATAGCCCTTCCAGGTTGGCGACGTGGTGCAGGGAGTCCCACACAACAACTGCGTCGTATTCGCTTGTGGGCAGAGTGATCCTGTTCAGGTCGGCGTATGCATATTCGACGCTCCCGAACTCTTCCAGGCGGCAAGATAGTCCCGCGAAACGCTGGTAGAGGTAGGGGAAGTTGCGTGCGTTCGTTTCGGCCATGTAGCGCCCCAGGGCCAGGTTGGTTGGCGAGATGTCCATGCCTGTGACGTGCGCCCCGCGACGGGCCATCTCAAGGCTAAGCCAACCGGCCCCGCAGCCCAGGTCGAGCACGCGCATGCCGGGCCGGGGCGTAGCTGTGGCGAGCACGTAGCGTATCTCCGGTAGCCGGAAGTTGACCAGTTGCGGGCCGAGCGACAGGGGCCGCCAGTCGTGGTTGTAGCGAAACTGGCTGAAGGTGAGCCGCCAGTCTATGGAGCCTGGCAACTCGCCCCTGAGAAGGCGCTGGGCGATAAAGTTGTCCCAGAATTCGCCTTCGCCCGCCAGCGCATGCTTATACCCCTCTTGCGCGTGTTGTGTTGTATGCTTTGCATCTGACATAGGCTCTATATAATAGCTCATTCGTCAAGTGGGAGACATCCTGAATATAGGATTTACGCTTGGCAAGCGTGGAACCTTTGAGTCAAGAAAAATAAAATGGGTGGCTGGGCCACCCATTTTATTTTCCGCGCATTTCTAACTTGAATAGGGAGAGGTACGGGTGCTCCCTATTTACAGCTTGTTGCCGCAGTTGTTGCAGAACTTGGCGTTGGCGAGGTTCTGCGACTGGCAATTGGGACAGGTCTTTGACGACTGGTTCGCGCCGCATTCCGGGCAGAACTTTGTGTTGGCCGGTATCTGCGCGTTGCATTTGTAGCATGTGAGCGTAGCGTTAGCGGGGGTAGACGGAGCGGGGGCCGCTTGTGGTGCGCCTTGCCCCTGGGTCGCGCCTTGCATGCTCTGGGCTATTATCTGGGCCATGCCCGCGCCCATACCCATGCCCGCGCCGAGGCCCATGCCTGCCCCTGCCGCGCTCGCTATGTCGTTGCCGCCTGCACCGCCACCGCCCTGCGCGAGGCCGCCCATCGCCTGGGCTGCCTGGTATTGCATGTACTGGTTCATGTTGCCGATTACGCCCATGCCTGTGCGTTCGTCAATCCTGCGCGACACTTCTTCAGGGGGCGTGATGGCCGTGACGTAGAGCGCCTTGAGGTTCATGCCGAGATTGGCGAAGTCGTCGGCTACAGACGCACGCAGGCCCGCGCCTACCTCGTTGTACTGCGAAGGGAGGTCCAGGAGGGTCTTCATTGTCTCGCCCATGATGTCGTTGAAGCGCGACACGATGATATTGCGCAAATAATCCTCTATCTGCGTGGCGTCGTACAGCCCCTGGGTCCCAACTATCTTGTTGACGAAGAGTTGCGGGTCGGCGACGGCCATCGCGTAGGTGCCGTATGCCCGCAGGCGCACCATACCGAACTCGGCGTCGCGGAAGGTGACAGGCTCGGTGGTGCCCCACTTCATGTCGAGCAGGTCGGCCAGGTTGACGAAGTAGACCTCTGCGCGGAAGGGCGATTTGCCGCCGAAGGGTATGCTGAGGATGTTGGCGAGCAGAGGGATGTTGGCTGTGGATAGGGTGTGGCGGCCCGGCCCGAACACGTCGAGCGCCTTACCGTCGCGGAAGAAGACCGCCGCCTGGCTCTCGCGCACCACAAGCTGCGACCCCAGCCGGAACTCGCCGGAACCCCCCTCCGGCACCCTATGGACGATCTGCCGCCCAGTCGGGTCCATAAACTCTATCAGGTCTAATAATGCCATTCGTTTATTCTCCTTTACTGTGTCCAGGGGTCAGGGGTCAGGGGTTAGGGATCAGGGACCGGGTGTTGGGTGTTAGGTGATGGGTTATGGACGCTAATTCTGATCACTGACCACCGACCACTGACCACTAGCCTTCCTTGTTGTCTTCGGAGCCGCCCATGCCCATGCGGCGCTTTAGGGCTGCCAGGTCGTCGTCTACCTGCGTGTTGCGCTCGGCGCTGTCGAAGGCGCTGCCTGAGTCGTCGCTGAAGTCGTTGTTGAGTTCGCTCTCGGCCATGCTGCGGGCCTCGGTCGTGCGGATGCGCTGCTCCATGCGCGACAGGTCGCTGCTGTAGTCGGTCACGTCCAGGCTGCTCATGGTCTGGTTGACATGCTGCTGGGTCTTGGCGCGGCGGTAGCGGGCGAGCAGGGCGTCGCGGTTGCCCAGGGCCTGCTTGTACTTGTCGTCAAGCGCGTCAAGCTGGCCGCGCAGGCGCGAGACCATCTCGCTCTGCGCGTTGAGTTGCTGCTGCAACACTGCTGCGTTCGCGTCGGAATCGGCCTTGCGCTTGAGGGCCTCACGGGCCATGTCGTCGTTGCCCTGGCGGACGTAGTGCTCGGCGCGCTCTTCCATGTGGCGGCCCTTGTCCTGCTCAGCGTTCAAGTCGTCCCTGAAGAGGCGCTCCTGGGCCATCATATCTGCCACCTGCGAGCGCGCTTTGGTGATCTCGCTCTCCATGTCGCGCAGAATCTGGTTGAGCATGATCTCCGGGTCTTCCGCCTGGTCGAGCATGTCGTTGATGTTGGCCCTGATAAGGGTAGACAGTCTTTCCATTACTCCCATTATTTTCCTCCTTGAATAGAAATCAGAAATCAGAAGTCAGAAATCAGAATTTAGACGTTCGAAGCTAAAAATCAGAAGTTACAGCTAAGAAAGCTGATTTCTAATTTCTGACTTCTGATTTCTGATTGCTAACTTCTCTCCGGTGACGGGGCGGGCGTATCAACGTCGCCCATGCTGTTGGCCATTCCAAGTCCTTCCACGAGGTCGCCGCCTGGCGCGCCGGGGGCGGTGGCGGGTGAAGAGGCGGTCTCTACGCCCGTGCCTGCGGAGCCTCCCAGGGGTATATCACCGGGGCCTCCGCCGCTCATTTCTATCTCGCTCGATTGCTCGGAGAAGCCCTGGTTGCCCTCGGTCAGGCTCGATATGCCGGGTGCGGGCGACTGAGGCATGCTGCTGTTGAGGTTGTAGGTAGGCTGGCCCTCGGACATTGGCCCGGCCCCACTCCCAGCGCCTAATCCACCTTCAGGGTAGCGGGCTATCTCGCCCGTGCCGGGGAAGCCCGCGCCCGCTGCCGTCTCTTGCGCGGTGGGGGCCATGCCGGGATAACTGAGCGGCACTTCTGAGGTTTCCGGCCTGTCGAGGTTGCTCACAAGGGACTGGTAGCTGCTTTGCTCAAGGCGGCGGCCCGATGTGAGCAGATCGGAGCGCTCGTTGAGGCGGCGATTCAGGTCGTCCAGCACGCTCTCCAGGCGAGATACGCTCGTGGGTAGCTCTTCCGCATCGCCGGTGCTCGACTCGACACCGCTTATGGCCGATGATACTTCTTCAATACCGCTCGCCAGCGCCATATCGAAGGCGTAGAGCTGGTCCAGGTCTTCGGCTTCCACCTTTACGGGGTCGAACAGGCCGGTGTAGCCGTAGGTCGCTGTGGATAACCTGTCAATGAAGCGTTGCAGCAGCCCGGCGAGTCGCTCCACGTCGTCTATCTGGTCCAGCTTGCGAGAGCGCAGGAGGCTCTGCTGCACGCGGGTGAGCCGCTCACGCTGCTCCGAGTACTGGCGGGCCAGGTGCGTGCGTAGAAGCTTATCGGCGTCGCGCCGCCGCTCGCGGTCCACGTAGCCTTTGTACCCAGGCACGATGCTCGCTATCTTGTGCAGAAAACTGTTGGGCTGGTCGCCCATCACCCTGTCCTTTATATCCATCAATTACCTCCTGAGTTGTGAGTACCGAGTACCGAGTACCGAGTACCGAGTGCTCGCCCTGCTTTTGCTCATGGTCTCTCTAACCACGCAACACATACTACGTACAATGCCCGAACTTTGTTGCGTCCTAGTATAACTTAAGAGGGCAAGGAGATAAACGTGAGGCCGCGCAATGTCCAGGGGTAGGATAAAACAATGGTAGGGGCGACCCGGTGGGTCGCCCTGGTGGGGTTGGCGTATTATGCTTCTGTGCTGACCCGGACAGGGTGCGCATGCGGGTCGCCCCTACCGCAACTTTACAGACTACGGTTTTACCACGACTTTGACGCAACCGTCCTCCTTGTTGTCCATCAACTGGTACCCTTTGGGGGTCTCGCTGAGGGGCAAGGTGTGCGTGGCGACGAAGCTGGGGTCTATTTCGCCGTTCAGAATGCGTTCGAGCAGTTCGTGATAGTACCGTTGAACCGGGGTCTGGCCCGTTCGCACGGTTACGGCCCGGTTCATGATGGAGCCGAAGGGGACATTGTCTATAAAACCGGCGTAGTCGCCGACGACTGAGAGCGTGCCGCCGTTACGCACGGCCATCATCGCTTCGCGCAGGGCCATAGGGCGGTCCGTCTCCAGCTTGATGGCTTGTTTTACGTGATCGATTACGCCTAAAGGACCACCACCGGACGCCTGCATACCGACCGCGTCTATACAGGCGTCAGGGCCGCGCCCGCCGGTCATGTCCTTGATAACGTCGAGCAACTTGTCTACTTCCTCGAAGTTGATAGTTTCCGCGCCGCCATCGCGCGCCATCTGGAGCCGGTAGTCAACGCGGTCTATGGCGATCACGCGCTCAGCGCCGAGCAGGAAGGCGCTCCTGATTGCGAACTGGCCTATAGGCCCGCAACCCCATATGGCTATCGTGTCGCCCGGCTGGATGTCGCAGTTATCGGCGGCGTAATACCCCGTTGGGAAGGCGTCGGTGAGAAATAGCACCTTTTCATCTGGGATTCCAGCCGGGATTTTGAGTGGATTGACATCGGCGAATGGCACGCGAGCGTACTGGGCCTGGCCCCCAGGATAGCCGCCGAGCATGTGCGAGTAGCCATAAACGCCCCCGGTGCCGTGCCCCCACACCGTCTCCTGCATCCATGCATTCGGGTTGGTGTTTTCGCACATCGAATACAATTCCTGCTGGCAGAAATAACACTTGCCGCAGGAGATCGGGAAGGGGACGATCACGCGGTCGCCGACCTTTACTTTCTTTACGTCGCGACCCACTTCGACAATTTCGCCCATAAACTCGTGCCCAAGCACGTCGCCCCTCTGCATCGTCGGAAGGAGTCCGTTGTACATGTGGAGGTCGGAGCCGCAGATCGCCGTCGAGCTTATCTGGACTATCGCATCGTGCTGGTTCAGGATTTTCGGGTCGGGCACGTCCTGGACTTCCATCTTCTTGGTAGACATCCAACAATTGGCTTTCATCAAGTTCTCCTTTTCGGGTTTCAATGTAGATCGGGCCACGCCAGCAAAGCGAGCAGCCCGATCGTGCTGTACTACGTGGTCGCCCCGACCTCCGGCGCTCGCCCAGGACGTTGGAACAGTTGCGTGCCCTGTAGGGTGGCCTCCGAGAGCACGACCTCCCCTAGCTCCATCACCTGCTTGAAGCCGCGCAGGTCGTCGTAGAGCTGGTGCTCCGGCTCTTCGCCGGATAGCTTGGCAATCAGCACGCCTAGCGGGCCGCCCGGCGCGTCGTATTGCAGGTCTACCTGCACCACCGCACCCCGTCCGCCTGTCGCGGGCATGAAGCGCACCGACCCGGAGTTCTCTACGTCCGCGCCCTCAAGCGAGCGCCATGCTATCAATTCGTTGGGCCTGTCCTCGGTGACTTCGGCGTCCCACTCAACCGTCTGTCCCGCGGGGGCTTTCGCCTTCCAGTGTGACCGCCCATCTCGGGTTACCTGCACAGATTCGAGATGCCGCATGAAGCGCGGTAGATTCTCGAAATCGTGCCAGAAGGTGTAGAGTTCTTCTGGCGATTTCATGATCGTAACGGTTTTCTTCACTTTCATAGTGTGGTCCTCCTACGCGCCAATAAAGTGGTCGGGTCGCTTTGCTCTGTGATGAGCATCAGCCCGACCATGAGATATTGGTCTTGTTGTTAGTTAGGGGAGATTTAGCGAGTTTGGGGAGTCGTGGCGCTTGAGCGTACGGGGAGTTTTGCTGAAGGCGGGGGATTGAAGTCGCTAGCGTCATTTTTGCAGGAGCTACGAGCCATTACGCTGTCTATACGTTTGGCTTGATGCCACTGCCATCTATCGGCCAGTGTCTTCCTGTTTAGCAGAAGTTGTGCCAGGTGCGCAGGGGTCAGGGGTTAGGGGTTAGGGGTTAGGGATTAGACGGCAGTAATAGCACTCAGTCTGATCCCTAATCCCTGACCCCTTGCTCAGTCCGCGCCGCCGCCACCGCCTCCGCTGCTTCCGCCACTGCTAGATGAGCTACTGCTCGAATAGCTACTGCTACTGCTGCTACTTGAATAGCTGCTGCCTCCACTGCTGCTGACGCTTGGAGGCTGGCTCGTGAGCACGTCGGCTGTGCTATTGACCATGTAGGTGAAGCTATCCGCGAGGCCCTGGATGCTACCCGCCACGGAGTCGCTCGCTCCCTGTATGGCCCCCCCAACATCAAGTTGCCGGCCGCTACCCACGCTGCCGGACGAAAGGCCGGCTTCACTTGTGACGCCTGTAGCCGTTCGTGCGTTCGCCTCCGGTGAAATACCCACTGCATACCAGGACGGTATATTGACTGCTTCATCCTCGAATTGGCTGAGGAACTCCTTTTGGATGCCCAGGGCTATCGCATAGGGCAGGTACCTCTCCAGCTTCTCGCTCGCGGCCTCGACACCTCCATACTTCTCCATTTGCCGTAAGTATCGCTCGAACGCCCGCCACTTCACGATCTCTTCCGCGCCGAGGTCGTGCCTGCGCTTCATCAGTGGGCCTAGCGACGACCAGACGTACCCGCTCACGCCCGCACCGAGGCAGAGGGAAGCCAGGCCGAAGGTGAACTCGCCCGCCAGGAACGTGAAGGCCGCTATATAGCCAACCACCGCTAAAAGGGTAGCAAGGCAGCCAGTTGCCACGTAGGGCGTGTGAGTCTTCCTATAATTGTCGGGCAGGTATCCGAGGGCTACAAGCTCCCTGTCCATAGCGCTATAGATGCCTGGCAAATCCCTGTAAAAGGTATTCTTCAGGGCGGAAAGCCGTACCTGCGATCCCCTTTTGAACAATGCTTCCAATACCTCGCGCTCGAACTCATAATCCACGTCCAGGCTTGCCAGCGTGTATTCAAAATCCTTGATGCGAGATTTTTTGCCCCGGCGGATATCTTGTATCGCCAGCTTTCCCTTGCGTGCCAGGTCAACTATTGTAGCGACCACTTCGGCTTTACCGGCGTTCTCATGCAGGAGAAGGCCAACCAGCCCCGGCGGGAGGTCGCTGGGCGGCTCGGACAGGTAATCGCTGTGAAGCTCTACCGGCTTGTCACGCCCCCGCCTGTACCAATGCATGAGCATCCCAAGCGGACCTAACACCAGGATCAGCGCGCCCAAGACGAATAGACCGAAGTTGACGGGGGCTACAAGGTTTTGCTTGCGCGCTTCCTCGCTGTCGTATGCGGCCTGCCAGCCGGGAGGCCCGGCAAGCTGCACAACCCCCTGCGGCATACGCAGTTGCACGTCCAGGCCATCGTCCAGGCCGCCGTTGACGACCCATGTTACGGTGTTACCTTCCCGGTTTATCTCGGCGCGGGGGGTTGACAGCACATCCAGCGCGCCCAGGTCGGTGCCTGGGGGTAGGGTCACTCGAACGCGGCTCTTGTTTATTGCAGAGGCCCATTCCGGCGGCACCGCATACCAGCCGAAGAGGTTGCGGTCGCCGTACACCCTTATGACCCCTGACACACGGTAGCTGATGAGGAAGATACGGGTGCTGTTCGACGTCGGGCCGTATATCCAGCGTATATATTGGTCCGTTTCCCCACGAGAGCGGGAGAATTCCCAGGTAGTGCCGAACGTGCCTGGGTCGTGGGTGATATAGGTAGTATCATCAGGCTCGAAGCCGGTATCGTTGTAGGGGAAAGTTCCGTCTCCGCGCACCTCGGCGACCCGCACGTTCGTGAAGCTTTCGATGCGGCCCTGGGGAATGATGCGCGTTCCCCGCCGGAACTGGCCTTTGTCGAAGGAGTAGACCAGCGTTTCCGTCACATCTACGGTCGCATCCCGGTTGATGGTGATGTCGGCGTTGTACTCCTCCATGTGGAATTGCCTGTCGGGAGGGGAGAGCGCGCCAAAGAAGCTGCCTATCCTGGGCAGCCAGAAAGGGAAAGTGAGGAAAGCGAGGATGAAGAGCAGGCTGAGTAACCAACCCGGTAAGCGATTGGCACTTTTTCTCCTGGGACGGTTGGGGTGGGCGGCCTGGTATTCGCGTCTAAGCGCGGAGAATATGTTCTCTCCCATACGCGCCGCCTCCTTGCGTAACCTGTTTTAGCGCATCACGTCGAAGTGGCGGAACATTTTTGTAGAGGCGAGGCATGCCTCAATGGTGTCGCATTAAAGTTTTAGGGGTAAGGCCGCATGCCTGACGTACCTTGGCAAATTGCTAGTACCATATAACCCTTCGGCCAAGTGTAAGCACAGCCAGAATTTTAATGCGACACCATTGAGGCATGCCTCGCCCCTACAGATAGCACCTGGTACTCAGCACTCGGTACTTACTCAGTCGGCACCACCGCCGCCCCCGCCGCCTCCGCCGCCACCAAAGGAGCCGCCGCCACCTCCCCAGCCGCCGCTACTGCTGCCGCTGCTGGAAGGCTGGCTGGTCATGATGTTGGACGCGGAGTTCACCATGTCGGTGAAGCTGTTCGCCATGCCTTGCATCGAGCCTGCGAAGGAGTCGCTCATATTCTGCATTGCCCCACCTGGGTCGAAGCTGGGCACACCGTCTCCCCCGCCACCGCCGCGCGTGTGGCTCGTATGCCCGCCTACGGGCACACCAACGGGGTAAGGGTAGTAGCCGTAGGGTGCATACCACGTGGGCATCGCGGCGGGCACGCTGTTGAACTGGGTGATAAGCTGGCGCTCTATGCCAAGCGCAACGGCGTAGGGCAGGTACTTCTGGAACTTGTCGGACGCTGCCTGCACGTCCGTGTACTTCTGCATCTGCTGCAAATAGCGAGCGAATGCGCGCCACTTCTCCGCTTCCTCGGAGCCGAAGTCGGTCTTGCGCGGC
This sequence comes from Chloroflexia bacterium, assembly GCA_036399775.1. Lineage (GTDB taxonomy): Bacteria > Chloroflexota > Chloroflexia > QHBQ01 > JADMIH01 > JADMIH01. The sequence continues at coordinate 87,622 of DASWMJ010000066.1, read as the reverse complement.
ATCGCCCCGGCGGTGAGCGTGAATGCGAAGCCCACGATGCCCACCGCGATGCCGGGAAGCATCATGAGCGGGCTGAAGAGCAGCCCAACCGTCATGCCGAGGAAGAATAACAGGCCCCCCAGGACGATGAGCAGTACGCCGACTACCCTGTTGCGGGTCCGCACGCCCTTGGGGTTCTCCGGGAAGTATTTGAGCGCGACCAGGTTGCGGTACATCTCGTCGTAGATGGGGGGCAACTTGCTGTAGAAAGTGTTCTTCAAGTCGGAGAGGCGCACGGGGTTGCCCTTGCTGAAGACGGCGTTCAGCACCATCTCCTCGAAGCGGTATTGCACGTTGCCGTTCGTCTGGGTGTACTCGAAATCTTTGGAGGAGAGGAGGCCGCCCTTCTCTGCCTCTCTTATGGTCAGATTGCCCTTCGTGCCCTGGTCCACTACAGTGGCGATAACGTCTCGCACGTCGGCTGATTCGTCAAGGAGAGTACCCACTAAGCCCGGCGGGAGGCTGCTTGGCGGCTCGGTCAGGTAATCGGTCAGCAGCTTGACCGGCTTGTCGCGCCCCGCCCGGTACCATCGCCTGACGACCCATAGTATGCCGCCTACCAGTATCACCAGGGTCAGCACGAGTGCGATGAAGCTGAATATAGGCTCATTCTTCTCTAGCTCAGCGTAAAACTTCTCCTGCTCGTCAATGGCCTGCTGCCATGCCGGTTTCGTGGCCTGGACCGTGCCCTTCGGCAATTGCACGCCGATTTCCAGGCCGTTATTCACGTTGTTGTCGGACCAGGTTACGCTGTTGCCCTGCCTGCTAGGCTCGACTTCGGGTTGGGAGGCCAGGGTAAGGCTGTTCACGTCTACGTTACCCGGCAGCGTGACTGTGACGCTGCTGCGGTCTATGTCGCCCTGCCAATCCGGGGGTATCGCCTTCCACTGTAGCTCGTCCCGATCGTCGTAGACGCGCATCGCCCCGGTGACATGGTAGCTCACGCGGAACGCCCTTGTGCCCGAAGTGGTTTCGGGGTAAATCCAGCGTATCCGCAGCGTATTCCCCGTGACTTTGGTGCCGAACGTTTCAGGAACGCCCAGGTCTCGCTCGTCATCCTCGTTGAAGGTGGTCTCGCGGTACTCTGTGGCGCTGCCGTTGGTTATCTCGACCACGTTCACGCCTGTTATGCTGTCTACGCGGTCCAGGGGAATCTCGCGCAGCCCTCGCTTGAACGAGCCGCTATCGTAGACGTATAGCAGCGTCTCGGTCACGTCGAGCGAGCTGTCGGCGTTGATGGTGATCTCGGCGTCGTACTGGTCCATGTGGAACTGGTTGGTCTGGGCCAGCGCGCTATGTGGCGCGGCGGCAAAGCCCGCGACCGGCAGGGCGACTGCCAGCCAGCAGAGGAGCGGGATGAAGCGCCGGATGCTTCGGGAGAGTGAAGATCGTGTCTCTCGCATAGTTAAACCTGCCTCCGAGTGTGTTTCATGCAGAGTAAGGATTTAGGCATGCTAATCCGCTACGGCGATGATGTTATGCAGATTTGGGTAGGAAGATCTCCGCGCCGCAGAAGTCACACCTGACGACGCCCTTGCCGCCCATAGTTTGAGGCGCGCCGCAGTTCGGGCATTTGCCGCTCGCGGCTGCCTGGGTCATCACGGCGGCGTCGGCGGAGATGAGCTTACCTGACTTCCAATCTATGTAGCCGGTGAAGAGGCCTTTGCCTACCAGGTCGTAGATGGCGGCCTTCACCTGGTCCACCGGCATGTTGGTTTCGAGGGCTACATGGGAGATGAGCACGGTGCCCTGCGTGGCTACCATGTTGAGGATGCGCTTCTGCTTCTCGACTTCGGCGAACTGCGAGGTCTCGCTGCGCCCTTGCATGAGGAACCACACCCCGAAGCCCGCGACGATTGCCGCGATGAGCAGCGCGCACCCCATCGTGAGGGCAGCGCCGCCCGACTGCATCCTACTCTCGGCCTGATTCATCTGGCCGAAGACGAATATCCCGGCCCCCACGAACATGACGACCGCCAGCCCTATGAGCACCAGCCCTATCACCCTTCCTGAACCTACCATCCCTGTACCTCCGGTGTATGCTTGGAATCAAAGCCGCCACTATATACGCGGGCGGTTATTGCAAGTTTCAAGGCTGTCGCGCACGCGGGCGGCGCGAAGCAAGAGAGAAGTGTATAGCGCAGCCTATCGTACTACATACGCAGTGGTTTGGCAATGATGCAGCCACACGTAAATCTTCAGATTGCCACTTGGAAGGCGGAATTGCCTGTTACGTTTGGGCTATCTTACGTTTTGCTAGCTATCGTTTGCGTTGAACGTCTGCCTCGCGCGGCGTTATTTTTCCCCTTTGGATTTACTTCGACGGCATCAACTGTGAGGTTATTCGGCTCTTCAGCGTCCCGGATAATAATTCCATAGCTGCGACCGAGTGACGTTGGATTGGATGTCATGGCAAAACGTCGCTCAAATCTCTCCACCAACCTGGTATATAGGTCTTCTGCGCCTACCCTTGCTGCTATTGCGCTTACCAGAAACTGGTTAAGACTAGTGCCGTCGCGCTCCGCCATTTGCGTTGCTCGCCGATGAAGATTTCTTGGTAAGCGAAGCGCAATCTTTCCTCCATATCCCTGATTCATTGCAGGTTCAGGGATTTCCAGCCCTTGCGCCAATGAGACCTCAACCCAGGACTCGGCTGCCGCTTCCAGATTACGAATTGCTTCGTCCGCTGTATCACCTTCGGCAAAACAGCCGGGGAACTCCAAAATCTCAGCCGAATATGTTCCATCTTGGTTCGGAATCAGAACCCTGGAGTATGGCTCCTTCAGGTAGGATTTTGGCTCTTTCTTCGTCATTTGTTTCAATCTCCTTCTTGTTCCAGTTCTTCTTCAAAGGCAAAAATGTCTTGCTCGAAGGCATCGAGGATGTTTTCCGCTGTAAATCGCTTCAGGGTACCCGAATGGTCGGGTATGCTGATAGGCGCGCTGTATGGTAATAGTTCGCTGACATAGGTTGGCTCCTTTCCTCGGGAGCTTCGCACACGCCCCAACTGTTTCGCAAAACGCTGCAGATCGTCACTCTTGATGCTGGCACTGCCATTGCGTAGACGTACAAGTTGCTTCTTGAGTTTGCTGATCTTGTTCTTATTCATAATATCACATGTAATATCAATAATCCATATCATGATAACACAAAGAGGAAGCTCGCAATTTAGAAAGCTGAAAGCCCCACGTTCTGGTACGCATCATGCTGCTAGGACTACCATATAACCTCTACCATAGAAATCACTAGCTCGAAGGAGGGCAACATGGCAGCAATAGGCGACGATGACGCTGTGCTTGAGGGTGATGTACAGGACGCAGAGGGTGGCGCGGGGGCTATGGTCGCGGGGGGCGTCTTCGGCTCGACTATAGGTCCAGGGGGTATCGTGGGCGGCGCGGGCGCGGGGGCCGGCGCGGGGGTTATCGCGGCCGATCTGGTTGACACCAGCGGCATGGCCCCCGATCCTGACACGGAAAGCTCCCCGGATAGCTTCGCCGGTAGCGGACCGGAAAAAGCCGACCAGGGCGTGCCAGGCGACACCGAAATGTAGGTTAAGTCAGTTTCTATCGAAATTGCGGATCAAGGGGCAGATGTACCCCGTTTTTGCGTTCTCGGCAGTGGCATGGTAGGTCACGGTCCGCTCAGGGGCTGTAGATCCCAAAGTAACCTCGCGCTTCATGGCCGGAACTCTCTCCTTGCATCGTAAGTGTCCAGCGTCCGGTCGGGTAATCGGCCTGGGTCTGAAATACGAGCGGCTCGGTGGTGCCATCGGGGAGTGCTGTTAGCTGCTCTGCTCCACCGAATACATTGCCGGATGGGTCGGTCACGAACAGGGTTATGCTCTCGCCAGGTTGGAAACCACTACCGACAAACTCAAATCGCGCCCCGGCGCCCTGGCAGTTGTCAGGAGTAATTTCCATATCCACAGATGGCGGGATGCTTGCACACAGGTCGGCTTCGGGTGTCCGGCAGCCAGGGAAGAAGGTGTTAGCCACTATCTTCGATGCCTGTCCCCTGGTAACGTTGTTGTTCGGGCGGAAGTATGGCTTGTTGCCGGGTGCTACGCATGGCTCACCGGGCACCGCGCCACAAGGGTAGCCGCCCATGACCCCCAGGTTGGATAGCTGCTCTATCCACATGTAGAAGGTGTGGTTGGTGCCTACGTCCTGGTAGGTCTGCCCTGTGGGGTTAGTGGTGATGCCCCTGGCGGATGCTACTATCTTGGATAGCTGTCCCCTGGTGGCCGAGGCATTGGGCCGGAAGTACGGACGGTTAGCGGGCGGGACGCACGTTTCGCCGGGTACAAGCCCGCACGGGTACCCGCCCACCAGTCCACGATTGGAGAGCCTCTGTATCCATGTGAAGAAGGGGCCGGCGGGAGGCACGTCCTCGTAGACCTGGCTGCCCGGAGGGTCGGAGAAGCCGGCAGATTGGGAGACAATCTTTGCTATCTGGCCGCGAGTGATGTCGTTGTTGGGGCGGAAGGTGCCGTCGTTGTAGCCGGAGATGATACCGCGACAGGCCAGGCATCTGACGTATGAGTAGAAGGTGTTGTAGGACGGCACGTCACCGAACTGCAACGCGCAGCTTGTGGGTGTTACCACCGTGCTCGTGCGCGTGGAGGTGGCCTGCGTGGGCGTACCTGTGGTTGTCGGCTGCATTACCGTCGCTGTGCCGGTCGTGGTGGGCTGGGGGGTGCCTGGCGTCACAGTCGCAGTACCTCCTCCTGTATTGCAGAGTGGGGTAATCTGCGTCTGCCCGTAAGCGCCGGCCCGCACCGAAGCCGCCGAGAAGCTGATGCGGTAGACCGTATATTGCGAGGGGATATTGGTCTCGGTAAGCGTGCCTGTGAAAGTGACCTGGCTGGGGCCTGGCGGGAATGTGACGGTACGCCCCTGCGTATCCAGGGTGGTGAACGGCCCGGATGCACTCGGAGCAGCCTCAAAGTAGATCGAGGCAGAGCCTGTGGCGCTCGACTGGCAGCCCGATTCGCTGTAGAAGGTGAAGCTGTAGTTATAAGTTGAGGGTGCCGTGCAGGACGTATTGGAGTTCAACGGGAGCGCCCCGCACGGTGGACCTATGGTGGGCGTGACCTTAGGCGTGACCTTAGGCGTGAGCGTGGCGGTGACGCTCGACGTAGCTGTGACCGTGACTGTGGCTGCCTGCCTGCATATCGGCTGGACCGAGGAAACGAATGTAAAGACATTGGCCGAACAAGGGAGATCCTCTTGAACGCGGGAGGCTATGCGGTAGTAGGCATACTGAGTGGGTATGGCCTGGTCGCTGAAAAACTCTTGAACGGAATAAGGGGGCGGTCCCTGCGATATCATTATCGGCCTGGGGGTGGTCTGCGCCCAGGGCTGCCATGCGCTTCCGTTGGGGGACACCTCCAGGAAGCTCTGTAGAGTCGCGGGCACAACGATGGTACACGAGTTGTTGATCTCGACGATACCTCGGAAGTTGGCAGCGCCACCTGTGGTGACGAAGCAATCGGGCAGCACGCCACCCGTGAGGGTCGTGCAACAACTCGGCATGCCTGTCGGAGTGGGCGTCGCGGTGTGGGTCGCTGTGGCTGTCGCTGTGGCCGTAGCCGTAGCCGTAGCCGTCTCGGTGGCGACCGTAGAAGTGATAGAGTAGCTATCAACAAGGACGCCTGCGCGGGAGAAGAACTGGAACGTGATCGAGTTGTCGCCTGCGTCAGCCAGCATTGCTCCATAGTCGGCATTGTAGCGCACGACGCTGCCGGGAATGGGTGTGCCGAAGTCGTAGATGCTCCTGCCGCCCAGGCCGTTGGTGATATAAGGGAATCCATCGAGGATTATGCGCTCGTAGCTGTGGTCGTGGCCCGTAAGCACGGCATCCGCGCCCCACTGCTGGTAAGGCCATCTTAGCGCGCCGGTGCCTCCGTGCGGCCCTGAAGAGTACGGTGGGTGGTGGAAATATACCAGCTTCCAGGTCTCGGTGGTCGCACCCAGGCGGTTTTGCAGCCAGATCGCCTGGGTGGAAGTAACCGTGATGCCGTCCGGCTCGCGTGGGTCGCTATCGAGGGCGAAGAAGCGCACAGGCCCCTGGGCGAAATCGTAGTAGCGTTCGTTTCCCGGCAGGCCAAAATAGTCGAGGTAAGGCTGCGCGCCGGGCGTCTCCCAGTCGTGGTTCCCCAGCGATGGAAAGAAGCGGTTGAATGGCGCGCCCTGCCCATAGCTGCCTGTGTATGGATAGATGAACTCGTGGTAGTATTGCCCGATGTTGGGGTCAATAGTGGAGGCCGCGCCGTCGGTATAGTTGTTGTCGCCGAGTGTGATGATGAACTCGGGCTTCCAACTCTTGACGAGGTTAGCCACTTCCAATTCAGGCTGGCCGGTCCAGCCGTAGTCACCGATGATGGCGAAGCGTATCGCGCCGCCTTGCGGAGTAGCGCCGGAGGTGCCCGCGGCGAGGCCCAAAGCGATAATGTGGCCCGCCACAATCGCTGCTATCCACAGCAATCTAGATATGCTGTATGTTCGCATGCCGGCCTCCTCCCTATCGCATCACCGACGAGAAGCCCTTCCTCCATTATACTACCCTAATGAATTCTTGGGTGGAGACGGTGTCGTCGCAGACCATTCTCACCCCAAAAGATTAAACGTGAGACACCGGAATTTGCTATGCCGGCCGAGAACTACTACAAGACTTATTTGCTGCCGGTACCTGTGGAAGGAGTCTGGCAGTTGGGGAAGAATGCCCCGGCGACGATCTTGGAGGTCTGGCCCCTGGTGGCATTGTTGTTGGGGCGGAAGTATGGAAGATTGCCGGGCCCACACGGTTCTCCTACGCCGCCACACGGGTATCCACCCATGATGCCCCGCATCGCCAGCCTCTGCACCCAATCGTAGAACGTGCTGCCGGGTGGCACATCCTGGAAGGCCGGGCTGCCGGGTGGGTCATTCAGGGAGGCAGAATTGGATACTATCTTGGAGATTTGGCCCCTGGTTGCGTTCGCCATGGGCCGGAAGTATGGGAGATTGCCGGGTCCGCACGGTTCGCCGGTGCCGCCGCATGGATAACCGCCGGTGATGCCCCGGCTCGCCATACGCTCCACGAACTGGTGGAACGTATGGCCTATGGGCACGTCCTGGAAGGTCTGGTTGGTATGGTTTTCGGTGAAGCCCGCCGCCCCGGCAACTATCTTGGAGAGCTGGCCGCGTGTGACTGCGGCATTGGGGCGGAATGTGCCGTCGGAGTAACCACCCAGGACGCCCCGGCAGGCGAGGCAGCGCACATAAGGGTAAAACGCATTGCCCTGCGGCACGTCACTGAAAGTGATAGCGCACGCGGTAGGTGTAACTGACAATGTAGGGTTGGCTGTTGTGGTAGCCGACGGAACGACAGCAGGGGTGTTGGTGGGGGTAGGGTTGCAAGGCGGCTCAGTGGTGTAGTGGGCCAGGAGAGAATTCGTACCTTGATTTTCGTATTTGCCGACGGCCCACACGTCGCCGGGTGAAGCCACAGCTATTCCGTGGAGCGATGTCACGCTAGAGTCGCTTGGGTTAGGCGCGGGAAATATACTCCATTCGGTACCGTTCCAGTGCTCGATCAAAGCAGGGCTGGGTAGTTCGTCAGGATTAGCTTCGAGGAAATAATAGCCCACCGCCCACACGTCATTGGGTGCGACAACGGCCACAGCCTCGAGCCGATTGTCGTTTGAGGTCGCGTTGGGACTGGGGACCACGCTCCAGGCAGTACCGTCCCAATGCTCTATTAGTGTTTGATAAGGAAGGCTGGGATTATAGTGATAGCCCACTGCCCAAACATCGTTGCCCGATATGGCCGATACCGAGTTGAGACGGTTCGCGTAGGCGGAGACGCCGGGGCTGGCTACCCTGTTCCACTGAGTACCATCCCAATGCGCTGCGAGCGTCTCGTTAGAGATCGAACCTACAGCCCATATATCGGTAGCCGATACCGCAGTGATACCAAATAAAGGACTGCTCGTATCCTGGCTTATATTGGATATGGAGTAGTAACTCCAGTTAGAGCCATCCCACCGCATTATCAGGGCAGCGTTGAAAATATCATACACAAATCCAACAGCCCATACCTGGTCTGACGCTATAGCCACCATATCATGAAGCTCTCCCCATGCGGAGTTGGAAATGATACTCCAATTCGCGCCATCCCAGTGCATGGTTAGTGCTAAGACCTGATTGGGAGATGAAGTCTCGTAATGGCCCACCGCCCAAACGTCATTTGGAGCTACAGCCGCCACCGCGCTTAGTTTGTTGCTGAATGTGCTGGCGTTGGGGCTGGGGACCACATTCCACTGTGTACCATCCCAGTGCATGGCGTATGTTTGATCTGTCGAACCCGAAGGGGTGGTAGCGCCATAGGAGCCTACGGCCCATATGTCGCTCGCAGAGAGGACCGCAATGTCTGCCAGGTCGCCGACGCCAGGATTGGATACTGCACGCCAGGCGGGTCCGCAGGAGGGTATGGGTGTGCTCGTAGGGATCGTCGTGGGGGTTGGATAGGCGCAACCGCCGCCCGGATAACGCATGGCGAGGGTGTAAGAGAGGTTGTTGGCTGTGTAGGTGCCTACGGCCAGCATATTGCCGCCGGGGGCCGCCGCCACCGCATTGAGGTAGTTGTAGTTTTGCTCAATAGTAGGGCTGGGGAATGTCCGCCATTGGGTGCCATCCCAGTGTTCTATCAGTGTTCGAGAGTCTGCTCCATAGCTGCCCACCGCCCAAACGTCGTTTGCCGAGCGCGCTGTTACTCCTTGAAGAGTGCTGATATTGCCCGGGCTTGGTGTGTGCACTACGCTCCAGTCAGTCCCGTTCCAATGGAGGGCCAACGTGTCGCTGTCTGAGGAATTGATGGCATGCGGTTTGTACCCGGTGGCCCAGACATCGTTCGTGGCAATGACCGCGAGGCTGGTAACTACCCTTGCGAAGTCAGAGTGCATTGGGGTTGGCGCGATAGACCATTCCTGTCCATTCCAGTGAAGGAGCAACGCCTCAAAGTATGCGCCGCTATTGGGCCTGTAATAGCCTGCCGCCCAGATATCGCTTCCTGAAACCGATGCCATATCGCTTAGCCAATTATTGTTGCTGCTGCCGTTAGGACTGGTCACGATACCCCAGGCTATACCATCCCAATGCATAATCAGCGTCTGAAAGCGGAAGAGGTTGTTATTGTAATAGTAACCCGATGCCCATACGTCGTTGACTGAAATGGCCGTGACGCCGGTGAGATAGTGCGCGCGAGCATTCGCATTGGGACTGGGTATGATGCCCCATTGCGTACCATCCCAATGTACGATGAGTGTTTGACTCTCAGCAGTGGCCTGGTAGTACCCGACGGCCCATGCATCGTTGGCCGACAACACGGATACCGCGTTCAGATAGCTGCCGCCAGCCTGGCTGGGGCTGGGCACCTGGTTCCACGAGTTTCCGTCCCAGCGCTGTATCATAGTTCGAGCGGGTCCGCTGCTGTTTGCCGAAGAGCCGACCGCCCAGAACTCAGTCGCTGAGATCGCGGCCACGTCTTCCAGGGCATTACCCTGGGTGCCGGGGTTCGAGCCAGGCGTCAGGCTCCAGTCAGGCTCGCAGGTTGGGCTTGCCCCAGCTTGCGCGGCCAGGGCCGGGGAGGCGGATGAGGACGATGCTCCGGCGAAGGCAATGCCCAACGACAGGGCGACTCCAAGCATAAGCATCAAGGCGAAGAGTATCTGCTTTGTTATCCTGGAACGATCCACTCTTGAGGGCATAGTTTATTTCCCTTCTGTCTGGCCTTCGCAAGGCCGACCTAAATAACCTTTGTTAGAGGCTCCATGTCGTTCTATCACGAGCGCGCACTGAGATATGCACGGGAATACACGCCGCTTCGTAACAGCGAAGCGCGTGCCTGCAATTGTCTAGCTTTCATGAATTAGTGTACCATTATCTTATTCGTTAGTCAAATAGAATTTGAAGCGCAGGCGTCAAACTAGAAGTTAGAAATTAGAAATTAGAAGTTAGATATGTGTTTTGTAAGGCATGCCAGGTATCAATGTAAGGATTGGCCTTTCACCAGGCTTAGGAGCGTGGTTTGAGTTGGGAGGGGTGGGGGCGCGGGTTAGCGCGCCCCTCTGTTTTTGGTTGTGGTGGGTAACGCGGGCAGGGTGATAGCCTAAGCACGCTGGTTACGTCAGATGCTTGCCCCTGCCAACGCAACTGGTTGGATAGATAAGAATCCCGAAGTCGGAAGTCAGAAGTCAGAAACTAGAAGTTAGAACTTAGATTTCTGGCTTGAGGCTTGTGGGTCCTTATCTTTGGTTGGGTGTGGTCCGGCTCCTAGGCACGAGTTGGGTGCTGTGGGGCTGGACTACTGTTGGTTAGTGTACTGAGCGGGTAGGCTCTGTACTGTGTGGCTCCCGGTGGTTGGGCTGATGCAGGGTGGTTGTATGGTAGAAGAGTGGCCCACTGGGGCTTGTCTGTTCTGAGGAGAGAGGCTCGCTATACGCATGGTACGCGAGGAGCGAGATTCTTCGCTTCGCTCAGAATGACAAGGGGGAGTGGGTTGGTGCTCTTCTGACATATTAGTTGGCCTGCATCAGTTTAGCCTGGGAGCTGGGAGGATGACGATCAATCCTTGTGGCAGGGGCACCAGCGGTACCCTGTTCCCCTTTGGAGTTATGAGTTTTGAGTTATGAGTTTTGAGTTGATGGCTCTGGCTCTTGGTCATGGCTCATGGCCTTCAGGGGTTTGTGGCTACTGTTGCGCTACGGTAGCCGGAAACATGCTTCTATTAACTTAATCCCATTTGGGGCTGTTTTTGGGACATGATTTGGTGGGGAATATGGGTCGAGTTTTGCACAATTTTAGGTTGGATGGAAGGGAAGGGGGATAGAGTAAGCTTTTGGACCAAGCCTGAACTCTAATTGTGAAGCGTGGGGGTATTAGGACGCGTATAGGTGCCGGTTGTGAGGGCACCTATACGCATCTCAAGCATGGTAGGTGATTTTAGTACGTTGTCCTGGGCGTTTAGAAGCTCGTACCGCTGGCGAACTTGAACCTCTCTATACGCGCGGCGGGCACCATTGTCGCGCCCACCCAGCCTTTTTGTAGCTTGAGAGCGCTGCCAAGCGTCGCCTCTTTCCAGGCTTCCAGGACGTTCTGGTTGAAGCGCAGGTTCTTGATGGGGCGGGTTATCTCGCCGTTTTCGATCAGGAAGGTGCCGTCGCGGGTCATGCCGGTGAGTATCGTGAGGAGGGGGTGGACCACGCCCAGGTAGTGGAAGCGCGTGACCCATATGCCGCGCTCTATGCCCCTGGCTAACTCTTCTTTAGGCGTGTCGCCCGCCTCCATGAAGAGGTTGATGGCGAATGGCCCCCAGGTGTTGGGGGCGGGCAGGGCGTGGCCCGTGGAGCGCTTGCCCTCCTCACGCCCCGCGGTGTAAGAGTCGTAAACGGGGCTGCCGCCTACACCGCGCTCTATGATGTTTACCCGGCGCTTGGCTACCCCCTCGAAGTCCATCGGCAGGGGAAGGCCGCGTGGGTCGTTGCCGTCGTCGTAGATGGTGACGTTGTCGCCGGTGATCTTCTCGCCCGGCTTGAGGAAGGAGCGCCCCTCCTGCAAAGCCAGAGCCGAGAAGCCGCCCGTGTACCCCATCCACGTCAGCAGGTCCGACATGGCGTACTCTTCAAGCACAACAGTGTACTCGCCCGGCTCAATGGAGATCGGGTCTTTGCTCCGTAGCGCCTTACCTACGGCTTCGCGGGCCACTTCCTCCGCGTCTATCTCGCCCACGTCTTTGGAGGTGCGGTCCGCGTAACCGGATGAGTTTTCTCCCATGATGACCGTCAGCAGGTTGGCGCTGGTGAGGTTGGTGTAGGAGAATACTCCCAGCGAGTTGGCGGCGGCAAGCTCCTGCGCGCCGGTGGCGAACGCCCCGGCAGCCGTGAGGCCGTTCTCGGAAGCCAGGCGACATATCGCGCCGACTCCGTCGGCTCTCAACTCCGGGCTGGCCGATGCTGTGGCCTCGACGTAGCCCGTAGCGGTCGCGCTCGATTCGCCCGCGTCTTCCGGCGTGGGGAGCGATTTGAAGTCGTCGTTATCAAGCTGGAAGCGGGCGATTGTGGCGGCGTTGCGCACCACCTTTTGCAGCCCCTCGTCCGACAGGTCGTTGGTGGAGGCTACGCCTATCTTTTTGCCCACGACCAGGCGCACGCTGACTGTGGTGTTGGTCTCGGCTACGTTCTGATGGATGTAGTTGTTGGCGAAGCGGGTCAGGGCGCTGGTGTCGCCCCAGAAGACCGCCTCCGTCTGGTCGGCGTCCGACAGGCCAAGCACCCTGTCTGTGATTCTCTTTATCTCTAGCTCGCCTAACATTACAGCACCCCCATCTCGAATGCGGAGTGCGGAATGCGGAATGCGGAATATGATCCGCCTCGCGCACTTAGCCTGCTCCGCATCAATGATTCCCTGTTTCGCATTCCGCACTCCGCATTCATCACAGCACTCCTACTCTGACGTTGCGGAAGCGGGCCGGGGCCGCTCCGTGTCCTACGCGTCCAAGCTGCATCGGCTCGCCCTTGCCGCAGTGTGGCAGGCCCCACAGTACCCAGGCTTCCGGCCCGGCGATGCGCTCGCAGCTGTTCCAGAAGTCGGGCGTGTTGCCGGTGTAGGTGGCGTTGCGATATAGCTGGCCCAGTTTGCCCCCCTTGATTTCGTAAGCCATCTCGGTGCCGAACTGGAAGTTGAGGCGCTTGTCGTCTATGGACCACGAACGGTTGTTGTACAGGAAAAGGCCGTCGTCCACCTCGGAGATGAGGTCATCGAGGGTGCCGGAGCCGGGCATGAGGGAGATATTGGTCATGCGGATCATCGGGATGCGGTTCCAGCCGTCGGCGCGGGAGGTGCCGTTGGAGGTCTTGCCGAGCATGGTGGCGGTCTCGCGGTCCATCAGGTAGTTGCGGAACACGCCATCCTTGATAACGTCGAACCTCTGCGCGGGCACGCCCTCGTCATCGTACTTGAACGAGCCGAGGCCATTGGGGAGCGTGGCGTCTGCGACTATGTTCACTATGTCCGAGCCGTACTTGAGGTTGTCCAGCTTGTCCAGGGTCATGAAAGAGGTGCCCGCGAAGGAGGCTTCCATACCCATCACGCGGTCAAGCTCGATAGGGTGGCCGCACGACTCGTGTATCTGGAGGGCGACCTGCGACGAGTCTATCACCACCGTCTTGACGCCGGAAGGACATTGGGGCGCGCTTAAAAGCTCTACGGCTTCCCTTGCTATGCGCTCGGCGTTGCCCGGAAGGTCCCAGCGCAACACCAACTCGTACCCCTCGGAGGCCGACTGCCCCTGTAGTGACGAGGGATAGGAGCGATTCTGCACTTCGCCCTCACGCACGGCGGTTGCCTCCATGTGGCAGCCTATGTTGTATAGCTCCTGCTCGATGTAGCTCCCCTCGGTGGAGGCGAAGATGATGCTGTTGCGGGCGGCGTCCATGCCCGTAGTGGCGACCACGATGCCCACTACCTTACGCAGGTTCTCGTTGGCGAGCGACAGCAAGCCTAACTTCTCCTCGATGGGTACCTTGAAGGGGTCTATCTCGATGGGGGTGCGGTACTGGTCCACGTAGCGCATGGGAGGGCCAATGTCGGCGGGGGTTGGGCGCACGCGGGCGCTGGACATGGCTATCTGTACGGCCTGCCTGACCACTTTCTCAAGCTCGTCGTTATTCAGGAGGGCGCTCCCAGCGAAGCCCCAGGCCCCACCGGCCAGCACGCGCACTCCAAAGCCCTGCTCTTCGTTGAGAGACAGGGCCTCGACTGTGCCGTTCTTGACCGTGATGCCCTCCTTCTGGGTCTCCATCACGCGCACGTCCGCGTAGGTAGCGCCCAACTGCCGCGCCATGTCAAGCGCGCGCGCTGTAAACTCTTTCATGCGTGCAACTCCTATTCCGGTAGGGATTTGTGGTAGAATCTCGGGTGAAGAAAAGGTACGTGCAATGGTTATAAAGGATGGCGCGTGCTGTGTCCAGAGGCTACGGATGTATTGCGTAAAACGTAACTACGTAACCGCAAAGACGCAAAGAAACGCAAAGTTCGCTAAGGTTCTATGGGTTTGGACCGCAGAGGTATTAAGCGATTACGTTTCACGCATGGGGAGGTAGACTATGCCTATATATGAGTATTGGTGCCGGGAGTGCAAGGCGCAGTTTGAGAGGCTGCGGCCTATGGGTAGCAGCGACCGTGAGATTGCCTGCCCGCGATGTGGCTCGCCTGTGAAGAGGATGGTGTCGGTTGTGGCGGCTGTTGGGCGCGCACCGGGTGGGGGCGAGAGCTATTCTACGGGTGGCGGGTGCGCTTGTGGAGGGGGCGGTTGTGGCTGCGGGGGCAGGCACTGATGGGGCTGGGCTGGAGGGTTTAGACGGTGACGAATACAGGTAAGGGGTAATGCACTCTCCTGGGTTGTCACCGCCTCGCGCCGACTTCTTCAGGCTGGTCATGCTGGCCTTGCTGATAGGCCAGATGTACGTCTATTACGATACCGCGCCGAAAACTATCCCTCGTATAAACTTCTATCTGCTGGTCAACCTGTTACTCATCGTGCTGACGCTCATGCCCTGGGGGCGCGCTGCCTCGGTGGTGTGGGCGCTTGCGTGGCCTCTTGGGGCGTGGATGCGCTGGGACTGGGCTACTCGCCCCACCTGGAGCGACGTATACTGGGCCACCAGCCAGGGCGTAGACTTTCTTCTGCGTGGAATGAACCCATACACGCAGGTCTACACGTGGGTCTACGAGGCCCAACCGGGTATAAAGAATTACCCGACCTACAGTTACTTCCCCGGTAGTTTGTTCGCGGAAGCGCCGTTCTACCTCATGGGCAACGTCCGGATAGGTCTGCTGCTTGCTGACCTGGGGGTCGCGCTGCTCGTCTACTTGCTGGCGCGCTCTCGTCTGGGCGAATGGCCCGCCCGCGCGCTCGCTGCGGCGTGGCTGCTCTTTCTGCCGGGCTTTCAGGTGCCGCTTATGCAGGGGATACTCGATTTCCTCCTGCTCTTCTGGATCGCGCTGGCCGTGTGGCTGTATAGCGGAAACTACATGGTCGGCTCCGCTATGGCTGCTGCTATGGCCTTCGCTACCAAGCAGTACGGTTTTCTGTTCGCGCTGCCGTGGGGGCTGTTACTGGTCCGGCCTCTAGTCATCTCAATCGCTGACAAGTGGCGCGCCCGGCAGAGTGGCCGGCGCGTTCTGGCTTTGCATCCATCAAAGCTGTGGGCACCAGTTGCCGCCGGTGCCGGGTTCGCGGCGATCTTGATTGTGCCTTTGGCGCTGCTCTCGCCCAAAGCGTTCATTGACGCTACCATATTCAACCACAGCACGAAACTCCCTTTCCCCATGCTCGGCACTCCTCAGTGGAACGAGAGCATCGCTGGGCAGATGGTCGCCTTGAACTGGCTCACCCTCACGGAAGCGTCTGCGGTAGCCTCGATAGTCTTCTGGGTGTTGGTGCCAGCAGTGATAGGTATATGCGTTATAAAAGTGCGCGATGCCGCTAGCGCGTTGCTCTGGTCGTCGGCGCTGGCCGGGGTATGGTTCGCCTTCAGCAGCGTGCAGGTGCAGTTCTTTTACTGGCGTCTACCACTGCTACTATTTGCCTTGTACTATATCGTGAGCCGGGAGCCGAGCTACGTCGCGCCCTGGCGAGGTCGGCGGGGTTGCTTCAGTCCCGCTTGATGCAAAATAGGGGCCGGCAGATACATCACCCCACATCTAGCGGTGGACTAATGGAAATTGTGAAACGATAGAAGGAAAAGTAACCTTGTCATTCTGAGCGAAGCGAAGAATCTCGTCCCTCGCGTAGCAGCTTATTAGGCGGTTCTCAAGGCAAGAGGGTATGCGAGGGACGAGATTCTTCGCTTCGCTCAGAATGACAGGGATGGAGGGGTGGTCTGCCGGTTACTATTTAGCATGTGAGGTATTAGGCGTATCATTATTACGGTTTGTTCGCCGTCTGGCAATTGGGGAAGAAGGTGTTTGCTACTATCTTGGAGGTCTGACCCCTGGTGGCGTTGGTGCCCCACCTGAAATATGGGCGGTTTTGTGTGCTGCATGGCTCACTCGGCACGGTGCCGCATGGGTAGCCACCCATGATGCCCCTGGAAGTTAGCCTTTCTATGTAGAGGTAGAAGCTGTTGGTGGGGGGTACGTCCTCGAACGTCTGGCCGCTAGCGGGGTCGTTGTATCCCCTGGCCTGAGAGACTATCTTGGAGATTTGGCCGCGTGTGGCGTTGGCGTTGGGGCGGAAGTATGGCTTGGCGCCCTCACCGCACGGTTCGCCTTCTTCGCCGCACGGGTAGCCTCCTATTATTCCCCTTGTTGCCATCCTCTGCACGAATTCGTAGAAGGTGTTGGTGGTGGGCACATCCTCGAACATCACGCCCGACACAGGCTCGTTGAAGCCTGCGGAATTGGCTACTATTTTGGATAGCTGGCCCCTGGTGACGTTGTTGTTCGTGCGGAAGTATGGCTTGTTGGTTGGGCCGACGCATGCCTCGCCATACCCTCCGCATGGGTAGCCACTGATAGTTCCCTGGGCGCCCATGCACTCTATATACGGATAGAATGCGTTGGGCGGCGGCACATCCTCGAAGCGCCCCGCGTGAGGGGTGGTGGTTGGTGGCGGGGGTTCCATGTTCTTATAGCGTGCCAGCGCGAAGTCCCTGCCGCCTGCGTCGGTGTCCCCCTGGCCCGCCGCCACGATCTTGCCGTCCGGTTGAAGGCCAACCGCGTTAGCCCCTCCGATATTGCCAATGGCGGTTGTGATCTTACCGCCAACTCCAAAGCCTGGATCGAGATCGCCATCGACGCTGTAGCGGGCCAGCGCGAACCCCGAACGCTGCTGCTGGCCCTCGCTGAACGCCCCTGCCGCGATTATCTTACCGTCCGGCTGCAAGACTAGAGCGTTTGCCGCGTCAATATCCGCGAACTGCGTTGTCACTTTTCCGCCATTGCCGAAGCTCTCATCGGGGTCCCCATTTTCCAGGTAGCGAGCCAAGCCGAACGCGCTATGGAACTCGCAATAATTGTTGCTGCAACTGGAACTTCCTGCACTGCCCGCGACCACTATTTTACCGTCAGGCTGTAAAGCGAGCGCGTAAGCCACATCTCTATTCTCCGCGAAATCCGTGTATACCCTGCCATTGTCGCCAAAGTCGGTGTCGAGACTACCGTCTGCATTCAAGCGTGCCATGCTGAAATCTTGCAACCTTCCCCCTTGCCCCACATAGGTGACACCTGCTATGACGATCTTGCCGTTCGGCTGTACCGCAACAGCCCGCCCGCGTTCTAACGAGTTGCCTTGGTAGAGGACCACCAGGCCATCTTCGCTGAAATCTGTATCCAGGGTGCCATCGGGATTGTAACGGGCTGCGGCATAATAAGACGTGCAGAAGTGCATGCAGTCGCCATACAACTGGGTCCCGGCGACTACTATCTTGCCGTCAGGTTGGAGGGCTGCCGCGTACAAAATGCCGAGCAGCGAGGTGCCCAGAGAGGTCATTACCTTGCCCGATCCGCCAAAGCTACGATCGAGGCTGCCGTCGGGGTGGTATCGCGCGAGCGCGAACCCACCACCGGCGGTACCGTTGCTGATATTGTAGCCTACAGCCACGATTTTACCGTCGGGCTGGAGGAGCACAGCGTTGGCCTCATCGGCGGTGTCCAGGAAGTCGGTCGTGACCTCGCCGCCGGTGCCGAAGGCCGGATCGAGCGTGCCATCTGGCATGTAGCGCGCCAGCGTGAAATCGCTCCCCCCGCCGGTCTGGCTCGAACCTACCGCCACGATTTTCCCATCAGGTTGGATTGCGACTCCCGTGACCACGTCGTTGCCTGCGGCGAGGTCCGTGTGGACCCTGCCGCCCGTCCCGAAGGAAGTATCGGTTGTGCCATTTGACGTGAAGCGCATGAGGCTAAAGTCGGGAAAAGTATCGTTTTCCGTAGCCCCCGCGACGACGAGCGCGCCGTTGCTCTGTAAGACCAGCGCATTGGCCTCGTCCAACTCACTTCCTGTGCCTGCGACCACTTTCCCGTCCGTGCTGAATGACGAATCGGGGCTGCCATCCACGTTGTAGCGTGCCAGCGCGTAGCGATAGGGGATACCGTTGCTTGGATCAACCGTGCGCCCGGCTGCTACAATCTTGCCGTTGGGTTGGATGACAACTGCATTGGCCCAGGAGGCAGTCGGGTTGGCATCACCGAATTCGGTTACGACCTTGCCGTCGGTACTGAATGTCGTGTCCAGGGAGCCGTCGCGCTCGTAGCGTGCCAAAGCGAAGTCCGAATCGTAGTATGGGCCGTCCGTGGTGTACCCCACAGCTACGATCTTGCCGTCGCCCTGTATCGCAATAGCGCGTATAGTCTCTCCTCTACCGAAGTCAGTGGCGATCGTGCCGGTAACGCCGAAGGAGCTATCGAGCGTTCCATCGGGTAAGTAGCGTGCCAGGGCGAAGTCATATACGCTCTCTTCCCCGGCTAACTCCGACGTTCTACCGGCGGCTATTATCTTGCCGTTTGCCTGTAGTGCGAGCGCGTAGGCAACGCTGTCGCGGCTGATCTCGTTGACGACTATGCCACCTTCACCGAATGTTGTGTCGAGCGCGCCGTTCGGCATGTATCGAACGACGACGAACTTCGAGTAAGTATCAGTTGTCGAGCCTGCCGCTACGATCTTGCCGCCGGGTTGGACTACGACAGCATTGATCCCACCGTCATCAGGGCCAATCTGCGTAATCACCTTGCCGCCATTGCCGAAGGTAGCGTCCAGGCTTCCGTCTGCGTTGAAGCGTGCCAGGGCGAAGTGGCCGGTGAGCCTGTCCGTAAAGACGATGCCTCCCGCGACGAGCTTGCCGTCAGGTTGGCGCGCCAGGGCGTTAGCCTGGTCGCGGTTCGCGCCAAAGCTCGCGCCTACCTTGCCGCCGCTCCCAAAGGAAGGGTCGAGAGTGCCGTCAGGGTTGTAGCGCGCCAGGGAGAAGTGCGTGCCCGAACCGCCCGCCAGGACGATCTTCTGGTCGGGCTGGATTATGGCGGCACGCGCTATGTCGCTCCCTCCGGGGAAGGCAGTGGTTACTTTGCCGCCCACGCCGAAGCTGGGGTCGAGGTCGCCGTCGGCTGTGGGCGCGCCCAGGACGCCCAGGGCGTGGCTCATGCCGAGGACCATGCTCAACGCAAGCGCCATCATGGTCCAGATTGAAAGTGACGAACGACCTTTCATGTGCTTACTCCTTATCCGGCATGCAAATCTTGTTCGTAAAGCAAGTCATGTTTTTGAAGGTATACCAGGCTCAGTACGAGCTATCCACCTCGCAGCCGGGGAAGAAGGTATTGGACACTATCTTGGAGGTCTGCCCCCTTGTAGCGTTGGTGCCCCACCTGAAATATGGGCGGTTCTGCGTGCTGCACGGCTCACTCGGCACGGTGCCGCATGGGTAGCCACCCATGATGCCCCTGGACGCCAGTCTCTCTATGTAGAGGTAGAAGCTGTTGGTGGAGGGTACGTCCTCGAACGTCTGGCCGCTTGCAGGGTCGTTGTATCCCTTAGCTTGAGACACTATCTTAGAGATTTGCCCGCGTGTGGCGTTGGCGTTGGGGCGGAAGTATGGCTTGTCGCCCTCACCGCAAGGCTCATTGGCACCGCCGCAAGGGTAGCCTCCTATTATACCTCGTGTCGCCATCCTTTGTACAAACTCGTAGAAGGTGTTGGTGGTGGGCACGTCCTCGAACATCACGCCCGACACAGGCTCGTTGAAGCCTGCGGAGTTGGCTACTATCTTGGATAGCTGGCCGCGCGTGATGTTGTTGTTTGGGCGGAAAGTGTTGTCGGAGTAGCCGCCCATGATGCCCCTGCACGCCAGGCATTGTATATAAGGATAGAAGGTGTTGCTCGCGGGTACGTCCGAGAAGAGTTGGGGCCGGTATCGCTCGGTGAGGGTCATGCGCCCGTTCTCATTGGAGTATTCGCCCACCATCCATACATCGCTTTCCGAGACCGGGGCTATCCCGAAGAGATAGCTGTTGCCTGAGCTTGCGTTGGGGCTGGGGACCACCGACCACGCCCCGCCATCCCAGTGCATGACCAGGCTGCGCGCTACGCCCCCGCTAAACGCATTGCCGACGGCCCACACGTCGTTGGCCGACACCGCCTCGATTGAGATGGGGAAAGTGTTGTCTCCGGCGTTGGGGGTGGGGACGAGGGTCCACGCGCTGCCGTTCCAGTGGAGAAAGAGCGATTGGCCCGTGCCCGAAGGCCCATAATAGCCGGTAGCCCATATGTCGTCTGGAGCTACAGCCGTCACGCCACGCAAGAAGTTGAGCGTAGCGGGGTCGGCGTTGGGGCTGGGCACGCGACTCCATGCGATGCCGTTCCAGTGGAGGATGAGAGTTTGCGCATTGCTGGACGGCGAAGGCTTGACGTTGCCCACTGCCCATGCGTCATTGTCTGATATGACTTCCACGCTCAGCAGGCGGCCCTCCGTGCCCGCGCCGAGGTCAGGCACCGGCTCGACGTACCACTCCTCACCCTGCCAGCGAAGGGTGAGCGGACGCACCGTCGTGGTGTCGGTGTAGTGTCCCACCGCCCACACATTCTGCGAAGAGCTTGCGTCAATCGAGCGCAGCTGGTTGGTGCCTGACCCGAAGTTTGGAATGCTTATGAGGTCCCATCGTATGCCGTTCCAATGCTCCATCAAAGACCGGGTTTGGTCCGATACATAGTAGCCTGCCGCCCAAACATCGTTGTGCGAGATAGCCGCCACGTCATGGAGGAAGCTGGCTGGGGCGCGACCTGCGCTCTGCACCGTCGTCCAGCGCGTGCCGTCCCAGTGTTGGGTAAGGGTGCCGTTTGCATGCCAACCGACAGCCCATATGTCATCCGGCGCGAGCGCGGACGCTCCACGTAAAGTGTTATCCGATGGGGCGACAACGGTTGGGCCGGTGGCTGCGTTCCAACTGCCTCCGTTCCACCGGGCGGTGAGCGCTCGCGCTGAGCCTGGAGGGCTGCCGTATTCCGCCGACCAACCCACCACCCACACGCTGTTAGTTGACATAACATCCACCCCTGTCACATAATTGTTCAGATTGGTCCCGCTGACCGTATGAGTTGTCCATTGCGAGCCGTTCCAGTGCAATGCACGTCCGGTGTAATCACCGTTCAGGTTGTCGAAAGACTTCCCTACTGCCCATACATCATTGGTGGATGCAGCATCAACATCCTCTAGTTCTGCGGCTCCGCAGGGGTTATGCTCGCCGCGCAGGCTCCATTGAGTGCCATTCCAGTGCATAGTCACAGGTAAGACCATTGGCTCGCTGCCACAACCGCCACTGTAGCCTCCTACGGCCCATATATCGGTGGCGCTGATGGCGTGAACCGCGTTGAGCCTGTTGTGCCACGTCGCCACGTTGGGGCTTGTAATAGTAGTCCACTGGCTGCCGTTCCAGCGCATGGTCAGCGTGCGCGTTGGGCCGGCCTGGTCCTGGAGATAGGCGCCGACGGCCCATACGTCACTCGCGCTTACCATGCTGACACCCTTGAGGGCGGACCCGGCACCGGCGGCGGGAGTGGGAACGACACTCCATTGAGCGCCGTTCCAGTGCATGGCAAGGGTGCCCGTACCGGCAGCGCCTACCGCCCATATGTCGTCCGTTGAGCGCGCCGCGATTCCTTCGAGCAGGCCGGGAGTAGAGTTATGCGCTACCACCCATTCCGCGCCATCCCAGTGCATGATGAGCGCGTTGTTGCCCGCGCTCCCCACGGCCCAGACATCAGTTGACGATACGACCACCACGTCGCTCAGCACGCCCGTCGAACCTACGTCCAGGGCGCTCCATTGGCTGCCGTTCCAATGCTCGATCAATGCCAGGTTGTTGGCTGTGCCGACCGCCCACGCGTCGTTGGCGGAGACCGGCGCTACGCCGTGCAGTACGTTCGGGAGCGTACCGGTCACGTTGGGGCTGGGCACGATGCTCCCCACCATAGTGCCGCACGGTGCCTGGGGAGGCGCGGGCGCGATGCGCTTGAGGTTGCCGTTCACGTACCCGCCAGCGTCTATGTAGTAGAGCATGCCGTCCGGCCCGGTCTCCAGGTCCATCCCGCACTCCACGCCCAGCACGGTTGCTACGGTGGTCACCTCCGTGCGAACGTCGTTCAGATAGAAGTGGCGCAGCTTCCTGTCAACGAAGGAGCACATGAAGAGGTGGTCCTGCCAGGCGGGGATGGCGCTGCCGTCGTAGACCTCCACACCCGTGGGCGCTGCCGGGTCCTGGCCCTGGGGCACGTACCACAGGGGCGTGACGGTATTGTAGGTCGGGTCGGGATTGGCGTCGTCGCATGGATAGTCGGCGCGCCAGCCGTAGTTGTAGCCTGCTTCGACGCGGTTTAGCTCGTCGTCGCATTCCGGGCCGTTGTCGCTCATGAAAATCCTGCTGTCCGCAATAGTGTCGAATGCGAAGCCGAAGGGGTTACGCATGCCGATAGCGTAGATGGAGGGGAGCGCGCCCGTTTGGGTGAATACCGGGTTGTCGTCCGGCATGCTGCCGTCGGGGTTAATGCGGTGCATCTTGCCCGCCTTGACGGTGACATCCTGCGCGGTAACGGCGTTGTTGTCGTCGCCCAGCGTTATATACAGCTTACCGGTCGGGCCGAAGTTGAGGATGCCGCCGTTGTGGAGGTGGCCGGTCTGCGTGGAGGTGAATATGTCGGTGGCGCTTCCGCCCACGCCACCATTCTCCACGAAGCGCACGACCCTATCAACCGCTAAGTCGCACTCCAGAGGCTGGGTGTAGTAGGCGTAAAGGTAGTGGTTGGCGCTGAACTGGGGGTCAACCGCGATGCCGAGCAGCCTGCTCTCGATGCATTGCGCGCCGTTGTAGATGTTGGGGAAAGTGATGACGGGGCTGGCCTGCAACGCGCCATTCGCGAAGAGGCGCACCGCGCCCGAACGCTCCGTATAGAAGAGCCTCCCCTGCGGGTCGAACGCCATAGCCACCGGCTGCACCATGCCCGCGAGCACCGTCTGCACCTCCATGCCCGCAGGCAAAGGCTCGGTGGTGACGGTTGGCGGCGGGGCAAAGGCAAGCGATTTGGCCTCCGATGCTTCCGACGTCCGTAACATGCCTACCGCCAGGAGCGCGAGCGCAGCAAAGAGTAGAAGGAACGGGAAAGCCCTCAAGTTGAGAGTAGAATAGTGTGTTGTCATGTAGAGCCTCTTTCGTAAATGTCCTCATCCGCGCTCGCATATTTGTATCGCGGCAGGGCCATAAGGTACCTACCTGGCTGCGGAAACCTGGCAGTTCGGGAAGAATGTATTGGATGTAATCTTGGCCGTCTGCCCACGAGTGGCGTTGTTGCCCCATCTGAAGTACGGCTTGTAGTCGGCGCTACACGGCTCGTATGGCCCGCCGCAGGCATAGCCTCCCATAACGGCGCGATAGGTCAGCCTCTCTATCCAGATGTAGAAAGTCTGGCTTGTAGGCACGTCCTGGTACGTCTGGGTGGTATGAGGCTCGTTGAACCCCACGCCGTTGGACACGATCTTGGCTATCTGCCCCCGTGTGGCGTTGGCCGATGGCCTGAAGTACGGCCTGTTGTTGGGGGCTACGCACGGCTCGGAGGCTGCGGTGCCGCACCGGTAGCCGCCTATGAGTCCGCGCGCGCTCATTCTGTTTATGTAATCATAATAAGGACTCGTGGGCGGCACGTCCTGGAACCGCTGCGAGCCTGCCGGTTCGCTGAAACCCGCGGAGGCGGCTACCATCTTAGCGATCTGGTCCCTCGTTATCGGGGTGTTCGGCCTGAAGTACGGATTGCTGTTGCTGTCGCATGGCTCGAACGCCCCGCCACACGCATAGCCACTCTCTATCCCCCGGCAGGCAAGACACTGCACGTATGGGTAGAAGGTATTTGAAGCGGGTACGTCGGCGAACGCGATTGACCCGAATCGCTCCACGAGCGTATTGTGTGCCATATTGAGGTCGTAATCGCCCGCAGTCCACACGACATCAGGCGAGATCGCGTCCAGCGCGAAGAGGTAGCTCGCTCCCGTACCGGGGTTGGCGCTGGGCACCACGCTCCAGTCCGTGCCGTTCCAGTGAGCGACCAATGTGCGCGTCACGCCCCCGCTGAGGTAATCGCCCACAGCCCATATATCGGTCGAGGATATAGCGTCGGCATCCAGCAGGAAGGTGTCCGTGCCCGCGCTGGGGCCGGGTACTACGCTCCACTCGGTGCCGTTCCAGTGCAGAGTGAGGGCCTGCCCGGTGCCTGCGGGGCCGTAATAGCCGACGGCCCACACGTCGTTTGACGCAACGACCGCCAGCCCGTGCAGGATGTTGCGGGTGCCAACATTGGGGCTGGACACGCGGGTCCACGCCGACCCATCCCAGTGCATGATGAGGGTTTGGGCATTGCCCGTACCCACAGCCCAAATGTCGTTTGGCGATACGGCCTCTATCGCGTTCAGCCTGTAGTCCGTTCCGTACAGGGAAATCTCGGAGCGCAGAACCCACTCGCTGCCATCCCAGTGCATGATGACCGGCCTGCTGACTTCAGGGTGTCCATTGGGAACGGCTCCACCCACCGCCCATACGTCGTTCGTGGCTATCGCCTCGACCGCGTTCAGGTAGTTGTTCCCATCGGGGCTGGGGACGATGTTCCATTGAGCGCCGTCCCAGTGCATCGTAATCGAGCCGCCGTAGTCGCTTTTGTAGTTGCCCACCGCCCACACGTCGCTTGCCGAAATCGCGTCCACTCCGTTCAGAGTGCTGGAATCGGGGTAGAACCGGTTGTTGGGGCTGGGCACCACGCTCCAACGGGTGCCATCCCAATGCTCAATCATAGTGCGGGACCATTCGCTGTTCGATCCCGGTGGGGCATATCTCCCGACTGCCCATATGTTATCGGGCGCGATTGACTTGATGTCGCTCAGGTAGTTGCGGCCCTCCCTGATGTCCTGCGCGGGCACGTTCCTCACCTGGGTGCCGTCCCAACGGTGCGCTAGAGGGAGGCCCTGGTATATCTCGTCGTCAAAGCGCTGGCCGACTGCGTGTACGTCGCCGGGTGCGACCACCGCTACGGCATTTAGATACTCTGCTCCCAACGCTTGATTGGGCGTGGGCACAATACTCCACGCGCTTCCGTTCCAACGCATCATGAGCGTGTGCCAATCATGCGATGTACCCTCTGCATAGTAGCCTACCGCCCACACGTTATCGGCGGCGCTCGCGCCGATTGCCGTGAGGTAGACATAGCCGTAGGCAGTGGTGATCGGAGTAGGGGACGGAGTCTCGGTCCACGCCTGGCCGTTCCAGTGGATGATGCTCGGTCTGGTGATGTTGGCGTTGACCGCCCACACGTTGTTACTCGATAAGGCCACTACGCTTCTGAGATTACGTCCCGTATCAGCGGTATGGCTCCATTGCGTGCCATCCCAATGTAGAACCATTCCATAAGAGTAGGAGGTTTCATTAAGTATGTAAGCGTAGAAGCCTACCGCCCACACGTCATTGCTCCCTGTCGCACTCACGCTGTAGAGTCTGTTAACAAAGTTGGACGCGCCCGGCGGGGTCTCTCCTGTGGGGCTGGCGACGATGCTCCACTGTACGCCGTTCCAGTGCATGGTGAGCGGTACGAACCCTGTGCTTCTAACGTCCGCGCCCACGGCCCACACATCATTGGCCGATATTGCCGTGACCGAATAGAGTATGGCATTGTACGGGTCAGTGGCCGGTGTGGGCACCACGCTCCAGGCGATGCCGTTCCAATGCATAGCGAGCGCGCCGGTGGACCCGTAGCCGACAGCCCATATATCGTTGGCCGCGACCACATCTATCGCCATCAGGCCGCCATCGCTCTGGAACTGCGGAGTAGGGAAAATCTTCCATTCAGCGCCGTTCCAGCGCTCTACCAGCGGTTGAGATATGCCCGCGCCGTTCTCGGTCTCGCCAACAGCCCAGAGATCGTTGGGCGATATAGCAGAGACGCCACTGAGCTTGTTTACGCCTGACGCCTTATTCGGGCTGGGGATAACGTGCCCGCCCATGCGGCATGCAAGGTCGTCACCCTTGATATTGCCAGCCTGGGTCTTGTCCGGTTGCCCGGCGACGATACCGGAGTCTGTGTAGATTTTCGGGCTTGCAGAGGCTGTGCCGCCGCCAAGCAGCGTGAGTCCCCACACGAACGCGAGCAGCGTGAATGCCCCGCGCCATAGGTTTCTACTCTCTTGAAGCATGATCTTTCCTTCCCTTCACGGCGCATGACCGCCTGGTTGAGTAATGCATAGCCACGATTACGGTTTGTCGCCGGCCTGGCAGGAAGGGAAGAAGGCGTTGGATACGATCTTCGATGTCTGCCCCCTGGTGGCGTTGTTGCCCGGACGGAAGTATGGCCGGTTGCCCTCCCTGCATGGCTCTCCCACACCTCCACACGGGTAGCCTCCCATGATGCCGCGTGATGCCAGCCTCTCTATGTACAGGTAGAAGCCGTTGGTGGAGGGTACGTCCTCGAACGTTTGCCCGCCAGCAGGGTCGTTGTACCCTTTAGCTTGAGAGACTATCTTTGAGATTTGGCCGCGTGTTGCGTTGGCGTTGGGGCGGAAGTATGGCCTGTAGGTGCTGCCGCATGGTTCGTTGGCACCACCACATGGGTAGCCACCGATGATGCCCCTCTCAGCCATCCTCTCAACGTACTCATGGAAGGCGTTGGCGGGCGGGACGTCTTCGTAGGTCTGCCCGCTTACCGGCTCGTTGAACCCGGCAGAGTTGGCGACGATCTTGGATAGCTGCCCTCTCGTCACGTTGGCGTTGGGGCGGAAGGTGCCGTCCGAATACCCGCCCAGGATGCCCCGGCAGGTCAGGCATTGCACGTAAGGGAAGAATGTGTTGGTGGCGGGCACGTCGGAGAAGCTTACAGGGCTGTATCTCTCCACCAGCGTCTGTTGCATGTCGTCAACAGTGAAGTCGCCCACCGTCCATATGTCGTTCTCGGATGCCGCCGACACGCCATAGAGATGGTTGCTCCCTGTATTGGCGTTGGGGCTGGCGATTGCCGACCACTCCGCGCCGTTCCACTGCATCGCCAGCGTTCGTGGCACACCTTCTACAAAGTAGTTGCCGACAGCCCACACGTTATCAGCAGACACAGCATCTACGCTCAGCAGGTAAGTGCCGGTACCGAGGCCAGGCGCAGGCACCACGTTCCATTGGCTGCCGTCCCAATGAAGCGTCAACGGATAGCCGCTACCCTGCGGGCCATAGTAACCTACTGCCCATATATCGTCAGCAGCTACAGCGTCCACTCCAAAGAGGAAGCTGCGTCCGGTGCCAACGTTGGGGCTGGAGACGCGGCTCCACGTCGTGCCGTCCCAATGGATGATGAGGGTTGATGAGCCTGTCCTTCCCACAGCCCATACGTCGTTGGCAGCTATCGCGGCCACGCCAGTAAGAGTACCAGTAGGTATGTCCGAGGGTAGGGTGATACGTTGCCACTCTGAGCCATTCCAATGCACTACCAGATTGTTACCGGCGAAGACACCCACTGCCCACACATCGTCTGTTGAGACTGCCGCTACTCCATATAACCTGTCCACCTCACTTGAACTGAACGAGTCACCCATTGCAGTCCATACTGCACCGTTCCAATGCATCGCCAGAAAAATCTCACCCTGCCCAATATAGGGCCTGACACCGCGTCTTGTACCTACAGCCCAAACGTCATTAGCCGCCAAAGCAGTTATACTGTAAAGCTGGCCGCCCACCGGCGTAGTATCTCGCGCCCAGGCAGAGCCATCCCAGTGTTGAATGAGCGTATGACTCTCCTGCGAATAACCAGTGTAGTCGTTGTGATTTGAGTAGCCCACCGCCCAAACATCATTGGGAGCAATGGCAATTACGTCCCGGAGCACGTTATTCCTTATCACCTGGTTGGGACTGGGAACTGAACTCCACTGCGTACGCTCGCCGCCGCGCAGCACAAAAGTACGTGGATTGCCGTCGCTCGCCGCAGGAGTGCTCCCTACAGCCCACAGGGTGTCAGATGAGGTGGCAGTTAGCCCATAGAGGGGGCTGCTTACTCCTGGGTAGGGTGGGGCTGCAACGGTCCATGAAGCGCCGTTCCAGTGAGCTATCAGACTTTGATTCGAAGTCTCGAGGTAGCCTGCCACCCACAAAGAATCGGCGGCGAGAGCCACTACGGAGGTAAGCGTTGGACAATTGGAACCGGCATTGGGCGTACTAAACCGATTCCACGTAGCACCATCCCAATGTAAGACCAGCATCGTACAATTGGACCTGCCGACTGCCCATACATCGTTGGTTGCCCGTGCCGACACCGCAGTCAGTGTAATATTATAAGCTTGTCCAACATTGACGCTAGTAATCTCGGTCCAGGTCTGCCCATCCCAATGAATTGTCAGCGTGCCAGTTGAATAACAATAATCTATCTGGCACGCTTCTTTGTACCCAACAGCCCAGACATCATTAGCTGAGACCGCAGACACACCATAAAATCCGCCCTGGCCGGAGGCGTCCCCCAGGCCCACAGTGCTCCATACCGCGCCGTCCCAGTGCATTACTAATCTGTTGGTTGTAGCCGGCGGGGGTGGCTCCGAAGGAACAGGATGGTTGATTATGCCAACAGCCCACACGTCATTAGCCGAGATGGCTTCAACGGCGCGGAGGCCGGTCTTTCCATCCGTACTGGGGCTGGGAACGACACTCCAAATGCTGCCATTCCAATGTAAGACCCTGGTTTGCGATTGCTCTTCTATTCCACCCACCGCCCAAATGTCAGTGGCGGAAGCTGCGGAAACACCCCTGAGAGGTCCGACGTTTGGGCTGGAGACGATGCTCCATGCGCTGCCGTCCCAGTGCTCTATAAGCGTGTCAATGCCCGAAGCGCCCACAGCCCACATATCATTGGCTGATACGGCTTCAACATCGTTGAGTGCGTTGCTTGTGGATGGGGCGTTGGCGCTTGGGACGATACTCCCAACGAGTGGGCAGCTTGCATCAAACGCGGCAGTCCTCTTGGCCTCCGACTGCATAGACTGGCCGGTACTGGCTTCCGACGGGCTTTTTGCGAACACAGAGCCTGCTGTCAGGCTTAGGGCAAGCGACAGTAGTAGAGTTGAGATTAAAAGTTGCCACCGTGGGCGTAAATCTCGAATTATTTGCATGGTGTCCCTTTCTTTGTTATTCCTTAGGTGTAGTAGCGATGCAAGGGTTGTTGTACCGTTCAACGAACGTCCCTGTACCGGCTAAGTTGTACGTGCCTATGGCCCATATTTCGTTGGCTGAGAGAGCATCTGCCGAGAAGAAGCGGCTCGATTGTCCCTCAACATTGGGGCTGGGGACCACGCTCCACAGCGCACCGTCCCAGTGCAACACAAGGGTCTGCTTGGTGCCTGTTATCGGGCCATAACCCCCCAAAGCCCACGCATCGGTTGGTGAGATTGCCTCTACCCCCCTGAGATAGGAACCTCCCGCGCCTACGTTGGGGCTGGGCACTTCGATCCAATTGGCACCGTCCCAATGCATTGTGGCGGTTTCCAGAGGCTCTTCAGTAGATGGATTGTTGTCTCTTTCGCCCACAGCCCACACATCGCCAGGTGAGGTAGCCGCCACCGAGTAAAGGCGAATGCCCAGGGATGCTCCGGTCTCTGAAAAAGATGCCCACCGGTTGCCGTCCCAATGGTAGATGAGTTTCTTGTAGCGATTGCCTGCCGTGTCATGCTCCTGCCCTACGGCCCAGACGTCGTTGGAAGAAATGGCAGTCACGGCGTTCAATATGAAGACGCTGCTGGGCAGAGGCGGGTCGTTGGTGGGCACTCCGGTCCACCGGCTGCCGTCCCAGTGCAGCGCAAGGGTCTCCTGGGCGTTGTTGCCTACGGCCCATATGTCGTTGGCGGATACTGCCGCTAAGCCGTTCAACCTGCCGCTACCCGGAGTGGATGCCATGCTCCACCGCGCGCCATCCCAGTGTTGTGCCAGTGGGGCTACGTCGGTGTCGCAATTGCCTGTGCAGTGGTATCCTACGGCCCAGACGTTGTTGGGTGCGAGTGCCGCCACGCCGGTGAGATAATTGCTACGCGACTCGACGTTGGCGCTTGCAACGGTACTCCAGCGCTGGCCGTTCCAGCGTTGGACCAGCGTCCGGGGCTGACCGCCAGCGTTTGAATAGCCGACAGCCCACACATCATCGGCAGACCTGGCCGATAGCGCGGTCAGGATGGTATCTCCGACCTCTACCTCAGGGCCTGGGCCGATACGCCAGCAGCCGAGACTCGGTGTGATGCCCGCGATAGGCTGTAGCCCATTCGAGGTAATAATGGCTATGGTCCCAGCCGCCAACGCTAACAAGACGACCATAGCCGTTGCCATGTTGAACCTGAAGCGGCGCGCTCCGGGGTATGCGTTCTTCCACCTATCAATATGTGATGCCTCCACTTTTTGCCGTCTGGGATCGGAAACTACGGTTATGTGCAAGGTCTCCGTTCTATGCTCCTGCTGGGCGGCCTGTACGCTCTGTTTGATGGCGGGCCAGGGGTCTTTCCCCGTAGGCATACCTTCTTCAGCGTGCTCCCTCAGCACAGATCTCACGAATTCTTCACTCACGGCATATCTCCATCGGTGGCCTGCCCTGTGGCTCGTTAGCGTTTGTCATGTCCACATCGCGGGCGATCTTGATACCCCAGTAAAACACGCCTGGATTATTCTCTACGGTGCGTGGGAAGCATCTGCCGCAAACGCTTACGCGCATCGTGCAGTCTCCTACGAATGGTGCCCGCGGGCACATCCAGCCTGGCAGCCGCGTCGAGGTCGCTCATACCCAGGTAGTATTTCATGACTATAGCTGCGCGTTGATCGGGAGAGAGCCTGTGCAAAGCCGCCAGGATCTCTTCGCGGGTCTCGGCAGCCTCAAGTACTTCGACGATACCCGGTTCAGGGGAGGGGATGTCCAGGCCTGAACTTTCGCTGCGCTCATCAAGGGAGATTTCACGCCTACCCGCCGATACTTTGAGCGCGATATTCACAACGGTGCGAAGAAACCAGGGAGCGAATGGGCGCGTGCTATCAAAGCTACCGATACGCTCGTAGGCGTTGACGAAGGCTGACTGCGCCACATCTTCCGCCAGCGCCCAATCGCCAACTATCAGGTAGGCAGTTTGGATCGCCTGAGTGTGATACCGGCGCACCAGCGTTTCGAGGCCAGCGATGTCGTGAGCGTGTAGCTTCGCGACGGCTTCCTGATCTGTCATGGGCCTCCCACCCACCGCCAAGTCCCCGAAACCTGCATCGCCTTATTCTCTTTGAATGTTACTTCGATATAGTATCTGTAAATCATCGATTCTGTTCGGGGTCAATTTGAAAAATGGTATGATGACTTTTGCACAAGGCCCGCAGGCCGGTGTTGAGGCGGGCCGGAAGCTGCTCTCATCGCACCTGCACAGGAAGTGCCACAGGTACTCTATTGTGCCTGGCAAAACAAATGTAGGGCGGTTCGCGAACCGCCCTACATTTGTTTTGCCAGGCATTCTACAACTTAAGAGGAGGTGAAGATGAAGTGGAGATTGGATGAGAAGGGTATGTCAGGGGGCGGGCCGGCTGTACACCCAGGTGAAGTCGAGCGCGGTCCGGGGCAGCTTGAGCCAGCCCGCCTCGTCCTCTACGGTGTGCTTGTTGACCTTTATCTTTAGTTCGGAGTTGCTCGCTTCGAGGAGGGCGATCAGTCCGCCTTTCCTTTCGAGTGCGGGGAGGAGCGTGTCGGGGTTGCCGATAGCCTCCAACCTGTAGGGGCGCGCGAGTGGCTGGCGGTCTACCGTGATACGGCCCTCTTCGTCGGCCACGATTGCAGATCGGGCGACGATGCGCACGCCGTTGACCGCTACGGCTTCGGCTGAGGCGTTGCGTAGCTCGTTCACCAGGTCCTGCAATTCAAAGACCGTCAGGCTGCCCTCAACCAGCACGGTCACGCCCGGCCCCGCCACCTCTACCTCGCCGTTCGCCACGCGCAGGTTCTGCAGGTCGCGCACGAGGGTGTCGAGGTTGCTCTTGCCGCCGGTGGTGTCCTGCTCGTAATCGGCAAGCTCCCGCGATAGCTGGTCCACCTGCTGGCGCAACTCGGTGTTGTTCTCGTAAAGCTGGCTGATGTAGGTAGCCTGGTCGCTGGCCGACACCGGCACGCCCTGGTGCGCCTGCCGTTGCGCGCGAAACTGCATTACCAGCGCCACCCCCAGCAGCAGGCACATCAGCCCCACTATAAGTTGTGCGCGTCTGTTTGTCATGATGCGTAAAACGTAAAACGTGAAACGTAATTATTGAACCACAAAGACACAAAGAGCACAAAGCTCGCTAAGATTTTGTGGATTGGACCGCAGAGGCGCTGAGACGCTGAGATTGTTAGGGTTTTTATCATCTAGAGAATAGTTCACGTTTCACTCGTCTCCCTGCACAGTAGCGTACTTGAATACTAGCGAGCCGTTGTAGGCGGGCACGAGGATGCTCCGGCTCGGCTCGATCTTCACGGGGAGGTCGTATATCTGGGCGCGCTGGTTGAACTTCTCCATCTGGGGGGAGCCTGTGAGGGCTGACATGAGCGCGTCGGGATCGCCTATCGCTCTTATCTCGTAGGGGGGAGATAGGCGTGTGACGTTGCAGATGACGGTCGTGCCTACGCAGTAGAGGGACGTGGTGCCCACTATGCGCTCGCCGTTGAGGGAGATGCCCTCTGCCCCCGCTATCCACAGCGCATTGACTATATCGCGGAGGTCGTATTCGTGCAGTATATACCTGGCGGGGTCCTCATTCTGTGGGATGGACTTGGCGGTGCTGTCGTTGAAGGTGGCGACCACGCCGGGGCCATGCAGGGCTACCATCCCGGAGGCAACGCGCTGTCGGTCTATTTCGGCCTTGATGTCGAGCAGGGTAGATTTGCGCTGGGTGTCGGTGCCTTGCATCGTGCCGACCTGGGCGCGCATGTCGGCTATCTGCTTCTTCAACTCGGCCTGCTCGGCTTCCAGGCGGTTGATAGTAAAAGCCACCATCTCCCGCCCCGACTGGCGCGTTAGCGGAGAGGCGGCGTCCGTGGCGGCGGATTGGGCCTGCCAGTTGGTTGAAATGAGCATACCGAGGGCGATACCACCGATGAGCAGTACCCCACTCATCCAAAGCGTACCGGCAGACCTGCCTGTGCGCTCGCGCCTAGCCATGAGCGCGCCCACGCTCGCCCGGAGAGCGCCGGAGAATGCGCGCCCTATGCCCTGGGGCGCATGTATGTTTGTGCGGGGCCGGAAGCTAGCCATCGGGTTTCTCTACATTTTGATTTAGGAGCGGATATGGGTGCGCGTTTGAGCAGATTATAGGGCAGATCGGGTGGCGTGTGATGGGTATTAATGCCCCTCTGAGGTACACCATTGGTCCTATCTCCACTGATATTGTAACGTATTTTAATGCCAAACGGGTTGCAATTCGCATAGCAGAAAAAGGGCGAATCTTGACAAAGGTCCTACCCTTTAGATACAATGCGCTGTTACCGCGTGATTGCGACGGCAAACAAGAGCATGTCCCTATTCCCCAATATGGGTAACTATCTCCCGAAAGTGAGGTCATCTCTATATGATAGAGGTGGAGCACCTGACAAAATTCTATGGAGCATATCCCGCCCTCCGAGACGTCACATTCAACGTAGAGCGCGGCGAGATACTTGGCTTCCTCGGTCCCAACGGCGCGGGCAAGACGACCACGATGCGCATCATCACGGGCTATATCCCGGCCTCGTCCGGCACGGTGCGTGTGGCAGGCTTTGATGTCGCTGAAAAGTCTATGGAAGCCCGCGCACACCTGGGTTATCTGCCTGAGACCGTGCCTCTCTACACCGAGCTGACCACGTTCGAGTACCTCGACTTCAAGGGCCGTATCAGTGGCATGCACAGGGGCCGCGACCGCCGCGCCCGCATCCACGAAGTCATGGGCGAACTGCACATTACCGACGTGTCGCAGAAGCTGATTGGCACGCTGTCACGCGGCTACAGGCAGAGAGTCGGACTGGCCCAGGCCCTCCTGCACGACCCTGACGTGCTCATCCTGGACGAGCCGACCGTTGGCCTCGACCCGGTGCAGATTACCGACGTTCGCGCCCTCATCAAAGAGCTTGGCAAGGACCGCACGATCATCCTGAGCACACACCTCCTGCCCGAAGTGAGCATGGTATGTGACCGCGTGGTCATCATCAATCGCGGGCGGCTGGTGGCCCTCGACACTCCTATCCACCTGGCTGACACCGCCATGACCGCACAGTCGGTGCAGCTTGAAGTGGCGGGCGCGTCCGAAGGCATACTGAGCACGCTGCGTGGCCTTCCTGGCGTGGTGAGCGCCCAGCTTTCGATGCAGGATGGCTCAAGCGCATCCGCTATGGGAAGCAACAGCGACACGCAACGGCAGACTATGGCGGGGTCCGCAAGCGGCAGTTTGTACCAGGTGGAGGGTAAGCCGGGCGTAGAGTTACGGCCCGCGCTCTCTTCGGCAATCGTTGGCGCGGGCTACCAGCTTCTTGAGATGAAGAGCGTGCGACCCACCCTGGAAGACATCTTCATCAGGGTCATCTCCCAGGAAGAGGAAGCGTACGCAGAGGAGCGGGCGGCTGCGATTGAAGCCGGCCTCGATGCAGATTACGTCGAAGATATACAGGACGAGGAAGAGGTGGAGGAAGAAGTGGTTGCCGCTCCCGTCCGCACCCAGATTTCTACCAAGAGGAGGGCACGCAAGTGAGAAACGTGCTCTATATCGCAGGCAAGGAGTTGCGCTCCTATTTCGTATCGCCTGTGGCTTACGTGATCGTGGCCTTCTGGCTGGTGGCTACGGGCTTCTTCTTCTGGCTGTCGGCCACCTTTGGCGATAGCAGCTTGCGCAACGTGTTCGGCGTTATAACGATCCTGCTGCTGCTGCTCGCCCCCGCGCTCACGATGCGCCTTTTGGCCGAGGAGCAGCGCACGGGCACGCTCGAACTGCTACTCACGTCGCCCGTGCAGGACTGGGCGGTGGTGCTCGGCAAGTTCCTGGGGGCCGTGGGCCTTTACCTCGCCATGATCGCCCTGACCCTCTTCTATCCCATCCTGCTGGTGCTCTTCCGGGGCGACCCCGACTGGGGGCCGATCTGGAGCGGCTACATCGGCTTGTTCTTGCTCGGCATGTCTTTCCTGGCGGTAGGCCTCTTCGCGTCCGCGCTCACCTCGAACCAGATGATCTCGGCGGTCGTGAGCTTCGTCATCCTGCTGATCCTGTACGTGATCGGCCAGGTTAGCGGCAACCTGGGCACAGGCGTGGGAGAGTTTCTAGCCAAACTATCCCTCAATGACCGCTTTGGCGCGTTCACCAGGGGCATCATTGACCTCAAGGACGTGGTTTTCTATCTCCTATTCACTGCCGTTGTCCTGTTCCTCACGGTACAGGTCCTCGAAGCCAGGAGGTATCGCGCATGAACAACAGTCGTAGAACGCTCATCGCCACTATCGCGGGCTTCACCGCCCTGGGACTGGCTATCATGGCCGTCTTCTACTGGGCGGCCCTGGCCGTTCCCCCTTTCACGCTCGACCTGGGACAGATTGATCTGCCCCTGCGCCTGCTGGTTATCGGGGCGATAGTCAGCTTCAGCATCTACATCCTCGCCACCCCCGAATCGGTCGGGCGCACCGTCGGCAAGCGTAGCAATCGCCTGACCGCCAACGCGCTGGTGGCGTCAATCGTGGCGGTGGCAATAGCCGTAGTGATAAACATGATCGTAGAAGCGGCACCGGCGGCACGCGCCGACCTCACGGCAGGCCAGGAGTTTACGCTGTCGCAGCAGACCATCAAGGTTATACAGGACCTCGACAAGCGCAACGCCAATGTAACCGCCGTAGGCTTCTTCTCGCAGTCCGATCCGGGCCGTAACCCCCAGACGATCACACAGGCTGAAGACCTTTTCAAGGAGTACAAGTCGCATAGCTCGCGCTTCCGCTATGAGTTTGTTGACCCGGAGGTCCAGCCTCAACGGGCGTCACAATACAACATCACGCGCTTCGGGGTGGTGGTCCTGGAGGACGGCAAGAAGCGTGAGATAGCTGACAGCGCATCGGAGCGCGACCTGACGAGCGCGCTTGTGCGCCTGGCAAATACTAACCCCCGCACGGTAGCCTTCCTCACGGGGCACGGCGAGCGCGACTTCAATAACCTCGATCAGAATGGCTACTCTCAGGCTAAGGAATCCCTGGTACAAAACAACTATCAGACCCTCGTGTGGAGCCTGGTCACGTCCCCCACGCTGACCGTCAGTGACGTGACGGTGCTGATAATCGCCGCTCCCCTGCGCGCTCTGCCTCCCAACGAGGTGCAGATCATCCAGAAGTACCTGGACGGTGGCGGCCATGCGCTGATGTTGCTTGACCCCGACCCCAATATTATGTCTGCCGAGGCACTCCAGTCATTGGATCCCATCCTCACCAAGTATGGGGTGACACGCCAACAGGGCTTCGCATTCGATTTGCAGAAGCGTATCTCACAGCAGGACCCGTCGGTGTTTGTTGTAGACAGTTATCCATTGACGGATGTAACAGAGGCACTCTCTAAGAATAGACTGCCCACCATCTTCCCCCTGGCGTTCGGCCTTGCTATCACGAACACAGTGCCCGGCTTTACGTCAAAGGCGCTGGTCAATACTTCCGGCGTGCCACCAATAAGCTGGTTGGAGACTAATACTACCAGCCCGAACGCCTCCTACGACGAGGGACAGGATATACCAGGCCCGGTCAATATCGCAGTGAGCGTCGAGCCGACCGACCCCACCGCCACCGATACTGTTACGCCCACCAACCAGGTCAACACGAGGCTGGTAGTGTTCAGCGACGTGGACTTCGCGGCCAACTTCCTGCTGGGCGGCCAGGCCCCGTTCAATTCCGACCTGTTCGGCAACTCCGTCTCGTGGCTGGCGGGCGCGAACGAGCTTGTCTCGATACGCGCCAAAGACGCGGCAGCCCCCCGCACGATTACACTCGATGCCGGGCAGAAGAACCTGATCTTCACGTCCACGGTGCTTGGCTTCCCTATGCTGGTCTTCCTCATAGGTATCTTCAACTGGTGGAGGAGAAGGTAAAGCGATGGAACGCTACAGAACTACGATCATCCTGGTGATAGTGCTCCTGGTGCTGGCGGCGGTGGCGTACTTCATGAGCAATCGGGGCAGCACTACCGATTCGCCATTCCCCACTTCCGTACCCGCTACATATGTCTGGCAGGACGCGAACCAGGTCATCGGTATTGATGTAATGAGCGGCACGAACACGGTCAGCGTCCGCAAGGATGTTACCACGACCCTGTGGAGCATCACCGCGCCGGTGCAGGAGCCTGCGGACCCCTTCAATGTGGGAAATGTCGCTGACTTGCTGAAGGACCTGCGGGCGGCAGCCACCATTACTAATAGCGCGAACCTGGCCGACTTCGGCCTGGACGCGAACACTATGACCGTCGCGGCAACGTTCAGCGACACCCAGCAGACCAAGCGCACTCTAGTAGTCGGCAAGGCTACCTTCGACGGTGCGAACTACTACGCCAAATTGCAGGACGCCCCCCAGGTCTACCTGGTGAGCAACGCGCTCATAGAGCCGGTGAAGTCCTGGCTGACCACTCCGCCCATCAACCCGCCCACGCCCACACCCTTGCCTATCACGGTGGTGCCCACATCTCCACCCACTCCCGAAGGCACGATCACTACCACAGTCACCATCACCTCAAGTGCGTCGCCGATAAGCTCGCCTGACGTGATTATGCCCACGTCGGCAATCACCACTACTTCCACCATCACTGGCACGCTGCCCATAACCAATACGGCCCCCGGCGCGGCCAACCCTACTACTCCTGTAGCTACGGGTACAGCCGCTCCATAGTCATACAATAACGCTGCAAAATAACATAAGAAGGTCCCGGTCCGGGTTTTTACGCCTGACAGGGACCTTCTCGTGTTGTACCTAGCTCCACCCAATCCTCCACCCATTATTCTACTCAACCGATATGGATAGGGCTATTAGCCTGCAAGTTTATAGCAATATTGGATGACTTGCGATGTATTTGCCTCTTAGTATATTGACCATCCGTCGTATAGCGTGGTAAGATGGGGGCGGACTTCTCATCTTCGCGGCTCACCTTCGCTGATGTAGATGTCCCGTATAGTCCCGCGTGGTTTGACCTTGTAGAGAGGGGGTGGTATCTGCGCGAAGAGAAGAGAGACAAGAGAACGGAGAGTTATAGAAGGTAATAAGGAGAATGCACATCATGAACTTCAAGCGCGTCTCTACCTTTATAGCAGCCCTGGCGCTGCTCGCCTTGCTGGCTATGCCTGCCTCTGCCGGCCTGTCAACATCAGACTCCTCATCTAAGGGCGGCACATCCCCCGATGCCGCCAGCTACTTCTACGACTTCGAGAGCACTCTCGCACCCTGGGTATCCGGGGCAGGCGCGGGCCTGGGTCGCGTATTCGCAATCCAAGAGCCGTCAAGCTGCGATCCTCGCCTGAGCGGCACCAACTACGCTCACCTCAAGGGTGGCACTCCCATACCGGGAACCTCGGACGCCTATGCTTATATGGAGACCGGCTTCCCTTCCTCGCCGCGTACCGACGTCAATGACGTAACCGTCAAGTTCGACGCCCAGAGCATAGACGGGTGCGATGGGTGCAAGGTATCGCTCTACGTAGGCAACTCCCCAGTTACCAACTTCCTTAGCCAGGCGAACGGCCTGGATAATCTTACCTCCTGGTGGGTGCGCTATGGCGACTCCGTGTCGGTCACTGTGAACAGCAACAATGCTATCTACGTAGCGTTGGGTTGGGCGGGCACCCCCGCTCCGGGCAGCGCCCCCTCGGTAGGCTTTGACTGTATCAACGTGGACATCGGCCCGTAGATCTGTAGCTCACGACAACAGCCACAACGGGATAATCAGAAATGTAGTGAGGCACTCCGCGACTCGCGGAGTGCAGCATATAGAGAAGAAGGCTAGCTTGAGTAATCGCCAAGCTGGCCTTTCCTTATGAACGTCATAAGCGTCTCGATACTCGCCCTTATTCTCAGAGAAGCTACGTGCACAGGTAGGACTAATGGGCTGCAAGTTTATAGTACCATTGGGGGACACGGGATGTATTTGCCTTTTGGTATAGTGACCATCCATCGTATAGGGTGGTAAGATGGAGGCGGACTTCTCATCTGGTTGGTATGCGTTCCTTGATGTAGATGCTATATTTAGTCCTGCCTGATTTTACCCCGTAGAGAGGGGGTGGTGCCTGCGCGAAGAGAAGAGAGAAGAAGAGACCGGAGTTAAAGAAGGAAGAAGGAGAAAACACACCATGAAAATCAAGCGCATCGCTACCCTTGTCGCAGCCTTTGTTCTGCTAGCCCTGCTGGCCCTACCTGCCTCTGCTAACCCGCCAGCATCAGCCTCCTCATCTAAGGGCGGCACATCCCCCAATGTCGCCAGCTACTTCTACGACTTCGAGCTTACCCTGGCACCCTGGGTATCCGGGGCGGGAGCGAGCCTCAGCCGCCAATTCGCCCCTATGGAGCCGTCAAGCTGCGATCCTCGCCTGAGCGGCACCAACTACGCTGACCTCAAGGGCGGCTCTCCTGTAAGCAGCGGTAGCACAGACTACTATGCCTATATGGAGACCGGCTTCCCTGCCTCGTCCGCTGCCGACAAAAACGAAGTAACGGTCAAGTTCGATGACCAGAGTATAAACGGGTGCGTTGGGTGCAAAGTATCCCTCTACGTAGGCAACTCCCCGGTTACCAATTTCGTCGCGCAGGCGAACGGCCTCGCCTATCTTACCTCCTATTGGGTGCGCCACGGTGACACGGTGTCCGTCACGGTGAACAACAACAATGCCATCTACGTAGCGTTGGGCTGGGTGGGCACCCCTGCCGCGAACACTGGGCCCAACGTAGGCTTTGACTGCATCAACGTAGACATCGGCCCGTAGACCTATAGCTCACGACCACAGTCACAAGTAACATAATTCAAAAGAGAAAGGCCAGCTTGAGCGATTGCCAAGCTGGCCTTTTTCGTAATCATTTAGACCCCAGGCTGCTAACCCCCGACCCCTGGCGCTGTCTGCTTGCTCTTGTAGCTGCCGTACAGTCGGGTATAGCGGCTGGGGATGCGCCCCTGGATGGTGGTGCCCTCTCCGGTGTGCTCCTCCCTCTCTATGATGCCCTTCTCGTGGAAGAGAGCGACGAGTTCGCTGGCTTTGTAGGGGATAAGCACCTCCATAGGGACGAGGGATTCGCTCAAAGTCTCCTGAATGCGCTTGAGAAGGTCTTCCAGGCCCCACCCGCGCTGTGCCGAAACGGGCACGAAAGTTGCGCCAAGCTCAAGGTCTGACCGCAACGTGGCGCTGATGCTAGCGGCATCCAGCTTGCCCTCCGAGGAGCCATTGGGCGACTTTTCGCCAAGCTCTGGGAAGAGCCTGTCTATCTTGTTGAGCGCGGTGATGCGGGGCTTGTTCGCCACGCCCAACTCTTCCAGCACCCTGTCAACGGTCTGTGACTGCTCCTCAGCGTTGGGGTGTGTCAGGTCAAGCACGTGGACTAGCACGTCCGCGTCCTGTATCTCTTCGAGCGTGGCCCTGAAGGCCGCCACCAACTGCGTGGGCAGCCTCTGGATGAAGCCCACAGTATCGGTCAGGAGCGCCTCCTGGCCCTCCGGCAGCCGGATCAGCCGGGTCGTCGGGTCAAGCGTGGCAAACAACACGTTCTCAGCATATACATCAGCGTCTGATAGGGCGTTGAGCAGCGTAGATTTGCCAGCATTCGTATATCCGACCAGCGCGACCACCGGCAGCCCCTCCCTGCGCCGCTTCTGGCGGTACAATTCTCTGTGGGCATGCACTTCTTTCAGATCGTCTCGCAGCTTGGCGATGCGCTCACGCGAGCGGCGGCGGTCCACTTCAAGCTGTGTCTCGCCGGGGCCGCGCAAGCCGACGCCGCCCGCCGCCTGGCGCGATAGGTGGGTCCACATGCGTGTGAGGCGCGGGAGCCGGTACTCCAACTGGGCAAGCTCTACCTGCAAACGCCCCTCGCGGGTTTGCGCGTGGCGCGCGAATATATCCAGGATGAGACCCGTCCTGTCGATTATCTTGGTGTTGAGAGTTTCTTCGAGGTTGCGCTGCTGGGTAGGGGTCAATTCCTCGTCAACCAGCAGGAGGTCCGCGCCTACCTTCTCCATAAGCTCGCGTATCTCCCCGATTTTGCCCTTCCCGACGAGTGTAGCCGGGTTGGGGTTGGAGAGCTTCTGGGAGATGCGGCCCACAACTTCTACCCCGGCGGTGGCCGCCAGTTGCTCAAGCTCGTCAAGGGAGTCGCTCGTGCTCATCGCCTGGCGTCCGTGCTCCACGCCAACGAGCACCGCCTTCTCGATCTTGGATTTAGTTTCGTGCGATATGGTGCTGATGATGGATACTCCTTTTACTTAGTTACTGCCTCAAGCGCGTTCGCACCCAGGTCCAGTTTCGCCAGCCGCGCCACAGCTTCGTCTACCTGCTCGTCCGGCACGGTGAAGGCCAGCCGGAAGAACCCGTCGCCTTGTTTGCCATAGGTTGGGCCCGGCGTGATGGCTATGCCTGCCTTCTGGAGGAGCATCTCGGTGAAACTGCTGGACGTGTACCCTTCCGGCACGCGCGCCCAGATGTAGAGGCCGGCCTGGGGCGGCGTAACTTTTATGCCCATATCGCGGAGCGCAGCGCACAGCTTGTCCCGCCTGCGCCGGTAAATCTCGTTGCGCTCAGGTATCCACGATAGATCGCTCGTCAGCGCGGTGGTCGCCATGTCCTGGATAGCGCCGTACACGCCCGAATCGATGTTGGTCTTGATGCGCCCCAGCACCCCGATGATCTCCGGGTTGCCCACCGCCATGCCGATGCGATGCCCCGCCATCGAGAAGGTCTTGCTGAACGAATTGAACTCGACCGCTATATCCCGCGCTTCGGGCACCTCAAGGATGGAGGGCGGCTTGAAGCCGTCGTAGGCCATTTCGCTGTACGGGTTGTCGTGGGCCACTATTACGTCGTATTTCTTTGCCCAGTGGACAACGCGCTCGAAGCACTCTATATCCGCCACCGCGCCCGTAGGGTTGTTAGGGTAATTTAGCCACAGCACGTTCACCTTGCGCGCCAATTCGGGGTCAATTGACTCCAGGTCGGGCAGCCAGCCGCTCTCCTCAAGCAGAGGGAGGTACGCCACCTGCCCATCCGCCATCAGCGTGCCGAACTTGTAGACTGGGTACGCGGGGTCGGGCACGAGCGCCACCTCGTCGCTGTCCACGAACGCGAGCGCGACGTTAGCGATACCCTCCTTCGAGCCTATCAAGGGCAGTACTTCGGTTGTCGGGTCGAGGGTCACGCCGAAGCGGGTTGCGTACCAGTCGGCTATGGCCTGGCGCAGCTTAGGCTTGCCGAAGTAATCGGGGTAGCGGGAGTTCTCAGGCCGACGTGACGCCTCGTACATCGCTTCAAGGAGATAGTCGGGCGTGGGCACGTCGGGATCGCCCATAGTGAAATTGATAATTTCGACCCCGGACGCGCGCAGCTCAGCCAGCCTCTTGGCCATGCCCGCAAATACGTATGGTGGCAGCTTCTCTATGCGGCTTGCGAACTTCATGGTGAGTTTATTATCTCCTTCTGCGGCATCTTCGCCGGACTCTGTATTATACATGAGGGGTCGCTCTCTTCCCAAACCCATTACTGAGATTTCTAACCGCAAAAACGCACAGGAACGCAAAGTTCACAAAGGACCGTATTGTCTTGGTTATCAGGAGGTACAAGCACGGCAGCCTGTATTGCTACGTGCAATAGGACCTTAGCGTACTTTGCGTCTTTGCGGTTAGAGATAGTTATCGTTGTTCAAGAATTCACGGGCGAGCGATATAGCCTGCTCCGTGGGATCATGTGATGTAGAGTCTATCCACTTCGCCTGGCGCTGCCTGCGGAACCAGTTGCCCTGGTGCCTCGCGAAGCCGTGCGTGTCCCACTTCATGCGCTGCACGGCCTCGGCCAGAGTTGCTTTGCCCCGTAGATATTCGCCGATCTGCCTGTATCCTAACCCGCTCATGGAGGGCAAGTCAAAGGCATACCCTCTTTCGTGCAGCGCCGCCACCTCCGCTACCAGACCCTTTTCTATTATCTGCCGGTCAACCCGCGCGTCTATCCGCCGGTACAACTCGTCGCGCTCGCAGGCGAGGCCTATTCTGAGGATGCGGTACGGTGGTGGCTCTTTGCGTTGCTGCTCGCTTATAGGCCGCCCCGTCATCACTATGACCTCAAGGGCGCGTATGATGCGGCGGGTGTTCGATGGCAGGATGTTTTCAGCCGCAGCAGGGTCAAGCGCGCGCAGCCTTGCGTGCAGTTCCGCCGGACCGGCCTCTTCCGCTTCCCTTTCGAGCGCCTCGCGTAGCAGCATA
Source organism: Chloroflexia bacterium (assembly GCA_036399775.1). Lineage (GTDB taxonomy): Bacteria > Chloroflexota > Chloroflexia > QHBQ01 > JADMIH01 > JADMIH01. The sequence continues at coordinate 44,096 of DASWMJ010000066.1, read as the reverse complement.
TCCGGCTCTACCTTCGGGATGATCCAACCTTCAATGACGCTGTTGACGTATAGAGGGGTGCCTCCCGCCAGCACCGGCACTCGGCCTCTGCTCAACACCTCCTCGATGGTAGCGTATGCCCCCTGCTGATAGAGCGCCAGCGTGTACGGCTCATCAGGGTCTACAAGGTCTATCATGTGGTGGGGTACGCGCTGTCTGTCTTGGGATGATGGCTTGTCGGTGCCGACGTCCATGTAGCGGTACACCTGGCGCGAATCGGCTGTGACGATTTCGCCGCCCAATGCCTCGCAGAGCTTGATAGCGAGCGTGCTCTTGCCTGAGGCTGTTGGCCCAAAAAGTGCGATAAGTGGGGGCTGTCGTACCTTTTCCATAGGGAAATTATACACGTCGAGCCGCCCCGCTTTCTTGCCCAACGGTGCCACATTTTGCTACAATATGAGTTGGCTAGGCAAAAGGAGAAAAGCAAGCAGTGTCATTCATAGGAAACACGCTAAAAGGCATAATAGCAATCGTCATGATTCTCGGTGTCGCTACGGCGGGCATCGGCATCTACCTGTACCTTTCGCGGACGTTGGTTGTGCCAACCGCCGAGCAGCCGGTGGAAAAGCAGCCGGTGATGTTTACCATAGCGCCAGGGGAGAGCGTAAACGAGATCGCGGAAAACCTGCAATCGGAGGGTCTGATCGAGTCGCCGTTCGTGTTCACGGTGCGCCTGAAACTGCGCGGGGCCGAGACTTCACTCCAATCGGGACGGTTTCAGGTCACGCCGGGCATGGACGTGGACCAGTTAATTACGCTGCTCAGCACGCCAGCGTCCGAGGTAGGGGTGCGGTTTACGGTCATAGAGGGTATCCGGCTTGAAGAGGTAGCGGAGAAACTGGCCGCGGACGGCATCGTGGATGGCGCGGCGTTCATGCAGATGGCCGGTACGCCGGAGGGTTCCGCTCAGTTCCAGGATGACTTCCTCGCCGGGTCGGGCAGGCCGGGCGACAAGGGGCTGGAAGGCTATCTATTCCCCGATACATACGAAATCAAGCAGTCCGAAGGTGACAACTCGAAGGCTGTGATTGACATAATGTTGAAGACGATGGAAGAGAAGATAACGCCGGAGATGAGGCAGGCCATCGCGGACAGGGGCCTGACCATACACCAGGTGTTGACGGTAGCCTCCATCGTGCAGAGGGAAGGGGTGGTGGAGGAGGAGTTGCCGCGCATCTCCGCCGTCTTCTGGAACCGCCTCGAAAGGGACATGACCTTCGGCGCGGACCCTACTACTCAATACGCGATCGGCAAGCCGGGTGCATGGTGGCCCAATCTGACCGAACTAGGATTGGACCCCAACACTGTTGACCACGCATATAATACCTACCGTATTGCCGGACTGCCCCCCGGTCCAATATGCAACCCCGGCCTGCCTGCCATCGCCGCTGCCGTTTATCCACTCCAAACCAACGAGCTTTATTTTGTGGCGAAAGGAGACGGCAGTGGGGCGCATGTCTTCGCTGAGACGCTTGAGGAGCACGAACGCAACAGGATCATCGAAGGCAACATACCGTAACAGGTAGCCGGTTCCTCCCTGGCTCATAATCAGAATACAAGAAACCCTGCTTTACGGCAGGGTTTCTTGTCGAGGAAGGAGGGAAGATTGTCTAAGTTATGTGGGCGCTTTACTCCCCGGCGGGCCGGGTGCCCAACACTACGGTAAACTCTTGTTCGGTGGTCTCGCCTTCGGGCAATACCATCAGCTTCACCGTGTCGCCTACCTTGTGCTTCAAGAGGAGTTCAAGGAGGGAGGTATCTTCGGTCAGTTCGACCCCATCGAACTCTGTGATTATGCTGTGGGCTTCGATGCCCGCTTTGTCGGCGGGGCTGCCGGGACGCACCTCGTTCACGTAGATACCGGAGTCGCGTGGCAGGTCGTAGTAGGCCGCTATGCGCGGTGTTATCACCTGGTACGACACGCCCACATAAGGGCGCTCCACCGAGCCATCTTTGATAAGCTGCGAGGTCACTTCCTTCGCTGTGTTGCTTGGGATAGCGAAGCCTAGTCCTTCGGCTACGTCCCCGGTTAGACCGCCCTCACGTACTACCGCTACGTTTATGCCGATTACGTTGCCCTCCAGGTCAATCAAGGGGCCGCCGGAGTTGCCGTGATTGATAGCAGCGTCGGTCTGGATAAGGTCGCGCAGGCCGGGTGAGCCTGTAGCGTCCAAGTCGCGGTTGAGGCCGCTGATGATGCCCGCTGTGACCGTGTTGCGGAAGTCGCCCAGGGCTGAGCCGATTGCCACCACGGGCTGCCCGGTCTCCAGCTTATCGCTGTCGCCGAACTGGGCGACGGCAGGCACGCTCACGTCTACCTTTATCACCGCCAGGTCCGAAAGGTCATCCGTGCCTACAAGCGTGGCAGGCGCTTTGTTGCCGTCTGAGAATATCACTTCCAGGCTGCGCTGGCCTTCTACTACATGGTAGTTGGTCACTATGTACCCGCGCCGGTCGATGATGACGCCCGACCCTCTAGCGGTAGGCTCGATGCCCGCGTCGCGGATGCCCCCACCTCCTTCCAGCGTGTTCACCACAGTCACCACGGCCGGACCCGTAACTCTCACCGCCGAGCGTGCGTCCAGGACACCTACCTGCTGCTGGGGCGCTGCTGGATTGGCCTGTGCGGGCGCGTCCAGGCTGACTACGCGGCTGGCTTCGGGGGCGCTCGTCTGCACCTGCGCGCTTGCCAGCAGAGACGCCAGCCCGCCCGTCTGGGAAGCCGTGTTAGCGACGGCCAGCCCGCTCAGCGCGACGAGCATCACCACAAGCAGCGTTGCCAGCCCCGCCTTTACGTATCGTTCCATCTCTCGACTCCTCCGTTATCACGCCCTTTCTTAGCCAGGGCGCGTGCTGAATTGTAATAGGGCGGGCCTCTCCAGCTTGCGCTTAGCTGGTTACGAACCCTGGAAGCTCCATTGTCGCTTTTGTGCGACATCGCTTTCCGTTGCTCGGCCAGTCCAGGAGAGGCCCGTTCGTTTTCGGATCACCGGGAGCACACTATACGACGACCGCGGCTAGGTCCCATTCCCTAAGTTACTAGTTTCGCTACCAGTGCCCTTACTGGCATGTGCGCTCCCGTGATACTCTTATTATGCGGCCCTAATCTTAAAGGAACCTTAGAGGAATATTAGAGTTAGATGAAAATTTCCGAGCAACAAAACGGGGGCGCTGAGCGCCCCTGAACACGATGCAATCTAGCTTATTGGGTGTTATATCGGTGCGAGAGGCGGCAGCTGAGCGGGCCACATTATCGTGTCCGAACTGGGGACCGTGTAACCTGGTCCACTATTTACTAGGATACCTGGATGCTTCTTGTAAACTCCCGCGCTTGCTGGGCATGCAACCAGTCCCTTAATGTTACCTACAACAGTCGAGAGCATGATCTCATGATCAGCAGCGCGCATGGCTGCTTTGCATACCTCACAATCTCCTCGACAATCAAATATGGTCCATTTACGTGTATAGACGCCGACGCTCAGATTCGCAGTGAGATAAACATCGTGTTGGGATTTGTAATCGACAAGCCAATTCAATGCTTGGACTAAATTAATTCTGGGAGCCTTTCGTTCACGACCAATTACACGCAGATTCAGCATATTAGTAGGCCGAAAATAAGGCATTTGTATCATTAGAGCTACGGCCGTGCCATGACCATCTAGATCTTCGTAGCCTTCTCCTGTCCAATCTGCTTCACCCACTATACAACCCTTCAGTAACGGATGGTCATGCATGATACCACTGTCTACAACGGCCGCAATAATCTTTGTAGTCCGTTTACTAAGTTCTTCGGGCACTCTCAGCTTCCACAGGAACGGCCAAGCCTTGTCGAACTCGTCGGCAGATGCTGTAGGGTTGAATGAATAGTATGTCAACTTGTAAAACTCTCTCATAGATTCTGCAGGAAGAGGAGTAGAGAATCGCCCGCTATTGGGATCCTTGAACCGACTGCGCAATGCTCCAAAGGGCAAGCCTGTACCATCGCATAACTCGACGTACACTTCCTCATTATTTTTCATATTTCCCTCCTATCGCGGCCAGAATAGGGATGTTAACGTAATAAGTACCAAGACTACGAGTAAGGCAGCGAGTGGCATGCGCCACTGGGCGGCAACCCTTTGAAGGAAACTTTCAACTGGACCTGCCTGCGCTGTTGCATGTGGTCGAACTCCTTTAAGCGTCAGTGAACTGAGATACAGAAGTGCGAAGATACCAAGTGCAGCGAGGCCAAGTCCGACACTAGTCGTCGTTATAGAGAACTCTCCTATCTTAATCGCTATTTCTGAGGGAGTATTGATACCCTTTGCAGTAATGACTACACCAGCAAGGATCACAATCATAACGACTAAGAATATGAGGGTTAGAGTGAAGTTGCCAGATTGCTCCGATTTTCGCTGCCCCATAAGTTACCACCTTATTCTTCAAATCTGTGGTTTACCTTTTGCACGCAAGATAACTTAACATATACCTGTGCGGTTAAGTATACATCTACTGTCAAGAGTCTGACTGACAGGATATCCGACAACACCAACTCTAGTGGGCGTATTTCTTAGTGTGGAATATATTTGTCCCTATGCCAGAGGGTAGCCTTACGTACGTAAGGCTACCCTCTGGCAATTCATTACTGACTGTGTCAGTTGTACTGAGTGAGGTAAATCTAGATTCCTATCCCTCGTTGATATTCACCGAGGGCGTAGTAGTTGTCGCAACGCCGCCAGTCGCAGGCACGTTGATGGTTACCGAGTCGCCGTAGGCGTCGCTGGTAGGCACGTTGACGTTTATGCTTTCCGGCATCACGGCAGGGGTGGGCTGGCTCACCTGCGTGGTTGTGGTAGTCGTGGTCTGCTCCGTAACAGCCGGTTGGACGGGCTGCGCTGCGCTGGTGGTAGTGGTCTGCTGAACGGTAGTAATTTCATCTGCCATAATACTTTCTCCTCTTACTCTAATCTATGGCCCAATCAACATAATCCACATTATATTATGCAAGGAACGTGCCCGCCTTTTCAGAAGACGCGCGCGCCCGGCGCCACGTCCAGGTCGGGCTTGAGCAGCACCACCGACCCCTGCCGCGCAACTCCCTCACCAGGCACGCCCAGCACCAGCACCTCGGACTGGAAGCCCGCTATTCTCCGGGGTGGGAAGTTGACGACCGCTATGACCAGCCGCCCCACCAGTTCGCCGGGGGAGTAATGGACGGTAAGCTGGGCGCTGGACTTCTTGATACCAAGGGGGCCGAAGTCAATAGTCAGCTTATAAGAGGGCTTGCGTGCCTCCGGGAATGGCTCGCAGGCCACCACACGTCCCACCCGCATGTCTATCCGGTCGAATACGTCAATGGTAGTCTCGCCCGCCCTGTCCAGGTCTTCTTCCAAAATGTTTCCTCCTGTAGCTTTTATCAGGTGCTGCCCTAACGAAATTGCTAGACACTAGAGAAAGTTAACCACGTCATCCTGAGTACCCTACCAACAAAGTACATTCTAGTATACTGGAGGCATGAGAACAGCCCCAGACATCAAACTAACCACACAACAGCGAACAACCCTCAAGCAATTGGTGAGTAGTGGAAGCAGTCCAGCTAGAGTACAAACACGAGCGCGTATCCTGCTGATGGCAGCAGACAGAAGCGTTGGAGCACGAGGAGGAGAAAGACGCAGGACCAACTCCAACCAAGCCATAGCCCACGCTCTACAGTTGTGCTCAAAAACAGTATCACGAGTGAGGCAAGCATTCATACAAGGAGGGTTAGATGCTGCCCTGTACGACAAGCCTAGAGAGGGTAGACCCCCTGTCATAGATGGACAAGCAGAGGCCAGGTTGGTGATGCTGGCCTGCTCCTCTCCTCCCCAGGGAAGAAGCCGATGGACATTGCAGTTGTTAGCAGACAGGATGGTAGAGCTTGGGTATGCGCCCCACATATCAGATACTTGGGTGGGACACAAGCTAAAAAAAACGCCCTCAAGCCCTGGCGCATCAAGAGTTGGTGCATCCCCAAAGTGAGCACTCGCTTCATAGCCAAGATGGAAGATGTGCTCACGGTGTATGAACGTCCTTACGATCCGCTAAGGCCAGTGGTCTGTTTGGACGAGAAGGGCAAGGAGTTGCAAGCTCACCCTCCTGCAAGAGAGCCACTGCCTCCTAAGCCAGGCATACAGGGCGGGCAGGGTCTTGAGGATTACGAGTACAAGCGACAAGGGTGTGCCAACATCTTCTTGGCCTGTGAGCCGTTAGGGGGCTGGCGCAGGACACAAGTGACCCAGGAGCGCACCGCCCTCACCTTTGCTACTCAACTGAAGCAGTTGGTGGACGAAGACTTCCCTGATGCCGACAAGGTAGTATTGGTTACTGACAACCTGAACATACATGGAGTGTGGTCCTTGTACGAGGCGTTTGCTCCGCAGGAAGCCAAACGCATAGCTGACAAGTTGGAGTGGCACTACACCCCTGAGCATGGCAGTTGGCTCAATATGGCGGAACTGGAGCTTTCGGCTTTAGGCAGGCAATGCCTCAACAGACGCATACCTGATGCCCAAACCCTGGCCGCAGAATGTAATGCGTGGTGCATCGAGCGCAACACTGCCCAAGTTACCATCAACTGGCACTTCTCTGCATCAGATGCTCGCATCAAGCTTCGTCGCCTCTATCCTGTAATTACTTAGTTGGTGATGCACTCAGGATGACATGGATATTGGGGTGGGGTTCCCGTATATTTCGTTTGTGACAGGTGTAAGAGACCAGGAGAAGGTAATTGTGAGTGAGAAGGAGTGGGCGGCTGAGCAGGAGAGGCCGGTGCGCGTGCTGGTGGTGGACGACGAGCCTTTGATTGTCGAGATGCTGACTATGGGGCTGAATTACGAGGGGTTTGAAGTTAGCGTGGCGCGCACGGGGTTCGAGGCGCTTGAGCAGGCCCGCAGCCATAAGCCCGATCTGGTGGTGCTGGATATAATGTTGCCCGGCCTGGATGGGGTAGAAGTTTGCAAGCGATTGCGGGCGCAGAGCAGCGACCTGGGCATTTTGATGCTGACGGCGCGGGGAGAGGTTGACGACCGGATAGAGGGGTTGGATAGCGGGGCGGACGACTACCTGGTGAAGCCGTTCGCTTTTCGAGAGTTGATGGCGCGGGTGCGGGCGGTGTTGCGGCGTAGGGGTATCAATCTGCAACAGATGTTGCGCACCGGCGACGTGCTGATGGACCGGCAGACGCGCAAGGTGACACGCGGGGGGCGGTCGGTTGAGCTAACGCCACGCGAGTTTGAGATGCTGGAGCTTTTCCTCACGCACCCCAGGCAGGTATTCCCGCGAGATGTTATCCTTAACAGGGTGTGGGGATACGATTACCTGGGCGATACGAACGTGATTGACGTGCATATACGCCACCTGCGCGAGAAGTTGGGTGACGAGGAGCGCAATTTGATACGCAGCGTGCGGGGCATAGGATATAGCCTGGAGCCACCCGATGAAACCGGCTGAACGAACAACCGAAGTACGCAGGGCACGCAACCCGGTATGGAGCATACCCGTCGGGTTGCAGTTGAGCCTGGTATACGCGGTGATACTGGCCGTGACGCTGGCGCTGCTTGGGTGGGCTTTGTACGTTCAGTTGGAAGGGTTCCTGGTGCAGAACACGGCGGAGCGCCTGGACCGGCTGGCGCGCCCTATCTTGCTCAGGCCGTTCCCGCCCAGGGGCGAGCGGGGAGGCCCGCCGGGGGGGTCTGATTCGACGGGAAATCTTGTGGACCAGGCGGCAAATTACCTGGTGCGCGAGTTGGGTAAGTCCTCCGATATTGCCGTGGCCGTGCTTGATGCAGAGGGCAAGGTCATAAACTCCAACTTCGCTGACCCTACCACAAATGCCGATCTGGTTAAGGTGCCGGGATTGACGGCGGAGTGGGTTGATAAGATCAAGAGTGGGTCGGTCAAGCAGGTGGCGCAATGGATCGTTGCTGAGCCGGGGAGCGCGCGCATGCTGATGGTGCTGACACCCCTCACTTTGCGGGTTAATGACGGCTCACTGGAAACTTCTCTGTATTTGGAGCAGGTCACTTCGCTGGAAGCGGCGGACGGCGTGCTGAACCAGTTGCGGTTGTATATAGTGCTGGGGATCGTTGTCGGGATGGCAATAGGTATGGCGGCAGGGATGGCTTTGACCCGGACTATATTGAGGCCATTGGACCGCATGGTTCGCACGGCAGAGGCGATCGCGGGGGGCGATCTGGACAGGCGCTTGAACCTTCCATCGGGGCGAAACGAGGTGGCGCGCCTCGGCTCGGCGTTCGACCACATGGTAGAGCGGCTTGGGGCGGCGTTGCAGGCGCAGAGGCGTTTCGTGGTGGACGCTTCCCACGAGCTGCGCACGCCGCTTACTTCTCTTGAAGGGTTGAGCGAGATGCTGCTTATGGGGGCTGACCGGGGGGATACGAGGGTCGTTCAAAGGACGGTGCGGGCTATGCACAGCGAGCTTGAGCGGCTTGGGCGGCTCGTGGCGGACCTGCTGACGCTGGCGCGTCTGGATAGCACGGCACCCGTGAAGTTGGTGCCCGCGGATGTGTGCTTGCTGCTGAATGAGGTATCGGAGCAGATGAGTCCAATCGCGGAGGCACATAGAGTGCGGCTGGTGGCACGGTGCGGTGAGGGTGAGGCTGTAATGGTCAAGGGGGAGCCTGACAAGCTGAAGCAGGTCGTGCTGAACCTGGCCGATAACGCGCTGCGGTATACGCCGCCTGGGGGAGAAGTGGTGCTGTCCGCCGCGTGCGACAGGGCGAAAGGGCAGGTGGAAATCCGGGTGCGGGACACGGGGACGGGGATAGCGGCCGACGACCTGCCGCACATATACGACCGCTTCTACAGGGGCGACCTTTCACGCACCCGCGCAACCGGCAATACGGGGCTTGGGCTGGCTATCGTGCGGGGGATTGTGGAGGCGCATGGCGGCATCATCGCGGTCGAGTCCACGCCGGGCGAGGGGACCTGCTTCACAATTACGCTCCCCGCGCTTCCGCCGACAGGAATGACAGCGCCTGCGCAGAAAGTGCTGGGCAGCCAGGAGGCGGCTTTGGTTGAGGCTGTGAAACGTGATGTGTGACGAGTGAACCGCAAAGACGCGAAGGATCGCAAAGGTTCTTGTTGTTTGAACCGCAGAGGCGCAGAGACGCTGAGGTATTAAGAGAATCCGTCTGATTTAGATGCAATCGCCCTGATAGATACATCTGTAGACGTAGAGTGGAATCTGATACACCGTGTATAATACGCACAATTGGCCGATAATTCCCCGGCCCCGGAAGGAGGTAAGCACAATGTTAGCCACAACATCGCTCGCCCAGACCAGGACAGCAGTGCTCGCCTCCGCGCAGCCGCCAGCCTAGTCTCCCCGCGCTCAGCAATACCCGCAACCCAACGCCTCTGAAGGCTTCCCTTTGCGTATGCACAAGGCCCCTCTGTGGCTGCCCGGCTTGCCTGTATTACACTTTCTGCACCCTGCGTCTATGCGGGTGTACATGCATGAGCGCGTCGAGAGATGTGTGATGTGCATACGTGTTCACGAGCCTGCTATATGACCCCCGGCATTTGCGTGCCGGTTATCAAAGAGTAGGTGCCTGTGAACAATTCTCCAAATCCGCAAGCGTACAGGGTGTTTCTCATCAACCAGACGGTTGGTTCTTTCCTCTTCAACCTGGTCTGGACAGTCCAGGCCGTTTACTACATAGTCAACGCTCACCTCGATCCGTTGCAACTGGTGCTGGTCGGCACTGTGATGGAAGGGGTGATCTTCCTCTTCGAGGTGCCCACCGGCGTGGTGGCCGATACCTATAGCCGAAGGTTGTCGGTGCTTATCGGCATCTTTTTATGGGGCGTAGCCCTCCTCATCGAGGGTAGCTTCGCCAACTTCGGGGCCATCCTGGTGGCGCAAGTCATCGCGGCGCTGGGTTGGACCTTCAACAGTGGCGCGCTCCAGGCCTGGGTAGCCGGCGAAGTGGGCGAGGGAAACCTCGGTCCGACCTTTCTCAAGGCTTCCCAGCTTGGCAGGATTGCGCACCTCGCCGCGATTATCGCCGGCGTGGGCCTAGCCAGCATACAGTTGAACATCCCCGCCCTTGTGGGCGGCGCGGGCTTCATCATGCTGGGGGTGTATATGGTCTTCGCTATGAAGGAGACCGGGTTCAAGCCGATACCCAAAGAGGAACGGGAAGGCTGGCGCGACATGAGGCGTACCTTCCTGGGCGGCACAAAGGTGGTCAAGGCCAGCCCTGTGCTGCTGATCTTCCTGGCGCTGAGCCTCTTTACAGGCGCTTCCAGCGAGGGGATGGACCGCCTGAGTGAAATCCACTTCCTGAAGAACTTCGCCTTCCCGGCATTGGGCCATCTACAGCCGGTGGTGTGGTTCGGTATCATGGAGATTGGCCTGGTATTGCTTGGCTTGCTCAGCACGCAACTCATAATAAAGCGGGTAGACACCAACAACCACGCGATGGTGGCGCGGGTGCTTGTCGCCTTCAGCGCCTTGCAGATAGCCGGTATAGTGGCTTTCTCGCTGGCGGGAAGCTTCGTCTTCGCGCTGCTGGCCTACTGGGGAATGAGGCTGTTCCGGGGCATAGCCGGCCCTCTGTACAGCACATGGCTCACGCAGAGCATAGACCCTCGCGTGCGCGCCACGGTCCTGTCGATGACGAGCCAGTCCGACGCCATAGGGCAGGTGGCCGGAGGACCAATGATCGGCTGGATAGGATCAGCTATCTCCATTCGCGCCGCGCTGGCGACCTCGGCGGTGCTGCTGCTGCCCGCGCTGCCGCTGGTGGCCCGTGCAAGGCAGCGCGCGGCAGATGCTGAAGAAGCTAGTGCTAGCCCTACCCTGGGGGCAGAGACGCAGGCTCTCGCTGCTGCCTCCACCCCGGCGGATTAGCGTTCGTGCTGTAAGTGTTCAGATTTACGGTAGGGGCGACCCGGTGGGTCGCCCCTACAGGAGAAATTTCTTTATCCCAACTTTGATCCGGTGGTTAGCGGGCCTTTTCAACCGCTTCACGTATGGATGAGATAACCAGGTCGGGTTGGTCGGTGTGGATGAAGTGGCCGCTCTGATCGGCTACTATTAGCCTGCCCTGGGTGGTGCTTTTCGCGAGGGTTTCCTGGCCTTCGCGCCATGCTTTCTCTACGGCTTCGACGGGCCAACCTGCGGGGTGTTGTAGGGTTTTGCCGTGCGTGAGTACCAGCATGGGTACGTTGGGCAGGGAGGCGGCTGCGCGCACCTGTAGGGCGCTCAGGTGGGTGTCTTCGTATGTCGCGCCTTCGGGGTTCTGGGAGATTATGTCCCTGCGCTGCTGGGCTTGCGCAGGGGCCAGGACGGCTTCGTATCGCTCGTCTATGTCGGGGGGCACGCCGTCCACAAGCACTATGCCTGCTATTTCGGATTGGTAGGTGCGCGCGTATAGTTGAACGTGCAGGCCGCCCTGCGAGTGGCCCACCAGCACGTATGGCGCTGGTATCTTCGCATTGGTGAGGAGGGCGTGCAGTTCCTTCACTACCTGGGCGCTTGTGCGTGGGTTGGGGCCGCGCTCGCTCAGGCCGAGGTTGGCGCGGTCGTAGACGCATACCCGCGTAGTCTTTTCCAGGTCGGGTAAGAGGGGGGACCAGGTACGTGAGGTCGTGGCCAAGCCCGCCTCCATGATGATGGTTGGGCTGCCTGTGCCTCTGCAACTGTAATATAGCTTGTGGCCGCCCACGTCTACCAGGCCATCGGAGGCAGGGGCAGGGGCAGGGGGAGGGGTGGTGGGGATGTTGCCTGCCGCGTACTTCGCCCTGTACTGGAATGTGCCTAGCTGGGAGAGGAGCACGTCGAAGGGCGGGGCGTTCTCAGGGTGCATCTCGAAGACGGCTCGCTCGAAATACTGGACGGTGTAGGTCTGGCCGTCGAGGTCGCTCTTTTCGCTGAACTCCTCCGATATGGGGAAGCCCTGTTGGGCAAGGCCGCCGTGCGCCTTCCAGTAGTCGAGGAACTTGCCGCCGACGCGCTTGCCCGTCTCCTGGAATAGCGTTGAGCCTGCGTTCGTGTTCGGCTTCTGGTCTGGGGCGGCGTTGGGGTATTTCGCCCTGTACTGGAAGGTGCCTAGCTGGGAGAGGAGGACGTTATGGGGAGGCTGGTTTTCGGGGTGGTGCTCGAAGACGGCGCGCTCGAAGTATTGCACGGTGTAGGTCTTGCTGTCGAGGTCTGATAGCTCGGACATAACGCCTGAGATCGGGAAGCCCTGTTGAGGGAGGCCGCCGTTTTTGTCCCAGTAGTCGAGGAAGATGCCGGTGACGGTCTTGCCCGTCTCGGAGAAGGTGCGGCTGCCGGTGCCGGGCAGGGAAGTCTGCGCGAGCGTGACTGCTATGGTTGTTATCATCAGGGCGGTAACGAGGGCGATACTGAGGTAGATGTGAACTCTTTTTGTAAGCATTGGAGCGCCTCCCATTGAGATAGAAACTTCTTGCGAACCAGCGTATACAGGTAGGTACACCGAAGGGGAAAATGCGTTCCCTCCGTAAAAGGGTACGGTAGGGGCGACCCGGTGGGTCGCCCTGGAAGGGGCGGCAGCCAAGCATGGTACGCCATCCCCGCCAGGGCGACCCACCGGGTCGCCCCTACCGTACTTTTATAGAGCAGGGTTGATGTTATAATGCGCCCATGACAGGCTCGCCGGACTCGCCTACCACTGCGCAGGGTGAGCGCAATGTATGGAGGCGACTCTCTTTGGGGTTTGCTCCTTTGCTGCGCCACCCACTTTTCTGGTTTTTCGTTGGGACTTTTATCGTGTGGGGTGTGGCTGCGTGGCAACTGGCGGGGAGCCATAGGCTACGGATGGGCGAACGGGCGGAGCGTCTCTATTTGCGGGAAGGTTTCGACGGCCTGGAAACAAGCCCTGCCGGACCCTATCGCTGGACACACGCCACAGCCGTCATTACGGTGCCGCATGGGGGGCCAGGGCCGCTTACCGCTTATCTGACTGTGTTCGACGCCGCGCCCTCACCCCGGCAGGTGCGCGTTACTATAGACGGCACGGAAGCCTACACGGGCGCTACCAGGATAGGCGGCACGGCATGGGTGCTTGAGGCACGCGGGGAGGCTACCGCCGAAAGCCCTGTGGTTATTATCGAGACCGAACCGTGGAACCCTCCGGGCGATAGCCGCACGCTAGGGGTCGCGCTCACGTCTGTGGAGGTAGTGGCGCGGGGGGCTGCCTGGCGGGCCGTCATGTCGGAGGTGGCGCTGTTCGTCTCCGTGTTGGGGCTTGCGCTAGCTGTCATGCGCCGCACCGGAGGGCGTAGCGTCGTGTTAGGGGCCGCTACGGCTGCGATGGCATTGCTGGGGGGTATGATAGCTTATGGAGATGTATGGCTGACCGGCTCTATAGGCCTTATTTTGGTGTTGAGCCTGGGGGCGGCGGGGATGATTGGCCTCCGCCGGCCTGGCGCTTCTCTGCCTGAGAGCGCACCCGTGTGGGGTGCATTAGCTGTGGCGGCCCTCCTCTTGATGATTACGTTGGGCCGCTTCAACACGGGCGATGCTGAGGCGATGTACCAGGTGACGCTTGGCTTGCTGAAGGATGGTGTGCCCTGGCAGCACAATAACAGGCTGTGGGCGCACTTCGGGTTGGGGCAGTCGCTGGCCAATATACCTTTTTACTGGCTGGGCGTTGCCTGGGCTTCTATTACGGGCGGCAACGAGGACCAACTGGCCCACTTCGCGGCGTCCCTGCTCAACCAGCTTATCACCCCTGCCACCGCGCTGGTACTTTTCCTGGGTGCGCGCAGGCGTTATGGGGCGGGCGTGGCGCTTGGCATAGCGGGGACGTTTCTCCTGGCGACACCTGCTATACCTTATGCACGGTTGGCTTTCGCTGAGCCGTTGAGTGGCCTGCTGGTGCTTGTGGCTGTGTTGCTCCTTTGGGTGGGTCCGCATGCCCGGCCCGCAGAAACGGCCCCGCCTTCCAGGTTAACTATAGTGGTTGCCGGGATTTGCCTGGGTCTTGCCGTGCTCGTCAAACCCGCGAACGGCATATACGTGCCTTTTACAATGCTCTACCTGATTTGGTCACTCGCCAGAGACGGTGCTGGGGATATGCAGTTGCGCTCGCTGCTATCGGCTCAGACGTTGCGGAGGGTAGCGCCGGGTATAGGGTTGGCGATTGCGGGTATGCTACCGGGAGTGCTACTGGCAGGCTTCTTCAATGCCATGCGGTATGGTAGCCCATTCGTTACGGGCTATGAGAACGAGGGGTTCACTACGCCTCTTCATGTGGGGTTGTATGGCCTGCTGTTCAGCCCTGGCAAGGGGATAATATACTTTGCGCCGCCGGTAATCCTGCTGCCGATCGCGCTCGTATATATGTGGAGAAGCGGCAAATCTCAGTTGCGGGCAGAAGTGTTGTGGCTTATAGGGCAAGCCGCGCTCGTGTTCGGCTTTCACGCGCTGTGGTCGTCGTGGGAGGGGAACGTGGCTTGGGGGCCGCGCTTCCTGATACCCTTCGTGCCGTTTATGCTGTGGCCGCTGGGGTCGTTGGCGCGGGTGGTGGGGGCGCGCATGCTGTGGTGGGGGCTTGGGGCGGCGGGGTTCGCGGTGGCGATAGCGGGCACGCTGGTTGACCAGTTCTACTACTTCGACATCAACGGCGTGTACCGCGAAGGCACCGTCGAGGAATGGCACATGCTCTTTACGCCTGAGTGGTCGCAGATCGTGGCCCACTGGCGTTTTATCTTGACGGGCGTGCGCGAGCCGATGATACGCCCCACCCTATCCCAGATGGGCCTCCCGCCAGCCTGGGATTTGATAGTACCAACAGCCTTCGCCGCCCTCGCGCTATTCTCCCTGGTAATGGCCCTCCGAGCGCCCAAAGAACCAACCCCCAACACCAACACCAACCCCTGACCCCTGACCCCTGACCCCTAGCTATGAAAGAGCCTGACGTAAACCTGGATGCGAACCTGGGGCCAATTGAGAAGGTGCTGTGGCGGGGTAAGCCGGAGCGCGGGCCTTTCGTGTGGCGCACATGGCCGTTAAGCGTGTTCGGGGGCGTGCTCCTGACGGCTGTGGTGGCGTTCGAGACGACGATACTCACGACGGAAGCGCCCGATCTGCTGGCGTGCTGGGGGATACCATTTTTCTTCGCGGCCATGTATATGCTGGTGGGCCACTTCCTGCTGACCTCGCGTGAGTGGCGCAACACCGAGTACGTTGTGACGGATACGCGCGTGCTGATACGTCATGGCATCTTCGCGCCCAGGGTGAAGATATTTAGCCTGGCGGGGCTGCCTCACACGCTGGTGGAGATGCGCGGTAAAGAGGTAGGCAATATTATGTTCAAGCCCCAGCAAGGCGAAGGCTACGGCCCCTGGCCGGGGTACCAGACGATGTGGCCTTATACGCCGGGCTACCTGCTGGGGATGATGTACCTCCGTGACCCTCATAAGGTGCAGAAGGTGATTGAGGGGGCGAGAAGATAGAAGGTAGAAGGTAGAAGTCAGAAGTCAGATTACGATGGGCGCTCAATTTTGCCCTGTAGCTGACTGCTGTGTTATAATCCCCCGGATGCCAGGCCCTTGAGGCGTGGCGCGGCGTTCCGGCATTACGTCCAACAGAACATTCACGTAGGAGGCGGTTTTTGGAGTTTCTTCATCACCTGGAGAATGAATATGTCTGGCCCTTCATCGAGGGCATTTACAGTAATTTCCAGTGGTTTGGCGTGGTCATTATGATGGCTATAGAGAGCGCCTGCATCCCGCTACCCAGCGAAGTGATTATGCCCCTGGCGGGCGAGCACCTTGTACGTACAGGGGATAACTGGTGGGGGATTTTGCTGGCAGGCTTCTATGGGGCGCTCGGTTGCACGATAGGCTCGATCATCGCGTACTGGGTGGGCGCGCTGGGCGGCAGACCTATCGTGGAGAAGTACGGCAAGTACCTGCTCATCAACAAGCACCACCTCCATACCGCCGACAAGTGGTTCGAGAAGTATGGAGAGGCAACGGCTTTCTTCTCGCGCCTGCTGCCCGTCGTGCGTACGTTCATCTCGTTCCCGGCGGGTGTCGCCCGGATGAACTTCGCCAAGTTCGTTATCTACACGTTCCTCGGCTCGTTTCCCTGGTCGGCGGGGCTGGCGTGGGCGGGAGCGGTGTGGCACCCTCGCGACATCCGTGAGGCGTTGCGGCCATTCGACATCCCCATCATCCTGGTAATTTTGGCCCTCATCGCCTGGTTCGTTATTCGCAACTGGCGCAACCGCAGGCAGCTAAAGACGGCAAGCTAAAGGGAGGGTTTGAGGGGTGTTAGAGAACGTCGAGCAGCGCAACACACTGTTGACCTCTATCGAGAGGGCGCGCAACTCGTCCGTTATCGCCTATTTTCTGCATGATAACGCCGTCATTGCCGACGACGCCCTGCCCCACCTCTACGACAAGCTGCAAGCCCTCGGCAAGAAGGAGCGTATAGACCTGCTGCTCTATGCGCGTGGGGGCATGGTAGAAGTCTGCTGGCGGGTTATCAATTTGCTGCGCGAGCATTGCGACCACCTGGGCGTGATAGTGGGCACGCGAGCGCAGGGCGCCGCCGCTCTCCTCCCGCTTGGGGCCGATGAGATAGTGATTGGGCCACTGTCTGAGTTGGGTGGCATAGAGTCGGCCCGCAAGCATCCCCTCCTGCCACACGATGAAACGGGCCAATCGCTGCCGGTGACCTGGGGCGAGATGAAGAGCTTGATTGGTTTCTTGGGGGCGGGGGACCAGGGGTCAGGGGTCAGGGGTCAGGGATCAGGGATCAGGGATCAGGGATCAGGGATCAGGGATCAGGGGTCGGCGGCGGGAGAAGATAGGGCGGATGATCGGCAAGGTCTCTCGGCGGAGATGGCGGCTGCGCTGTTTCAGCACGTCCATCCGTTGGTTATCGCGCAGCTACAGCAGACGGATACCCTTTCGAGGGAGATAACGCGCAAGGCGTTGAGGTTGCACATGCACCCGGAGAATGCCGGCCAGATCGAGCAGGTTGTGGACCTGTTCAACGGGGGCTTCCACTCACACTTCTACACGGTTAGCCCCAGGGAGCTTGTGGAGATCGGCCTACCCGTTATGGAGGCGACGGGGGAGCTTTGGTCCTCGGTGTTGTCGCTGGCGCAGCTTTACCAGGCGTCTCTCTACACCGAGCGCCCGGACCCAGCCGCACCTGGGGCCTTCTTCCGCTATGTGTGCGTGATAGAGTCGGTTGGCCGCTCTACGGGGCTGCGGCAGGTATTCACCCAGGTAGAGGCCCAGGAGCGCGTGCTGCAAGTGCGTTGGGAGACCGCTATAAGGAGTCCCGGCCCCGGCCCTTCGTTCGGGCCAGGCGGATCATCGAACAATTAGGGGTTAGGGATCAGGGATCAGGGATCAGGGATCAGGGATCAGGGATCAGGGATCAGGGATCAGGGATCAGGGATCAGGGATCAGGGATCAGGATTAAGTGTAGATAAAGGACTGACCCCTCGAAGGAATTATTTTGGAAGATAGCCGGATACAATCTATCGGTGAGGAGCTAATAAGGGCGTTGGAGGCTAAGAACCAGGCGCGGGAGCTTGCGCTGGCTAACAGCCGAACGACCATACGCCACTGCGCCCACTCTATTCGCGCCTCACATCGCGGTGAGCGGAACGCGGCGCGCGATCTTCTCAGGGCTGCGGGCGAGTTGGTGGCTGCTACTCGCGCCGATATTATCGAGGCGCACCCAGGCATATATTGGGCGGGGTACGTGCAGGACGCGCAGAAAGAGTACGCTGAGGCCAACATCGTTTATGCCGTGATAGGGGGCGAAAGTGTGCCTTCCGCCGCCGAGTTGCGCGTGGAGCCTGCGGCCTACCTCAATGGCCTGGGGGAAGCAGCCGGGGAGATGCGCCGCTACGCGCTCGACCGCATCCGTCACGGCGAAGTAGAGTTGTGCGAGCAGGTGCTTGATACGATGGAGGAGATCTACTCTCTCCTGGTGACCGTAGATTTCCCGGATGCCATCACCGACGGCCTGCGCCGCACTACCGACATGGTCAGGGGCGTGCTCGAAAGGACGCGCGGCGACATCACCTTCGCTATCCAGCAGCGCCAGCTAACCGCAGCCCTGGCGCAAGCAGGCCTGAATAGCCCATCTCTACCAATAAGTGACGATGCAGAATAATTCAAAATTGGTTATAAGGGCAAGCGAGATTGGCGAATACAGCTACTGCTCGCGGGCATGGTGGTACAAGCATGTTGTCAAGGTGGAGCCGCCGGATGGCGCGCATAAAGGCAGACTCATGACGGGCACGCAGGCGCACGCTCGCCATGGTAGGGCGGTAGCAGCCGCAGCCACGCTGAGGGCGATAGGCATGTTGTTAGCGGCTATTGGTTTATTGTTATTAGCTCTAACCCTGCTGATGCGTTCCCAATAACTGAAGAAGAATAATCACGCATCACGTTTTACGTTTTACGCAATACGTTTCAAGGAGGAAACAACATGGGAAGAATAGCGTTCGTCACCGACAGCACGGCGGGGATACCAGCAGATCTAGTAAAGAAATACAATATCACGGTGGTGCCCCTACAGGTTATCTTCGGCACGGAGACCTTTCGAGACGGCATAGACCTCACCCAGGATGAATTCTTCGAGCGACTCAAGGCCGCTAAGACCCTCCCTACCACCTCCCAGCCGTCGGTGGGCGACTTCGAGGAAGCCTACAAGCCGCTTGTGGACGACCCTGGCGTGGATAGCATTATCTCGGTGCATTTATCTACCGGGTTGAGCGGCACGCACAACGCCGCGAGCCAGGCAGCCGAACGGTTCAAAGGGGAAGGCGGGAAGAAGATCAGCGTCGTAGACACGCAGACCGTCTACATGGCCGAGGGGCTGATGGTGCTGGACGGTATTCGCGAGGCCGAGCAGGGTAAGAGCCACGACGAGATAGTCAGTAATATAGAGAGGACCAAGCACAACGCCAAAATCCTGGTGCTGGTGGACACGCTCGAATACTTGCAGAAGGGTGGGCGCATCGGGGGCGCGCAGGCTTTCCTGGGCGGTCTGTTGAACGTAAAGCCTATTTTGCACGTGGAGGGTGGGCGCGTGGAGCCTCTTGAGCGGGTGCGCACGCGCCGAAAGGCTATGGAGCGTCTGGTGGAGCTAGGCGTGGAGGGCGCGAAGGGTAGACCGTGCCGGATATGCATCGGCCACGCCCAGGCACCTGAAGATGCGAAGACGCTGGCAGGTATGGTGCGCGAGAAGATGAACGTGGTGGAGGAGTACAGCAGCGACCTGGGGCCGGTGATTTCTACCCATACGGGGCCGGGCGTGCTGGGGTTTGTCTATTTTCCTAAGGAGGGCTAGACCCCTCACCATCAAGCCAGAAGCGGTAGACTTATGAGCTACGTGCCGCCACCTCCGCCCGACCAGCCCGATAGGCAAAACCCACGACACCGTAAAAGGATGCCACTGAGGGTGCCACTGATTGTGGGGTTGTCTCTGTTGGTGATTGTCGGTATTTGCGCTGCCGTCATTATTCCGATGGCTCTATTGGGAGGTGGGCAGGCCAAGTGCCTGTTTTTGAACTGCTACAGCAATCCTTCAGGCCCTGCTGCCTCATGGGATGAAATTGTGGCTGCGGCTCAGGCTGAGATAGCCAGGGTAGACAAGACCGCCGTATTACATGACGTTGGCGCGGCACCTGTCGCGTATCGCCCGCCAAACTGGGATTATCAGAAGGTGTTGGAGGTCGAGTTTCGTTACGTAAGCCCTACGGGTAACGACATCAGCCTGACAATAAGGGATGACATGCCCGCATCAACCGTCAAGGTGACGCAGAGGCAGGCTTTCGATAAAGATTTTTATGAGCGTTTCGTGCCGAAGCAGGGTGATTATGCGAAACGCATCGCCGCCGTTAAGCTCGGCCCTCGTGCCGCCGGGGAGCTTACGTGGCAAGACGTGGTCAATCACGCTAATGGGCGTAAGCTCTCCCCCTTGATGATCCTCAACCTTGATGAGCCTGCCACGCGATGGCTCATAACGTACAGCGATGGTGATAAAGCTCTTTTTGACATGTGGGACATGTCGTTTGACGTTGACGCGCAGACCGGCGCAGTGCTAAAGGCTGATTACACGCCATTCCGTGAGCAGCTTCAACAATCCCCGGCATCAACTCCATAAGCGTCGCCCAACACGACTTACGTCTCAGACCTCTGCGCTCTCAGTTAGCCCGGGGTTGGTGAGCCTCTGGACAACTTCCTCCGGCGACATGATAGGCAGGGTCGCGCTCTTGAAGCCGGTCTTATCGCGGGTTACTATAGCATCAACGTTAGCAATAGTAGCGCAGACGATTTGTAGGTTATCTTCAAAGTCGCCTTCCTGAATGGCGGCCAGTTCAAGAGCCTGACGGTCAACTGTGCAAATCTCAAAAGCGTCCAGGCACACATGAACGGCTTTATGTGCCTTCTGTAATCCTACGGTCTTTCTAACAATATAATAGATGTCCGTGATGGTGGAAGCTGTAACGTATCAGGCAATTAGCGCCTCATCAGCAGCCTGCCAGACGCGCTTTGCGACTTGAACAAAGGGTTCGCGTTCCAGAAGAACATCAAGCACGATGTTGGTATCAAGCAGGACACGCATTAACCGTACTTTTCCATGCGGCGCTCGTCCAGCCATTGCTCTACTTCCTCATCAGAGGGGGCGGGCTGACCGGGAACTTTAGCAAGACCCAAAGCGCGGTCCAAAGTGTTGCGCTTTGGTCGTGGCGCTTCCGCCTGCTGTGCTAGCGTATCCAGGATATTGTGCATCAAGGCGGCACGCATCGCGGGCGTCCAGCCCTGGACGACTCTGAGAACAGTATCATAGTCGATAACCCCGGCACCACCAGCATCTTTCACAGCCTGCTGCTTGGGTGAGTTATCAGGTTTATCTCTCTTCATAATTCCCTCCCTCGGTCTATGCCGCCAATATGATGGTAGCATACACCCTTATGTACGTCAATCTTGCCATCTTTGTGCAGGGTAAACACCGCTCAAGCTGAGTGAGATGCAACGGCGAGAGAATGCGCGAGGGACGAGATTCTTCGCTGCGCTCAGAATGACAAGGGTTAGTGGGTTCGCTTACGTCTGGCATCCACCCAGTTTGCATTAGCATTGTTGTTGGCATATTGCGTGCTGTACGAGTAGTGGTACAGGGACGTAATCTTCTTTCTTAACCCGTAATTTCTTGCTTATACGATACTGCATGACAGGACCAGGAGACTCCATTGTGATAGACCAGAAAGAGAAAACCCAATTCTATGGCATGGATATAGACCAGCTTAGCATCAACACTATCCGCACCCTCTCGATGGATGGGCCACAGCAGGCGAATGCCGGGCACCCAGGTACGGGTATGGCGCTTGCTCCGCTCGCCTACCTACTCTATACGGAGGTGATGCGGCACAACCCGCGCGACCCGCACTGGCAGAACCGCGACCGCTTCATACTGTCGGCGGGGCACGCTTGTATCCTTCAATACTCTGCACTATACCTGACGGGTTATGATTTGGGGCTGGACGACCTGAAGAACTTCCGGCAGTGGGGATCTAAGACGCCGGGCCACCCGGAGTACAGCCACACGCCCGGCGTGGAGACCACCACAGGGCCGCTGGGGCAGGGGTTCGGCAACGGCGTGGGCATGGCGATAGCCGAGCGCTGGCTGGCTACCCGATTCAACAAGCCTGGGCACGACATTATTGACCACTACACTTACGCCATATGCAGCGACGGCGACCTGATGGAGGGGGTGTCCGCCGAGGCCGCTTCCATCGCGGGGTTCCTCAAGCTGGGCAAGCTGATCTATTTCTATGATGACAACAACATCACGATTGACGGGCACACCAACCTGGCATTCCAGGAGGATGTGGGCAAGCGGTTTGAGGCATACGGGTGGCACGTCCAGCGCATTAGCGACGTGAACGACCTGGACGCTTTACGGAAGGCTATCAAAGCTGCCCAGGAGGAAGAGGGTAAGCCCTCCCTCATCATCGTGAAGTCGGTCATAGCATACGGCTCGCCCAACAAGGCCGACACGTCGGAGGCACACGGCAGCCCGCTCGGCAAGGAGGAGGTAATTCTCACCAAGCAGAACCTCGGCTGGCCCTGGGAAGAGCCTTTCTACGTGCCCGACGAGGCACTGCAACATTGCCGCCAAGCGGTGCTGAAGGGTGAAGAGGAACAGCGCGCCTGGCAGGAGCGGATGGATGCTTACGAACGAGAGTTCCCCGAAGCCGCTTCTGAGTACAAGCTGTTCATCTCAGGCGGCCTGCCTGAAGGTTGGGACGACGAATTGCCTGAGTTCAAGCCGGAGAAGGGCGCGGTCGCCACTCGCTCGTCGTCGGGTGAGGTAATACAGGTGCTCGCCAAGAAGATACCCAACCTACTCAGTGGGGCGGCGGACCTGTATCCCTCTACGAGCGCATACATCAAGGGTGGCGGCGACCTGGAAGGCGACAACTTCGCGGCACGCAACGTCCACTACGGCATCCGGGAGCACGCGATGGGGTCTATCCTCAACGGCATGGTGCTGCACAAGGGTGTTATCCCGTTCGGCTCGACCTTCCTCATCTTCTACGACTACATGCGCCCACCCCTGCGCCTGGCTGCGATAATGAAGATACCGACCATCATGGTCTACACGCACGACAGCATCGGCCTGGGAGAAGACGGCCCCACGCACGAACCTGTGGAGCAATTGGCGGGTTTGCGCTCGGTGCCCAATATGTGGACGGTGCGCCCAGCCGATGCGAATGAGAGCACATATGCGTGGAAGGTGGCCTTGACCAGGCGGGATGGCCCTACCTGCCTCATCCTCAGCCGCCAGAAACTGCCTACCTTCAATAGAAGCGAGGTTGGCCCCGCGGAAGGTGTGTTGCGCGGCGCGTATATACTCGCGGAGGCGGACGGCGGCAGGCCCGATCTGATAATCATCTCTACCGGCTCGGAAGTGCAGTGGGCGTTGGAAGCGCGGCCCAGGCTGCAAGAGCAGGGGATAAAGACCCGCGTCGTCTCGATGCCCTGCTGGGAGTTGTTCGAGGAGCAGGACCAGTCTTACCGGGACGAAGTGCTGCCACCCGATGTCAAGAAGCGGCTGGCGGTAGAGGCAGGCTCGCCTATGGGCTGGCATAAGTGGGTCGGCACCGAGGGGAGTATAATAGGGGTGGAGACTTACGGCGCGTCCGCCCCCGCCGAGATCATCTTCGAGAAGTACGGCTTCACCCCCGACAACGTCGTGCAGCACGGCTTGGCCCTCATGGGCCGCCGCGACCCGGTTCCTCCCGCCCAACCCGAAGAGAAGGTGCTACCCGACCAGCACGGCGACGGCCACGCCCCCCACGAGCGCGAACTCGAAAAGTCGATGACCACCCAAACACAGTCAGAGACACCAGCCGAGAAACAGAGTTAATGGTCGCCGGCGAGACGCCTAGACGTGGAGTTCACTAGAGAATAGAAGTTTGATGATGCACACCGCACACGCTACCAAACCCTCCGCGCCCAGGCTGGCGTTCAGCGCGACGCTGCACTGCCTGACGGGGTGCGGTATCGGTGAGGTGCTAGGGTTGGTGATAGCTACGGCCCTGGGCTGGCACGACTTACCTTCTATAGCGCTCGCGGTGGTGCTGGCCTTCATCTTCGGCTACGGCCTCACGTTGCGGCCATTGCTCGCGGGCGGGATGACTTTCGCGCAGGCTGCGAGGCTGGCCTTCGCCGCCGATACGCTTTCGATTGTCGTCATGGAGATCGTGGACAACGCGATCATATTGGTCATACCGGGCGCTATGGACGCGGGGCTGGTCAGCCTGCTGTTCTGGGGGAGCCTGGCGTTCGCGCTGATTGTAGCGTTCGCGGTGGCTTTTCCAGTCAACCTGTGGCTGATACGCCAGGGTAAAGGGCATGCGGTCGTGCATAGCCGTCACGGGCATTAGATACGTTCAAAGAAAAATAGGAGCATAACATGGACAAGACACCATTACAGCAATTGGCCGACTTCGGACAGAGCGTGTGGCTGGACAACATACGCAGGGGGGACATCACCTCCGGCGAGATGCAGCGTATGATAGATTGGGGGGTGGTGGGCGTTACCGCCAACCCCACAATCTTCGAGAAGGCCATATCAGGCTCTACCGACTACGACGCAGGCATAGACGAGCTTGTGCGGCAGGGTAAGAGCGCCGACGACATATACAAGATACTCATAGTAGAGGACGTTTCCAACGCCGCCGACATCTTCCGGCAGGTGTACGACCGCACGGACGGGCTAGACGGCTACATCTCCATCGAGGTAGCGCCCAGCCTGGCGCACGATACGGAGGGCACCATCAAGGAGGCGCTTGAGTTCAGCGACCTCACAAAACGCCCGAACATATTTATAAAGGTGCCCGCTACCGCCGAGGGCATCCCCGCCATAGAGGAATTACTTTACAGGGGCATAAACGTCAATATCACGCTTATCTTCTCGGTGGAGGTACACAGGGAGGTAATGGAAGCTTACCTGAAAGCGCTGGAGCGGCGGGTCGCGGAGGGCAAGCCGGTAGACAAGATAGCGTCGGTGGCCTCCTTCTTCGTGAGCCGCGTGGACACGAAGGCAGACAAGGCGTTGGAAGATCTGCTCAAGAAAGAGCAAGACCCGGAAAAGCAGGCAATCATCAAGGGACTGCTGGGGACGACCGCCATCAACAACAGCAAGCTGGCCTACGAGGAGTTTCAGCGGGTGTTCAGCGGGGAGCGATGGGAGAAGTTGGCAGCAAAGGGCGCGCGAGTGCAGCGTCCCCTGTGGGCGTCCACCTCCACCAAGAACCCCAACTACCGGGACGTAATCTACGTGGAAGAGCTTATCGGCCCCGACACGGTGAATACCATGCCGCCGCAGACCATCATCGCCTTCAGGGACCACGGGGTGGCGGCCCGCACTATAGACAAAGATCTCGACCTTGCTAAGCGGCAGTTGGCCCAGTTGGAAGAGTTGGGCATCTCGCTCGACCAGATAACCCACGAACTGACGGTCGAGGGCGTGCAGTCGTTTACAAAGAGCTTTGACACGCTCGCGGAGTGCATCGGTAGCAAGCGTGAGACGCTCATGTCGGGGCTGTCGGAAAGGTACGCGGCCAGCCTGGGGGGGCTTGAGCCGCAGGTCCAGGAGGGCCTGCGGCGTATCGGAGGGAACCAGGTAGCCTCCAAGATATGGGAGAAAGACCCGTCCATCTGGAAGCAAGACGACGAGGCCAAAAAGACGATAAAGAACCGCCTGGGGTGGCTGCGCGTGGTGTCGCTGATGCAGGACCGCGCGGACGACCTGAAGGGGTTCGCCAAAGAGGTGCAGGAGGCGGGGTATAAGAGCGTCGTGCTGCTCGGCATGGGTGGCTCATCCCTTGCGCCTGAGGTGCTGAACCGCGTATTCGGGTCGAAGGAAGGGTACCCGCGCTTCTTCATGCTCGACTCTACGGACCCCGGCACGATAACGGCTATAGAGCGGCGTATTGACCCGGCGGACAGCCTATTCATCGTGGCTACCAAGTCGGGCGGCACCACCGAGACCATCAGCTTCTATCGCCACTTCCGCGAGAAGGTGAATGTGTCGAAGGGTCCGAAGGCGGGCGAGAACTTCGTTGCTATCACCGACCCAGGCTCGTCGCTGGAGACGCTGGCTAAAGAGGAGGGGTTCCGGCGCACATTTCTGAACATGGCAGATATAGGCGGGCGCTATTCTGCTCTCTCCTACTTTGGGATGGTGCCCGCCGCGCTGCTCGGTATGGACATAGACAAGTTGCTCGACAGGGCAGAGACCATGACCGAAGCGTGCGCGCCATGCGTCAACGCGGAGGACAACCCCGGCGTATGGCTCGGCACTATCATGGGTGAGGCGTACAAGGCGGGCCGCGACAAAGTGACTATAATCACCACGCCTGAGCTTGACAGCTTTGGCCTCTGGGCAGAGCAGTTGATAGCCGAGAGCACGGGCAAGGAGGGCAAGGGGCTGGTGCCCGTGACCGGGGAGCCGCTTGGACGCCCCTCCGCGTATGGCCGCGACCGCCTGTTCGTATATTTGAGAGTGGACGGCTCGGCTAACGGCGACTACGAGCACGCGTTGGAAAAGCTGCAAAATGCCGGGCAGCCGGTCGTGCGCTTGAAGATGAAGGATATATACGACCTGGGGGCGGAGTTTTTCAGGTGGGAGATGGCGACGGCGGTCGCGGGGCACGTCATGGGCATAGACCCCTTCGATGAGCCAAACGTGCAGGAGAGCAAGGACAATACTTCGCGCCTCCTGGGTGTGTACAAGGAGAAGGGTAAGCTGCCGGAGGGTGATGCCATACTTGAGGCCAACAGTCTCGCGCTCTATGGTGACGGCGAAGCCCTCTCCCGTGCAGGCTCGGAAGGCACGCTGGAGTCGGCGCTTAGGGCATTCTTCAGCACGGTGCGTCCAGGGGACTACGTGGCGACGCTTGCCTACATACCAAGTACGGGAGAGCACGAAGAGCTATTGCAGGACGCCCGCCTTGCCATTCGCGACACTCTCCGCGTGGCGACTACTTTTGGCTACGGCCCGCGCTTCCTCCACTCGACCGGGCAGCTACACAAGGGCGGGCCAAACAGGGGCGTGTACATCCAGGTCACCTGCGACCCACAGCGCGACCTGGACATCCCCGGCCAGACTTTCAGCTTCGGCACGCTTATCCGCGCCCAGGCACTAGGCGATCTGCAATCACTACAGCAGCACGGCAGGCGCGCCATACGTCTACACATCAGGGGCGACCATGCTGAGGGTGTGGAGCATATAAGGGAGGCTATCAGGGCGGCGGTAGCCCCGCTAGGCATCTAATGTAGATTGGATACTGATGCCAGTAAACCGACTGCTCACGCTCACGGCAGCATTGACGAATCAGAGAGAAAGTTTTCCCTCGAAGAGAGAAAGATAGCCGAGATTCTTGAGAGCGAGGGCAAGCATATCAGGGCGTTAGTGGAAGGCGAGCAGGCCGGAAGGGTCGCTGATGCTTTGGTAGGGGAGCAGCCGTTAAGCAAAGAGTATCCCGGCATTCAAACTGAGTTCAAGGTTCTCTACCGAAATGCCACCAGCGCGACTGTGAGAAACTCGATCAACAATTCGATCAGGCGAGGCGGGCAAGCACGACACATCATCTTATACGCTTTAGGCTCAGGTTTGTCGGAAGTGGAAGGCGAAAGAGGACTGGCCAGAGCAAGAAGTATCACTCGTGGTAGAGTTGATAGTGTTAGAATAATTGGTGATGGGTTTGACATTACCTCTACAGATTTTGCTCAGGAGATAGGGTAGATGGCTAGAAGTATAGACTTATTTGCAGACACCGACGCTCCACTAGATGATTTTGCCCAGGAGCTAGCGTCCCTACTTGCACTCAAGTTGGAAGCCTGCCAAGACGATCTTGATACCTGGTATGAGATCCGTACTCCAAAGGTTGTGCTTACGGTAGGAGAGCACGACTTTGAACCGGATAGGGACATGAATTTTGGGGAATACAGATATCACATCTCAGTCAGGGCGCTCAATACAGGGAATGGCGATGAACGCAGAGAGTGGATCGATACGTTTGCCCGGCAGGTTTTCCAAAAGCTGAAGGCTACCGGAAAGTACCCTCTCATACTTACAGACGATCTGCAAACCAAGTTAGAAGAATACCAACCCAGCAAGCTAAATGTAACGCCTGTAGCCCCAGTACGGATATAGGCAGGATGGAATTATGAGTTCTGTGGCACAACGCCTGATGACCATCGAGGAGTTTTCGCGCTTGCCGGGGAGCGAGCATAAAGAACTTGTGCGCGGGGAGGTAGTTGAGAGCATGCCGCTTGGTGCGCAACATGGTATGGTTGTACTTACCATTGGGACACTGTTGCGGCTGTGGCCGAAAAGTTCCACAGGTGGCTATATAGGGGTTAGAGCAGGCTACACCTTGAGCCGCAACCCAGATACGGTGCGTGGCCCGGACGTATCTTATATGCGTGAGGACTGGATGTCGCAGAAGAGCGTTTCCGAAGGCTTTGGGCATATGGCACCCGACTTAGCAGTTGAAGTTGTTTCACCAAGCGATACGGAAGTGGAAGTCCGGGAGAAAGTTCGCGATTTCCTGTCGGCAGGCACGCCGTTGGTGTGGACCGTTTACCCGCGTACTCGCGAGGTGATTGCTTATACTGCCAATGGGCTGGCGCGGACGTATAGCGCAGATGATATACTTGAGCACCCTGACGTGCTGCCGGGCTTTTCTTGCAAAGTGGCCGAGTTGTTTGAATGAAGAGAACAGTTCGGAATATACCTGGACACAGCCTTAGAACCTTAGAGCAAAGAGGGACGAGTTAGACAATTATGGCAACACAGCAAGCCCCACATTTATTCACTGTTGACGAATACTACCGGATGGGGGAGGCAGGCATCCTGTCGGAGGATGCCCGTGTAGAGCTTATCGAAGGCGAGATTATAGATATGGCTCCTATTGGTATGCGTCACGCTTTGTGTGTGAACCGCCTCAATCAATTGCTGGTTCTCTTGCTTCAGGGCAGAGCGATGGTTCATGTGCAAAACCCTCTTCACCTCGGAGATTATTCTGAACCCCAGCCTGACATTACTCTACTCAAGCAGCGTGACTATTCACATGACCTACATAATCCAGGCGCTAACGATGTACTACTGGCTATAGAAGTGTCGGACACGACTTTGACATTCGACCGGAAGGTAAAGGTGCCGCTCTATGCGCGAGCGGGCATACCTGAAGTGTGGCTTGTCAACTTGCAGGAGGACAGCATCGAGGTTTACTCTCAGCCTGGTGGGGGCACTTACCAAGAGCATCAGCAGCTAGGGCGGGGGCAATCTGTACCCGTACCTGGCTTTTCCGACCTTACAGCATCAATTAATGACATATTTGGACGGTAGCTGCACATGATGATCACTAACCAGCAGAGAAAGAAACATCTGAGCTTACCGGGCACCATCCTATTTTGCAGCGCCCTGCTGATAGGGACCTTAGCTACAGGTGTAATGGTCGCCTCCTCCGCCGAATCTATGGTAGCGAACGGCACACCTAACTACACCGGCAATCGCCACGCGCGTATTATTGAGGCTATCATGGCGAACAGCACTTACACATATGAGGCATCCAGCGATGAAAGGAAACCTCACTCTTCTGCTATGTGTGTTGAGGCTGATCTAGTGAATATCGGGTTTAACTTACCACCGGACCTTGCAGGCGGGGAAATTATTTTAACCAAGACTAATGGTGAGAAAGTATTGGATGCTGTGGCTAAATATGAGGGTTCGGTAGTCACCGATTATTTCACAAGAATGTATGCTGATGTAAAAGAGCAGTTCGTGGTGCCACGCACCGCAATTGATGTTCAACTGACGGAGGGCGCATTGCTACGAGGCGTACTGATTGTCAACACAGAAGAAAAAGGCGTTATGCAGTTTACGCTGCCAGAGAAGAGCGTTATTATGGGATCGTGCCCTGAAAACTAAGAGCTTCTACAAGACCGATAAGAGGAGGCGAGAATGGAACCAGGCTTCATGGGACTGGGGTGTATATACTGGCAATACACGAACTCGAATTTCCCTAACGATAGGAACTGATATATGAAGAGCATACAAGCACCACAGTTGGAAGGCATTAGCTTCGTCACCAATACCGCCGGGGAGCAGGTCGCCGTGTTGATAGACCTGAAGCAGCACGGTGAACTATGGGAAGATTTTTACGATGCGCTCCTTATACGAGCGCGAGCCAATGAACCGCGTGAGTCGTTGGACGAAGTGCAGGAGAAGTTAAGACAATCAGGGAAGCTACGTGACTGAGTACGTAATTACGTTCACTCAGTCCGCCCGCAAGGAGTTGAACAACCTTAGTGCTTCTCTCGTCAATCGCATCGTCCCACAAATCAAGGCTTTAGCTCAGGACCCACGTCCAACGCACTGTCGCAAGGTGGAAGGAATTGAGAACGCATGGCGTATCCGAATAGGTGATTATCGAGTGATTTATCAGGTGTTCGATGCTGAGCAGGTAGTTGATATCGTAGCAGTACGGCATAGAAGTCAAGCTTATAAACCTCGGTAATTCGATAATATCGAAACTACCTAACCTAGCAACAGGAGGCGAGAATGGAACTAGGCTTCATAGGACTGGGGCGCATGGGCGCTAACATGGTGGAGAGGTTGCTCCTGGGGGGGCACCGTATCGTGGCGTACAACCGCTCGCCCGACAAGACGCGGGAGGTGGCCGAGCATGGCGCTATCCCTGCTTTCTCGCTTGAGGAGCTTGCGGAGAAGCTGGAGAGCAAGCCGCAGGCCGTGTGGGTGATGGTGCCCGCGGGCGACGCGACCACCCAGCAGATACAGCGCCTTATCCCGCTGCTTGACGAGGGCGACATCATCATAGACGGCGGCAACTCGAACTTCCGCGACTCCATCGCCCGCGCCAAGATGCTTCACGAGCACGGCATCAACTTCATGGACGTGGGCACGTCGGGCGGCATATGGGGCCTGAAGAACGGGTATTGCATGATGATAGGCGGCGAGCGCGAGGTGTTCGAGCACCTGCGCCCTCTGTTCGCCACCCTCGCGCCCAACGAGAACGGCTACGACTACTTCGGCACGCACGGCGCCGGCCACTTCACCAAGATGGTCCACAACGGCATCGAGTACGGCATGATGCAGGCATACGGCGAGGGGTTCGAGATCATCAAGAACAGCGACTACCAGGTAGACCTCTCGCGGCTGAGCCAGGTGTGGAACAACGGCAGCGTGGTGCGCTCGTGGCTGCTTGAGCTTGCCGAGAGGGCGTTCGAGCAAGAGGGTGACGCGCTTGAGAACATACGGGGCTTCGTGGAAGACTCCGGAGAGGGGCGCTGGACCGTAATGGAGGCCATCAACCAGTCCACCCCCGCGCCTATCATCACCCTGTCGCTCATGGCGAGATTTGTGTCACGGCAGGAAGAGTCGTTCAGCGCGCAGGTCACTGCTGCCCTCCGCAACCAGTTTGGGGGACACGCGGTACGCACCACCGAGGCTATAGAGTCGATGGCGGCAGCAGAGGCTATGAAATCGGTAGCGCCCGCCACGCCTACCACCTCTGCCACCCATGTCACAATCAGCACCGAGGACGCCGCCGACCAGTTGATGGATAGGGCGGTAGCCGCCGAGGACGCCGCCGAGATTGGGCACGACGCAGCCCACGCGGTAAAAGAGATGCAGGGTGCGGCCCAGGAAGTCTACCAGAGCAGTATCGAAGTGAAGAAGGAGTAGAGGATTTTAGATTTTAGATTTTGGATTTTAGATTGCAAGGGATTGCAACTAATCCAAAATCTAAAATCTAAAATCCAAAATCTAAAATGGTATTACTCGCCTCTCCTATAGTAGATAATCCGTTGCGCGAGGGGCTGCGGATGCGGCGCACCGCGGAGCCTTGCGCTGTGGTTATCTTTGGCGTTACGGGCGATCTAGCACACCGCAAGCTGCTGCCTGCGCTCTATAATTTGATGATAGAGCGTCGGCTGCCTGTGGGCTTCTCAATCGTGGGGTTTGCGCGGCGGCCCTTCTCTGATGAGGAGTTCCGGGAGCAGGCCAGGGAGTCTATCGAGAAGTATTCGCGCAATAAGCCTTCGCAGCGCCCCTCGGTGTGGGAGAACTTCGCGCAGGGCCTTTTTTACGTGCAGTCTAATTTCGACGACGCTAACGGCTATACGAAGCTGGCTACCAGGCTGGAAGAGATAGACCGAGAGCGCGGCACTATGGGCAACCGCATCTACTACCTGTCTACGCCGCCTGATTTTTACGCGCCCATCGTCGCTAACCTGGGAGCGAGCGGGCTGGCGAATACGCGCCTTATGCCGTCCGGCAACGGCAGCAATACGGCGGTGCTGAACACGGGTATGCTCATGCCGCCGCCCGCCGATGATGCCCCCTGGCGGCGCATCATCATAGAGAAGCCGTTCGGGCACGACCTCCCCAGCGCACAGCAATTGAACAGGCAGATAAGCGAGGTATTCACCGAAGAGCAGATATATCGCATAGACCACTACCTGGGCAAGGAGACTGTGCAGAACATCCTCGTCTTCCGCTTCGCCAACGGCATCTGGGAGCCGCTTTGGAGCCGCCGCTACATAGACAACGTGCAGATAACCGTCGCCGAGAGCCTGGGCGTGGAGGACCGCGCCTCCTACTATGACCATTCGGGCGCGCTGCGGGATATGCTCCAGAACCACATGATGCAACTCCTCACGCTGGTGGCGATGGAGCCGCCCGCCTCGTTTGACGCCCAGGCCGTGCGCGACGAGAAGGCGAAGGTATTACGCGCCATTAAGCCATTCTCCACCGCCGCCGAGGTCGCCAAGAACACGGTGAGGGGGCAGTACGGGCCTGGGGCCATCTTCGGCAAGCCGGTGCCTGCCTACCGCCAGGAGGAAGACGTGCCGCCCGACTCCATCACGGAGACGTTCGTGGCGGCGCGGTTCTTTGTGGAGAACTGGCGATGGTCGGGCGTGCCCTTCTACCTGCGGCACGGCAAGCGGCTCCCCAAGCGCGACACCGAGATAGCCATCCAGTTCAAGCCCGCCCCGCTCGCCCTCTTCCAGCACACCGCCGCCGACGAACTGCTACCCAACTCGCTCGTGCTGCACATACAGCCGGACGAGGGTATAGCGTTGCGGTTCGAGTCGAAGACTCCCGGCCCGGAGATGCGCCTGCGGTCCGTGGATATGAACTTCCGCTACGGCACTTCCTTCGGCGTGGAGCCTGCCGACGCTTACGAGCGCCTGCTGATGGACTGCATGCTGGGCGACTCGACCCTCTTTACGAGGCGAGACGAAGTTGAGCTAATGTGGCAGCTCGCGACTTCTATATTGGAAGGGTGGAAGCAGATACCGCCCCCCACCTTCCCCAATTATCGGGCGGGGAGTTGGGGTCCGATGGCCGCCGACAACATTATCGTGCCCGACGGGCGCACATGGAGAAGGTTGTAATATGGCAGAGACGATAACGCAGACCGACCAGAACGACAGGCGTCCCACGATAGACACGGGTGCGCCGGTGCCCGTAGCGGTGGAGTACGTGGAAGGGCAGCTAATGGAACTCTGGCGCGACGTAGCCGAGGCTGCCCAGACGAAGGGCGGCGTGCATGCCGTCACGATGACCCAGGTGCTCAACCTCATCGTACATGCGGAGGACTACGCGGTAGGCAACGGCTACATCACGGACATAGACATGATTACGGGCCGCCACCCCTGCCGGGTGATACTGATGTACACCGACCCGCACGAAGCGGAGATGCCGGTGCAGGCGTGGGTGTCAATCCACTGCCAGGTGCCGCCTGCGGGTGGGCGGCAGGTGTGCTGCGAGCAGGTGTCGGTGTCGGCGGGCGGCTCGGCTATACGCCAGATACCGGCGGCCGTCATCCCGATAGTGATGTCCGACCTGCCGGTATTCCTCTGGTGGCCGGAAGGCTCTCCCTTCGATGACTACATCTTCAGGCAACTATCGGACATACTGGACCGACTGATAGTCGACTCCTCGATGTTCGATAACGTAGAGGGCACGCTCGCCAAGATGGCAAGCCGCATGAAGGTCGACTGGCCCAAGATGGCCTGCACCGACATGAACTGGGGGCGGCTCACGCCCTGGCGCGAGATAATCGCCCAGTTCTTCGACGCGCCAACCACGCGCCCCTACCTGGACCGCATCGGGCGTGTGACTATCAATTATGCGCTCTCAGAACGGGGTGGCGCGAACCGGGCGCAGGGGCTTATGCTGGCGGGGTGGCTGGCTAGCCGGTTGAAGTGGGAGCCTGCCGACCCCGTACACGAGTTGATCCACAACGAGGACGGCCTGCCGCCATGCACGCGCCTGACCCTGCGCGTGGGCAAGCGCATAATCACTATCAATTTGGAACCAATATCGAGGCGGTCAGGCACCCCAGGCGACCTGGACTCCATCACAATGGAAGTGCCCGGCGCGGACCCGAACGGACCGCCGGAAGCCAGCTTCACGGTGGCGCTCTCGGATAAGCAGGATGAGTGCGCCATCACGACGGTGCAGATAGAGGGGGCCGCGCCCGCCACGCACACCATACAGTTGCAGACGCCGGATAGGGCCGAGCTTCTCAACGGTGAGCTTGAGGTCTTCAGCCACGACAGGGTGTATGAAGAGGCGTTGGAGTGTGTCGGGGCCTTCATAAAGGGTGTCACGCATCACGGCTCGATCCAGCCGGAGCGCAAGATGACCACAGGAGAGCCTATCAGCGCGGCCCAACGCCCGCGCATGCCACAGGCACCCCAAACTCCCCAGCCACCTCAAGGGCCGCCGAAAGGTAGCCACCTTGACTAGCCCGCATACGTCCGAGTCGGGCGTGATAGTCCAGGTAAAGCAAAGCCCCACTGGAGTCGCGCTGGATGCGGCTGCCGCGTTCCAGCGTTTGGCCCAGCAAGCGGTTGCGATGGGTGTGCCTTTTAGAGTGGGGCTGTCGGGCGGGTCTACGCCGAAGCTGCTGTACGGCCTGCTGGCATCCGAGCCGTTCAAGAGCGAGATCGCCTGGGACAATATAGGCTTCTTCTTCGTGGACGAGCGTTTCGTGGCGCACGACCACCCCGACAGCAACTACAAGCTAGCGAACGACGAGCTTTTCAGCAAAGTAGGCGTCAACTCCGCGAACGTCTTTCCTATGCCCACCGAAGGCATGACTCCTGGAGAAGCCGCCGCGCAATACGAAGCCACGATACGCACGGAGTTTGGCCTCGAAGATGGCGACGTGCCGGAGTTCGACCTGCTCTTCCTGGGCATGGGCGACGACGGCCATACCGCCTCCCTCTTCCCGCACACCGCCCTCATACACGAACAGGGGAGGCTCGTCGCGGCCCACTACGTAGAGAAAGTAGCTTCCCACAGGATAACGCTCACCCCCGCCGTGCTGACCTCGGCGCGGGAGGCTATCTTCACTGTGACGGGCGAGGGTAAAGCGCCTGTCTTGAAGGAGGTGCTTGAGGGCGAAGAAAACGTGGACGAGTACCCCAGCCAGCTAATGCGGGGCGCGACGGGCAGGGTAGTGTGGCTGGTGGATAAGGCGGCGGCTTCCCAGTTGGAGGGGGAGTATCCGCGTACGTGAGGGGTCGGGTTGGGAAGCTATGACAACTGATAACATATCTCAGATTGAGAGACAGGCACAGGACAGTGGGAGGGCCGCTTACCTAGCGGGCGACTTCGACGCGTTGAGCGGCTTGATGACAGGCGAGCAGCGATATAGCTTCAAACAGGCATTGGTCTAGAAGCACAAGCGTCTTGTTAAATTCGGTACCTGCATTCTTATCTCAGTCTTAGTTATCAGGTATAATTGAGTTCCCAACTTTCTCCGTTCTACCCTAACATCTGCAACATAATGAGGAGCCGACATGACCACCCTCAAAAGCACTCCGAGCATTTTTATTGGTTCATCATCTGAAGGCAAAGAAGTCGCAGAGTACTTGCAACTTGCCCTGGAGGAGCACTTTGAAACTACCATTTGGAGCCAGGGCGTCTTTGGCCTTGCTCAAGGTACGTTGAATGCTCTAATGAAAGCAAGTAAGACTTATGATTACGCGGTCCTAATTCTGTCGCCGGATGATACCCTCACAAAAAGGGGTATCACACAAGCTACTGCTCGCGATAACGTGATATTTGAATTGGGACTTTTCATGGGGAGCCTGGGACAGGAAAAGATCTTTATCGTGTACTGCGCGGATGATAATATCAACATCCCAGCTGACCTGGCAGGCATCACGACAGCACGATATAGGCGGCATAGGAATGGTGACTTACAACCTGCTTTAGGTCCCGTCGCTCTTAAGATCAGGAATGCAATTAACGAAATCGAAGCCGCATCAGAACTTGGGCCATTATCCGGGCTGATCCTGGCATTTACAGAAGAAGACCAACGGAAAATTGTCCGGCCTGTGCTGGCAGCCTTACGGGATGCAATCGCCTGGTACCAGACCTTCGATGACAAGGCGATGTTCGATAGCGTTCGTAATCAGGTACTGGGAGATATACAACGGATTGGAAGGCGTCGGCTTACATTTCGCCCGCCGAAACTTTGGGAGCATTGGTATCGGCTTGTTGAATCAGTGGATGAAAAGTTGGATGAAATCTGCTTGGTAAGCAATAATGACCTCAGATATTGGATGGAAGCTATATCGGATGAAGAGACTGAGGCACGTAACTATAGTTTGGTGCTGAAGAAGTTTGCCGGCCGAAAGACGAGGATTCTAATTCTCAAGGGTGAGACCCTCCGAGATAAAACTCAAGAGGATGATGCTGTAGAGGTTGTGAAGAGCATGATCGCAGATGGCTTCCGAGTTTTGATTGTACAGGAAGAGGATATTCGCCAGCCTCCGGACCCCTTCCCTCGCGTCTGGCTCGACTTTGGCATTATAGGCGACCTTGCAGTTAGCTTTTTTGATCAGGACGAGGGTGAAGACATCTCGCGGTCCCTAGTTGAGAGTTTCGATGACAATGATAAGAGAAAAGCTGCGAGGGATTGGCAGGCGCTTTTAGCCTTAGCAAGATGGGACTCGGGGGGGCCTGAGTCAGGAGGATCCGAGCCGGGTGGACCTGATGGTAATAGCGATATGGGATTTCGAGAGTGGCTCAGGCGATATAGAATCAGGAAACCCCCTAAGCAGAAATAAATCCCTACTATATTTATAGTTCCAATGAAAACCTTTCAGCGTAGCTAAGGTAGAACCTCCTTATGGCACAGGACCCAGGTGACAAGAAGATAGGGATAGTGCCCTCCATACTCTCAGCCGACTTTGCACGGCTGGGGGAGCAGGTGCGCGAGGCGGAGGAGGCGTGGGCTGACCGCATACAGGTGGATGTGATGGACGGCCATTTCGTGCCCAACATCAGCGTGGGGTTGCCCGTGATAAAGTCTATGCGCCCGCACACGAAATTGCCCATAGAGGCGCACCTGATGATTGAGCGGCCTGAGCTTTTCATAGACGACTTCGCCAAAGTAGGAGCCGACTACATCATCGTCCACGTGGAGGCCACGACCCACCTGCACCGCACCATCCAGCAGATACGCGCCGAGGGCAAGAAGCCGGGGGTGGCCCTGAACCCCTCTACGTCCCTAGTCGCGCTGGACGAGATACTTGAGTACGTGGATATGGTGATCGTGATGACCGTCAATCCGGGCTTCGGCGGGCAGGAGTTCATCCATTCCATGCTACCTAAGATACGCCGCCTGCGCGCTACTATAGAAGAGCGCGGCCTGGCGGTCGATATAGAGGTGGACGGGGGAATACACGAAGAGACGGCCCCGTTGGTCGTGGAAGCCGGGGCTAACCTGCTGGTGGCAGGCTCCGCTGTGTACGGCACGCCCGACGGCGTGGCTGCCGCTATTGAGCGTTTGCGGATGGCTGCCGAGAGAGCCTGACTTGTTAGCGGCGGACCAGTTTCCGCACCAGGAATAGCGCGGCAAGTCCCAGACCTATGCGGCTGGCAAGCTCGATCCCCTTGTAGCGCCTGCCCCGCCAGCCTCCGCTTGTTCTGCCCGGCGTCTCACCCATCCCTCTGTTCAGGTTGTCGTTGCCTCGTGGTGGTTCCGGCTGGCTCGTTAGCTGCGTCCAGCCGAATTTTGCGAGCGCCTTGTCAAGCACGTCAGGCATCAGGAAGTTGCCGACGTGGAAGCCTATGCCCGCGGGTCCGGCAAATATCTGGCGCTGGGGCTTCTCAGCAACTCTCTCGATAGCCCTTGCCACCTCGGAGGGTGGGTAGATGGGCGGCACCGGCCTGGGGGCTACACCCTCCTTGGAGCGGGCATGCTCGAACAGGGGCGTGTCAATCGTGGCGGGCATGACTATGCATAGCTCGACGCCCGTGCCCTCTAACTCGGTTCGCAGGCCTTCGCTGAGGCCGTTGAGCGCGGCCTTCGACGCTGAGTAGACGGACATCAGGGGCAGGGGCCGACGGGCAGTGACCGATGTGACGTTGACGATGGTGCCGCCGCCCTGCGACTTCATAATGGGCAGCACAGCCTTGCAGCCGTGCAATTCGCCCCAGAAGTTCACGTCGAAGAGCCGCCGGGCCTCGTCCAGGTCCGTGTTCTCGAACTCGCCTACAATGAGCACACCTGCGTTGTTTACCCAGGTATCTATGCGGCCATACTTCTCTACCGCGCCGCTCGCCAGGGCCTCCACGTCGCTGTAGATAGAGACGTCAGCCGAGATGGAAGTAGCCTCGCCGCCCGCCGATGTTATCTGCCCCACCAACTCGTCTAACGCCTCATCACTACGCGCCGAAACGATGACCTTAGCCCCACGTCCTGCCAGCCGTAGGGCCGTCTCCCTACCTATCCCCGACGACGCGCCGGTTATCACAACCACCTGCTCGCTCAGGGGTTTAGCCATAACTTCCCCTCCACGGGGAATTACGAATTACTAATTACGAATTACATTGCGTTTCGCCGTAATTCGTAATTAGTAATTCGTAATTCAAACTTTAGTAGGTTGGCGTGGCCTGGGAGAACTGGCCCGACTGGATATTCGTGCCGCCCATCGCCTTCTGGAGGAGTTGGGGTGCCGACTGCTCAATGAGGCGGGCGGTGCTCTCTTCCTGCTCAAGGTTCTGCTGTAGCAGGCTGACAACCTCCTGTTGACCCATAAGCTCCGCGCCCAGGATGAGGCCGCGATAAGTGGCAATCTCGTAGTGCTCTACCTTTGACGCCGCGCCCGCGATAGCACAGTCGCGTAGCTGGTTATCGCCTGCGGTCTCCTTCATTATCTTCTGGCCTTCGCTCACTATGCCCTTAGCGCCGTCACACATCACCCGCTCAGGCTCCCTGCCCAGGGCGCGATACACCCCCTCGATGTTCCTGATTTGCTGCTGGGTCTGGCTGATGTGGTTGGTGATCATCTCCTTGAGCGCCTGATCGGTGGCGTTCTTGAGCATCTCTTCCTGCCCCTTGAGGAACTGGTGCTCGGCGTCGTAGATGTCGCCTAGCTCGTGGATGAACTTCTCTTGCAGAGTGTTGATAGCCATTTGTGATGTCTCCCTTCGATTATTGTCGTAATGGTAGGATGTCCGGCCTCCATGCCCTCCGCTTGGAGGCATGCACCCATTAGGAAGCAAAGGCTATGCCAGTTTGGACCCGATCCGCTAACGGATATGGTGAACAATCGTAAACCAAACTCAGGATGGCAATCTACGTAGTTGTTAACTTTATTCTAGTCTCTCCCCAACGCCTGCCTGTAGCCGCAGCCGCACCCTTCTTTCTGCCAATCGCATGAGGGGTCGTGGTCGCCGTACCTTAGCAGGGCAGCCCGCAGGCGATCTACTTCCGCGACAAGCTTGTGGAAATCGGCTGCGCCTCTATCGGAGCGGATGCGCTCAGACTGCTCCTCCAACTCGTATTTGAGCAGGGGACGCCGTTCGGCTAAACCAAACTTGTAATGCCTCTTCAGTTCTGTCCATTCAGCGTCAGTCATTGCCTGTACCTCCACCTTTTTCCAGGTGCCGCCCGGCTACCCCTTAATGGTATAATAGCTTACAGGCACTTTGCGAGCATCTCAGGCTCCCCGCGATAAGAGAGAAAGCAAATACCCGACCAGAACGTATTGCGTAGTGCGTATTTCGTAAGGGTCTTACGCACAATGAGACAATACGCAACACGCAATACGCAATACGAGTCAACATTACGTCAAACTACGTAGAAAATTGGTTGGGGAAAACCAATTGTGCAGGGCAATACCGTCATGTATAATATGGCTCACAGGAGATAAGCAATGAACCCGAACTCGGAACTCTGGACCCCTAAGCCTCAGGCTATAATCCCCTATGTGGTGGAGAGCAGCAACCGGGGCGAGCGGGTGTACGATATATACTCCCGGCTCCTCAAGGACCGCATCATCTTCATCGGCACACCTATTGACGACCAGGTAGCTAACGCGGTCGTCGCCCAACTCCTCTTCCTCGACCACGAGGACCCGGAGCGCGACATCCAGATTTACATCCAGTCGCCGGGCGGCGTGGTCACAGCCGGACTGGCTATCTACGACACCATGCAGTTTGTACGTCCCGACGTTACCACTCTCTGCGTCGGCCTGGCAGCCTCTATGGGCACCATCCTCCTCTGCGCGGGCGCGAAGGGCAAGCGATACGCTCTCCCCAACGCCACCATCCACATGCACCCGGCGCAGGGCGGTATACCCTATTCGGCGGCCCCCGACATAGAGATACAGGCCCGCGAACTCTTGAGACTCCAATCGAGGATACGCACCATCATGGCTAACCACACCGGCAATACCCTCGAAAAGATCTCGCACGACTTCGAGCGCGACATCTACATGGACGCATACCAGGCGGTTGAGTACGGCATCATTGACGAGGTGATCCAGACCACAGGCGCTATCCCCGGCAACGAGCGCATCACCAGCGCCGCCGACAGCCTGATCGCGGGCAGCCTGAAAGTGTAATTTTAGATTTTGGATTTTGGATTTTAGATTTGTACGGCAACTGTTCCTAATCTACAATTCAGAAATCCAAATCGAAAATCTAAAATCCAAAATCTAAAATTAGGAGATTGACCAGCATGGCCAACCCTCGGAGCGGTAAGCCCCAGTATCGTTGCTCGTTTTGCGGCAAAGGCCAGGAAGACGTCAGCAGGCTCATCGCGGGGCCTGGCGCAGTCTACATATGTAATGAATGTGTGGACCTGTGCCGGGAGATCATTGACGAAGAGGACCTGACGACTACCAAGTCCGACTTCAACCTGGGCAAGCAGATACCAAAGCCGAAGCGCATCTCCGAACTGCTCGACGGCTACGTCATCAGCCAGGACCGCGCCAAGAAGGTGCTCTCCGTGGCGGTCTACAACCACTACAAGCGCGTGACCGCAGGTATGAAGGGCGACGACGTAGAGCTGCAAAAGAGCAACATACTCCTCCTGGGGCCGACCGGCTGCGGCAAGACCCTGCTGGCGCAGACCCTCGCCAAGATACTGGACGTGCCTTTCTCCATCGCTGATGCTACCGCCCTTACCGAAGCGGGCTACGTGGGCGAAGATGTGGAGAACATCCTCCTCCGCCTCCTGCAATCAGCCGATCTCGATATAGCCCGCGCCGAGAAGGGCATAGTTTACATAGATGAGATAGACAAGATCGCCCGCAAGAGCGACAACCCCTCCATCACCCGCGACGTGTCGGGGGAGGGCGTGCAGCAGGCGCTACTCAAGATAGTGGAGGGGACGGTAGCGAACGTGCCTCCCCAGTCGGGCCGCAAGCACCCCCACCAAGACTTCATCCAAGTGGACACCGCCAACATCCTCTTCATATGCGGCGGGGCGTTCGAGGGACTGGAAGATATTATCTCCAAGCGCGTAGGCGGGGGCAATTCGATAGGCTTCAACAGGTCGGGCGACCCGGAAGAGCGCGCCAAACGGGCAGCAGCCCTCCTGTCGCAGGTCATCCCCGAAGACCTGCTCAAGTACGGCCTCATCCCTGAGTTCGTGGGCCGCCTCCCCATCATCGTGGCGCTCGACCCGCTAGATATGAGCGCACTGGTCAGGATACTCACCGAGCCGAAGAACGCCATCGTCAAGCAGTACCAGAAGCTGCTGGCCCAGGACAAGGTGGAGCTTGAGTTCACCAAAGAGGCGTTAGAGGCGGCAGCCGACAAGGCGCTCAAACAGAAGACGGGCGCTCGCGGCCTGCGCACCATCATTGAAGAGACCTTGTTGGACGTGATGTATGAGATACCCTCCCAGGAGAACGTGCGTAAGTGCGTCATCACGAAGGAGGCGATAGAGGGCAAGCGCGCACCTATGCTCGTCACGCGCAACGAGAGCCGCTACGAACGTGAGCAGTCCTCCGGGCTGCATTCCGCCAAAGCCGAGCGTGCCCTGGATGACGCTGAACTAGAGGAAAGCGCGTAAGGTTAGAAGCTAGAAGTTAGAAGTCAGAAGTTAGAAGACGTCAGGTATGCTTGGAGCCTCCGTATGGAGGCTTCGCTGTTTGTAACCGTGAGCTTAAAGGAGCAAACCGATGGCTAAGGCGCCGTCCGTCACTGAGATTGTTGAGGAAATCTTTCAATCCATCTTAGCCACGCCCAAACGCCAGCGCCGTCTACTTAGCAAGACCTTCTGGGATAAGTTTGGATTCAAAGTGCGGAGCAAAGAGCGAATCGAGCAAGTTACACAGGAACTAAAGAAGCGGCAGGGACTCATTATAAACCCGGATATTTCAGTTTTGGGATCGGAGGCAAAAGACGAATGGATTATCCTCACTTACATTGAGCCGCCAGGCCCTTCCATTGATCTTGATGCCCAACCCGAAAATGTGCTCACGCCTGATGATAGTTGGTTCACGATAATAGAGCAGCGCGAATTTGAGAGCGAGCGTGAAGTCGAATACTATTTCATCATGCCATTGCTAGAGCGATTAGGGTACGCTGAGGAGGACTGCGTGATCGGCCACCCTATCACAATATTTCGAGGTACAAAACCAACTAGGACACAAGCAGACGTTGTCCTGTTCAACGGTCAAGGTCGTTCTAAGGATGATGCCCTCCTTGTGGTGGAGGCGAAGAAAGGGAAGCTAACCGAGGATGCTATTTCACAAGCTCGATCTTATGCACAGGAGCTTGCAACCCCTTATTACTTGGTCACGAACGGCCTGGATATCCGTCTATACGTTTTGCAAGGTGGTGGTATACCTGATGCTCTCGCTATGGATTTCAATCGTAACGAATTTAAAGAGCGATGGTCAGCCTTCTATCAGATATTAAACAAGAAGGAAATCATAGGCCATAAAGAACGTGTAAGGCAGTTCTTCGGTAATAGCAAATGAGTAGCGGGGATGACCGACCAACCCATCGCGTGACCCCACCAGGGCGCGATAAATCACGCCCCTACAATTATTTTTCTTCTACAACTAATCTGAACACTTATGCTGCCCGCGCGGGTTGACACTACTCTGTATCTCTGCTACTATTTTCTTACCGCGCACGCTATGAAGTGCGGCAGATGATACTGTCTAGCAGGCGTGCATGTAGCCCTCCACAGACTTCGGGGCGGCGCTTCGTCGTCACTACCTCCACCCAAAACGAGCCGTACCCTGTTGTAGCGCCTGCTCCGGGCGGCTTCCATACCGGGTATATCCCAGCCCTATTACGTCCGGTGCCTGGGTGGTGGAGCATGGTCGTGAGACATGTGTATGAGAGCAGTAAGCATGCATGATGACGAGCAACCGACAAGGGGCCAGTGGTACGTGGCGCATTGCAGGCCGGGGAGCGAGAGCGTGGCAGCCAGGGGCCTCAA
The DNA here is from genome assembly GCA_036399775.1 of Chloroflexia bacterium. Lineage (GTDB taxonomy): Bacteria > Chloroflexota > Chloroflexia > QHBQ01 > JADMIH01 > JADMIH01. Next base: position 750 of record DASWMJ010000066.1, on the reverse strand, counting down.
ACAACGCCTGGGGCTTACCACATATCTTGCCGAGGTGAGCAGGCGGGTTCGCGGAGAAATGAAACCGGCGCCACTCTTCCCAGGCTATTTCTTCGTGCGAGCCGACCTGGGAGCGGTAAACATCAGCAGCATCAACTCGTCGCCAGGTATGCGCGGGATGCTTGAGTTCGGGGGCGAAGCACAGGCGATACCGGAGGCGCTGGTAGCCGCCATACGGGAGCGTGTTGACAGGCTGAACGCCGAAGGGGGTCTCCCCGCGCATACCTTCCAGGATGGGGATGCGGTCCTGCTGAAGAGTGGGCCGCTAAAGGGTCTCGAAGCCGTATTCCTGGGGCCTATGACGGCGGGCGGGCGAGTGAAAGTGCTCTTGCATTTCCTGGGCAGGCTCAACGAAGTGCGGGTGGACGCTGACGCGCTGGAACCTGCGGCACCCCAGGCACGGCCCGCGATGAAGAGGTATACCAGGGGCAGAGGTCGGCGTATTAGTGAATAGAATGGATGTAACCGTCAGCAAGCCCCGCAATCCTTGTCATGCTTCGCTGCGCTCAGTACAGCACTAACAAAGTTAAGTCCAGGAATAAAATGTGTAAGGTAGGGGCGACCCGCATGCCAATAGTGTCGCATAAAAAGAGATGGGCTACTTGGTAAACTGGTAAGTGCAACCAAACCAAGCTTTACCGAAGGAGCCCACATAATGATACCAGATGCTACCCCATTTGGTCGCCGCTTGTTCCGGCGAGTCCAACCCTT
>DASWMJ010000065.1:0-72209 GCA_036399775.1 Chloroflexia bacterium | reverse complement strand
TGGCAGCCAAAGTGGGGCTGCACAACTTCTGCATCTGGCTCAACACTCAGCTTGGTCGTCCCCACCTTGCTTTCGTTGACCTATGGGATTGGTGATTGGTAATGTGTACCTCTTCTATCTCACACCAAACGTTTCAGTCGCGGGCAACAGAAACGAAGTCCGCCTGCGCGGACTATGAAGGATAGAGTAATAGGGTAGTCGCCGAAGGGCGACTTTGTAGAGGTTGCCCGCGACTTCAGTCGCCGGGCATTCCTCGTCCGGGTATTGCTCGGCCAATAGAGGCACGGCCTTTGCCTCCCCTGTGCTACAATCTACCTGTGCTCGAACTCCCTGATGATGTAAACAGCTACATAAAAAAGCGGCTCGCGTCGGCGCTTACGCCCGAAATGCTAGACCTGTTGGTGCGGGCGTCCTCTCTCGCGGCAGAGCACGGCTGGCATATCTACCTGGTAGGCGGATACGTGCGCGACGTGCTCCTGAAGATACCCGATTACGACATAGACATTTCGGTAGAAGGCGATGCTGTTGCGCTGGCCGCGCTGCTGGCCGGGCAGCTAAACACGTCCATCCAAACGCACCAGGCGTTCGGCACCGCCATCCTCGACCTCGACGCGGGCCTCCACCTTGACTTCGTGACCGCACGCAAGGAGCGGTACGAGATGCCGGGCGCGCTCCCCACCGTTGAGCCGGGCACGATTCAGGACGACATGGCGCGGCGCGACTTCACCATCAACGCCCTGGCGGTCCACCTACTGCCGGAAGGCCCAGGCGGCTTGCTGGACCCGCACGATGGCCTCCTCGACCTGCATGCCCACCTTATCCGCGTGCTCCACGATGGCAGCTTTATAGACGACCCGACGCGCATCTTCCGCGCCGCCAAGCTGGCCGAGCGGTTGAGTTGCAAGATCGAACCGCACACGCTTGAGTTGATCCTGCAAGCAGTGAGGGACGGCGCGCTCTATACGGTCTCGATGGCCCGCATCAGCCGCGAACTGCTTCTTATCCTGGAGGAACCTGGGGCCGATTCTATACTGGCGACGCTGGACAAGCTGGGCGTGCTGGCCTCGCTCTATCCTGGGCTGGCGTGGCCCTACCGGCCGGGGCATATCCGGCCCACAGCGAGCGAACGGATAACGGCAGCGCAGAGGCGCGACACCTACCTTGCCGCTATAGCCGCAGAGTTCGCCGCCGATCCTGGCGAGGCCGAGCGCCTGGCGAGATGGCTCAAGCTGAATGCACCCCACATCAGGCTCATGCGAGACGCCGCGCAACTTACTCAACTATGGTCGCGCCTGGGCGAAGAGGGGCAATCGCCGTCGCAGACCTATAATCTACTGCGCGATCTGGACGCTAATGCATTGGAGGCATATGGGCGTATCGAAGCCCTCGCCGCAGACGCTGTGCCCTGGCAGCGCCTACAGGATTACCTAGCGAAAGGGCGGTATGTGAAGCCATCTGTGGGCGGCGATTACTTGAAGCGTCTAGGCGTGCCACAGGGGCCTGTATACAGGCAGGCGCTTGAAGAGCTGCTGGCGGCTAAACTGGATGGGAGGGTAGAGGAGAAGGAAGATGAGGAGAGGTTTGTCGAGGAGTGGCTGAAGGAGAGGAGTTTGCGGGCTGAATAACGGTGGGGGCGACGTTACATGTGCGCGTGGCACATGAGGTCGCCCCGCCGTGACCAATTGCGTTGTGCATGCAGTCTCAGGCTTGCTTCTTGGCGGCCTTGTTTTCCTTCGATGCTTGCTGGGTCTGCTGCTTCCGCTTCTTGTCGTTGTTTTTGGGACTCTTGTCGCCCATGTGCCATTTCCTCCTTTCGCAGAATCTTGCGGAGGTGCCGTGCATTACTTATAGCACGCCCGCGCCTGCCTGTCAACAGTCTTAAGACCGAGTGGCAGGCAGGCTACTGCAAAGGCTGATCGTTACGCCTCACCCATCATCAGAAACTCGATGTTGTGCCGCTGGTGGATCGGCTCCAACTTGTCTACTAGCGTGCAGGCGAGATGGCGGCGCAACTCTTCGGGTAAACCCGAATAGTAGGCCCGCGTGATCTGCAAGTCGTGGGCCTCAGGGTCGAGCGCGTCCGGCGCGACCACGCCGAGGATGAGCACCGGGCGGGACCTGTCCGACCGGTTGGGCGAGCCGCGATGGATGGTGAGGCCGGTGCGTACTGAGATGTCACCCATCTTGGGCATCTTCTGCTGTACGCGCTCTTCGTAGCGGGGGTAGAAGCTCTTTGGCGGGAACATCTCGTGCGTAAAGTCCGACCCGTTGTCCCATTGGGTGCCTGGCGCGATCTCGAACGGCCCCATATCCTCGTAAACGTCAACAGCGGTGAGATTGAACGCCAGTGAGTTCAACCTTCGCTCGCCGACCGTCTCCGGGGGAGATGGGAAGTCTCGGTGCCAGGGCTGGTAGGCAGAACCAGGGTTAGGCACGTCGAAGCCTATTTCTACTATCTTGTAGTCAGGGCCAAGCACGGCCTCCGACACGGCAACCACCCAGGGGTGGGTCGCCAGGTCCACGAAGCCGCTCAGGTCTTCCGGGTGTATCTCTACGTAGTGGCGCTTCGGACCCCGCCCTATAGCCCCGCCGGGCCGACTGAGCGCGTCCTCGTAAAGCCGCTCTATCTCTTTGTGCAGCTTCTCCACCCACCCGCGCTCAAAGGCACCTTTGAGGCCGATGATGCCGTCGCCGTAGAGGCCCCCCATTATCGTTGCGATGTCATACTGTTGAGTCTTAGTTTGAATGCCAACAACCATGATTTTCTTATATCCTCCTGGAATGGGACGTGTGCAAGCCTTGATCTTGCTATTGCTCAATACATAACGAATTAACGCTCATGTAGGTAGTACCGCACCGTGATACATCAATTCTGTGGGGCGGCATGCAAAACCAAATATGCCCGACCTGGGAAGTGCCATGCTACCTGGGATGCGATACCGTTATAGCGCGTTTCCCTGCTCTTCTCATGAGTAGGCAGAACTTGCCATGATGCCCGTTCACCCTCTGTACCACCCCCGATCCTGTTCACCGCCGTCCACCACCATTCACCTTTGTTCACCAGATTGAGATCAGTCTAGCACAAACAGGATGTGTGGATAAGCAAATTCGCAACAAGAAATGTGACCTGGGCGGGCTGTGTTGCGGCAACTGCATCGGGATTGGAGTATCTCCATCTCCCCATTGTTTAGGCACGACAAAGGCTCAGATGCTAGGACACCTGAGCCTTTGTCTAGTTTAACTATAGCAAGTACGGCAGTTTGCTGCTGAAGGGAGGACCCTTCCTCATTTAGCCCCGGCTGTTTACGGCTTGGCGCGGTTGGGTGTCTCGCAGTCAGGGTAGAAGGTGTTGGCTACTATCTTGGAGACCTGGCCGCGTGTGGCGTTGTCGTCTGGGTGGAAGTAGGGGCGGTTGTAAGTTGGCACGCACAGATCTACGGTGCCGCTGTCTTTGCATTTGTATCCGCCCATGATGCGTCTTGACGACAATCGCCATATCCAATCGTAGAACTTATGGCGAGGGTCAGCAGGTACGTCCTCATATATCTGTGCTCCTGGGCTTTCGTTGAACCCTGCGGCATCAGATACTACCTTCGATATTTGCCCGCGTGTGGCGTCAGCATTGGGGCGGAAGTAAGGCTTGGGGGGGACGCCGCACGGCTCACTTGTGCTGTCCGAGACACAGGGATAGCCGCCGATGATGCCCCTACCCGCTAGCCTCTCGATGTACTCGTAGAAAGTGCTGGAGGGAGGCACGTCCTCGAATCTCTGGCCGGACACAGGCTCGTTGAAGCCTGCGGCGTTGGACACTATCTTGGATAGCTGCCCGCGTGTGATGTTGTAGTCTGGCCGGAAAGTGCCGTCGGAGTAGCCGCCCATGAGGCCCCGGCATGCCAGGCAGCGTATATAAGGGTAGAACACATGTGGGGTAGGTCCGGCAGGCACATCGCTGAACTGGATTGAGCAGGGGGTGGCGATTGGAGCCCCGGAGGCGGGCGGCTGGGTAGGCGCAGGCTGGGCAGGACCGCCACCGGGGTACTTGGTTTGATAGCGGAAGTTACCTGATTGCGAAAGTAGCACGAAGTGTGCTCCGAGGTACTCCGGGTGGCCCTCGAAGACGGCACGCTCAACGTATTGCACAGTTTTGCCGGTCTCGGTGAAGGTCTGGTAAGTGCCCTGAGCATCGGCGGGTTTTGGTGAGTGGAGGCTCACGGCGAGGCCGATGAGCAGCAGGGTTAATGTTGCGAACACGAATGTGATCCTCTTCATTAGGTTAAGCCCTCCGTTATGGGTATGGGGTTTTGTCTTCGGCTACCATCCGTAGCAGTTGGGTGTAGAGCAGCCTGGGAAGAAGGTGTGAGCTGATGAGACCTACGAGCAATCCACTCGTAAATTGGTCCACCACATATAGAACACCCTTATCTTGCTGGCTATATTGCCTGATAAGTTGAGCGTCTTTTGGCATGTGTAGCTTACTCTCAACACGCGCTACTTCTAGGGTTGCTTCTGTTAGACGGTAGTAGACCCATAGCATATTGCTTGGGCCTGTGCTCTCCGAGCAGGTTGCCTATAGTATAGCATACTTTGTCTAGATAGTATAGTATAATTTGCTTAAATGCGAACCAAAATACTAAGTTTGTCTCTTTATCTGATACCGATTACATCTATTACGCGGTAGGAACTTGCTCCCTGCATCATATTGTGCTGTGTGCCGGATGCTAGCCAGGCTATAAACTCCCCTAGAGACGCGGCACTGGCGCAGGCTCCCTTCCTGTGTCCCCTGTCTGCAACGCCTTCACCACGCGCCCAACCTGCTTCTCGAAGATGCTGTTGTCCTTCTCCCAACCCCTGAAGTCGGCAGCTAGCCTATTCTTGACCTGCTGAGCCTTGCCATTCTCCCATTTGAATAGATAGCCATCGAGGTTGAGGGGTATCAGTGTCAATAGCCTCTTGCCTCGCTTCTTCATCAACTCCTGTTCTTTGCCGAAGGCCGTTTCTATCTCATTTTCTACCCACCAGCTTTCTAGTGAGCTTGTCGAACAGCACAATAGCACCTTATCCCACAGCCGAATTCCCCGGTCTACCTGCTCATAGATGTCGTCGCCCGGAAGAAGTTGGTGCTCGTCCAGCCAGCAGCGGATACCCCTTCCCTGGAGGGTGTCATGTAAGCGGCGGGCGAACACTTTGTCTTGATGACTGTAGCTAATGAAGCAAGAGTAGTATTGGATAGTTTGCGATAGTAGCGAGGGCAGGTAGGTAATGAGGATTTCCGGCACACCTGCGCCCCGGAGGAATACTTCCGGGATGCTGCCCTTGGATTTGAATATAGTATCGGTGCCGACAGTGGACGGTCCACTATGGTAAATGGTTTCAAGCCCCCTGGCCGCTGATAAGTCCATATTGGCGAACAGAGCAAACCGAAGTCGGGCTTCAGTGAAATCGGCCTCTGCAACCCTAGTTGAAGAGAAGCTGGTATTTATGAGTCTCGTCCTTTTTAACTGTGCCCCAAGGAAATCTGCCCTAGTGAGATCGGCCTTAATAAGGTCTGCCCTAGTGAGGTCTGCCCTAGTGAGGTCTGCCCCATTGAAGTCTGCGCTAGTGAGGTCTGCTCCCTTAAGGTTTGCCCCATTTAGGTCTGCCTTACTAAGATCAGGATATACATCAGGATGCTCTTTCCTCCATTTATTCCAGACCCTAATACCTTGCTTGAGTATCTTCAGATGCTCAGGATTCGCCATAGTCTTAGCTGCACCACCTTGCAAAACGGCTCAAGTGTCCTTCTGTAAGTACTCCATATTGTTGGCGTCATCGTGCCACTGGTTATGGACCTTCAAAGCTGCCAATGTTTATAACGAAGGAGGGGATGCCTTCAGGAAACTGTTTGAACATTACATAGAATGTCCCAGGTTCCGCGCCTTTCCACGGGTCCAAACTCGTCTTTCCTAATTGAATTGGCTGATAGAGACCTACAAGTGATGGACTCATATATTCGTCCACCACATATAAAACCCCCGTATCTTGCTGATTCGGTTGCCTGATCAGTTGGGCGTCTTTTGGAATGAGCAGCTTACTCTCAGCACGCGCTACCTCTAGAGTTGCCCCTGTTGGACGGTAGTAGACCCATAGCATATTAATTGGGCCTGTGCTCTCTGAGCCGGAGAAAGAGACATCATACTTTTGGTTCTCATAAGCTTGTCCAATTATTCCCTGAGTGCCAGAGCCATGCAACTGTTCCCAGGCAGCTTTTGTAAGACCCAGCCCGCCGGACTCCAAGGATGGAGTAGCTTCAACCGGAGCTAGAGGCGTGTCTGTTGGGGGGACCGGCGGCTCAGTCGGCACAGGGACTTCGCTTGGTACAACGGTATCTGTAGGAACTGATACCATTGTCTCACTCACCGGAGGTGCTGCTGTGGGGGAGCGCATTTCTGGAGTTATGGGTGATGGCGTCGGCGAACCTGCCATGTCACAACCTGTAAGCAGGGCAATCAACAGTATAGAGATCAACTTAATCTTCGCTAATTCCAATGTTCTCTCCTATGCTGAGTATTGCTCCCCAGTCAGCGAATCTGCTTCCAAGGGTGCTACGTAATCCATAACCAACACTACCAATAGTATAGCCCAATTCGCTTTGATAGGATAACATAATTTGCGCCGATTTTGAAGCAAGGCGATGGTTCTTGTCTATTCATATCACCACTGATAACATCTATTACGCAGTTACCAGCCTGTTCGCTGCATTATATCGCGCCATGCGCCGGATAGGTGGCCTTCGAGCGCTGTTGTTTGACCTATGGTCCGCACGCTCGGTATAATTCGCTGTCTACAATTTCCCGCATATGAACCTTGCTTTGCTTCCTAGATTCGAGTTACTTCCCCATGACTTCATTCACGCGCGCGTTGGCCCTCTTGCTCACTTTCGTTTTTCTTGCGGCTAACCTGCTCCCTTACGGCGGCGTTGCGCCCGCAAGTCCTGCGCTCGCCTCGCCCTTGCCTAACCGTTCGTTCTTCGGGATGAACCTTTACATCACGGGGCAGGAGCGTCCCAAAGAGGAGCGGTACGCGCTCTTGAAGGAGGCGCAGGACGCGGGCGTGAAGTGGAGCCGGGAGGAGTTGTCGTGGGCGAACCTTGAGCCGGATAAGAAGGGCACCTACAACTGGTCGGGCATGGACTTCTGGATAAACGAGCTGGTGGGGCGTGGGATAAACGTCATCGGCTCGGTCCAGACCACACCCTACTGGGCGTCCGGCGTGCCGCGCAGCACACCCGACTGGTACTGGCACGTACCCGCCAACGTGCAGGACTTCGTAGACTTCTCATACGAGGCAGCCCTGCACTACAGGGGCAAGATTGACGTGTGGGAGATCTGGAACGAGCCGGATGTGGAGATCACCTTCAGGTGCGGCGGCTGTGACCGGCCCGCCATCTACGCCCAGATGCTCGCGGGCAGCTACGCCGCCATCAAGCGGGCCAACCCGCAGGCTATCGTGCTTATCGGCGGCCTCTCCATACACGACACCAATAACGGCGGCATGGCCTTCCTCGATCAGGTGGTAGCGGCGTCGGGCGGCAAGCTCAACTTCGACGTGCTCTCCATCCACCCCTACATGCCCGACCGCCCGCCTGAGAGCACCGACCCCAAGACGGTCGTGCAGAACTTCCAGTACCGCCTCGACATGAGCTACAAATGGCTGCAAGCGCACGGCGCGCCCAACAAGGAGATTTGGATAACCGAGCACGGCTATTCCACCTGCGCGTGCGGCAACCTGGGCGTGAGCGAGGAAGAGCAGTCCCGCCGCCTGGTGCGCCTCTATGCAATCGCCATGTCCGCGCCCAACGTAACGCACTTCGCCTACTTCCAGTTGAAGGACAAGTTCAACGCCGGGCCGGGCGACCTGTGGGGCAATATGAGCCTCATGCGAAACGACCTCAGCTACAAGCCCGCGCTGGTCGCCTACAGGGTGATGAGCCGGCAGCTTGAAGGGGCCACTTTCCAGGCGCAGGGGCCGCTCATGAGGCAGGTGACGAACAGGTGGCAGCCGCAGTTCGACCGCTACCACTACAAATTCACGAGGGATGGCGACACGATACACGTCATCTGGAAGATCGGCGGCGCGGAGACGGTGAGCGTGCCGGTCGAAAAGGCCACCGTGCAGGCGCTCACGTCTCGCGGTCAGAAGATTGATGCCCAGGTGAGCAACGGGGCGGTAAGCGTCTCCATCAGTGAGGACCCTATCTACCTGGTAGAGCCGGGCGATAAGCTTTTCAGCGACCTCGATCCCGCCCGCGATAGCGCATCGCCCACCGGGTTCAAGCCTTCCGAGCGGTTCGCCCCCTACTGGCAGAACAACGGCGGCCTTGCCCTCTTCGGCTACCCCATCAGCGCCGAGCGGTTCGAAAAGAGTCCCACCGACGGCAAGCAGTATATCGTGCAGTGGTTCGAGCGCGCCCGCTTCGAATACCACCCTGAGTACAAAGGTACGCAGTCGGAGGTATTGCTCGGACTGCTGGGCAGCCAGCTAGCGCGTGGGAGAACGTTCCCCCGCATCCCCCCGCCTGAGAGCGCGGAGGCCGTTTGCTCGCCGGAGACGGGCCATTGCGTGTGGGGCCGCTTCCTTGAGCGATGGCGCAAGCTGGGCGTGCCCGTAGTGGGCCTCCCCCTCTCCGACCAGTTCGAGGAGCGCGGCACCGACGGCAAGCAATACGTAGTACAATACTTCGAGCGAGCCAGGTTCGAGTACCACCCTGAGAACCAGCCTCCATACGACGTATTGCTGGGGTTGCTAGGTAGGCAGATTTACAAGCCATAAATTACGTAGGGGCGACCCGGTGGGTCGCCCTGTCCGGGGTCACACGCCAAGTTGGTACGCCATACCCACCAGGGCGACCCGGTGGGTCGCCCCTACGCCAGAAATGTTGATTGAGACAGAATTATGCTTATCGGGGTCATATCGGATACGCACGGCACGCTGCACCCGCGCCTCTTGTCCATATTGCGGGAGGCAGGGGTGGAATTGATACTGCACGCGGGCGACGTGGGCGCTTATGAGGTGATAGGTAAGCTTGCCGGGGTGGCTCCCGTACTCGCGGTGCGTGGCAACGTAGACGGTAATGGTAGGGCGGCTGATTTGCCCGAAGACATCCGCGTTACCTGGGAGGATGTGGATGTCTATATGACGCACATAGGAGGCAAGCCCCGCATATGGCTCCCCAGGCTGCCCGACCCAAAGCCGGGCGTAGCGATTTGCGGCCACAGCCATATCGCCCTGCTTGAAGAGGTGGAAGGCGTGCTCTTCCTCAACCCAGGGTCGGCGGGCACGCAGCCCCGGTTCGACGGCACGCTCTCGGCGGCGCTTCTTACTCTGTCGGGTGGCACGGCGAGCGCGGAAATTATCAACCTGTAGGGATCAGGGGTCAGAAGCTGATGTTGTTTTCATTTGCTAGGGTGGGCTAAAGGATTATGGTTACTCAGAAAGCTGTTGTGTGGGACCTGGATGGCGTGATAGTGGACAGTGGGGAGGCCCACAATGCCTCGTGGAGCATGATGGCCCGCGACTTCGGCGTGCATTATGACCCTGACCATGACTTTCGCACGATCTTCGGCAGGCATAACACAGACATCATCACTTCCCTCTGGAACGTGACCGACGAAGCGCGCATCACCGAGATGACAGATAGTAAAGAAGGCTATTTCCGTAAAGAGGCCGCTACCCTCAAGGCGCTTCCCGGCGTGGTGGAGTTGATGGCCGCGCTACGAATGAGAGGGTGGAAGCAGGCGATAGGCTCGTCTGCCCCTATGAAAAACATCGAATTGCTACTGTCCGCGACGGGGACCGGAGGCTATATTGACGCTATCGCTTCGGGGGATGACGTATCACGCGGCAAGCCCGACCCGCAGGTATTCCTGATGGCTTTCGAGCGCCTGGGCGTGGCACCGCGCTACGGCGTGGTTATAGAAGATGCGCCTGCGGGAGTGCGGGCAGGCGTCAGGGCGGGCGCGGCTGTACTGGCAGTGACCAACACGCAGGCCAGGCAGGTCCTCATTGAAGCAGGCGCGCATAAGGTTGTGGAGAGCCTTGCCGGTGTGACTGTGAACGACCTGGACGAGCTTGTGGCGAGCCGCAGCATCTTTAGCTGATGGAGTGCCAGCCCTTGCCCGGCGACTGAAGTCGCGGGCAACGAATACAAAGTCGCCCTTCGGCGACTACCCTAATACTCTATCTAGCATAGACCGCCTATGCGGACTTCGTTTGCGTAGCCCGCGAATTTATTCGCCGGGCGGTGTCCAGGGAGGATGATTCAGCCTTGAGTAAAAGAAATCCCAAGCTAAGTGCGCGCCACGAAGATCATCCGCTCGCTGCCCTGGCCGTACTGCTCAAGCTCGTAGCAACCGTAAATCTGCTCTACCTTATATCCCGCGAGTTTCAGCAGCAACTCCATCTCGTAGCGGCCAGTCCACCTCATAGTAAGCTGTTGCGTCAGGCGTGAGAGCGTGCCGTCTTCCCTTTCGCGGTCGTAGAAGATGGTAACTTGATGCGTCTGTGTGGCATCGTCGGCCACGCTCGCGACCAGCTTGTGGATAGCTGCCTGCTGCTCTTTGTCACGGTAGCTCCCCTGGTAAACCATCTCGCCACTTGATGGAGGCAGCAGGTGGGGCAGTGGCGGCGTGAGGTCAAGAATGAGGATGCCATGCTGCACCAGGCGAGACCGCACGCACGATAGCATAGAGAGCTGGTCCTCGGTTGAGGTAAGATAAGAGAAGGTGTTGAGCGCGCAGAAAGCCATGTTGAAAGGCCATTCCGGTACGCCTTCCAGGTGGCGCATATCCGACCGCACCAGCGTCACCCGCCTGGATACACCGCCGCTCGCCTTCAAATGCCCCGCAGCTACGTCCAGCATCGCTTGAGAGCTATCCACGCCCACCACATCGAATCCTGCCTTTGCCAGCGCGAAGAGGATGCGCCCCGTGCCACAGCCTAACTCAAGGACGGGCAACTGTTTGCGGGGGTCCAGGGCCAGCGCGTACTGCGCATAGAAATCCAGGTCGCCTGCATACTCCCTGTATTCCAGGTCGTAGTAGCGCGCCAGCAACGCATCTTTGTCGCTGGAGGCTCTATCTCCCCTATCCGTCATGGTGTCCTTCCAGAAAACACAATGGCTGTGATCCTACCTAGAGCAGACCCAAAAAGTAAGCTCTATCCTTCAGCAAGCCCCACCATCCTTGTCATTCTGAGCGCAGCGAAGAATCTCGTCCCTCGCGCATTATCTTGCCCTGTGAAGCCTGACCGAGCATCTACGCGAGGAGCGAGATTCTTCGCTGCGCTCAGAATGACAGGGGCTAGACGGACTGTCAAGATTTAACTTGATATTTGTCGTTGGCCCCTACCGCCTCAGCAGTCCCTTTTGCTCGATAGTCTCCCACACCACCTCGGCAAGACGCCTGTATCCGGCGCTGCTTGGGTGGAAGTTGTCGGCTGAGATATATTCAGGGTGGTCGAGCACTTCGTTGCTGATTGGATAGATGTCCACAACCGTCACCCTGCCGCCGTAGGAGGCCGCCGCGTCCGACATAGTCTTGTTCCACTGGCGTATGCCGCCCTGGATAAGCGCCCGCTGCTGGGTGTCAATCATACCGCTCGTCAGGATACTTATGTCGGGGAGATTTAGCACTACTATTTGGGCGTTCGTGTCCCGCGTGAGACGGGCAAGCGCGGCGTTGAAGTCCTTGACATAGTCTGCCAGTGGGATACCGCGCATCGCATCATTCACGCAGTTCCACATTGTAACGATGTCCGGCTGGGCTGCCACTGCGCCCGGTACCTCCACCTGGTTGGCCTCGCGCAATATGATGCCCCCGCGACCCAGGCGAACGAAGCGCGTGCTCTCCGGCATCTTCTTGTGCAGCATATTCACCCAACTCTGGGTAGAAGGGTCGCTCGCTCCCACGCCCTCTACGTCCGATGCGCCGATTGCTGCGTAGACCAGGGGTGGCTCTTCCGCCGGGGTGGGCATGGGCGCGGGCGAGCTAGTGTTAGCTTCAAGTGGTACGGGACGGCGTACCGCCCCTAACCAGGCGAAGACCGTGAGGAGGGCCACAACTACCACGCCTATAACCAGCAGCGCGAAGAGGGGTGATTGGAAGGGTTCAGGCAAGATGGCCTCGATTCTAGGGATAGGAATACGGGGCTGTGCTCGGCCAGCAGATTTGACTGCTGCGATACCAGGCTACTCTAACAAACAATCTGTAACGCAATATACTCAGTCCCGGAGCGCCGCGCCTATCACCACGAGCGCCATCCCCACTGTGGCCGACGCTATCACAAAGATGCCCTGTACCTGCGTTCTCTCGCCTGAGAAAGCGAAGAACGCGAAGGCTAGCGGCATACTGGTGAGCACCAGAGCGCCCAACGCCATCACTAGCAGAGACAAGGTGCGGCGGCCAGAGCCACCAGGGGCGCGCTTACTAGCCAAGTCTTCCCTCCTGCGGTATATAATTACGCAAGTGATTATTGCATAACGCCCCTGGAGCGTCAACAACGAGGGACCGCATATGACGGTGAGCCACAACGAGATACGCAGCAGAATAGACCAACTCCGGCTCAGCTACAGAGGCTACCAGCGCCAGCTTGACAGGCTCGACCTGTCGGAGGAAAGGCGGCAGCGTCTGGAAATCGAAGTGCGCCTGCTGGGGGAGGAGATAGCCACTCTTGAGAAGATCGCGCAGGTAGCCCGCGTCGAGCCTGACGGAGATAGGGTGGCAATAATCGTGCGCGACAGGCTGATTGCGGTCAGGGAGAAGATGGCTGCCGATCCCGACTTCGCGGAGCTTACGCCCGAAGATCGCGACTACACTTCAGGTGAAGTAAAGGCGTTGCTATGGGCGCTGGGCGAGGACCGGCTATCGCTCAACCTGGGCATACTCATGGAGGGGTACAGCCTCTCCGACCCGACACGCGCCGACAGGGTGCTGCCCGGCCTCCTCACCCACACGATTACCGAAGGGGAGAGCGCGGAAGCCCGCGCCAATGCCGCCTACGACGTGGGCAAAATGCGCATAACGCAGGCAATACCCGCCCTGGCTGTGGCCCTCGAAGACGATCCCTGGGTGGCGGAAATAGCCCTCGACGCGCTGTGCGCCTTCTCCGGCGAGGAGTTGCGCCAGGCAGGTCTAGCGGATAGCGCCATGCAGCGCATAGAGGCACGCCGCGAAAGGTTGTCATAAGGCTAAACTTGGTGGGCTTCCAAGTTGATTCATCTTATCCGAGCATCGCCCGGCGACTAAAGTCACGGGCTACGCAAACGAAGTCCGCCTACGCGGACTATATTGGGGAGAATAGTCGCCGCAGGGCGACTTTGTATTTGTTGCCCGACTTTAGTCGCCGGGCGATGTGGGCATTGCTGACCCCTATCCCTTCCTACGCAAATAATCTCGTATCATCAGGGCAGCGGTCGCACCTTCACCCGCAGCCGAGGCGGCCTGCTTGGTGCTCCCCAGGCGCACGTCCCCGGCGGCGAACACGCCGGGCATGCTCGTCTCCAACATGGGAGAGGTCATGATGAAGCCCTGCGCGTCCTTCTTTATTGACGCGGGTAGGAACTCGCTGTTTGGCGACAGGCCGATAAAGACGAATATGCCGTCGGGCTTCGGCTCCAACGTGCGCGTCTGCCCCGACGTGCGGTCCTTGATGAGTACTTCCGCGAGCCTGGGAGCGCCCCGTAATTCAGCGACTTCCGAGTTGTAGAGCACGCTGATTTGCTCCTTCTCAGCTACTTTGTCAGTGGCTACCTGGCTGGCGGCCAGCTTATCACCGCGCACCAGCATCGTAACTTGCTTCGCGAAGTTGGTGAGGAACACACCCTCCTCCGCCGCGCTGTTGCCGCCCCCTATCACCAAGACGTTCTTCCCTTTATAGAATGGACCGTCACAGGTGGCGCAATAGTGAACGCTCGACCCTATTAGCTCGTCCTCGCCCGGCACTCCCAGGCGCTTGTACCGCGAGCCTGTGGCTATTAGCACGGCCTTCGCGGTATAAACGTGACCGTCCTCGGTCTCCACCACGCGATAATCGCCGTCTTCGCGGATGTCGGTCACGGCCTGCGCCGAAACCATCTCCACGTCGAATCGCCTCGCCTGCGCGACCAGGCGGCGGGCGAAGTCATCGCCACTGACGCCCTCCGGGAAGCCGGGGAAGTTGTCGAGTTGCTCGGTGATGCCTGCCTGGCCTCCCAGCCCCGCCTTCTCGATGATGAGCGTAGATAGCCCCTCGCGAGCCGTGTAAAGGGCTGCTGTAAGGCTGGCAGGCCCACCGCCTATCATTATCACATCATAGAACTCCGATTTAGCGCGTGTCGAGATGCCCAGCTTACGAGCAAGATCGGCGTTGCTCGGCTCAACCAACGCGCTGCCATCCAGGAACCGGAGCGTGGGCACGGAATGTTTGCCGTTTTGCACCTGCTCGATGTAAGCAAGCCCCTCGCTGTCCTGCTCAACGTCCACCCAGTTGTAGCGAACCCGCTGCTCCCCCAGGAACTGCTTCGTCCGCTTGCAATCAGAACACCAGGCCGTGCCATACACGGTCAATTGCGCGTCAGCCATATTTATCACCTCATCTATAGTATATCATGGCTGTAAGGGGCCAGGGATTAGGGTTTAGGGTTTAGGGGTTAGGGGTTAGGGGTTAGGTATAGACTAGGGATATTGCCAGCACCGCGTTACCTTAAAATACTTGGCGTCCTCTTGGCGCTCTTTGCGTCTTGGCGGTTTCGTTCTCCTCTCCCATTTAGATGTGTTGTCCTGGGAGCAGCTAATCCCTAACCCCTAACCCCTAACCCCTAACCCCTCGCCTTGCCCCCCTATATGCCCTATGCTATAATGCGCAGACTATCGGCCCGACGCTCAGGCTACGGTTTGAAGATGGCGACAACCCTCGCTCAAAGGAGATACGAATGAAAGTCACCGAGGTGATGATTGACAAGCCCCCAGTGGTCACACCCCACGACACTATCTCGCAGGCCGCGCGCCTGATTGATGAGCTGCACACTTCGCTTGTCCCGGTCGTAGACAGCCAGGACGGCAGGCGAGTGGTCGGGGTGATAATGGATAAGGACGTGATGCGCTGCACGGCCTCCGGCAACAACCCGCAGGAGTGCCACGTCGAAGATTTCATGGGCAACACCTACGAGACCGTGAACGTCAGCGACGACGTAGAGAGCGCACTTGTAGAGGTGCCTAACAAGAGCGAGATCCCACAGGGCGACACAGGCTCCGGCGCGGGAGGGACAGAAGGCGGTGGCGGTCTGATGGGTCGTCGTCCTATCGTAGTGATAGACGATAACAGGCGGGTGGTTGGCCTGATTACGCGTCCCCACCTGGCTATGGACATCGCGAAGCTCCAATCCGGACAGGTTGTAGCGGGCCGGACCGAGTTGATGCAGCTTGTGTGGCGCTGCACCGACTGTGGCTATCTCCTCACCAGGGCCGAGAACCTGCCCGACGAGTGCCCCGACTGCGGCGCGCCCAAAGAGAACTTCGTCTTAGTCACGGAAGATTAGGGCCGAAGGGTGAGCCTACACATCCAGCCCAACGCGATGCGTATAGCTCAACAGAGTTGGCGACAGTAATCCATCATGTCCAGTCCCGGCTTCAAGTTCATTGATTTGCCCACATCAGCCGAGAGGCTCGGCATCACGCGCACCCAACTTTTGCAGTGGGTTGACGAGGGGCGCATCAAGCCGTTCAGTGGCAAGGGCCAGCAGAGCGTCTTCAGGGCGGCGGACGTAGATCGCCTGGTGCGAGAGATCGCCGAAGCCGCCGGAATTACCGCCCAGGCTAACGAGGCGGCGGCAGAGGCCGATGAGCAGGCAGCAGCGCAAAATGGCGGCAAGCCCGCCCGCGTGCGGCGGCGCGACCCGGTCAAGCTGATAGGCACGCGGCTCAGCATGGACTCGCGGTGGGCCGAGATTTCGGACGAGGACATAGCTACGTGGCTGGACGCGATTGAGCGCGTGCAGTTTGAGCGCGTTCGCAAGGTGGCAAACCTCTCTATCGAGCGCCTGCGACGGGTGCTTGAGATGATGGATGCTTTTGAGAAAGCGAAGGGAGCGTAGGCGAGGTTGGCGCAATTCTACACAGTGAGAGAGGCCAACGCCATGCTCCCCGAATTGACCCGGCTCCTCCAGGCCATGCAGCTACAGGGGCAGCAGCTAGCCGCCATGCAGGGCCGCGTGGCCGCGATGCAGAAGAAGGTGCGCGGCAACGGCTACCACAACCCCACCGAAGACGTGATGCTATCCCAGGCCGCCAACCAGACCGAAGAAGCCCTCCGCCTCGGCGTGGAGCAGCTTGCCAGGTGGAATATCGAGCTAAAGGACTTGCAACGCGGCCTGGTAGATTTCCCAGCACGCCGGGAGGGGCGTACCGTCTTCCTCTGCTGGGAGATGGGAGAGCCGGAGGTAGGGTATTGGCACGAGACCACGTCGGGCTACGACACCCGCCAGCCGTTAGATGACCAGTTTGCTTAGGGTGTACAAAGTCAGGCAAAACCCCCAAACTGGCTTATCCAGCTTTAGTGGATACGGAACCAGCTATTTAGTAACGCCAAAGACGGGAGCGCGAAAAATGAAAATTAAGCCGTTTTGGTTAGCTCTGACTGGCTACATGGTGTGGAGTTTTTTGGTATTTGGTGTGCTTAGATGGAGCTTCGAAACTAAGGTCACCGAACTTCCCGTATCGTACTGGTTGGTCCTCGCAGGAGCGTTATTGGCGTTTGCTATCGCCACTGTTATTCAGGTGCTAAATAATACTGTGTTGGTTAAGTTCTCACCCACCTTCTGGTTGTTCACGATTGCGCTTAGCTTGCTGTTCATTCTCGCTCCTTTCATATTCCCGTTGCCGGCTTACGGTTGGAGTGGTACAGGGTATATTACAGGTGGTATGGTAGCAACTGCTTCGTTCGGTGTGTCCGCTACGCTGCTTGAACTTTGGATTTATCGCCGGGGGCGAACCGCAGCCATTGCCTTGCCAAGGATAGATTGAACGAGGTATCAAACACGCCTGGTACCTCCTACTGCGAGGAACGCTGCCGTACCACCTCATACAACGCCAGCGATCCGGCTACCGCAGCGTTCAGCGACTCGACGCGGCCCAGCATCGGGATAGCGATAGCGCCGTCGCAGCGCTCGCGCACAAGCCTGCCCACGCCTTTGCCTTCCGAGCCAACCACCAACCCAACCGGGCCACTTAGGTCGGTCTGCGTGTAGAGTGAGGCGTCAGGCTCTGCCTGCAACGCATACACCCAAAGCCCCGCCTCCTGCAACGCCGCGATGGCGCGCGGGAGGTTGTTGGCGAGGCACACCTGCAAATGCTCGACGGCTCCCGCCGAGGCGTTTACTACTGCGGGCGTGACCTCCACCTGCCGCCGGTCCAGCATCAGCACCGCCGTCACGCCCGCCGCTTCTGCTGACCTTATCAGGGTGCCGAAGTTCTGGGGGTCCTGCAAAGCGTCGAGCACCAGCGCGAGGGCGCGCGGACCTGCCGCCCTGAGTAAGTCTACCACCTCCGCGAGAGAAGAATACTTGAATGGGGAGACTTCGGCGGCAACGCCTTGGTGGTGGTGGCCCACACGGGTGAGGGTATCCAGGCGAGAGGACTCGACACGCTCGATAGGCACGCCCGACTTCCTGGCAAGCGCCTCGATTTCGGCCATGCGCCCGCCCTCGTCGCCCTTGCCCTTCCTGTTCGCCTCAGCGATAAGCACCCGCAACACCTTGCGCCGTCCCGCCCGCAACGTCTCCTCTACGCTGTGCCTGCCGTACAGCCATTCCGACATCTATACCTCGCTCGTGTCTACAGAGGGTACAATATCGCTATCAAATTAAGAAGACGAAGGCCGCAAGTGTGCTGTTGCCTTCGTCTTTATTGTGAGCATGCTTCAGCCTACCTAGTCAGATGCAGGTGCGCTAGCAGGTGCGTCCTTAGCTTTGGACGCCTCTTTGCTTGCGGCGGCTGTGGACTCGCTACTAGCGGTCTTATCGCTCGTGTTCTTGTCGCTGCTGCTTTTGTCGCCGTCGCTCTTATCACTGGCACCTGCTCCACCGCCATCTTCCTTTGAGCTATTGGATTTGCGGCTATCGTTGATGTACCAGCCACTACCCTTGAAGATCACACCTACAGGGTGGAAGATGCGATGGATAGGTCCACCACCGCAGTTCACACACTCGGTAAGCGGCTCGGCGGTTATCGGCTGCATCTTCTCGAACCGGCTCGCGCAATTCTTACATTCGTACTCGTAAATCGGCATATGTCCCTCAACGCTGTTTTGTTTGCGTATCTTCCAGTATAAGAAATCCCCCTGGGCATCGCAACTACGCTCAGATTTCCTCGGCCTTACCCAGTATGTCATTCACCGCAATATTACCTTCGAGGCCGCCCGGCAGTTGCAGCATTTCCCCACGCTTGATTATCCTCACCGAGCCATATTTGCCCTCGCTCGGATCAGTGTATACCTCTACAACCTCTTCTACCAGATTGATGACCCAGTATTCAGGGATGCGTGCCTCGGCGTAGAGCTTGAGTTTGTCGCCCCTGTCAAACTTCAGAGTACTTTCTGATACTTCGACGAGCAGAATTACGTCTTCGGGGAATGGTCGTTTGCTGACATAGTAATCATCGCGTGGCTGGAGAAGCGCAATATCGGGTTGCGGCATAGATTTGCTTTGAGGTAGGCCTATAGGGTTGCCCTGTGGCCATACGAGGGCATTATCCCCAACGCTTCTGACGAATAGCCTGGTCAAACGTGCTACGGAAGCTGCGTGTGGAGGTCCTGGTGGTGTCATCTCAATTATCTCACCTCGTATAAGCTCAAGGTTCGCATCCGGTTCGAATACGCCAGCTTCGCACATCCGCTCGTACTCTTCGAGGCTGAAGAGGTGCCGCTTCACACCTACTGTTCGCTCAAGTTGGAGTGTCATATCTAGTCCCTGCTATTGCTACGTTCTGCGTAAATACTCACGTCTACAGCAACTATCATAACACCCACGCTCCCGCGATTCAATACTCCTCCGGCCCGTTGACACGCCCCTCAGCCGTGCTTATACTGGCCTCGAAAGTGTCGTGCCTGCCGGCATGAGGGGTAAAATATACGAGGAGATGGGCAGCTACTTCTAAGCCTTTCATGTTATAATCTAAGTCTATGCCCGCGAGCAGTCGGTAATAGAACCGAGGAGGGGAGCAGGTATGCCGGAAGGCCAGGCCAGTCGCACCTACAATGACGAGGAATACGTTACGTACATAGTCGCTGACGTGCTCAACTTCGGCGGCTTCTTTGGCGGGGAGACGGTGACGCTCGACGCCGCCCCCCAGTCTACGCCCGACAAGATTGCCAGCTTCATCATCCCCGAACACGTCTTTGAGAATCTCACCATGCGCCACCTTATCACCGCAGGCATGGCGCTTGGCCTTGTAGTAGACAACGGCGAGGTGCGAGCGGCCCGCGTGCTGGGCGCTGCTACCCGCGAGCAGTTGAAAGAGATCGTCAAGACCCCCTCAACAGGAGAAGCGGGGCCTGGCCCGCGCGCCCTGTCTTATCGCTGCGCCAATTGCAACCTCTGGATTACCGGCACGCCCGACCGCAAGGAAGACGCCTACTATTGTCGCTTGTGCGGTGCGAAGCTGGGGTGATGCGTATTGCGTAGTTCGTATTACGTATTGGTTGAACCACAAAGATACAAAGAACACTAAACTAATAGGTTTGAACCGCTGAGACGCTGAGGTTATTAAACATATTACGCAATACGTACTACGCTATACGCTATACGCATCACGTTTCACGCTAAACTTGGGAAGGAGATACTACGCTAACGATGGATGAGCTTTTGCAGATGATGAAAGACCTGACCGAAGCGCCGGGGGTGCCGGGACAGGAGGGTCCGGTTCGCGAGGTCATGGCGCGCTACCTTGCGCCTTTGGGCGAGATACTTACCGACAACCTGGGGTCTATAGTTGCGTATAAGACCGGCGGTGGGGCACCCCTCGATAACGCGCCGAAGGTCGTTTTGGCGGGCCACATGGACGAGGTGGGCTTCCTGGTGACTATGATCACCGACGAAGGTTTCCTCAAGTTCCAGACTTTGGGCGGCTGGTGGGAACAGGTGATGCTGGCGCAGCGCGTCACCGTTCGCACGCGCAAGGGAGATCTGGTGGGCGTCTTCGGCAGCAAGCCCCCGCACATCCTTACTCCTGAGGAGCGCAAGAAGATCGTCGAGAAGAAGGATATGTTCATTGACATAGGCGTGACCAGCAAGCAGGAGGCTATCGAGGCGGGCGTGCGTCCCGGCGACCCGGTCATCCCGATATGCCCCTTTACGGTCATGGCGAACGAGAAGATGCTGCTCGCGAAGGCGTGGGACAACCGCTTCGGCTGCGCGCTGGCGATACAGGCCCTCAAAGAGGTAGGCGACGACCACCCCAACACCATCTACGCGGGCGCGACCGTCCAGGAAGAGGTGGGCCTGCGTGGCGCGACCACCCTCGGCCACCTGGTGGACCCCGACGTGGCGATTTCCCTCGACGTGGGCATCGCGGGCGACACGCCGGGCGTCAAGGCGCACGAAGCGCAGGGCAAGATGGGCAAAGGTCCCGTCATCCTCATCTACGACGGCTCGCTCATCCCCAACCTCAAGCTGCGTAACCTCTTTGTAGACATAGCCGAGCAGGAGAATATCCCATTCCAGTACGACAGCGTAGCCGCAGGAGGCACGGACGGTGGACGCCTGCAACTGGCGAGCAACGGCGTGCCCACTATCAATATAGGCATACCCTCTCGCTACATACACTCAGCCGCCTCAATGGTCAACCTGGACGACTTCAACAACGCCACCCGCCTGCTGGTGGCCGTTCTAAAGCGCCTCGACGCGGACACGGTAGCCGACCTCAAGAGGTAAACTCGTGAAACGTGAAACGTAATTGCGCTATTCTGCAACGAACTAAGAATTCAAAATTCATAACTCAAAATTCAAAATTTACAGAAGGGGGTCAACAATGAAGTTGAGACTCGCGGAGCGGATGTACCGCCTGGGCACGGAGACCGCGTTTGAGGTGGCGGCGCGGGCCAAAGCTCTTGAAGCGGAAGGAAAGCCCATCATCCACCTGGAAATCGGGGAGCCGGACTTCGACACGCCCACGCACGTGAGGAAGGCAGCCGCCCAGGCCCTGGAAGAGGGGTATACGCATTATGGGCCTGCTGTCGGCCTGCCGGAGTTGCGTAAGGCTATCGCGGAGTATGCGGGCAAGAATCGCGGGCTGACCTTCGATCCCGCCAACGTGGTCGTAACCCCCGGCGCGAAGCCCATCATGTTCTACGCTATCATGGCGCTGATCGAGCCGGGTGACGAGGTGATTTACCCCAACCCAGGCTTCCCTATCTACGAATCGATGATCAACTTCCTGGGAGGCGTGGCGGTGCCCTTGCAACTCAGCGAGCAGCGCGACTTTCGCATCAACCTGGACGAGTTGGAGAGCAAGGTCTCCTCTAAGACCCGCCTCATCATCCTCAACTCGCCTCATAACCCGACGGGCGGCGTCCTGACCCTGGAAGACCTGCAAGCCATCGCCAGGCTCGCGGTTGAGCACGACCTGGTGGTGCTGGCCGACGAAATCTACAGTGAGATAGTCTACGAGGGCGAGCACCACACCATACTCAGTCTGCCAGGCATGAGAGAGCGCACGATCCTGCTGGACGGCTTCTCTAAGACCTTCGCTATGACCGGATGGCGCATGGGCTACGGCATCTTCCCAGGCGAGATGATACCGCACATCAGCAGGCTAATCATCAACAGCGTGTCCTGCACCTCGTCCTTCAGCCAGCGCGCCGCCATCGCCGCGCTCACTGGCCCGCGTGAAGAAGTGGACAAGATGCTGGCGGCTTTCGCCTCACGGCGCATGCTCGTGTACGAAGGGCTGAACAAGATACCCGGCCTGCGCTGCAACCGGCCCGCGGGCGCATTCTACGCTTTCCCCAACATAACGGATACGGGCCTCGACTCCCGCGCTTATGCCGATTATCTGCTCACAGAGGCGGACGTGGCCGTGCTACCCGGCACGTCATTCGGTGAGTTTGGCCAGGGTTATATCCGCATATCGTTCGCGAACTCTGAGGAGAACTTACGCGAGGCGATGAAAAGAATTGACGCAGCCACGCGTAAGCTACCTGCCGTTGCGGCAGAGGTAGGCGTGGCAAGGTAGCCTGGATGGCAGCTTGCCGGCACAAAGCAGATGCCGAGTGTAGACCGGGCGGTTAGCGTAAACTAGGACATCTAAGAGACATAATTCCGCCACCATGCATAAAGGGGGTGGCTGGAGTTTGGCTCGTAGGGTGCGCCTGTGAGTAGCTCCTCCAATGCGCCTCTAACTTCTTCGTCGCTTGGAGCCGCTTCTTCTGCCCAATATTTCACCATCGCTAGAGTTGAGACGAGTTCGATATGGGGAGCCACCCTGCCAAATAAAGACAGAGCCTTCTTGTCATCAGTCGCGATGGCCCAGTTTCGAGACACGCCTATCGCGCCCGTCACGGCCTCTCCATCATCAAGATAAACAGCGAGATTCACCACCATGTTCTGCTCGGCCTGGGTGTCGGCTGATACTACTGCCAGCAGCCCTGACTCAACAAGACTTTTCAGGTCGAACTGCAACACTTCGCTCTCATAAACGTAGTCAGACACCATTACAGGTTTTGGCAAATACAACAGAATATCGTTTATCCTTCCTGTGCAGGCCAATGTTATCACGCAGCAAGCATCTAAAATGATGGCGTCATGAGATGCGGCAAGGGGGTCGGGCAACTGGAGGCGCCTTTAAACAATCGCAGATTGCGTCAAATCAAAATCAATGATCGCGCTGTCCATCTCCGTGCCAACTGTATCAAGCCTGAGCTCATGAGCTATACGGCGCGCCTCAAGCCGGTCCACTCGAAGGAAATGTGCAAACTGGCCCTCCGACACCAGCCCCTTTTCCAGGGCTACCAATGCCAGGTGCTGATAACGCTTCGGTAATAAATCAGGTCGTTCCGGCAATGGCACAAGACCAAGCTGCTGCCGTGCTTCACCTACCTTGAATCCCCGCGCTTGCAATATGTCCCAGGTGCCAGTACGAAGCAGCTTTATATCTTCAAGCCATAATACAATAGCCTGTACAGAAACTCCGTAGTAATAAGCAAGTCTGCACAAATCCAGCACCGTAACTTTGCCCTGGCTTCGCTTAATATCATTGAAGCGCATGGTTATGCCATTGACAGGCATAAGGAAATTGAGGCTGAATGCGTCGGCAAACTGCTCGCTCTCAGGCTTTCGCTGGTAGCCGTCTTCCGTTAAAACCTCCGGCTTGAAACGATGCGCCAAAAAGTGTCCATAGGCATGAGATAGTGACAGGCGACGGCGTTCTTCGGGATGCCCACTATTAATCGCTATGCAGCCGCCTAGCTTATGGTCGTAATGATATATCTCGGAAAAACGGCCTGGCAGGTCCATAAAGAAAATACGCAGCCCGACTTCCTGCTCAAGAACATCGCGCATGACAGGGTTGGTAGGGATAGGTCCATCCCCTAAATCAAGGCGGTTGCGCTCTTGAATTGCTACCATCTCTGCTGCATGGTCAGGCCGCAAGCCCGCAATCTGGTATTCAGACGGGTACTTGCGTACAAGCGGCGATTGAGTAATCTCATCTAGCTCAAGATAGTCCCGGCATAGTTCCTCAAAATCGGCTATATAGGGAGCGATAATTTCCTCATGCTCTTCCGTCAGATGCGAAGGCCCACGAAACTGCACCTGGAACGACTCGATCTGTGGACGCGGCCGCACAAAATCGCTCACCTGGCGGCCATAAACACGAGATAACTTAATTAATTCGCCAGCTTTGATACGCCGCTCACCCTTCTCAATCGCCACCAGAGTAGTGCGCGCTAATTCCAATAGTTGGGCGGCAGCTTCTTGTGTGAGGCCGCGTTTCTTACGTGCTTCTTGAAGTGCCTTGCCTAGTTCTCGCAAATTGATAGTCTCCAGGATGTTGTCATCCATCAATGCCTCCCTTTATCAGTGAACAACTTTATGCGCGAAGTTGGGATTTTGATAAAGCAGCATCGTTGACTTGTTTCCATATTGGAGATATTCCCACTCAGAAATATGCTTCGTGTAAAGTCCAATTATCTGCCTCTGTGTAGAAGACATATCAGAGCCGGACGAAGCGGATAATTCTCGTGCCAAATCTGGCAGAGTATCAGGGTATTCTAGAGCTAAATGATCCCATGCATCCTCTTTGATTAGTAAAGGTCGCATAGTGTCTACTTGCTGACTCATAGCCCAATAATGGCTATTGCTCGGAATATGGCGTTGCACTGGGTAATTGTCGTATTCTGTTTGATCGCCTATTCCTGAAGCCATAAGAGCTAGATGCCTCAAGAGACAAGAAGAGCAGCGCCCACATTGCAAACGTCGACCAGGCTTTCGTTGCTCCCGATCACAACTTACTGTTAGAGGGATGCGAGCGCGAAGTGATCCTGGGAGCCTATGGAAAATCTCGCACATTTGCGCTTTGGTATAAAAGATAAAGGGATTCCGAATTGTAAAGGATGAGCCTGTAACCTCTGAGATAAGATTGCTTACCTTAATGAGTGATTTCGGGTGAACGGAGCGTGTGTGATCTAAACCTAATTCCGCACTGCTGAAATTCAGATTTATAGCCCCCACACCATTCTCGTATACAAATAGCTCATCTCTACCTTCCAATAGAGCACATACAGAACCAAGTACCAGGAAAACGAAACCGCGAGATCTGCAAATCTTGTTAAGGTCCCGAATCTTATAGACTCCACTGTAGGGAAGATGAAGTGGTACTTGCATCAATAGAAAATTATCCCCTAAATAAGCATTCACTAAAGATGCAATTGTCGCTTGCCTCCCAAGCGCCGTTCTATCACCACCTGTTCCAAAGAGGATGAAGCGAGTAGAAGGTTTGTCGGAGAACCTATTGCAGATTCCCGCTAAGGAATCGAGGCCACCACTCCATAGAGCTACTTCATCAGCCGCAGCTCTTTCCACAAATAGACGAGGCTGTGATTCCGAAGACCGTCCGTAGCCCTCACGCAGCACGAACTTGAATGACCAGATATCCGCTGTATACCAGTAGAGGATATCTTCTAGAATATCAACGATATGGGGCTGGTTGTAGTAATCCGGATTACGCACTGGCAAGATGATCTCGATGCTGCACTGCATTTCGCCGCGCCGTGTAGCCATATGATCCGCAGCGAAGACTGCGGTAGCGATATCAACCAAATCGGCTAGGTTAGTTGGCAAGTAAGTAGAAGGTCTATCAATGAACTGGCAATCATTGGCAGCCACACTAAAGGAACGCTTCTCGCCAGTCTTGTGGATAACAACCTCCACCCGATTTTGCTTCTCAGTAATACTGTGAAAGCGGTAAGTATAATCGATATTCTGCATGATCTTCCTTTAGAGAGTTAATGCATCAAGATCGTCCGTGTAAACAGTTGGGAGGCATGAAATATTAGTAGGCTGAACACGCGTACTACGCCTACGGGGAGGTTTCCGAATAGAAGTAACGCTCTGAGAACTTATTATCTGGTCAACTATGTTATCAACTTTAGGGAGCATCTGCGGCCAAAGGTGTGTTAGAGATTCCAAATGTGAGTCAGGATAAGCGTATTCAGACTGAAGGAGCAATCGCTTCACAGGCTCTTCAAAAGAACCCTTTTGAATCTCGGCAATATAATTGTTCAACAGCATTCGAGTCATGTCCTTAAGCACGTATACGCCAGATTGGAGCTCGTGGAGTTGCCTTTTGGCAACGCGTGTGATAATGCTAAGGACACGCTTATTCTTACAGGCCGATTGCCGGATCATGCGGTCGATTGCCGTACTCTTCACGGCCCAATCAATTGTGTTACTGAATAATGGACCTGCTGGTATCTGCTTCAAATAATCGGCTACCTGAAGCAATGTAGCAATAGCATCATTACCATTGTACTTGAGGGTCTTTATTATGGGCTGCAGAAGACTGTCAGATACCAACTCAGTGGGCATTCCGTCCAAAAGCTCTTTGCAAGGCTTTTGATAAGGTCCAGGACCATCGTGTATTTTGTCGTAATCTGGCATAGCATCCCTCTCCAAGTTGTAAAATTACTCTATATCTATCATAGCACCTGTTTCTGACATTGTCAATACGTAAAACTCATTAGTTTAGAGAAATGTCATAATAGTTCCTGTATTACATAAGCCAAGAATTAAATTAGACCGTAGCAGTGTAAGCACAAAAAAGAAAGCCAATATACCTTAATCATCATGCCTCACATTCTACTGTGGAAACTCCTCTACTCCAAATCTGAACACTTACCTCAATCACATCTAATTTGTCCACATCCCCCACGTCTGATAGAATCGATGTATGTCCTCTGCGCCGCCTCTTACTTCCGGCGTTGCCCGCGCTGGCCTGCCATCCGATAGGGCCGGGCGGTGGCTGCTCGTGCTGCTGGCTGCACTATGCGCGGGTGCGGTGTGCCTTGCTTCGCTACGCCATACGGGATCGTTGGCCTTCCCTATAGACGATGGGTACATTTACAGCAACTACGTGCTCTCGGCCTCACAGGGTCATTTCTTCACTTACAACCTGGGGCAGACGAGCGGAGGTATCACGGGCGTGGGCTGGTACCTGCTTTGCCTAGTTGCTTATATTCTCCTCGCGCCTTTTCATTCTTTGCTCGCCATTTTTGGCCCGCCTACCTTTGACGCCGACAGCGTGTTAGCAGCGCAGGCAGGGCATCTCTATCTTGCCGCATACTTGCCTGGCGTGCTTTGCCTGGCTGTGACTGCCGTGGGCGTGCAGCGCCTCGCCAATATCGCTTTGCCCCAGGCGTCGAGTGGTAGGGCTACCTTGTGGCGTGGGTTTTTCTGCTGGCTGCTGGGAGCTATTGGCGCAGCCGATCTGGGACTGGTGTGGGGCGCTATGTCGGGGTTGGAAGTGACGTTCGCCTCGGCGGTCGCGGTATGGGGAGTGGCCTGGCTTCTTGAAGAAGCCAGGCGCGGCCTCTTGAGGTGGTCGCTCGTATTGGTCGCCGTACTGCCCCTGGCCCGCCCCGATCTTGCGGCTGTGGGCATTGCCGGATTGCTCTGGTTGTTGGTTCGCGCTTTGCTCCGGGAGGACGAGGCTGAGCAGGGTGTCGCCGCTTTTCGCAATGCCTCACTTTACTTTGTGGCGCTGCTGGCGGGGGCGGGGCTAACGTCTCTGCTCTATCTGGCTGGGTGGGAACAGCCTTTACCCGCCTCTTTCTACGCGAAGGTCGGCGGCTTGCGCGTGGGGCGCAGGTTCTTCGCCGCCGCAGAAGAGTTGCTCATAGCCGCGCGCTTCCTGCCATTCATAGCCGGGGCTGCCGCCGTGCTGGGTAGTGGCCTGCAAATCCTGGCTGCACGCAGAGGGGATTCAGCTAGTAGAGAGGACAGGCTAGCCGCACTCCTCCTCTTCATGGTGAGCGTCACCTACGTGGGAGCAGTCATGGCGACGCTGCCCTGGTTTGGGCAGGAGGATCGCTACCTCCTGCCCGCGCACCCATTCTTCATTGTGCAGATAGGTATGCTCGTATGGCTAGCTGTCCGCCGCCTGCCTGTGGATAAGTTTCTTGCCGGACGGCGCGTCTTACCTGTATTGGTAGCGGTTGTGGTCTTGCTGCTGACAGTAGCCAACTACCTATGGGCCACGCGCGATTATGCTGTGGAGGTGCGTAACATCGAGGACGCGCACGTCAAGCCCGCGCTATGGCTGGCAGAGATGACGCCACCCGGCAGCCTCGTGGCATCCGAACCGATTGGGGCGGTAAAGCTCTTCTCCGGCAGGCCTACGATTGACCTCGTCGGCCTCACCTCGCCGGAGATGTTGAACACTTACCGCAACTGGCCCGCGACCTGGCGCGCGCTACGTGACGCCGGCGCGGGATACCTTCTCTACTACCCTGCGTGGTTCGGCAGGGAAGGCCCTCCCGCCTGGGCTGTCGAGAGGGCAACGTTTACCATCCCCGACAACAAGATCGCAGGCGACGACACTATCAGCATCTACGAGCTTGATTGGGCGCGATACAGCCCGCCGTAGACGCGACACTATTACTTTCGGTGCCCGCAGGCGAAACGATTCTCCCATTGTTGCCCCTGGTGCTATGCCGTATAGTTACTGAGGAGTCATGTAGCAGGTCCATCACACCTGACAATCTTATTACCGCGCTGGGGAGTATCTGTTTGAGCCTGGTTTTCGCCGTTACCGCCGCTCTCTTTGGTCTGGTGACGGGGTTCATTATCAATGTCTTAGCCATACGCCTGGCGGCTGACAAGCCTCTGCTGGGGAAGTTCAGTTGCACGCGCTCAGCCCACCCGCTCAAGGCATGGCAGGCGCTTCCCTTGCTAGGCTATCTATTGCAGCACGGGCGTTGCTCTGAATGTGGCCGCACCCTCTCCTTTTCCTATCCAGTCACCGAGCTTGCCACCGGCGTGCTCTTTCCCGCGCTCTTCTTGCTTGAGGGGTGGGGAGCACCATTACTTTTCCATTGCGCTTATGTGGCTATACTGTTGCTCGTGCTGGTGGTTGATCTACGGCACCGCGACATTTACCTGTCCGTCATCGCGGCGGGGTCGGTGGTCGCGCTCGCAGGCAGCTTTTTCCTGCCCGAAGTCGGACTGGCAGGCGCGTTGATTGGGGCGGGCGTGGCGGGCGGCTTCTTCATGGTTGCATACTTGTTCGCCAGGGTCCTCTTCCCGAAGATAGATGAGCCGCTGGGCCTGGGCGACGTATTCCTTGCCTTGATGATGGGCCTGATGCTCGGCTTCCCCAACATAGTAGGCGCGCTGGTGATAGGCCCACTGCTGGCAGGCGCTGCCGTTATCCTCCTGCTCGTATCACGCAAGCGCGGCCTGGGAGACTTTATTCCCTACGGCGTGGCGCTCTGTGCCGCCTCCATCATCTTCGTCCTCTACCCCGGACCATTCGCGGAGGCGCTGCGCCTGCCCGCGCTCGTCTCCTTGCTCTCCGGCATCATACGCTTTTAGCTCTATCACGATTTACCGCAAAGACGCAAAGACGTAAAGTTCACCAAGAACCTTATTGTTTGGGTAGGCTGGCAGGTAAAAATCTGCTACAACCCTTCCTGCGAAGCGCCATAGAACCTTTGCGAGCTTTGCGTTCCTTCGCGTGTTTGCGGTTAGGAGATATATCGTTCTCTTGACGCGCCAGCAAGCCCTGTCGTATACTCGACTATAGACCTGCTGTGTGCCCAGTCCAGAAGGCCCGTCCCTTCCTATTGAACGAACCTAAGAACGACAGGATAACTTCATGTCCCAGAATTGCCCCAATTGTGGCGTGCCGGTCCGCGAGAACTATCGCTTTTGCTCCAACTGTGGGGCTACTACTGTCGCGCCGGTCCAACCTACGTCCGCAGAGAGCATACCCCCAGGCGAGCAGCAATCCGAGGCTGCCGGAGTGCCCGCCACGTATCGCGTCCAGAGCTGGGAGGCAGAAACCACAGCTCCCGGCCCGTCCGAACCGCTCGTGCCTCCGCCACCACCCCCCAACGAGCCTTATCCCCAATACATCCCCCCCGTACCGCCCCAGGCAAGCGATGTCGTGGGTGCCCCGGTTCGGCCCGCCCAAAACAGGACAGACGCACCGCCTCCGGCAACTGAGATGGGCGCATACTCTCCCAGCACTCCTGGCCGCAAAGACGGCGCGGCATATGCGCCCTACACAAATGATGCGGCAGCCCGGCTCGAAAAGCCCAGGTCGGAGCGTTCGTGGCTCATACCCGTTATCGCAGGCGCGGCCCTGGTGATGATCGTGCTGCTGGGGATTGCAGGTTTCTACCTGCTCAACAATCGCGACCAGGTAACGCAGCCTACGCAGTTTGCCCCTCCGACTGTCCAATTGCTGGGGTGCAAAGAGCCTCCCGCGAGTGCTTCCGAGGAGGAGCAGGTAAAATACGTGGTCTGTGTGAGTAACGAAGAGCAGATAAAAGGGTGGCATGACCTCGACACCGAGATACTGAAGGGCACCCGCACCGGACAGGTCTTGCAAGAGAACGTCGCGGTAGTGGAGGAACTCAAGCGCCAGGGCATGTTTGCCGTGCCTGCGAACCATCGCTTCGACATTCTCAGTGTCAAAGTGGAGGGCGACACCACGATCGTCAAGACGATTGAAGAATGGAGCATCACCTTCTACCGCAAGAGCGACGACAGCAAGGTACGCACCGAAGGACCGGATACGCTCAAGGAGACATACCACCTGCGCAAGCAGAACGGCAAGTGGCTAATCTTCCAGATGGAGTACGAAAAGCAGGAAGTGACGCCCTCCCCCGCCGTGGGAAGATAAATAACCCCAATAAAATGTGTCGTCGCGAAAGTAAGATTTACGCCTGGCAAGCGAAAAATCCTTAGTTCAAAAATAATAAAATGGGCGGCTGCGCCGCCCATTTTATTATTTTTGAACGTTCTTCTCCACAGAGGGTTCGAGATGTCTCCTGTTTGGTTACCTAACGCTCCTCAGTGTTAGCTACGGGCACCGAACCTGCGCTACCGGCGCGCCGCAACGCCCACCCTCCCAGCACCATAACGAGTGACGAGAACGACAGCCACCAAGCGAGCGGTGATTGACCGCCGCCCGTAGCGGGTGTGCTGTCTGGTGGTGAACCCTGGTTGGATGCCACCGGAAGCTCGCTTGGGGGGGCAGGTTCGGGCACCTTAAGGGGGTCTTGCGGCTCGACATTGATGACGGGAGGGGCACCAGGAGCGCCGCCCGCCGCTTCGTCAGAACCACTGGGCTGGGGCACGGGTGTGGCTTGCGGCTCCTTCGTCTCGACTACGGGCGGAGATGTGGGCTTCTCCTCTCCTCCTGGGATTTCTTCGCTGCCTGGACCGGCGGCTGTGGGCTGCTCGGTAGGTTTGGTCTCCGGCGCGCTGGTCGGCTCCGTTGTAGGCACAGGCAGGAAGGCGGTCTCTTGAGGCTGCGGTACCACCGATCCTGGACCGCCGACGGCAGTAGTCACGGGCGGCGGCACCTGGCCCGACACCGAAGTACCGTTGGGCGGGGGAATCTGGTCCGACGATACGGACGTGCCGTTAGGGGCGGGCGCTGCCGGTTGGGTGGGCCTGGGCCTGGTAGGAGTAGCGGCAGGCGTAACGGGGAGAGGCCCCATCGCTACATCTTTCGGGGCAGCCTGGCCCTCTACCTTAGGCTCTGTCGCTGCCTGCACGGGGGCGGCGCTGCCGGACGGCTCTTTCTCGTTGGATGGCTCCTGCCCATTCGCAGGCCCGGTGCCCGTATTGCTATCAGTAGCAGGCGGTTGGGCATTCTTCTTTGACCCACCGTCCGGGATAGGGTTGGCAGGCGGCTCCGCTACGGCTGTGGGAGGCGCAACGGTAGCGGTTGGCTCAGGTGTGGGCGTATCGGTTGGCTGTGGGAGGGGAGTATCCGTCGGCAGCGGCGTCTCAGTCGGGACAGGCGTTGCTGAGGCAGCGGTTGTGGGCGATGCCTTGCCTGACTTGCCGCCGGGCGCGGTTGCCCTCGGCGCGGGAGTGAAGTCGCCCTTAGAGTTGCCGGGGACTGGCGTCGGCGGCACGGGCGTATCCGTAGCGGCAGCGGGTACCGGCGTATTCTCGATGGGTTCGGCGGTGGCTACAGGCGTGGCGGCAGGTGGAGCCGTGCCTGCACCAGTGGCCCAAACGAGCACGGAGCCGGAAGCCCCGGTAAAGGTCGTGCCGTATGGCAGGTGAACGAGTACATCCTGCGTACCCGCATTATGCACGGCCAGGGTGCCCGTGCCCATAGCCGCCGAAAGTGCGCTCGGACTAAGTGTGAGGTCCGCGACCGTCACATTCCCGGAGGCAAGCAGTTGGAGGAGCGAGCGGCCATCGGGCAGCCAGCTTGGTGTGCTCTGTGACGCGGCAGCCGCGCTCGCGATGCGCTCGGCGGTAACATGGTTGGCGTCAAGCCAGGTGCCTCCCTGGGCATACCAAAGCGCCAGGGCGACCTGTTGCGGCTCGCTGTCGGCGTAGCCCCAGTTTATGCCATAGTAGAGGGTAGTTCGGAGTTGCGCAGGCCCGATGGGTTCCAGGCCGGGCCTCAATGCGTCAGCGGCGATGGACCCGCCGGGTTGGAGTGCGAAACCTCTTACGTCCAGGTAAGCGGTACCGCCCGCGGGGACCATTACGGATGGCGCGGGCACGACTCCGAGGGGCGCTGCCAGGGCAGACTTCCCGCCCGAACCGAGAACGCCCGCCGAAATGGCAGCCAGGGTAAGTAGAAATGCAAGGCTTACACGCATGCAAGCGGTGGGGAGCTTAGGCTTAGTCAAATTAACGAGCCGCCTTTCACTGTGCGAGTGTTACCTGGAGAGTATACAATTCACGCTGCAACTTTGCAAGTTCACGGCAGCCTGTAAGTAGGGCTATGTCAAAGTTGCGCCTCATGCTTGTACAGCGCAAACGAAGAGAAGTTTTCTTTTGTTTCTGTGCGAAAAATGGCGGCTTCGCCGCCATTTTTCGCACAGAAACAATCTCTTTTTCTAATATAAGGCGCATTTAGCAACTTTGACACAGAACTATTAAAGCACCTTGTGAAATTTGCGATTCGGGGCCTCTTATGATATAGTATAAGGTCAGTTTTTGTCTGGCTTTTCTTTTGTATCCAAAATGGGGGTGAGTTCGTTGTTTGATGTAAGGTTGCCTGAGATAACCAGGGATAGTGGTAGCGACAATTATGGCAGGTTCCGCATTGAGCCGCTTCAGCCTGGCTGGGGCACTACTATAGGCGCTAGCCTGAGGCGAATCCTGATTTCGTCCCTGGTGGGCGCAGCCGTCACAGGCATCCGCCTGTCGGAGATGCCCGACGATCCGAACGAGATACCGGGCATCGAAGAAGGGCTTATTGACCTGGTGCTGAACGTGAAGCAATTGCGCTTCAGGGTGCCCGCCGATAGCCCGGAAGCGGGAGAGGGTTTCCGTGTCGCTTTGCGCTTCGCGGGCGATGAGACGGGCGAGATCACCGCGAGCAATCTAGACTTGCCGGAAGGCGTTGATCTGATAGACCCGGATGCCCTGATTGCCACCGCTACGGGGCAGGGCATACCTTTTGAGTTGGAGTTGTTGGTCGAATCGGGGCGCGGTTACGGCCTGGCGGAGGTGCGTACCGATCTGCCCGCCGATATGATACCCGTAGACGCCATGTACACTCCGGTGCCCCGCGTAAATTACGTGGTGGAGCACACCCGCGTCGGCCAGATGACCGATTATGACCGCTTGCTGCTGGACATCTGGACGGACGGCACCATCGAGCCGGACGACGCGCTCAGCCAGGCTGCGCAGATACTCACCCAGTATGCGACTGCGGTGGCACGCTACGGGCGAGATAGCTCGGAGCTAGACCTCGAAGAGGCCGGGCCACCGGAAGAGGACAACACAAACCGGCCAATCGAAGACCTGAACCTCAGTATGCGCACCACCAACGCTCTCAGGCGCGCCAACATCACTACTATCGCCCAGGTGCTCGCCATGAACGATAACGATTTGCTCCACTTGAGGAACTTCGGCCAGAAATCCCTATACGAGTTGCGGGACGCGCTAGCGGCCCAGGGTTTCGCTATGGCTGTGGACATGGAAGCCGTTGAAGACGAAGAGGGCGAAGAGGACGAGTCGGAAGAAGAGTAGTCGTACCCCGTGTTGCTCTTTTTGACAAGCGTAGTATCCTGAGTTCAAACAAATGAAAAAGCATACAATGAGCGGCTGCGCCGCCCATTGTATGCTTTTTCATTTGTTTGAACTCCTCTCCCTGCGTGCGGAGAGTGGTTGGGGAGGGCAGTACGAGTTCTTGTGCGCATGAGGCAGGCACGAATATAAAATTCGGGATGTCCCATGTTTTTCATTGGCCGTAGAGCAACTCGAAGATATACACTCCACCCTGGAAATATAGCAGCCGGTAGTGCGCCGTGTCGCGCTGCATGCTCTCTATGTCGAGGCGCGGGTTGCTCTTGCCGGCCCTTGCCCCCGAATATACGTGCGTAACGCCTAGCTCCCGCATAAGGGCGAGCGTTTCAGGGTCGGCAAGCGTCCGCGCCTGTGGGATGATGCCTTTGCTGACCAGAAGGGCCTGCGTTGAGCGGTCAGACAGGGCGAGAGTATTGCTCTGTGGCTGCGTGTAAGCGGCCAGCTTGCGCGTATCGGTGAAGAAGTTCGGCTCGACAGGTCGCTCCACCCATGTACTGAGGGCAGGGAGGCTCACCAGCCTGCCGGTGAGCAATGGCAGCCACATGCCCGCGTCGCTCGCTGTGACCCCCCTCCCCTGGTAGGTAAACTCCGAAGAGATAAGGAACTTCGCGTCCTGGGGCACATTCTTCTCGATCCAATCAAACGCCGCCCGATCTGCGGGGTGCACGTACTGGCTGCCGCCTGGGTCAATCAGGTGCCAGGGGCCAAGCGCGAAGGCCAGGATGGGAGCAGCGCCCAGCAATCCCACCGCGACGAGGCCCGCAGGCTTTCCCAGCCTCGCGGCAAGCCACTCGCACGCACGCCCTATCGAGTAGCCGCCGAGGGCTGCGAGCGGTATATACAAAGTAATGGCAACCGTATAACCCCCTATCGCCCCCGGCACGACCCAAAGGCTGCCTATGAGCAGCGCCGTCCAAAGGCTGATGACCACAGCGGCGGCGTTAGGCGTGAGAGATAAGCCCGCAGGCAACATGGCGTTCGGCTTACCCACCTTTCGCCGGAAAAAGCCTGCCACCGCCAGGGCCAGGCCAATGAGCGCCAGCGCCGGGAGCACGCGGCCAACAAAGATGACAATGGAACTTGGGTCGTTGTATTCGGCCAGGTACTCAGTCGAGACCGTGCCCAGGCGCACGCTGAGGCCGGGGAAATAATTGCTGAAGAGGTTGATGAGCCAGGGGAGCGTGGCGGCCAGCCCCACCAGCACCGCCGCGATGCCCCTACCCCACGCTACCAGCAGGCGTCGCAGGTCGCGCCAGCCCGTAAGGAGTTGCCAGGCACCGAGCGCGAGGCCAAAGATGCCAAAGAAGATCAAGATGCGATAATGCACCACCACCAGCCCGGCCACGCAGATAGCGGCAAGCGCAAAGTCGCTCCGCTTCCACTCGCTGCTCATCAAGCGGACGATGAAGATGAGCGCCACCAGGAGCAAGACGTGGCCCGCCAGTTGTGTGTATCTCCCCCAGTTAACGTAATATGCAGGCATTATCGAGACGAAGCCGGTGAGCAGCGCCGCACCCAGCCCAGCCGCCCGCGACGCAAAGAGGCGGCGGTTCAGCGCATACGCCACAGGCAGCGAAAGCACATTCAGCACCTGGCCCATGAGCAGCACAGCATAAGGCGCGTCCGACCCGGTCAATTGCCCGAAGACCGCAGCAAGGGTGTGGAAGCCAAAATGGTAGGTGAACGTGCCGGTGGGTACATAAGGCAAGTAATTCACGGGCACGCGGCCCGATCGTAAGATGAGGTCCGTTATCATCGTGTGGTGAAGGGAGTCGCCGAACATCGGCACGGTGAGGCCCTGGATGTCGCCCAGCCTGAACGCCAGCGACACGAGCACAAGTCCACCCAGCGTAAGCCCCGCCAACAATCGCTCTCGCCTCACTACCTCGGAAGAGGGTGCCTGGTCAGTCTGTCTTCGTTGCGCCCGGAAATAGTAGGCGACGTAGATACCAGCCACCAGCAGCACGGTCCAGAGCAAGATCGGCGCTATCCCCAGGCCCAGGAAGCTGAGATAGAAAAGGAGGAGCGGCCAGAAAGCCACGCTCAATCCCGCCCCCACCGAGAGCGCGTAGATAGGGTTCAGGCTGGCCTGGCTCTTGAAGATGCGCCGAACCGCCAGGTACAGGGCAGTGCCAGGCAAAATAACGGCCATCAGCGCCACAACCACGTGCGCGTAAAATTGTGGAGACCCGAAGTCCATACGCACCTCGCGCCGGGTTGGTGGCGCGAGTAACATTCTACACCACTGTACGCAGAATACGCCAAATTTTAGGGATCAGGGATCAGGGATCAGGGATCAGGGGTCAGGGGTCAGGGATCAGGGGTCAGGGGTCAGGGGTCAGGGACCAATTAGCACTCAGCACTCAGCACTCAGCACTCGGTACTCGGTACTCGGTACTAGCTATGCTATAATCGCCTCATGCGCCAGCCTGCTCAAACTTCGACCTTGAGAAGTGCGATGCCCACCGCGAAATGGGGTGACCGTGTAGCTGCTCGTGCCGCCTGGCTGACACCCTGGCGGTTGGGGCTTGGGTTCGCAATCGCCCTGATGCTTGCCTGCTATGCCGTCGCGATCAACGCTTACTGGGTAGGCGACGACTACAACTACGTGCGCCCTAAAGACTGGAATACCGTCCTCAACTTCTTCAACCCCATCGGCAGGGCCGTCTACAGGCCGCTCACCCACAGCATCTGGGCGGCGGACTACGCCCTATTCGGTGATGCGCCCCTGGGCTGGCATATAACCCGCCTGATAATACACTCTCTCAATATAGTGTGGGCTGCCCTGCTGGTTCGCGCTCTCACGGGGCGCACGCGGCTGGCCTTGCTGGCGGCTGCGCTGTTCGGTGTCCACCCCGCGCAAACCGAGACCGTCACCTGGATGGGTGGGCAGGCCGACATAAACTTCGCGGTTGCATGGCTGCCCGCGCTGTGGCTCTTCGTGCGGTGGCGGCAAGGCGGCGGGCGCTGGATGTGGCTGCTGGCGGGCCTGCTGGGGTTCGTCTCTATGCTAGGCAAGGAGGCGGCAATCACGTTACCCATAATGTGCCTGTGGATTGACCTCGTCTTCGGGCGGGACTGGCTACGCTGGCCGGGCCGACGCGCCAGGGGTTGGTGGCGCGACCGGCGGTTATACCTGCGCTTACTTGCAGATCACTCGCTCTTCATTGCGGCGAGTGGACTTTACGTCGCAATGCGGCTCTACCTCTATTTCACCGGGCAAGGGAGGTTGATGTACGGCGTAGAAGAGCAGCTAGGCTTCTTCAGCCATACCTTAGACGTAATCACAGGCTACATCTTCCTGGCGCTCGGCGCGTGGTGGGTGCCGCAAGAGGTCATCACAGAGCCTCTGCTAGCGAAGCTGGCAATCATCGTCCTCGCCGCCGAGCTGCTGGCCGTGCTGGTACGCTGGTTGGGGCGCGTGGCACTATTTGCTGTCGGATGGATAGGCATAACCCTGCTGTTGACGCTGCAAGCGGTCGCCAACAGGTGGTTCTACCTGCCCGCCCTCGGCGTGGGTTTACTGGTCGCCTGTGCTTTCGTGCGGTTGCAGGACGACTTGCGTGGAAAGGCCGTACCCTGGCGGCGCGCCCTGGTCGCCTTGCCTCTGCTGTTCCTGGTCTGGTGGAGCGTGCTGACCGTAGTCCACAACGAACTGTGGCGGCAATCGGGGGAAGTGGCAAGGGGTATCATGGGGCAGGTGCGCGCCCTCCACCCGGACCCACCACGCCCGTCAACCTTCTACATGGCGAACCCGCCCCCTACGTACAAGACGGTGCTTCTCTTCAACTCCGGCTTCGGCACCGCAGTCTATCTCGTCTACCAGGATTGGACGGGGATAAAGAGCTATAACTTGGCCGAGGAGATAGCGCCCGTGCAAGCAGCCCTGGCCGACCCCTCTAAAGTAGGCCCCAACCCGATCTTCCTGCGATATGAAGAGGGCCAAATGGTAGAATACCCCAGCCTGCAAGCGCTGGTGGAGGCGGACAGGCTTCGCTAGGGGTTAGGGGTTAGGGGTTAGGGGTTAGGGGTTAGGGGTTAGGGGTTAGGGGTTGGGGGTTGGGGGTTAGGGGTTGGGGGTTAGGGACCAACACACAGCAACTGATCCCTGATCCCTGATCCCTGATCCCTGGTCCCTAACCCCTGACCCCTAACCCCTAACCCCTACTTGTACACCCCACGCATGTAATTGCGGCGTATCTTGAGCAGGCCCAGGAGCGCCTGAGTTGCGTCGCGCACGATGCGCACCTTGGTGCCCGGCTCATCGTGCCAGGTCACGGGCACTTCCTTGATGCGGTAGCCTCTCTTCTGGGCTATAAAGAGCACCTCGGCGTCGAAGCTCCAGTCGGTGAGCACCGAGCGGCTGAAGACCTGCTGTGCGGCGCTGTGGCTGAAGCATTTGAATCCGCAGGTCACATCGGAGATGTTGTGCGTGGCGATCTTATCCGTGAGCCAGGTAAAGACCTTGCCCAGGCTCTCCCGCCAGAGGGGCTGGTGGCGCATTATGTTTGCGCCCGGCATCTTGCGCGAGCCGATGACCACTTCGTACCCCCTGTCCAGCAGGGGCCAGAACTTGTCCAGTTCGGAGGGAGGGGTCGCCAGGTCAGCATCGCAGAACATCACGAATGCGCCGTTGGCCGCCAGCATCCCGGTCTTAACAGCCGCGCCTTTGCCCCGGTTAGGCTGCTGCGAGATCACGCGCACCATAGGCAAGCTACTAAGCAATTGGGTTGCAAGAGCCGGTGTGCCGTCTTTCGAGCCGTCATCCACCACCACAATTTCGTAGGGGTAGCTCTGACGTGAGAAGTATTCCACCAATTTGGGCATGCTGGCTGCCAGGCGGGCGCTCTCGTTGTACATTGGTATCACAACCGACAGCTTAAGAGCGCCGGTCGCGCCAACTGCCTTGTCGTCAGCCATACTCTCTGCCGCACCGGCGCGGCGCGTACCTTCACTCACTCCTCACACCCACCTTCCCAAATTGCTCTGCGAAAGATAGCATACTGGTCAGGCGCTGTCAACTTCCACTTTCATCCCAATCAGAAGTCTAAACGCCAGGACACAAAGACGCCAGGCACCCGCCAAGATTATGAAGGAATAGCTGATTAGGCATTGCAGCATTGCACTTAAACCCAAACGATAAAACTCTTGGCGGGTGCTTGGCGTCTTTGTGTCCTGGCGTTTAGAAGAATTAGTAGAAGCAATGCTGACTTCTTTCACCCTTTAATAGTACTTTCAGGGAGTTGTCTGTGGGCTTATAATAGAGCATAGTATGGTGTGAGTTCATGCGCTGCCTAAGGCAGAACGCTTGCTTACCAACGCTTTCGCCACCAGGGATGATTCTTGTACGCGATAACTACTGATGGCCTCGGACGGCAATTTGGGGACCGGTGGGCGGTAAGAGACCTCGACCTTGAGATAGAGAAAGGCGAGGTATTCGGCTTGCTTGGGCCAAACGGCGCGGGCAAGACTACTACCATGCGCCTCCTTTCGTGCCTGATTGCGCCCACCGAGGGCACCGCCACAGTCTGCGGCTACGATATAGGTCACGCACGCACGGAGATACGCCACCGCCTCGGCGTGATGACCGAGTCGCCCGGCCTTTACGAAAGCCTCTCCGCCCAGCAGAACCTGGAATTCTACGCCAAGCTGTACGACTTGAGCGGAGCCTTCGCCCTGCGCCAGATCGAGCGGTACCTCAAGCTGCTCGGCCTGTGGGACCGGCGCAAAGACCCGGCAGGCACCTTTTCAAAGGGGATGAAGCAGAAATTGAGCATCGCCCGCGCTCTCCTGCATGAGCCGCCCGTTATCATACTGGACGAGC
The DNA here is from genome assembly GCA_036399775.1 of Chloroflexia bacterium. Taxonomy (GTDB): domain Bacteria; phylum Chloroflexota; class Chloroflexia; order QHBQ01; family JADMIH01; genus JADMIH01. Next base: position 32,589 of record DASWMJ010000065.1, on the reverse strand, counting down.
CTACCTCCGCGCTCGACCCGGAGGGTGCTAAGCTGGTGCGCGACTTCATCGGGTCGCTCAAGGGCGAGGGTCGCACCATCATCCTCTGCACGCATAACCTCATCGAAGCGCAGAGTCTGTGCGACCGCGTAGCCATTATCAAGAAGACCCTGCTCAGGGTAGGCACGCCCCGCGACCTACAGAGGGCGCTCTATGGCCGCCACGTCGAAGTGCGAATCGCCAACGCTGAACCCGACCCCGGCGGCGATGCATGGCAGGACGAAGGCGGCGGCAGGACTATGAACGACCTCGCGGTGATGGTAGCTACCCTGGAAGGCGTGGGTGACGTGGTAGTGGCCGGAAATCGCCTGCTCATCTCTACGATGGACCCCGAAGAGGTGACGCCCCACGTCGTGCGCGCCCTGGTCAACGTAGGTATTGACATCGTGCGCGTGGCGGAGGTAGAGCACACTTTGGAGCGAGCTTACCTGGACCTCGTTTCACGTCCAGACCCCCTGGAAGATGATGAAGATGGGCCGCAGCAGAGGATCGCCGGATGAGAAAGTTCCACCTGCTCAACAGGCACATCGCTGCGGTGATGGAGAATGAGTGGTCGCAGTTGATGCGTAGCAAGATCATCATCTTCACGACGCTGGCCCCTCCCGTGCTGCTGGTCGGTGTAGCCCTCTCCGTGCTCCTCCTCTCCGCTTTGATTGACGCTGACTCCAGCCAGGTCAACCGGGCGGCATCGACTCTCTCTGGGAACGCCGAGATGCTGGCGCTGCTGAACAACGGCGATGCCATGAGGGCAAGCCTGCTGACGCCCTTCCTCCTGCTCTTTCAGATGATACCGCTCGTGGTGCCCATCACGATAGGCAGCTACTCCATAGTGGGTGAGAAGCAGAGCCGCTCGTTGGAGGCCCTGCTGGCGACGCCCATACGCACCTGGGAGTTACTCGCGGGCAAGGCGCTGGCCGCTGCTCTCCCCGGCATCCTGGCGACGTGGTATGCCTTCGCCATCTTCGCCCTGGCCGCGCGCTTCGCGGTGAGCGACGAGATCAACCGCTACCTCATCTTCGGGCCGACATGGATGCTCTCCATCCTGGTCCTGACGCCTCTCTTCACTTTGCTCGCGGTGGGCATCGCCATCATCATATCGTCCCGCGTGCGCGACCCCCAGAGCGCGCAGCAGCTTGGCTCGCTGGTCATCCTGCCGGTGATAGGCGCATTGGTAGCGCAGGTCACTGGCCTGGTGAACGTAGGCGTCGGGGTCGTATTAGGCACGGCCCTGGTCATCGGCCTGCTGGATGTCGCGCTCCTCGCCCTGGCCGTGCGCCTCTTCAGGCGCGAGACGATCTTGACCACCTGGCGCTAGTACTACAGCGGCAGTTCGTGAAGCTTTATCTATAGTTGCTCCTACGCTTACTGGTGTGATGCCGCAAACAGATGCCAATAACCAACATGGTGAAAGGGATCAGCACCAGCACATTGGAATGTGGTAGGCCGGTCCTGGGCATTCCCGGCCCGGCGGTTGGTGAACTCCCATTGTATTGGAGGAGGCAGGTAGAACAGATAGCGTCGGGGATGGTAATTGTGTAGATGGTCTGGTCATTGTTCCACGCGAGAGTGCCGCCCAGCGCCTGTGTAAGGTCGGGCAACGCGAAATGCCAACCATCAGCCCAGAGTATATTCCCGGAGATCAACCCTTTTCGATTGACCTGTAGACGGCACGTCTGGCAGCCGCCTAATTCGACCGTATAAAGCCGACAGTCCAGGCAATAACCACCTCCTGCTGGGTTATAGAGCCGGGTGTCGAGGCTCAGGTGTGGGCCAAATTGGGTGCCGTTACGGTCGTTACCACTAAGGGCCTGGGCAAGTACCTCCACGTCTACGAAGGCCACGCTCCCCCCTGCTCTTACGCCGTTTGAACTCAAAACCTCCCCATTGATTATGAGAGAGGCACTGCCGCATTCCCTACAGGGCTGAGCCGCGGCAGTGTCCATAGTGTTCGACGTGGCAGACAAGGTCGCCAGCAATATAGCAACCGTCAAAGCGGCTTTCACTACTCTCCGTGCTCTCTGCCCCGTCATTAAATGTGGTCGGGCGTTGGTCCACGTTTGGTAATATGAAGCACTTGCAAAGTCAAGTTTGGGCACCTTCACGTTCCTCCTTTCTCGAAGATAAATAACAGCCAGATTCAAGATTTTCATCTCTACTTTCCTATTTGCCTTCCCTGGCGCGGCGGAGGCGGGCGGCCAGGGTCTCTCCTGCGTCGGCGGTGCTTTCAGGGAGTGGCGCGGGTGCAGGGGTAGAGGGTGAGGAGCGGCCCATGCGCCCGCCAAGCTGTACGTCTTGCGCCCATGAGGGTAGATTGGGGTTGCCGGGCTGAGGCTTGGGCATTGGTGGAGGCGCGACCGTTTCAGGCTGAATCTCCTCCCTTATGCGCTCCCTGGCGGTGAACATCGCAGCGATTTCAGGTGTGCTGGCGTGGGGCATGGCAGGCACGGGGATGGCACCCAGGCCCAATTTGCGCCTCACCACACCCATCGCCCGGCGAGCGTCGGCCCTGGTGAAGGACAGGCGGCGCACCCCAATATCGAACGGCAGGAGCAGCACGGCTAACAATAAGAGGAGGGGCGACAGGTCGGTGGTGGTCTTGACGGCGTCGAGGTTGTGCTCGAAGGGCGCGCTCGTCTGCTCCGGCGTGAGCACCCTGCCGCCCGTAAGTTGGGCCAGCCGTGCCAGCAGGCCGTCGTCGCTCTCCACGCCTAAATATTCAGGGGAGTAGGGCACCACCGCACCCAAAAGCTGCGTCAGCTTGCCGGTGCCTGCTCCCTCGGCCTGTATCTGCACAAGGTAAGCGCCTTCTTGTACAGCCGGGAACTCCCCTTCGTAGCGCCCCGCCGAGGTCTGGCGCAACTGGACGATAGACGTGACCAGGCCGGGTGCTACCACCGTCGCGCCCGCTGTCAGGTCGTTCAGGTAGGAGCCGTCGGGCGCGGTAGCATCAACGGTGATGTGCCCGGTACTCCCCTCAAGCTCAACTCGCGGTTGCAAGATGTTGGAAGCCTCCGCGCCGGTGCTCCACCTGACCGCCTGCGACCAGAAGCGGGGGAACTCGTCCCAGGCTACCCAGTCCTTAGCCCACTGCCCCTTCGCATCGGATGTCCACGACACCACCCTGCCGAGGCCGTACTGCCACTGGGCCAGCAGAGGGTCGCCCGAATCGGAGACGAGCACCACCTGGCCGTTGGGCTTGGGCGACGTGCCTATGTAGCCTTGCAACGCGGGCAACCCGCCTATCCCCTCCGTGATGGGAGAGGGCGAGGTGCGCTCCGGGGTGAACGTGCGCTCTATGATGTAGGAGCGGGCGGCAAGGTGCGTCTCGTGCGCGAAAATCTGCGCCAGCCCGCCGCCATCCTCTGTGAAGTAGTAGCGGCCTTTACCCTGCGCTGCCAGGCTTTCCAGTAGACGGGTGTCGGAGTCTGCGCCCACCGCTACCGTGGAGAGGGTGATGTCGTTCTCGCCCATCTTCTTTATCAGCCCCGCGTAGTCGCCGCCCGCGGAGACCCCATCGGTGAGCAGGATGATGTGCTTGCGCTTGGCGTTGCTCGTTACGAGCGCCTCTACTGCGGGCGACAGGCCGGAGTAGATGTCGGTGCCGCCACCCGATCTGATGCCGCCGATGGCGCTCCTGAAAGTATCCAGGTTGGTTACGGGCTGCAACTGAAGCACCCAGTTGGCCGCATCGTCAAAAGTGACGACGCCCGCGTAATCTTTCGGGCCAAGCTGGGCGACGGCCTGGTACGCGGCCTCCTTCGCAAGCTCTATCTTGGTGACGCCGCCGCTGAAGCTGTGTGAAGCCTCCATGCTGCCGGAGCGGTCTAGCACCATCACCATCGCCACGCTGGGGATGTCTATCTTCGAGGGCAACTCAAGCGAGATAGGGAGCATCTCTTCCAGTGGAGTACGCGCGTAACCTCCCGCCGCGTAGCTCTCGTCGCCGCCCACCACTATCAATCCCTTGCCGAGGTCGCGCACGGCCACTTGCAAGCCCGCCATGACCTTGCTCGTCATGGAGGACGCGGGCACGTTCACCAGCACGATGCCGTCGTAATTGACCAGCGCCTTCACGTCGGCAGGCATATCGCCCACAGCTATCACGTCGGCGTCAAGCGAGGCATCTAACGCGCTCTTGAGCGGCCCCGCTTCCCCTTCGTGCCCCTCCACGATCAAGATGCGCGGCTTGCCGAGCACGTAGGAGAAGGCGCTGTAGCGGTTGTTCTCGGTGCGGGTATCAGCGCCCGCACCCGGTATGACCTGGACCACGTAGGTGTGGAAGCCCTTGCCGGAGGGTGGTACCTGCTGCACGAAGGTGTTGTTGCCGCGCACGAGGCTGACCGCCTGCGTATTGAGGGGCGCGCCATCCATGAGCAAGATGAGGGTAGCCGTCGTGTCCGTGCTGCTTGATATGCCGAGTTGCAGCGAAATGCGTTCGTTCTCGCGCACGGGCGAGGGCGCTTTGAGGCTGTTTATCCATACCTCCGGCCCTCCCTGCGTGGAGAGAGGCACCACGTCTACGGGCACCCCATATGCCGCTGCCAACCGCGCGGCGTTCTCCGCACTGCCCGTATTCTCAAGCCCATCAGAGAGGAGCACCAGCCGGCGTGCGGTGTCGGCGGGAGAGACGGCCAAACCCATGCGTATAGCGTCTGCCAGATTGCTGTAGGTGGTAGTGGGCGCACTCGCCAGATCGGGCGCAGTCTTCTCGGAGAGCACGGGGCGGTCCACCAGCGCGTCCGCGCCGAACACGATCACCCCCGCGCCGTCATTCTGCCCCATCTCGCCTAGAGCACTTCGCACGTAATCGGCCTGTAGCGCCTGCTGGTCCGCGCCCACGCTGTCCGAGCGGTCCAGCAAAAAGACTACCGACAGATGCTCAGAGGCCCTCACGATGCCTACCCCGGAGAGAGCCAGCACCAGCAAGAGGGTAAGCACGATACGCAGCGCGAGAGCAGCACGTCGCGCAGCCCGGCGCAAGAGCGCGATGCTGTGGCGCGACACGTAGACGGCCAGGGGGAGCAGCACGGCGAGAAGGATGAGGGCTTCGGGCCGTGAGAATGATATGCCTGCGACTGCGTCCATGCAACCATTATAGCAATATCACGCCCGCATGCCATCAACCTGAGTACTACAAAGCAGGGTTTTATCATTCTCGGAAAGTTCACGTGCCACCCCGCCCGGCGACTGAAGTCGCGGGCAACAGCTACAAAGTCGCCCTTCGGCGACTACTCTTCACAAGATAGTCCGCGCAGGCGGACTTCGTAACCGTTGCCCGCGACTATGAGCGTAGCGAACTCTCGCCGGGCAATGTCGGGCAGAGGTTTGAATGTAACGCCCGATTCTGGTATAATTGAGTTGTATGAGCGAGACGCGGGCTACCCGCAAGAGCACGGGCACGCCGGTTATTGACAACCGCCGGGCCAGGCACGATTACTTTATCGAGGAGACTATCGAGGCGGGTATCGCCCTGGTGGGATCGGAGATAAAGAGCGTGCGGGGCGGCAGGGTGAACCTGACCGAGGGGTACGTGCGAGTCGAGCGGGGGGAAGCGTGGCTGCTCAACACACACATCTCGCCCTGGCCGCAGGCGGGCACTCACTTCAACCATGAGCCTATCCGCCCTCGAAAGCTACTCCTCCACGCGGAGGAGATAAGCAGGCTGAAGGCGCAGGTGGCGCAGAAGGGCCTGACGCTGGTCCCCCTGAAGCTCTACTTCGTACGGGGCCGGGCCAAGCTGGAGATAGGCGTCGCCAGGGGCAAGAAGCTGTACGACAAGCGCGACTCGCTGGCCGAGCGCGACTCGCAACGCGACATTGCCAGGGCGTTGCGCGATATGAACAAATAAGAATGAAGGTTGCCAGGCACCATGACAACATGGGGCTGATAGGTTTCGACAGGGAGGGAAGTTTAGGGATTGCAAGCCGTGGAGCCTAGCCACGTTAAAATGGGCAAAGCCATAACTGGCAACAATAACTACGCTCTCGCTGCTGCTTAAGTAGCGACGCCCGCCCCACCTGACCCTGGGTGGTGGGGCCGGGCGACACAAACCGGGGTGCTGCTGCTCTAGCGCCTGGGAAGGGCAGCCTAAGACTAACAGGCTGGCGCGAAGTCACTCCGTCCGTGGAGGGGCCGAGCGCGAGACCTAATACGCGGACTAAGCTTGTAGCATATCACTGGCAGAACTTTCTGGACGCGGCTCTCGGATGCCGCCAGCTCCACCACTCGCATGAGACATCCCGAATTTTATATTCGTGTCTGCCTCATGCACACAAGAACTCGCACTCCCCTCCCCGCCGCTTCCCCGCATGTGGGGAGGGACTTTCAACCAAATGAAAAAAGCATACGATGGCTGGCTGCGCCGCCCATTGTATGCTTTTTTCATTTGGTTGAACTCAGGATATTAGTCTTGTCCAAGCGTAAATCTTGAATTCGGGATGCCTCATGTTTTCTCACCTATTAGCCGTACAAGCAGATAAAACGTGGATGGAAGACTGGGATAAAAAGGGATTGCAAAATAATCCCATTAGGTATATGATGCGTATACATTAGGCAACCCACGCGTTGCCCGATACCGATTTACAACCCATATTAACGAGGAGGAACCGGATAATGAAAAAGGTTGCACCGATACTAGTAGCGGCATTGGCGTTGATGGTTATCTTCAGGGGCCTGGCATTCGCGCACGACGGCATGGTGACGCTGACGGAGCAGAACGGCTCCGGCCAGAACGGTATGGCAACGCTCACCGACATGGGTAACGGCCAGACGATGGTCATGCTTGAGATCTCAAACGGCACAACCACCCCGCAGCCCGCCCACATCCACGAGGGCACCTGCGCCACCCTCAATCCCAAGCCGGCATACCCCCTGAGCAGCGTTGTCAATGGCAGGTCCGAGACCGTGGTTGACGTAGATATTGACGATCTGCTGTCCGAGGACTACGCCATCAACGTCCATAAGTCGCCTACGGAGGCATCCGTCTATGTTTCCTGCGGTAATATCGTAGAGGCGGCAGACGACTCCGCCCCCGGTATGCCCAGGACAGGCAGCAGCGACCAGGTGTTCACCCTGGCAGCGTTGGGTGCCCTGGCCCTCAGCATCACAGGCGTAGGCTTCAGGCTGAGGCTCGCGCGCCGCAAGGCATAACACAACCTGTTCTGGTCTCCTCCCAGCCGCATACCGGCTAACCAGAAAGATAACGGCATATAGAATCACAAAAGCAGGCGGGTCGCGCCTGCTTTTGTGATTCCTGCTTAGCTCCCTGTATCAGCGCACTATTACCTTACCAAGCATCTCCGGGTGGATGGTACACCAGTAGTCGTAGGTGCCTGCCTTCGTGAAGATGTAGCTGTACTTCTCTCCCTTCGTCTTCATTATGGGCGACTCCCAGAGCAAGGGCCTGCTCCCTTTGTGGACAGTGTTATGCTCGGTGGGGCCAACGAAGGTCCATGTGACCTTAGTGCCCACACCTACCGTGACGCTTTCAGGCACGAACTTGAAGTCCACGATGTCCACATTCACATCGGCGCTAGTCTGCGGCGCACCGTTGGGATATTTCTTCTTGTACTGGAAAGTGCCTAGCTGCGAGAGGAGCACCTGGAACCTGGGGTCGGTCTGCTCAGGGTGCAATTCAAACACCGCACGCTCGAAGTATTGCACTGTGTAAGTCTTTCCGTCGAGGTCGTTTTTCTCGCTGAACTCTTCTGAGATAGGGAAGCCCTGCTGCGCCAGCCCGCCGTTTTTGTTCCAGTAGTCGAGGAACTTGCCGCCCACGCGCTTGCCCGTTTCCTTGAATTGGACTGAGCCTGCGGTAGTGTTTGGCTTCTGGTCGGGCGCGCCGTTGGGGTACTTCTGCTTGTAGAGGAAGTTGCCCAGCAGCGACAGCAGCACGTCGTTGGGGGCGGCGTTCTCAGGGTGGGCCTCGAACACCGCACGCTCGAAATACTGCACCGTGTAAGTCTTGCCGTCCGTGTCGCTCTTCTCCTGGAACTCGTTGGAGATAGGGAAGCCCTGCTGGGCCAGCCCGCCATGCTCCTTCCAGTATTGGAGGAACCTGCCGCACGCCGTCTTGCCTGTTTCCTGGAACGTCTGGCATTCAGAAGAGGTAGAGCCGCCAACGCTGAAGCTAAGAGTGCCGTTGGTGATGCCGTTGTCGTTCTCGGTCACCGCCGTCCACTTGACTTGATACTTGCCCGCAGCCAGGGGCGCGGTCTTGACGGTCATCTTCTTGCGGTTGGCGCGGTCCACCGCCGCAGTTGATTGCAATACGGCATTATTGGCCTCATTCACCAGTTGAGCTGTGGACTGGTCTACGCTTATATCCTCGCTAAAGTTGATGATTATATCCGTGAGCCCGGGCTGCACGGTAGCGCCATTAGCGGGCGTGGAGCTAGCCACCTTTGCATGAGCAAGCGCCACGCCGGGCGCGCTCCCTATTGAGGTAAGCAACATGGCTAACCCCAGGAACATTACCAGGGTGCGTTGCAGAGATATTTTGGCGCTTATTGTTCGCATTTTCTTTATCCTCCTATATCTGACAGCATATGGACCCGGAAGGTGTTGAACAAGTATGGGACTTGGCAGGGCCGGACGTCTGTTGGAGGTAACGAACCCACTACCCCCTTGTCATTCTGAGCGAAGCGAAGAATCTCGTCCCTCGCATACCCTCTTGCCTGGAGAACCTCCAATAAGCATATACGCGAGGAGCGAGATTCTTCGCTTCGCTCAGAATGACAAGGATGGTGAGGTGGCGTTCTCGTAATCTAGACTTTGCAACGGCCCACTTAGCAGGGCAAACGGTGTTTCTCTAATCCATAGTATACGAGTAGACGTTACGCATCAAGAAAGAAGCCACTCATAAGCATCCGGCGTTTCGAGACGGATGCTTATGAGTGGCTTTCGATACGCAAATAGCGCCTGAAAGTTAGTCTCGCGAGTAGGTGGGCTGGCTGCCGCTTGCGCCATGTTCGCCCATGCTCGGACCGGCATCCGCGTCGGCCTTGTCGGGGTCGGTCCCTTCGGCCAGGCGCTTGAAGCGGCTCAGGTCTTCCTCTACGTTGCGGGAGACGGTCTGCGTTACCGCGTCGCCAAGCGCCTCGAACCACGTGGGGTTGTACTCGATGACCACGTGCAGCCCGGTGATATTACCGCGCTCGGAGAGGGTGACTGCCCCGGCGTTATCGGCCCCGGTGGTGGAGTGCCATGTGACGGAGCGGTTGGGCACCATCGCCTTGATATTGGCGTCCCACTCCTTCGTAAACGGCCCAAGCTGCGCCTTCCAGTGGAGCTTATCGTCACCTACCCGCGTCACGGACTCGACGTGCTTCATAAAAGAGGGAAAGTTCTCAAAGTCGGTCCACATGCCATACACCTTATCAATAGGCGCATTGATGGTAAGGTCTTTCTCAATTCGCATTTCCAGCCTCCTAATAGCTTATCGCTAACTAAGAGATGATAGAGCAAAATATATGCCGGGGGACGAGGGATCAGGGGTTAGGGGTTAGGGGTTAGGCATGAGGCTCTGACACCATCATCCATCACCTAACTTCTGACCCCTGATTCCTGACCCCTGACCCCTGACCCCTCGTCCCTTTACACAGTTTTCCCTGTCTAAATTGACCTGCGGGTGCCATTCGTGCTATAATACACAGTGGCAGGCGTCTGCCCATTTTATGCGAGTGGTTAGTTGAAGGGGAGGGAAAGAGTGATGTTAGACCCGAAACAGGCGGGCCAATCGCCTCGCGGGGAGATGCTGAGGCATATCCAGCATATGGGATCTGCCTCCATCAAGGACCTCGAAGCGGCTATGGGCGTGACCACCACCGCGGTACGGGAGCAGGTGGCCCACTTGCTGCACGAGGGCTTCATCCAGGCGACCCGCGTGCGGGGCGATGTGGGGCGGCCCTACTACGTTTACTCTCTCACCCCTAAAGCCCAGGAGCTATTCCCCAAAGACTATGCTGCACTCGCGCTTCTTCTCTTTGAAGAGACGCTGGCTCTGCACGGCCCCGAAGGGCTGCGCACGCTGCTCAACAGGGTTAGCCGACGCATGGTCGAGAAGTTTGAGGACCAGACGCAGGGTAAAGATCTGTCGAAGAAGCTATTGGGCCTGGTGAGCGCGCTGGGCGAGACCGGCATGGACGTGGCTATGGTCCCGGTAGAGGGGAGCGGCGACTTCGTGTTCAAGACGTACACCTGTCCCTACTTTGAGGTAGCCAAGTCCCACTCCCAGATATGCGAGATGGAGCAGGATATGATGGCCGATCTGCTGGGGCCGGGCGTGGAGGTCAAGCTGCTGAGTCGCATCGTAGAAGGCGGATGCGCCTGCGAGTTCCACGTGGGATACGCGCCCGTAGAGATGAAGAAGGACAAGGTGACTTCGGTGGGTATGCCGGAGTAACTAGCGATAAAGAGAATAGCACGATAACAGATTAAATCTAGGAGGAAGTCAGACAAGCATGGATAATAACGTAACACAGAGCGAAGGCAACGTAGCCGTAGCGGAGAAGCAGGAGAAGCAAGTGACAGAAGACGGCCTGGTAATCAGGGGCTTGCGCGTGAACGTAGAGGGCCGCGAGATATTGAAGGGCCTCGACCTGGACGTAAAGAGGGGCGAAGTACACGCCCTCATGGGGCCGAACGGCTCAGGCAAGTCCACTCTGGTGAACGCCCTGATGGGCAACCCCAACTACGAGGTGACGAGCGGCACCGCCACGCTGGATGGCGAAGACCTGCTGGGCGAGGCCCCAGACGTGCGCGCCAAGCTGGGGCTTTTCCTCGGCTTCCAGTACCCATCGTCCATCCCAGGCGTGACCGTCGCCAATTTCGTCCGCACCGCGCTGGTATCCCTCTCCAAGCCGAGGGCGCGCACCGAGCAAGACCTGTTGACCGAGACGGGCGAGGTGCGCCGCGACGCCGACCCACAGGCCCAGCTTGTGGATACGGGCCTCGCCACCCAGACCTACGTAGGCAGAGGGGGAGTAACGCCTGCCCGCAACAACCCCGCGCTCAAGGAGTTCCGCAAGAACCTGCTTGAGAAGCTGGCCCTGCTCAAGATGGACCCCAGCTTCGCCACCCGCTACGTGAACGACGGCTTCTCCGGCGGCGAGAAGAAGCGACTTGAGGTATTGCAGATGGCGATGCTCAAGCCGAAGATCGCCATGCTGGACGAGCCGGACTCCGGCCTCGATATTGACGCGGTGCGCGTGGTGGCTGACGGCATCAGCAGTCTGCGCGGGCCGAACCTGGGCATCCTACTGGTGACCCACTACCAGCGCATCCTCAACTTCGTCCAGCCCGACCACGTACACGTGATGATAGACGGGCGTATCGTGCGCACCGGCGGTCCCGAACTTGCCCAGGAGCTTGAGGCCCAGGGCTACGACTGGCTGCGACCCGACTTTATGGACGACGAAGATGCGGGCGCAGGCACAGAGGGGGCAACCGATGACAACGCCTAGCCTGGTAGAACACCGCATAGATAGTGCTATAGAGGCGGGCCTGACACGCGAAGGTGTGCTTGCCCTCTCCGACCGCCGCGACGAGCCTCAGTGGCTGCGAGAGTCGCGTCTTGAGGGGTGGAGGGCGTTCGAAGAGATGCCCCTGCCGCGCTGGACGAAGGGTATCGCTCAGTGGTGGACCACCGACGTTAGCGCGCTGGACCTGACCACGCTCAGCGCATACGTACCCGCCAACCGCACCGCCGAAGAAGCCCGCTCAACCGTTTCGCTTGAAGATGAGAGCGAACGCGAAGGTTGCCTGCTGGTGCAGATCAACTCCGAGGTAGCGTACTTGCAGGTGCCGGAGAGCGTCAAGGCGCAGGGAGTGATTTTCCTGTCCCTTGAGGATGCCGTGCGCGAGCACCCCGAATTGGTGCGGAAGTACCTCCACAAGCTGGTCGCGCCCAACAAGGACAAATTCGCGGCCCTACATAGCGCGCTCTGGAGTGGGGGCGTCTTCCTCTACGTGCCGGAGGGCGTGACCGTTGACCAGCCGGTGCATGTAGTCTACAGGCTCGATACGCCGGGCGCGGTCGCGTTGGGGCACACCCTCATCGTGACGGAGCGCGGGGCCAACGTGCGGTATATAGAAGAGTTCCACTCGGATGAGATGGCGGGACACCAGGCGCTCCATTCGGGCGTGATAGAGGTAGCGGTGGGCGAGGAAGCAAAGGTCGAGTTCACCTCCATGCAGGAGTGGGGCCGCAACGTCTACTCGTTCGCCACACGCTACGCCACCGTTGACAAGGGCGGCCTAATGCACTGGGTCATCGGCGAGGTGGGCGCGAAGCTCATCAAGGCGCACGCCGAGACGCAGCTTCTTGGTATGGGCGCGAAGACGCTCACACGCGGTATCTGCTTCCCCGACGGCGACCAGCACTACGACAACACCTCCAACACCCACCATGCGGCGGAAGACACCTTCGGCGACATTCTCTTCAAAGGCGCGCTCAGGGATGTGTCGCGCCTGGGCTTCGAGGGGATCATCAAGGTGGATCACGGCGCGCAGAGGACAGACTCCTACCTGACGATGAACACCCTCTTCCTCAGCGAAGGTGCGCGGGCCAACTCGATACCCGGCCTGGAGATACTTGCCGACGACGTGAAGTGCTCGCACGGCGCGACGGTCGGCACGGTGCAGGAGCAGGAGGTATTCTACCTGATGAGCCGGGGCATCAGCCAGATAGAGGCCGAGAAGTTGATAGTAGGTGGCTTCTTCGAGCCTGTGATAGAGGAGATGCCGCTGGAGTCGGTGCGCCAACGCCTGCGCGACATCATCCAGCACAAAGTCGGCCTGCCCAGGCTAGGCAAGGCAGCCCAGAGGCCGGGTGAGGCGGCGTAAGAACGAGTTATGACGAAGGGGCAGGCTGACGGGTCTGCCCTTTTTGCTCAGGGGTTGCGATGAGAAACGGTCAGTGCCCTAAGTGCGGCTCTAGCGATATTCGGGCTATAACAGCGCCTTTAGGCGACGGTATAGGTAGGTTACCGCTAGGTCTGTTGGATAGTGCGGGGCTTGACTATTACGTTTGTGTTTACTGTGGGTATGTTGAGAGCTATATCGCGTCGAACAGGCACCTGAAAAAGATCTCCGCCAAATGGCCCATGGTGGAAAAGAATGAGCAAACCCAAGATGAGAAAGACCGTGACCTCTGAAGAACAGGACGCAATTACGGCGGGTATTACTGAGTATCACCACCGCTACTCCATGATTGTTGAGTGGTCGGATGAGGATAATGTCTACATCGTGACTGTGCCGGAACTGTCGGGCTGTAGGACGCATGGGGCCACACGTGAAGAAGCTGTGCGGCAAGGGCAAGATGCGATTGATGGGTGGATTGAGTCGGCACAGGCTGATGGAGAGGTCGTACCTGCGCCTAAGACTTTCTCCTATTGGTCTCCGTTTCTTCAAGCAGTAGAAGTAGATGCCGCGCAAAGTTCGCCAGTTAAAAGCTGATTTGCATAAAGCAGGGTTTGTGTGGCGACCCGGCAACGGAAGCCACACAGTCTGGACACATTGGTTGTTGCCAGATGAGCAGGTGACTATCTCTGGAAACGACGGTGATGATGCACAACGTTACCAGGAAGGTCGAGTTCGCAAGGCTCTCAAGAAACTGCGTGATGTACAAAGGAGGCAGCCATGAACGAACAAGAAGAGTATGACCACTACTCAATGCTTCTGGAGTGGGACCCGGTTGATCGTATTTATGTAGTTACAGTGCCAGAGTTACCTGGTTGTCACACTCATGGTAAGACATACGAGGAAGCAGCGAAGCAGGGGCAAGAAGCTATAGAGAGTTGGATTGACGCGGCACATGCCTGGGGCCATGCGATACCAGAGGCCAGCTATTTCAAGCTTGAAGAAGATAGCCCTGAATTGGAAGTCCATGCCGAGGCTAGTTAAGTGGATACCCAATACTCACATAAGAGTACGTACATCAGGAGACTCACATGAGAAGCGGGCGCTGTCCAAAGTGCGGGTCGTATGACGTTCGGGTGGGCGCGAGAGAATTCACCCACCTGGGCCAACGCCGCAACACTTTGCTCGGTTCCGCCACAGTGCTCGACGTAACTGCTCACATCGCCGTGTACGTATGCCTCTATTGCGCGTACAGCGAGGACAATATCGAAGACCCCCAGGCGTTGCAAGAGATAGCCAAAAAGTGGCCCGGCGTGCAACCTCCACCGGCACCCCCGCCCAACCCAGGAGGGTAACGAACATGATTACCAACAGAGACCTTCCAGTCGAGACTACCAGGCGTGACGGCGACGTATCCACAGCCGAAATAGTCCTCTCCGACCCCTCCATAGTGAAAGCGCCACCTGCTCCTGCTACCGTGCTCACGCAACCCGCTCCACCCACGATGGTAGACTGGGAGAAGGTGCGCGCCGATTTCCCCATCCTGCAAAGGACGGTGCATGGCAAGCCTCTCGTCTATCTGGACAGCACGGCCACCTCCCAGAAACCCCAGGCCGTACTGGACGCGATGGACGACTACTACCGCACGACTAACGCTAACATCCACCGGGGCGTGTACGAGTTGAGCGAAGTGGCGACGGACCGGTACGAGAAGGCGCGGGCACGCATCGCCAGATTTATAGGGGCGAAATCGAGCCGCGAGATCATCTACACGCGCAACGCTACCGAGGCTATCAACCTCGTGGCGCAGTCCTGGGGGCGGGCCAACCTGCGCGAGGGTGACGGCGTGCTGCTCAGTAAGATGGAGCACCACTCTAACCTTGTGCCCTGGCATATGCTGGCGGCAGAGCGCCGGATAAAGATTAGTTACCTGGACGTGGATGCTCATGGGCTGCTCGTGCTGGACGATCTCCGGGAGAAGCTGCGTGGCGTGAAGCTGGTGAGCATTACGCACATGAGCAACGTGCTGGGCACAATCAACCCTGTCGAGCAGATTATAGGGGCGGCGCATGAAGCTGGCGCGCTGGTGATGCTGGACGGAGCGCAGAGCGTACCCCACCTGCCGGTGGACGTGCAGGCGCTTGACGTGGACTTTATGGCGTTCTCCGGGCATAAGATGTGCGGGCCGACGGGGATAGGCGTGCTGTACGGCAAGCGCAGGCTGCTGGAAGAGATGCCGCCCTGGATGGGTGGCGGGGATATGATAAATACGGTGACGCTGGAAGGATTCACGCCCAACGAGCTGCCCTGGAAGTTCGAGGCAGGCACGCCCGCCATCGCGGAGGCGATAGGCCTGGGCGCGGCGGTAGACTACCTGTCCGGCATCGGGATGGAGAACGTGCATAGGCGCGAACAGGAGCTAACGGCTTATGCTCTTGAGCAGGTGCGTGGCATACAAGGCGTCAAAGTATACGGCCCAGACGCCGCGCAGAAGGGCGGCGTGGTAGCCTTCGAGATAGAGGGCGTACACCCGCACGACATCGCTACCATATTAGACAGTGAGGGGATAGCGGTGCGCGCAGGTCATCATTGCTGCCAGCCCCTCATGCACCATCTGAACGTGCCTGCCCTGGCCCGTGCCTCCTTCTACCTTTACACCCGCCCGGCTGATATTGACGCGCTGGTGGAGGGGATAGAGAAGGTGAAGACGATTTTCGGATAGAGCAGGCAGTAAATTATGTACTTGTTCTATGTCTTATGGCAGGTTGATTATGTAGAAAGTCGATGGGGTTGGTCGCGCATCCCGATGGTATTGTTGCCACTTGCTATTGCTCTCATTAACCTCGTACTGGCTTACCGGCTGCGTAGAAGGACAACTGTTCAACGTTGGTCTAACTCCGAACCATTACTCAACTTGATTACCTTGCTTGCATCTACAGGTGTTGTGTGGTCGGTAATAGCTTATGGCTTCATGGTGCCTTTAGGCATGGGCGGCGCTGAGTTTGAGATTGCCGGGTACACCAGGGGCCAGGATGATCAAGGTTACGCTACGTTTCAGGAGCTAATGGCCCTATACAAGATCACGATAGGTAATTTCCACTATTTAGCGCTATTTCTGATTCTTGATGTGCTCATGGTTTTTGCCGGCAACTGGAGCATGTTTGGCAGGAGCATGGCTAATCTTAGACGCTACTGACTCAGGAAGATATGAAGGCGTGTCATCAATACGAATTCGCACAGGTTGAAGGCTCATTGGAATAAGCAGGGGTTAGCCCAGAATGGCACAGCATAATGTCAGAAGAATACCGCTACGGCCACGCTCATATTTTGAGGGCATATGGGACGATGGCAGGCTAGATCCGTTCTTGAGCAGGGCTACGCGGATCATTGCTTCTGTAGTCCTGTTCGTCTCTCGATTAGGTGGGTTGTCAGCCATGCTTGGCGGTGCCTTGTGGATTGCATTAGCTCTACAACTTGAAATCCAAAGACGCTGGTTTGATTATGGTGCTTTTCGTCTTCAAAACCGAACTGTGGTAGAAGTGCTCAGTATTTCTAAATCCTTTCCCCTACAGCTAATTTTGTTGGCTCTCATTTGTCTTGGTTACGTGTATGTTCAACAGTCCCGACGGGCCAGTTGGCTGGGGGTAATAGGCTTTCTCTTATCTATCGTAAGCTTGTCGTGGACAATATATCTATCCTCCAATATGGAATGGCTATCCAGCAGGCTATGGCATACCCTCTTCTATGTGTGGCCACCATTCGGTTGGTATACGGTAGTTTGGCCTTATCTTCTTCTTATGTCGATGGGGCTGGGGTTGCTTGGAAGAGCTATCATTAATTCTGGTGTGCTGCCGACGAACATAGTTCTGCTTCTGATTGGCGGCGCACTCGCTATTCATTTAGCTCCAATCTTGGGAAGGTTGGAGCAGTACGGGATTGCTACGGCTTTGTTGGTTCTGTTTGGCGTCAGTTGGATCATGCTAGGTAATGCCCTCTTGCGACCTCGCAAGTTACAGGCCGCTTCTCAGCGACAGAACTTTGTGGCAAATGTAAGGAATGCGCGATGAGACCATACCTCTCCACGCTAATATCCTTGTTCCTGCTAGTCCTTGCTTCCGCTGGCTGCAATACTTCTCTCGGAGGCGGCAACGCTGCGGAGGAGAAGCTATGTCACCGCACGCCAGCATCCGAAGGCTCCAAAGTCACTTCGAATTATGCCGACAATGCAGAACCGACACCTACTGCGTTGCCCACACAGCCTACCACCGGGAGCGCACCGCCTTATGATCAAATATATGCTGGGCTCAAGCCGTTCAACCTCAAGTTCAAGGAAATGTTTGACAAGCCCTATTCAGACATTTCGCAGAGGGACACCGTAAAAGAGGAAGCCCTGAAATATTTGCGTAGAGAGTTGTACAAGAAGCGTGTTACGGGCTGGCAAGGTTGGGTTGTACAAACCGGGATGGCTGCACTTGAATACGGACATGGGGGTATTGACCCCGATGAGGACTATTCCAATCTAGTGTTGCTCTCGATGAGAGACCCATATTCACGTCCACCCGACAATAAAGGAGATTATGGATATTTTCGCCAGCTAGCTGAACCATTGGTGCTCTTACTAGACACAAGAGATATTTCGGGGCAAGAGATGTGCATCGGGCAGAAAGTGGTGTTTAGCGGGGATGCCTCTTGGTCGCCTACGTTGCGATTCTTTCAGCCTACGATCTATCTCACCGGCGCAACGACTGACGTGCTCGAAGATGCGCTATCGGAGCGCGCCGTAGCGCCCCATTTGCGTGATGTTGTTATGCGCGTTGAGCGGACGGAGGGCTTTATGGGACTAAAATCCTTCGTCCTAACTATGTTCGGCGACGGGACTGTAGTCTTCGAGGGATTGTTCCTTTCAAAGATTGATGGCTTCCTTATAAATACAATGGAGAAAACAGCAGTCCGCCAACTATTAGCAGAATTCGACAAGGCAGGATTCTTTTCCATGCCGGACTCTTATGATGGTGGTGGAGATTTCCACCAATGGGACATATCTGTCACCACGGGGAATGAGACGAAATACGTCCATCACCATGGTGGACACCGACCTCCACCTGAAGAACTTCTGGCACTAGAAGAGAAGATTCTTGAGCTAACCAATACCGCCGAATGGTTAGGGTGGTAAGTAGTCTCACTTCACAACAACTGATTGGACAACAAAATGGACTCCATGTACGCAGAAGACATCCTGGACCACTACAAGCACCCGCGTAACTACGGCACGCTGGACGACCCGGACGTGCATGTGGACGCGAACAACCCGTTGTGTGGAGATAAGCTCTCTATGGACTTGAGGGTGAGGGATGGCGTGGTGGAGGACGTGCGGTTCCAGGGGCGGGGGTGCGCCATCAGCCAGGCGTCGGCCTCGATGCTGACGGAGGAGATGGTGGGTAAGTCGCTTGAGGAGCTTGCGGGCATGACGCGCCAGGACATCCTCGATAACCTGGGGATACAGGTGAGCTATGCGCGGCTGAAGTGCGCGCTGCTGTCGCTGGGCATGCTGCGGCAGGCGCTCTCCGAGGCAGGGGTGGCGGTGCCTGAATATCCTGAAGAGGAACAATAGGCCGGAAACCGCAAAGGCACAAAGGAACACAAAGTTCGCAAAGATTCTATGGGTTTTGAACCGCACAGGCGCAGAGACGCTGAGTTCTTAAGGGTTTTGGAGTGGGTAGAGCATGGCAGAGCAGCGGGATGATATAGAAGCGGGATTAGCGCGCAAGCCGCGACCTACGCTTGTAATCGGGCTGGTGGCGCTGCTGTGCCTCTTCCTGACGTTCCTAAACCTTTATTTGGGCCTGCAATCGGGCGGGGTAGCGCCGGAGGTCGCCCTTTTCGGCATACTGGCGGTGGTGTTTGGCTCGTTCTGGTGGAGCGCACGGCGTAAAACGTAATCGGCATTAAATAAACATAAGGGCGGGGTTTGAAACCCGCCCTTACGACCGTTTTCGATACTGTTCTGTATACTTTACTGCTGATTACTGCTGAAGCTCTACCTGGGACTTGGAGGTCTGGCCTGCCGTCACGCTGATCTGCGTCTCTACCTTCTGGTAGCCATCAGCCGTGATGTACATCTTGTATGCGCCCTGCGCCAGCGTGAACTGCACTGTATCGGTCTCAGCCTTAGGGTCGCCAACCACAGCCTTAGCCACTACGTTAGCGTTGGCGTCGAGAATTTCGATCTCGGCTCCACCGACCATCTCCTTGCTCTTGGCATCTACTACGCTCACGACAAATGTGCCGGTGTCGCTGGGAGTGGAGTAGCTGTTAGCGCTGGTGGCGGCTGAAGCGGAACCTGCGGCGAACATGGCGGCGAAGGCCATCATGATAGCGAACAGGCCGAGTGCGCGGACCGAGTTGCGGGTGCTTGCGATTACGTTTGACATTGTTTTATGTGCTCCTTCTGAATAATTGGTTTGATTTGGGTTATTTGTTTGACGATTTCTTTATTTCGTCCTTGTGACCTAATTGTACGGGCCTCATGCTGAAGAACTCCTGAAAATGGCATGGGAGTACCATAAGATAACCTTAAAAAGCAGAGAACTTTGCAACTTTACTCGGAGGAGGTACAAAATGAGCGATAACGGTAACACAACAAACACCACGGCAGCCACGCCGAAGGGTGCTCTGAGGGAGCGGGTCGGCCTATCTATACATGCCATAGCGGGGATAGACGCGCCCACGTTGGTTGATCTGATCGTGCAGGCCGAAGAGGCCGGGGTGAAGCAAGTTTGGGCTACCCAGGGCGGCTCTTCAACCGACCTGCTGACCGCATATGCTGCTGCGTTTCAGCGCACGGGTGAGATACGGCTAGGCACATCTATCGTGCCCATATACCCGCGCCACCCGCTGGCCCTGGCTCAGCAAGCGGCCACTGTTGCCGGGCTGGGGCCGGGTCGCCTGCGCCTGGGGATCGGCACCAGCCACCGCCCCAGCATAGAGGGTATCTACGGGATGAAGATGGAGGAGCCACTGGCGTACCTGGAGGAATACATCGGAGTGCTGCGGGCCGCGCTATGGGATGGCAGTGTTCAGCATGAGGGGCGCTTCTTTACCGCCAGGGTAAAGATGAACCACCCTCAACCCGTGCCTGTGCTGATAGCTACCCTGGGCGAGAAGTCGTTCCGATTGGCGGGTAGAGTATCAGACGGCGCTATATCGTGGAACGTCCCGGCGCAGCATTTACTCAACGTGGCCCTACCTGCTCTGCGCGAGGGGGCTGCGAGTGCAGATCGCCAGGCACCACCGCTTGTAGCTCACGTACCAGTTGTGCTCAGCGACGATGTGGAAGCTGTGCGATCTGCCGCCAGGAAAGCCCTCAGCGTCTACGCCAGGCTGCCTTTCTACTACAACATGTGGGCAGCGGCAGGTTACCCGTTGGAGGCAGACGGCTCGGTAAGTGATGGGCTGATTGATAATCTTGTCGTCATGGGCGATGAGGCGTCGGTGACGGCTCGCCTGAGGGCGCTGCTCGACTCCGGGCTGGACGAATTGCTGCTGAACAACCTGCTCGCACTCGACCCAATAGCTGAGCGCACGCGGCTTATGCGACTCATCGGCAGTCTCTAACCCGACACACCATTACGCAATACGAACTACGCAATACGCACCACGCATCACGCATCACGTTTTACGTTTCACCCCTTTCTGGTATAATCAATCCTAAACTCTACGAAAAGGGAGCACCCAGAGATTGAATATTACTCGTGAAGATATGCCGGGCAGACAGGTTGCCCTGACCATCGAGCTTGAGCCGGAACTGATCAACAGCGCGCTTGAGCGTGCCTACCGGCAGATGGTGAACGAAGTAAACATACCGGGATTCAGGCGTGGGAAGGCCCCACGCTACATCCTTGAGAGCTACGTGGGCAAGGAAGCCCTCACCGAGAAGGCGGTCAAGAACATCCTCCCCGACACCGTGCAGAACGCCATCACCGAACAAAACATCGAGGCGATGGACATCGGCGACGTTGAGATAGTCAACATGGACCCGTTGCAGGTGAAGGTGACAATCGTGCAGCCGCCTAAGATTGAGCTAGGCGACTACGGCACCATCCGCGTCGAGAAAGAGACGACAGAGATCAACGACGAGCAAATAGAGCAAGTCATGGCCGAGTTGCGCCGCGAGGGCGTGCCCTGGGCCGAGCCTGCTGAGCCGCGCCCCATACGCGAGGGCGATATGGTGTACCTCGACCTGGAAGGCTTCACCGGCGAAGGCGAGCTTCAAGAGGCCAGGCGGGAGGACTTCCCCACCATCGTGGGCATGGTAGGCGGCGGCGTGCCGGAAGTGGTCATGAAGGAGCTTATCGGTATGTCGGTCGGCGAAGAGAAGGACATCACCGAGACCATCCCCGAAGACTACCCGGACGAGCGCCTACAGGGCCGCGACGTGAGCTACCATGTCAAGGTGCGCTCCATGAAGGAGCAGGCCCTCCCTGAGATGGACGACGAGTTCGCCAAAACGCTGAACTATGACACGGTGCAGGAGTTACGTGAAGCGGTGGAAAAGAACCTGCGCCAGCGCGCCGATGAGAGCGCGGAGTCGAACCAGGTGAACGCGGCTATCACGCAACTGGTGGAAGGCTCGACTGCCGACGTACCGGAAGTGATGGTCAACGAGGAGCTTGACCTGATGCTGAAGCGGCTAGAGGGCAGGCTGCGCGAGCAGCGCCTGAGCCTGCGCCAGTACCTCACCTACAACGGCATCACAGACAAGGAGTGGCGCGAGAAGAATCGCCAGCAGGCCAGGGAGCGGGTAATACGCGGCCTGGTGCTGCAAGAGTTCGCCCGCCGCGAGGGTATTGGCGTTGATGACGAGGAAGTAGAGGGCGAGATACAGGGCATGCTTGAGCGGTTCGAGGGCGAGGAGAAGGAGAAAGCGCAATCCGTCTTGACCCGTGACGAGGCCCGCCACGATCTTGAGGACCGTCTCTACCAGCGCAAAATAGTGGACCGCCTGGTTGGCATCGCAGAGGGGCGTATCGAGGCGGCAGCCGTCGAAGAGGAGTCAGGGGCCGGGGACCAGGGATCAGAAGAAGGCGCGGCTGAGACTACGACTGAGATCAGTGAAGAGCAAGGCACGGCTACGGCCAGCGACCTTGAGGAAGCGGGCGGCGCGGCTGAAGTGCTGGGCGCCGAGGGTGTAGACGTGCGCTCAGAGAATGAGACGGGTGAAGCAGCGGGTGGCGGCACCCCCTCAAGCGCACCCAGGCTCGATGCCGAGGACGCGGAGAAAGCATAGACGGACCAGAAAAGCCCACAGGAATAGAATAAGGAACCGCAGAGGCGCGGAGACGCAGAGATTTTTCTTTGGTCTCCGCGTTTTTGCTTGGGCGCGTCGGGCAGTAGGAAATTACTGTGGTTCTTCAGGCTTAAACAGAAAACCCAAACAATCCGTGAGGACCATCTGGGCTTCTGTTCCTTCAAAACTTCCGGCGAACCGTCCGTCTCGAAGTGATTGCAGTATACAGCCATCCCGCTACCCTGTCAATACATCCATAGACGGAGTTTCCCACATCCACAGTATTGTTGGAAGGGAGTCATAGATAATCCCTAAATGAGTGCCGAGTACCAAGTACTGAGCGCTGTTGTACACCGCTTTGTATCCATGCTGTATCCCTGCTTGTACCACCCAACGCAGCGCCGGTTCCACTATAATCTGGGCATAAGCCCACGAGGCTGTAGTAGGGGACCGGACGGGCAAAAGGAATAATTCCGCCCGCCATTGAGCCGGTGAGTTGAAAACTGTAAAAGGAGGAGAAAAACAATGAAAACCTGGATGAAAGTGCTATTGATTACGATACCGGTCGCTATTATTTCACTGCCTATAGGCCAAATGCTCTGGCCCGCCGCCACCGCCGACGGTATGGGTATGGAGATGGAGATGTCGGTCCCCATGCTCTTGGGCTTTATCGGGGTGTCGGTATTCGAGGGGTTGGCGCTCGGCGTGGGTGTCTCATTCCTGGTGCTGGGCCTGCCGGTGGTGCGGCGACTGGCAGCAGAAGGTCACGGGGCGCTTGCCTGGTCCAGTTTCGCCGCGATAATATGGTTCCTGGTGTCGTGGTGGCCTCACGATGGCCTGCACAGGAGTATGGGCGACAACATGACCACTCTGCTTGCTGTGGAGTACGGCTTCCACGTTACCTTGATAATCGCCGGAGCTATCCTTGCCTACGCCTTCGTGTATACAGCCGCCCGGCTTCTCGGCCAGAGGCAAGCCGACCCTTCAGTCGCGTACCCCGATGCTCTAGTACGAGCTTCTTCGGAGGTTTAGCATCCTGTTTCACGCATCCTGGCGCTACTGCCAAATCGGGATGCAAGGGGAAACATCTCCTGTCTCGATGTCATTCTTCAGGCCCACCAACCTCAGAATGACATCGAGACTCCCATGTAGCGGTTACGTGCCTCTATCTTGGGTTCGTATGCACTCGCTCAACGAAGTAACGAGGTTTATCGCAGACTACAGTTTCTTCCGGTTCAGACTCTATAGGCTGGTCCAGGCGACCAAAGACCACCAGGAGGCGGCTAGCAGTAAGCCCTAACTCAGGGACGTCAAACATCTCAGGTCCATACGGGAGAATACGCACACCCTTCTTATAGCGATCGGCTATCGGATCAACAGAGTAAGTATAGAGAATATTAAGGCAGCCGCAGCCCATACATTTCCTCGGATCCCTTTCTAATTTGCCTGCAACCCAGGAGAAATCGGGGGCATGGCCATACAGGGGGTACCACCCATAAGGGTAGCCCTTTTTCTCAGATAGTTGCCTTCCCAACAGCCCCAGCAACACCTCATGTGGCGTTCCCGCATTTTCAGGGTGCAGTTCGAACCTGCTGCGCTCGAACCACTGCACCAGGTACTCTTTGCCGTCGGTGCTGCGCTCCATTTGCGGCTCTGTTATCGGGTAGCCATGCACGAACAGCCCACCATGCGCTTCCCAATGTTGCTTGAACGCACCACTAAGGTTGTGGCCTGTCTCCTGGAAATAGGTAGCTCCGGCAATGGGAGAGGCAGGAGGGTCTTGCTGCCTGAATTCACGGCCAAGCACACTCAGCAGCACCTCGAACTGAGTGCCTTTGTTCTCTGGGTGATACTCGAAACGGTTACGCTCGAAGTATTGCACCTGGTACGGCTTATTGTCCTTGCCTACAGGCTCGAAGAACTCCTCGGTAAGAGGGTAGCCGAACTGCGCTAACCCACCGTACTTGTTCCAGTAGTCGAGGAATGCTCCTCTGAGGGTATGCCCCGTCTGAGGGAAATACTGTACACCCGCTTGTTTGGGGTCGGGTAGCGGGTCCGTCAAGAGGATGGGTTGGGCGGTTGTCTGGCCCATAGGCGCGGCAGTGGCGGGGGCGAGGCTTGCATTGCCGGAAACGGCCATCATCGCAAGCAAAGAAAGCATCCCTGCTATAACCATAGCCTGGGTATTGCGGAGTGATACTCGATTAGCTGGATGCAGTTTGTGCTTAGGCATTGTTGCTCCCTCCGATTGGTACTCTCTGAACGGAGAAATAACGTTCTGAACTAAACGCCCCTCCCCGTGGGAAGGCAACTTTGGATGAAAACAGGGTGGCTACTTCGACGTGAGCGTGCTGCCGAGCAGTATGCCGTTAGCCCAGTAATGCCCGGTTCCACCGGACGGTAGCACGTCATACGTGTAGCCTTCTCCATACGGGACGAGGTCTGCGGACAGGACACGCACTCCATCTACTGTGTCACCCTCGCGTAACGAGCCGAGCGTACGCCCGTCCGCGATCGGGTGGCCTGGGGAGGCCGATAGCTCACGACCATCCTCAAGCTTCAGACGAACCATCTGATGATCCGCGCCCACAGCGACGCGTGAGGTCTTTAGTATCGTAGCAGAGCGCCGGACGCCCTTCTCATCGACAGTCCAGATGCTCATGCCTACGCGCAAGTCTCGCACCGGCACCGCGCCGTCCAGGCTGGAGATCATGGTGGAGCCGGAGAGGCAAATTAATGGGCATCTGAAGCTCGTAGGCGTGCTTGATGTTACCTCCACCAATCCATTTTCTTGAATGAACCCCTCGACACGATTTCCAGGCCCTGAAGGGCCTGGGTCTCCCTCCTTACTTGTAGTCAAGCGAAACTTGTACCGTTCACCTTCCTTCTCAAATAGGAAGGAATGTAGCCTCTTATAGTCTCGATAGATTGCGAGGATGTGGTCGGGAGTGAGATCGTCGGTACTGCTGAGGTTGTTATTACGGAGGATCGTTTTGAACTCATCGGTAGTCCTGTCAACAGCAGCATACCACCCGAGCATACTTCTTCTTTCTACTTCAGCAGAACCTATCGGGTAGTAGTCAGGATCGCAATAGCGCACGTATCGCCCGAACATCTCAAAGATGCGATACTTTAGCTCAGTGGTGGAGAGGATGAGAGAGGGTGCGGGATATTTCCGATCGAATTGCACTCTGCCAAGCTGCGACAAGAGCACATCGTAGGGCTGTGGGTTCTCCGGGTGATGCTCGAACACGGCACGCTCGAAGTATTGCACCAGGTACTTGCGTCCGTCAAGCTCTGACACCTCGCTAAACTCGCCAGATATAGGATAACCCTGCTGGGCCAGGCCCCCGTTGGCCTGCCAGTATTCCAGGAACCTCCCGCATACCGTTTTGCCCGTTTCCGTGAACGTCCGGCAGTTACCATGCTGCGTGGGGGCTGCCAGCAGCTCCAGGTGAGCCAATGGCTGAAATATAGTGGTAAGCACCACTGCTGCTACCAGGGCGGTGTTGCATAGTAAACGCCTCATAGTGCCCTCCCCGGTTCGGATTATTCACATGTCGAGTAGCCAGGTCACTTAAGACACCCGTGCCGGAGGTATTCGGTTCATTAGCGTTATCTTGTTGGCAGGGCTGGGCAATTCGCTGTTCCAGATGGCGCTCCCACTGCTTCAGGATAGGGAGCGCGCATCACGGGGGCAATCTCGTGAGGCGGCTACGGGGTGGGCAGCTGTACGGCAGGGTCGTTGTGGCGGGAGATGGTTATATCGGTATCTGGTCGCGCCCTATTCCTGGGCAGCCCGACCGCCTGACCCGCGTTCGTGTATCTATGGATATACTTCGTCTGCGGATCGATCCAGATAGAGAGGTCGTAGTATATTGACATGTTGCCCATGCAATTACCGCACCCGCTCAGCCGGTACTGACTGACCCGCACGCCGTGCATAATCTCGTCGCCTACCTTAGTCAAACTCCCGCTATGGTACGCCGTGGGCACAGTAACATCACGATGTAGCCACGCGTACAGGTCGAACCTGGCTGGCTCTCTGAGTAAGTTCAGGTAGAAATACGCATTCCTGTCGTCAAAGTTTGGCTTCATAGGCTCCAGTAGCTCACCGATCCGGCGCTCAGCCCACCCGCCATGCTCTCGACTATAGACCCTATAGTCGCGCACAACCAGGTCCACCGGAATCCCACGGAAAAGGCCCTTCATGGTTGCCCCGTCGTAGCGCACGAATAGCCCCTCGGCGTCGGTTAGCCTCTCTTGCCATGCGCTTGCGACCAGGCTATATTGGTACCTGTCCAGCTTCGAGTAAATAGCAAAAGCCTCACGCAGCAGCTTTAGATCAGGGTTGTCTGTCGGTTCTTCCGTTAAGCTGAAAAGCGGTGCCCACGTTGGGCCTTGGCTGGGGCTGGGCGCTAGCACCTGAATGGAGGGCGAAAATGGCCGGCGGGGCGGTAAAACCGACACGGCAATTACCAGGATAACAGCTACCAGCCCGCACACCACTACCCACGTGGGCGCCCAGTTTATGCGCCTCGCCCTGTGTGCTGGCAGCAGTAGAACACTGACCCGCCGGACACGTCCCCTGCTCTTCATGCTGGTATCGCCCTGTGGTCCACCTTAGACCTCCGCCTGGCGGTACTTCCTTCAGCCTACCCTGGGCCTGTTTCCCAGATTATAGTCTATCGTAAGGACTGCCGCTAGGATCAAAATGGTATACATCACCAGAACAAGCCAGACAGCCAGCGCCGCCCTCATGGCTTTTAGATGCAAGCGCAGGCAATCATAGGATATTATTGTTACTTGACAGGAGGTCAACACAACAATATAATTGTGTTGTGATACCGGATTTCAATGAGGAGCGCAATCTACCCCCAGGCATTCATCAAGCATCCTGGGAAGAGTTCAAGGCTCGGTTCGGCTATACGGCGCATAGACTGCGGCTTATCATTGGGCTGCAACTAGCGATTAGCCATCTGCGGGAGGCAGGTTGCCGGTTGGTATACGTTGATGGAAGCCTTGTTACAGCGAAACAGGCTCCGGCGGACTTTGATTGCTGTTGGGATGCGCGAGGTGTGCGTATTAACTAGCTTATGCTTATGCACCCGGCGATATTGAACACCAGGGTCCCACGTGTGGCCCAGAAGGCTATATACAAGGGCGACATCCTGCCTGCTAACGGAATAGCAGAACCGGTCATGAAGACCTACTACCTGGACTACTTTCAGCGTGACAAGCGCAACGGCAGGCCGAAAGGCATTATTGCCCTGGATACCGGAGATGTGCCATGATAACAAATGAGCGCGAGTACAGGATCACGAAATCTGCCATAAGGGGCTTTGAAGAGAGCCTCAAGAGGA
The DNA here is from genome assembly GCA_036399775.1 of Chloroflexia bacterium. GTDB lineage: Bacteria > Chloroflexota > Chloroflexia > QHBQ01 > JADMIH01 > JADMIH01. The sequence goes on along the minus strand of DASWMJ010000065.1, from coordinate 5,043 downwards.
TGAAAACCCCGAACCCTGACGAGGACCCCAACTTGCTTGAGGCGATGCGCGATTCGATGCAAGGTGAGGTTGAGTTTCTGCGCGCACAGTTGGCGGAATACGATGCATACAGATCGGGTGAGGTAAAGGACTTTACGGTGGAGTTCGAGCATTTTGCTGAGGCGCTAATTCGTGCTCGTATCGCGACCCAGCTTACGCAGAAGCAACTGGCCGAGCTTGTGGGGATCAAAGAGCAGCAGATCCAACGCTATGAGGCTGAGGAATACGAGGCCGCCAGCTTTGCCCGTCTCAAAGAGATAGTGTGGGCGCTAGGGCTGAAGGTAGAACTGACGGTGACGTTCCCCATCGCGGAACAAGAGGAACCGGCTGCCGAGTACCGGACGCGACTTCAGGGTAAGGCGTCCTGAGTACGGTGGGGCCGCGGTTCTTGTGGAGGATGGTCGGAAGCTCGTCCGATTGCGCAGAGGAGAATACTTGTGGGGACGTGCTCAGTAGAGGTTAAACAGAAAACCCAAACAATCCGTGAGGACCATCTGGGCTTCTGTTTCTCCGAAACTTCCGGCGAACCGTCCGTCTCGAAGTGATTGCAGTATACAGCCATCCCGCTACCCTGTCAATACATCCATAGCTGAAGTTTTCCACATCCTTGTCAGTCTTGGAAGGGCGTAGGCAACTATCAAAGCATCTTCTTCCTTGCACAGGAATATGCCCCCGGAATATTTGGGCGTCGGTGTATACTACGGTGATGTTTCGTCTCGTCTCATGCACGAAGCAGCATTGCAGCCACTCCCATTTTAGGGTTATAAAGGAGCCATCTCATGTTTGTGGCCTTGAGTAAGTTCGAGGTTGCCAATGGCATGATAGAGCAGGTCAAGAGCGCATTCGTAAACCGGCCTCATCTTGTTGAGAATGCTTCCGGCTTCATACGAATGGACGTTATTAGCCCCCTGGACCGCCCGGACGAGATATGGCTTGTCACGTACTGGACGGACGAGGCCAGTTATAAGACCTGGCATCATGGTGAGTTGCACCGGCAGTCCCATAAGTGGATTCCCAGGGGCCTGAAGCTGGTTCCCCGAAGCACTGAAGTGCGATTTTTTGAATACGTATCCTCGTAGCTCAGCGTAGATAGACAGGATTTCTAGCTATAACACGACGCTTCATTCCGAGGGGTGCTGTCGCTGATGGAAACCTTCAACTTACAAGTCAGTCAAGCCGTTACAGCCCGTCTAGAGTTTCTGGCGGAAACAGTTGTAGAACGGCAGTATCGCTTACAGCCTGACCTCATGCTCCGCTATGGCGAGGTCGGTAGAGAAAAGTGCCTGCAAGATACCAAGCACCATCTATCCTCCATACTCTCAGCCATTGCGCTGTCAACCCCCGGCGTCTTCGTTGAATATGTCATATGGGTAAGAGGGCTGCTGGAGGCGCATAATGTCCCTTCAGAGGATCTAGCACGCAATCTCACCTGCATTCGGGATGTGCTACGCGATGAACTGCCGGAGGAGATAAGTGAAGTCGCTGTCGCATACGTGGAGGCCGGCCTGAAGCAACTGGCGAATATCTAACGGGTAACACATATCTGCTACTTGCGTCCGCGAACTGCCCACGCTCTCGCAATCAGCGAGATGCTGCCGTCCGGCGCTATAGGCAGCCTGGACCTGATAAGCTCTCGGAGAGCTGCCCTCTTCTCCTCGGTGAGCGACATCGCATAGCCGGGAGCTGGGCCTTGCCCACCCAGGAATGGCGACCAGTAGTCGTTGAAGTCGCGAAAGTGGGTAGGCGCATCTATCGCTCGTACTTCAACACCCGTCAGGCCCGCCCCCTCGAATAGTTCGGTCAGAGGCCCCGGCTTACAGAAAGGGAAGCGCCTCAGCTCATCCTTCTCGGCTACGGCCTGGTCCAACTCAACTGCCGCATCCCAGAATACGCGCATCATCTGCATCCGGTCCGCATAGTCCCAAACGTACACTGCCACGATACCGCCAGGCCTGGCGACGCGCAAGAATTCAGCAAGCGCCGCATCCTGCCTGGGGATGAAGTTCAACACCAGGCCCGACACGACCGCGCTGAACGTCTCGTCTCCGAAGGGTAGCGCCATCGCGTCCCCAATCTTGAACGAAGCGCGACTGTCCTGCACATGCTCGCGAGCGTAGGCGAGGAAGCCTTCAGAAGGATCAACACCCGTGACTGCCGCAGGCTGCGCGTGTTGCAGTATCGTTTCCGTGAGCGCGCCCGTGCCGCAGCCGACGTCGAGCCAGGAGCTATCGGGCGGCACAGCAAGCCAATCAAGGAATTCTTTAGCAACTAACCGACTCCATCTGCCCACATACTTCTCATAGGCCCCGGCATTCGCCCAATTATCACTCTTATTCATAATGCCCCCCTCAAAACTGATTTCCGCTTTCGACTTCCCTAATCCCTAACCACTGACCACTGACCCCTGGTATCAGAACGCATCTTCCCTCATCTGCGGCTCCTTACCGCCTGTGTAATGCTCGCGCCTGCGCCCTGCCGTGATTGTCTGCGTTTCGAGCGACGACACCCCGTAGTTGCGTAGCGCCTGCCGGACCATCTCCAATCCCGCCTCGAACTCCGGCTGGATCACTTCGTCTGCTCCCGCCGCCTTGAGAGGCGAGATCGTGCGGGCATCGTGCGTGCGGACGAGTATGCGGATTCTCCGGTTGAGGGCCCTGGCCGCCCTGGTTATCGCCTCCGCGCTCGGCAGGTCGGGCACCGTCACTATAAGCATCTTCGCCTCGTCAATACCCGCTCTATACAACACCGCGGGATTCGTCGCGTCGCCCTGCACGGCGATGAAGCCTTCTTCTCGCTCTTCCTCTGCCTTCGACGGGCTGTAGTCCACCACCACGAAGGGGAAGCCCCTGCGGGCCAGGGCGCGCGCTACCTCTCGCCCCACTCTACCGTACCCGCACACTATAACGTGTCTCTTGAGGCTATCCAACCGAACCGCCTGGGTCTGCGCCTCCGCCACGTCCTTCTCGGCAAAGACCCTCCACACACCGACGGGCCTGGGCATCAGCCTGGTTACCGGCCCAATCACCCAGCGCATCCCGGCTGCCAGCCTGTTCGCGTTATTTACCAGCAATGGGTTGAGCATCAACGTGACCAGCGCCGCCGCCAGCACCAACGAGTAAAGCTCCTGGTTGATAGTGCCGTGCTCAAGGCCCACGCTCGCCAGTACGAACGAGAACTCCCCTATCTGCGCCAATAAGAGCGCGGCTCGCAAGCTGGTTCCCAGCGGGTAGCCGAACAGCCTCACGATAAATGCCCCCACCAGGAACTTACCCACCAATATCACAACCACCAGCAGCGTTATCTCTACCGCGTGCGACGCCAGGAACCCAGGATTCATCAACATGCCGATAGAGACGAAGAAGAGGGTGGCGAATATGTCCCGCACGGGGATAATCTCGTCTAAGACGTGGCTGCTGAACTCCGACTCGGAGACTAACAGCCCGCCCATGAACGCCCCAAGCGCGAACGATATGCCCACCACCTGCCCCAAAACGGCCATCCCTGCCGCTATGCCCACTACCGTCAGCAGGAAAAGCTCACGCGACCCCGCCCTGGCGATAGCTGCCAGCAGCGGGGGGACCAAGCGCGTGCCCAGCACGTAGGCTGCCACCAGGAACACCCCGCCCTTCAGCATCGCCAGCCCCGCAGATATAGCCAGTTCCAGCCCGACCCCCTCGGAGAGCGCGGGCAGGATGATGATGAGCGCCACCATAGCTATATCCTGTACGATGCCTATGCCCAGCGCCACCCGCCCGACGATAGACTCTACCTCGTCGCGCGCCAGCAGCAGCTTCAGCATGAGGATGGAGCTTGAGATCGAGATAACTCCCCCCAGGAAGATCGCGCTCGTAATGGGAAAGCCGAAAGCCAGGCCCAGGGCCGTGCCCAACGCTATACTGAGGGCGATGTGTATAACCCCTCCATACATCGCTACCCGTCGCACCCGTTGGAGGGCTTCCAGGGAGAACTCCGTGCCCAGCGCGAACATCAGCAGGGCCACGCCCAGGTTCGCCAGCGTCTGCACCCGCTCTATGCTGGTCACCGGGCCAGGCGTGTAGGGGCCGATCAGCACGCCCGCGAGGAGATAGCCCAGCATGACGGGCTGGCGAAGCAGGTGGGCCAGAAAGCCCCCCAGCAACGCCGCGCCCATCGCGAACGCCAGGTCTATCAGTATGTCAACGTTCTCCATGCGCGGCCCCCGGAAAGCAACATGCTCATTTACAAAATAATGGGTGCATCGACCACCCAAGCCAGCCCGCGCAGGCGGGCTTTGTATACGTAGCCCGCAGATTTATCTGCCGGGCGCTCCCGCCACCGCGTATGGTGTCTATTTTTGTAAATCTTCAGGATGCTCGCCCCCATTGTAACATCAAGGTAATAGTACTATCGTTCATGCTCAGAAGGTACTCAACTACCCGTCGTAGAAGCCGCAAACTGTGGTAAGATTATCCATAGCGAAATGTGCTTATACAGCGCGCAAGAAAAGGAGAAAGATAATGCTTATCAAGAGAGTAATCCCGGTGGCAGCGCTGCTGCTCGTAGCGATAGCAGCCCTCGTCCTGCTAGGGGCCAGGCAAGCCCCTGGCTCAGGCGTCAGAGTGCCCCCTGGCGATATAGTGGAATCCCCTAACGCCCGCAATGGCTCCATGTCCAACCCCAGGCAGCAGGTCCCTCTAGCTCCCGCCCTCCCTGCGGCTAATGGCAGTGTGGCTTTCTCTGCCGACTTCTCCCAGGCCAGCCTCGATGCCTGGCGTCCTCTCGTCTCTACCCCTCTAGGGGCTGTCCCCAGCACGTGGGTGGCTAAGGATAGCAGGCTACAGCAGCGTGGTGATGCCCAGGGTGAGGTCTCTAACAACCAGGCTATCCTGCTCGTCAAGGATGTCACCTTCACGGACGGCACTCTCGATGCCCAGGTATACCCCACGAGTGGGGAGCCTGTAGGCCTGGTGCTGCGTGGGTCGGACAGCGGATACTACCGCCTGAACCTCTACCCCAACCTACCCA
>DASWMJ010000064.1:0-70597 GCA_036399775.1 Chloroflexia bacterium | reverse complement strand
GGCGTTTGATGCCGATAGGGGTCAGGGGTCAGGGGTCAGGGGTCAGTCGCTAGGCGTGGGGGAGGTGGCGTTGGCTTTGAGGGGAGCGCCTTTGGGGTTCAGGGGGGATTTGGATACGGTTGTTGTGGCTCCCAGGCAGGTTTATGGGGAGGTGGAGATCAGGGATTGGATGCCTGTGCTGCGCCGGGATGAGGGAGGGGTGCGGAGTTGGGTGCCGTGGGGTGAGGAGACGCTTTGCGAGATGGGGTATCCGGCGATTACGGTGTGCGCTTCGGCTGCGCTGGCCGGGGTTGACGTGGCGGTGGAGTTGGCGGGGCGGTACCCGGCTATGGGGTTCGCGGTTGGGGATGTGAAGCTGGGTGAGTGGCCGCAGGTCAGTGGGGAGATGGCGGGGGTTATTGGGCGTGGGGAGGTCGCGGGGGTGCCTTACCTGGCGGCTGAGGTTGTGAAGGGGTGGGAAGGGGAGATTACGCCGGAGAGTGTGGGGGCGTTGGTTGCTCGAAGTTGGAAGTTAGAAGTTAGAAATCAGAAGTTAGAAGTTAGAAGTCTGGCGTTGGAGGGGGTGGGGGTTTGGGATGAGGTTGTGGGAGAGAGTGGGGGGGAGATTATTTATCGGGAGCAGTTTGAGGTTATTTTGGGGAAGTTGGGGGTTGGACGCGGGGAGGCTGCGGGGCTGAGGCGCGCCATGTTGAAGGGAGAGGCGGGGGCGCGATTGCGGTTTGTGGCGCGGCTGGTGGAGGGTGGGATGGAGGAGGGGCTGGCGCTTGGTTTGTGGGAGGCCTTGGCGGGGGCGGTGCGCGGGGGGTTGGTGTCGAAGCAGGCGGCGATGGCGTGGGGCAGGGCGGCGAGGTGGGGGGTGGCGCTGAAGGTGAGGCACCGGGCGGCGATGCTGGGTGGGGCGATTACGGCTGCTTGGATGCGGGGAGGGAAGGGGGAGATCGGGGGGCTGGCGAAGGAGGCGCGGCGGCTGGGGGTGGAGATCAGGCCGTTGGATGTGGATAGATGCGGGGCGGGGCTGACGCTTGAGCGAGAGGGCGCGGCGTGGGCGATTGCTTGGGGTTTGGCGCTGCTGCCTGGGTGGAATAGGGAGGTTGCTGAGAGGTTCCTGGCGGCGCGGCCTAAAGAGGGCTTTAAGCAGTTCAGTGAGGTGGCGCGGGCGGCTGCGGGGGCGGGTATGTCGAATTGGCAGTTGGAGGCGCTGGTGAGGTCGGGGGGATGCGACAGGTTAGGCGGGCGAGGGTGGAGCAGGGAGGCGCTGGTTGAGGCTGTGGGGCCGGTGATGGAGTGGGCGCGCAGGTCGAACGCGGCGGGCGAGCAGCGCGATTTGTTCTCGGCGGTTTTTGTGGAGGAGCTTCCGGTTGAGGATGATGCATTGTTGGAGGGAGTGGCGGCTACGCCTGGGGTGCTGTTTGAGAGGAGGGCCTGGGAAGAGGCTAACCTGGGGGTGGCGTTCACGCAGGCGGTGGGGATGGATGGGCTGAGAGTGGCTCTGGATAAGAGTGGGTCGCTGAAGGATAAGCTGTTGAGCACGGCGCAGTTGGAGAGCGTGGCCGAGGGGCAGAGTGTTTATTTGGTGGGGTTGCTGTGCTCGATACGCATGGTGGAAGGGGCGACGGGCGCAGGTGGCGGGCGCATGTCGGTGGCTTGCGTGGAGGACTTGGAAGGGTCGGTGGAGTTGGTGGCGTTCCCACCGAATTACAAGAGGCAGCAGGAGTTTTGGGTTGAAGGCAGCCTGGTGGTCGTGACGGGGCGGGTGCAGAGGCACGCGGAGGGGGAGGTCTATTTGCTGTGCGAGCACCTGGCACCGTTCTATTCGGAGGAAGAAGGGGAGATGGTTGTGAAGTCTAAGACTTCGCAGAAGGGGGCGGCTAAGGGTGGGGCAGGTGGCGTGGTAGCGGAGGCCGAGGCGGTGGCGGCGAGTGCGGCTGCCGGCGCTGTGGGTAAGATGGATGCTCCCAAGAGTGGTATGGGTAGTGTGCCCGCGCCTGTGCCGCAACCTACGCCTTCATCGGTGCCGAGGGAGTCGGAGGGGAGCGGCGGGCCGGGGTATACGTTGATTATTACGCTGCCGGATGTAAGGGATGACAGGCGGGCTATTGATGCGATGAGCGATTTGAACGGTTTACTGCGAAGGCACCCTGGGAACGACGTGGTGAGGCTGCGCATACCATATAGCCCTGAAACGGGGGCGGTCACTTCAGCTATGCTACCGTGGGGTGTCAGGATGAGCGGGCAGTTAGAGGCGCAGATAAGAGGGTTGCTGGGGCCGGACGCGTTGGCGGTGATCAGGATGGTGGGGTGAGATAGAAGTTAGAAATCAGAAGTCAGAAGTCAGAAATCAGAAGTTAGAAGTTAGAAGTTAGAATGTCCCCCGGGCTTACGCTATGGGGGACATTGTTGTGTTCCCCTGAGGCTATGGGTGGCGGGAAATATCCAGGTGGTTTGCCTGCCTGTTATTCTTACGCCCCTCCGGGGATAGGTGCGGAGCACTAACCCCTAACCCCTAACCCCTAACCCCTCGCCCCTAACCCCTCGCCCCTAACCCCTCGCCCCTCAGCACTCAGCACTCAGCACTCGCAACTGGCTAGTACGTCTGGCGTACGGTCCTGCTACTTGTGACCGGACTTTCGCTACCTATGAGTAGTACCTATGTCATACCTCTTTCGGTTGACTTGCTTTTTAGGGCTATGCTATAGTCAAGGCGATACGATTAACAGGTCAGCCGTAGCATTGTGCCATAGAGTACCCTTGACCTGGTGATTAGGTGGGAGATTATGAGGGATAGACCAGTTCGCGTAGTAATCGCTGATAGCCACGATCTTTTCCGGCAAGGATTGTCGAGTCTGCTGACCAGGCAGCCGGGGATTGAGATCGTGGGCGAAGCTGTGGACGGCGACGAGGCGCGACGCCTGGTGGCTAGCCTGAAGCCTGATGTGGTGCTGATGGAGATATATATGCGGGCCAGCGAGGGCCTGCCTACGGTGATGAGCCTGGCCGAAGAGTTCCCGGAGACGACGGTAGCGGTGCTCACGCAGTCGGAAGAGGAGAGCGACGTGCTGGCGGCGGGCAAGCTGGGCATCAAGGGGTATCTGCTGAAGAACAGCAGCCTTGAGGAGCTTGTGCGGGCGGTGCAGGCGCTGGCGGACGGCGGGGCCTATTTTTCGAGCAGTATGTTTACGAAGGTGCTGCAAGAGTTCACGCACCTGGCAAGGCGGCGCGATTTGCAAGAGGCGAAGGGCGTGGACGCGCTGACCGACAGGGAGAAGGACGTGCTGCGGCTGGTGGCGCGCGGGTCAACGAACAGGGATATAGCGGACGAACTGGTTATCACCGAGAATACCGTGAAGGTCCACCTGCGGAACATCCTGGACAAGCTGCAACTGAGAAACCGGCAGCAGGCGGCGGCATACGCGGTGCAGGAAGGACTGGTGTCTCGTGTGGTGCCGGGGATGTACGGTGGGTATGGGATGAGCGCGAACGGGGGAAGCCACGATGGGCTGGGTCTCAAGGTGGTGCCCGGCAGTGGCAACAGGATCGCACGCGGGGGTATGGGGGATTACAAGGTAAACGCGCGATAATTTGGAATTTCGGATTTCGAATTTGGTTTTTGGGGTTTGAGCTAGAGGCATGGGCTTCTGGCTCATTTTGTTTTAACCACAAAGACACAAAGGACACGAAGGTATTGAATGTTCACTGCGAAGGCGCTGGGGCACGCAGTTTACAAGACCGCTTCAGCAGAGGTCTTGCTTGACTAACCACGCCCGGTACTCGGTACTTCCTAGAAGACGTGGGGGAAGAGATGGGGTTCGCGCTGGTCCAGGAAGTTAGCCAGGGTCCAGAGGTAGAGGCTCAGGAGGGCCAGGGAGGCCAGGAGGAGGGCGACGGCGGCCTTGCGCCATGTTTGATGGGGGTGGGTGGCGGGTTGGAGGAATGCGGCCAGGGCAAGGCCGGAGAGTAGGGAGACGGGGGGCCAGATCAGGAGCATGGGGCGTATGGGTAGGGCGGTGATGAAGTTTACCGACAGTAAAGCCATGCCCACGAGCAGCCATGCGAGCAGGGTCCACCGGAAGCGTTCGGTGGCGGGATCAGTTTCGGTTTGGTGGGGAGGGGGCGATCTCTTGAAGAGGATGAAGAGTGCTATGGGGGCGAGGAGGAGGGGGAAGAGGCCGTAGTCGGCCAGGATGCCGTGGTAGAGGGTGAGGCGGGCGGCGTTGAGAACGTCGTGGAGGTCGCCGAGGTCGGAGAGGGTGTCGGATAGCTCGCTGCCGCCTCTGCCCTCGACGTAAGCTGCCTGGCCGAAGATGCCGGTGTAGTGGGAGTAGTAGAAGAGGAAGGCCAGCACACCCGCGACCAGGAGAGCGGCGGCGATTGCCAGGATGGACCTGTAGCTGCCCCTGCCTGTCACGCGGCGCAGGGCAATGAAGGCGAGCAGGAGGGCGGAGAGGAGCAGCATGGACCAGACGAGCACGCCGGGGTGGGATAGTAGGAGGACGAAGGAGAGGGCCATCAGGCCAAGCCACGCGGGCCAGCGCGCGATGCGGTCGTATTGCTCAAGGATGTAGAAGATGGTGGCGAAAAGGACGACGAGGCCGAAGAGGTTGGTCTCGTGTGCCCACCAGATTAGGAGGAGATGGATAGGCATGATGGCGTAGAGGGTGGAGGAGATGAGGGGAGCGGCGGGGTAGTGCGCGAAGTAGCGGCGGGCGAGGTAGTAGACCAGGAAGATTCCGCTGAAGCTGAAGAGGATGGGGGCCAGGCGGACCAGGAGGTAGTCGTTCCGGACGATGAGATTGAAGGGGAGGAGGAGGACGTACATGGCGGGTGGGTAGAAGCCCTGGCCGATGCCGGAGACTACGTAGTTTGCGAAGAAGAGATTGCCGCCCTGCACTTCCTGGAAGCGGTGGAGGTGGAAGCCAAAGTCGTGGGGCACGCTCTGGGGGTAGAGGAGTCCGCCCCAACCTACGATCAGCCCGGCTGTGTAGACGGCGAATAGGGCCTGCGATTGGGGCGCGTGTTTGTGGAAGTCTTTGAGGCTGCCTCGGCGGTAGAAGAATGTGACTACGGGTTGGGCTATTAGAAGAGTAAGGAGGGATAAGACGAAGGTGGCGAGGAGGCCGAGAGCGTAAAAGGCGATATAGGGGCGGGCTATGGTGTAGGAGATCGTGATTATGGCGATGGCAGCGAGGGCGATGGGCAGATACAGGCGCATGCTGAGGTCGAGCAGGATTGTTATGAGGTAGAGGGAGAAGGCGATGCCGAGCAGGTAGAGAAGGTGGTCGAGGGGTGGGAGGACGAGGCCGGGGCTGCCGGATGGCTCGATGCTGAGGAGGGAGACGCTCACGCCGAGGACGCGGGGGTCGCCGGGAGGGGTGAAGGGTTCGGTGGTGATGGTGAGGTCGAGGTCGCCCGTGGCGCGGCTGGTGAGGTCGGGGGAGATGGGAGCCTCGAAGGTGGTGGGTTGGTTGGTAGCGGTGAATATGGCTACCAGCGCGCCGCGTGCGTGGACCTGCACCTGTTTGGTGGGTTGGGGGTCTATGCCTGCGGTGTTCATCCGCATGACCAGCTTGAAGGGCTGGCGGGCGGCACCCTCTATGTGGACGATGGCGCGCCCGGTGGTCCAGCGATAGGTGTCGGTGCCGGAACGCTCCATGTCGTGCCAGCCTTCGGGGAGGTAGTGGCGGTCGAAGGAACGGTCCATGTGGAGGGTGTAGGCGGGGCGGGCCTGGTACGCCAGGAGGAAGGCGAGAGTGGAGGCTGCCGCCAGGAGAAGGAGGGGTAAGAAAAGGCGTATTAGAGATGGGCGGTGGTATTTGCTCATTTGTGGTCTGTCAGGTCGTCCAGGGCAGCGTCATTGATTATCAGAGAGCAGGTATTGGCCCAGCCATAGGCAATTTCGTCAACGAACCCACCGGGTACTTCTTCCCGCCTCTCGTCTATCTTTTGGCCGCCCAGGGCTTCGTAGAAACCACACGCGGGATTGCCCGCGAGCACCCATAGCAGCATCGAGTCCATGCCCATGATGACAAGCCGCCCCGCTACGGCTGAGGTAAGGCGGCGGCCTATACCCTGGCTGTGATAGGCGGGTGAAACGTGAAGTGCGCGTAGTTCTCCTCTGTATAAAGGGTGTTCGGTGCGCTCCGGCCCGCCTGACGCGAAGCCGACTATATTTCCTGCTGCGTCCTGCGCGACGTAGACGAACTCCTCTTCCGCAGGGTCAGTGAAGCGCTCTTCCCAGCGGCGCACGCGGTCCTCGTAGCGGAGGTTGTCGAGGAAGCTATCGGGGACCAGCCCGCGATAGGTGTTGGCCCAGCTTTCGTTGTGGAGCGAGGCGATTGCGGGGATGTCGGCAAGCCTGGCCCTTCTGATTGTTACATTGAATTTATCGGACATACCAAACCGTTCCTGTGAGCTTGATTTGCCAACCCCGCCAGGGTGGGGCATCTCTCGCCCCTACAGATACATTTGAGCCAGGTGAAAGATCATCTTCCTTAGTTACCTCTCGCCCTGAGAACCTTGAATAAGCATTGTACGCGAGGAGCGAGATTCTTCGGGTTCTTGGGCTTTGCCCAATTCAGGCTCAGAATGACATAGTTGGGACTGGTATTTGGTCCATTTACATTCATTTGCCCTGAGATTGGAACTTGGTTTGAGGTGCGGTTGCGTGCTGTGAGGTTGTGATGCACTATTCAATTCTTATATCTCCCAGATTAATACGGTCAGGGGATTGCTCGCCTGGGGCGGGGCCGCTATAGGTGATTTTCGCGCCGGGGCCGTTGGGGGGCACCCACATGCCGGTTTCGAGGCGGTAGGTGCCGGGTGGTAGGTCGGGCGGGATGGGGAAGTTGTAGACGCCCGGTACTAGCTCGCCCTGGTGCCATTTCGAGATAGGGTGGAATTCGCGCTGGACGTTGGGGTAGTTTCTTAGCTGGGCGGTGAGGGGTGGGACATCGAGTTGGGCGACGGTGCCGCCGGTTTGGGGGTCTACGAGGTGTATCCAGACCTGCCAGTTGGGGTCGTTGGGGGTGCCGTCGCGGAGGGCACGGTAGTAGAGGTTCAGGCCGATCGCTTCGCCTGGTTTGAAGGGGCCAGTAGGGGGCGGGGCGGCGGGGTCGAGCAGGGTGTCGGTGGAGGTCAGGGGGGCGAGGTCGTAGCCGAGGAGTGCGGCGAATTCTTCATATTGGGCATAGATTGGGTGCATCACGGGGGGCATGCCGATGGGGCGTCTGCCTGTGGATAGGACGGTTATGCGAGGGCCTTTGCCGCCCTCCTGTTCGCCTGGGAGACGCTGCACTTCGATGAGGGATTGGTAGAGGGGCCAGATGGCGGGGTCGCGCTGGATGTCTTTGTAGCTGGTGCTGAGGACCACGTAATCGTAGCCGTGCTGGGCGTACCAGGCGGGGGGGCGGGCGGTGAGGGGGAACTGCCTGCCCTGGTTCTCAACGTCGAAGGCGAGCACGTCGGGCCAGTCCTGGACATGCCAGGGGTGTAGCTCGGCGGCGAAACGCTCGCCCATCCTCATGCGCTCCTGCATCCAGTTCCAGATGGTGGTGCGGTTGTCGGTGCGCTGCATGTATAGGGCGTAGCTCGCGGAGTTGATCAGGGGCGGGCCAGCGACTACGGCGGCGATGATGCCGACTACCACCCACCGGGCGGCGTCCCAGAGGCGGCGGTTTTGGGGGAGTGAGAGGCCGGAGGTGCGGGCGACGGTGACAAGCTGGGTGGCTACGAGGTCTATAAGAAAGCCGCCGAGGAGGGCCAGGAAGGGCATGGTGATGATGAGGTTGCGGACGTAGGTGAGGGAGAAGCGGCTCATCGCAAGGAGGTAGAGGATTGGGAAGGGGACGAGCAGCCAGAAGCGGTTGCGGAGGGGTGGGTTGAGGAGTAGGGCGAACGCGCCCAGGGCTGCGGGTAGTAGGAAGTGGGCATCGCGGGAGGCGAAGTTGGTGAGGTGCTCGTTGATGGAGTGCCAGACTTGATTGAGGTTGTCGGCGGGTTCGTATGCCCCTACCTGGAAGGTGAAGCCGTTGAAGAAGGAAGGCCAGTCGAGGATGAGGTAGGGTTCGCAGAGGAGAAAGCCGACGATAGCGCCCAATGGGATAGCCGCTAACAATTTTGAATTTTGAATTTTGAATTTTGAATTTGGGATGTCGAATTGGGTGGGTTGTCTTCTTTGGAGTTGGAGCATTAGCCAGGCTATCAGGGGGACAGCTAGTATGTAGAGGCCGTTGTATTTGGTGGCTGTGGCTATGCCTGCCAGGAGGCCGGAGAGTAGGGCGAGCCAGAGGGTGTTGGGGGAAGCGGGGCGGGCGCGGCTGAGGTGGTAGGAGGCCCATAGGACGAGGAGGCCGGCCAGGGCTAGAGGCACGTCGGTGAGGGCGAAGTGGGAGTATTCGACGTGGAGGGGAGAGGCGGCCAGCATGAGGGCGGCGACTACGCCTACTCTGCGGCTGCCGTTGAACATGCGGCGGCCTACCAGGTAGAGGACGGGGGCGGTTAGCGCGCCGACCAGGGCGGTGAAGGTGCGCGCCCACATGTAGACGCCTGGGGCTAGAGAGAAGAGGTGGGAAACGTCGGGTAGGGATGCGGGGCCGTTGTAATAGCCTCGGAGGGTACCCCAGGTGACGCAAGCCCTGATGACGAGGGCTTCCAGGTAGATGTAGAGGGAAGGCCAGATGTAGAGGTGGGGGTTGAGGTCGCCGGTCTTGATGATGTGGACGGCGGAGTCTACCAGCTTAGGCTCGTCGGGGTGGACTACGTATGGTAGCCACCCGCGCACGCCTACGACGCGCACGGCTAAGGCGACGAGAAAGAGGGCGGCCAGGATGAGAGCGTCGAGGTTGAGGAGGCGGCGAGCGGCAAGGTTCAGCTTGGAGCGCATAGGGAGATTATAGCAGAAGAGTAAACAAGAAAAAGGCTGGTCAGGGGTGGAGCGCCTGACCAGCCTTTTTCTTGTTTGTTATCAGTCTGAAGTGTTGAGCTGTATCTCCAGGGTGCGCTTGTTGTTGCCGGTGTTGGTCTCGCCGGGGACAGCTTGAATTTGCACCTGGAGTACGTACACGCGCTCGCGTGGGGGGGTGGTGGAACTGGGGAAGCGTACTACCGTGACGTCGCCTGCGGAGAGGCGGCTGACCGTGCGCTGCTGGGAGAGGAGGACTTTTTGACGATCTTGCGTCAGTAGTTGGGCTGAGACGGGGAATGGGCCTTCTTTGCGGTTGCCTTTGTTCTCGACGGCTACTAAGAGTGTATAGGGATTGCCCATTATGAAGAGTTGGGGGTCGAGGGCGGGGTCGAAATCAATGGCGGCGATGGAGAGGTCGTGCGTCTCCTGGGTGTTGGGCGCTTCGGCCACGTTGGAGGGACGCTGGGGAGTGGCGGTAGGGGCGGGCGAGCGGTCGCTGACGGTGATGCCGCAGCCTGAAAGGAGCACGGCAAAGAGCGCGAGGGTGAGCAGAGCAGCGAGAGAAGTTACCCTTGTGCGCTTTGCGTTATTGGGCTGGGGGACGCTCACATCAGTGGGAGCGTTTGGCGTTCCATGCGGCTGGACGCCCGGTTTTACCTCGGCAGATAACATGAAAAGCAGATTACTCCTTGCCAGACGCGCACTCAAATCGGAGCGCGCTATGCCAGGGTCGTTTCTACAGTGAGACTGCTTGTGCGACTCAGTTATCTTACCGCAAGTCGCGCCTGTTGTCAACGGGCACGCACGAATTCGCGCCTGCTTTAGCGCGCAAGAGGGGCCAGGGAGGGGTGTTGGTGGCGGAGAGAGTGGGATTCGAACCCACGGACCTCATCGGTCATTCGTTTTCAAGACGAACGCAATCGTCCACTCTGCCATCTCTCCGCCAGTATTTTACCGAATATGGGGCCTCTCGTCAACGGCTCGGCTAACGAACAGCTACGCTAACCGCAAAGACGCAAAGAAACGCAAAGTTCGCAAAGGTTTTTGTCGTTTTGGTTTCTAAACGCCAAGACGCAATGATGCCAAGAACGCGCCAAGAGTTCTATTGTTTGTTTTACGCATAGAATAATGATCGCCTGAGAAGGTATTCACATCTAATTTTGGCGTCTTTCGGTCTTGGCGTTTAGAAGGAATGAGCACCTGGGTGATTGACAGGGGTAGCCGCAATTGGTATGATTCATGTGTAGGAAAGTATGTATCGCGGGCCGGGAAGAATAATTGGGCCGCGCCAGGAGTTTGTTAATTATGATGGAAACAACAGAACAGGAGAAAGCAGCCGTCGCGGATAGCGCGGCGGACGAGAGTGTGCTTGAGCCGCTTATCTCGCTTGCGAACGCGCTCTTTGATACGGATCGTTTGCGTATCGCCGCTCATTTGGTGGCTGGGCCTGCCAGCCGCATGGAGTTGGCGGAGGTGACGGGATTATCACACCGGGAGCTTCTGCGCCAGGTTGGATTGTTGCAGTACTTTGGCCTGGTCAAGACGGAGGGTGACGTTCGCAACCCCGACTACCACACGCGATACGAGTTGAACCAGGAAGCATTCAGAGCTGCCCGGCAGGCTATGGGCAAGTTTCGCGGGGTCAAGCCGCGCCCAACGGATAGCCGGGAACTTACCCTGGAAACGTTCATGCCAGGGGGCAAGCTGGTGGCGTTCCCGAAGAAGAACGACCAGATGGTAGTGATTCTCAATAAAATGGCCGAGAGGTTCGAGGCCGGAAAGCAATACACGGAGAAGG
Organism: Chloroflexia bacterium; assembly: GCA_036399775.1. GTDB lineage: Bacteria > Chloroflexota > Chloroflexia > QHBQ01 > JADMIH01 > JADMIH01. Next base: position 59,900 of record DASWMJ010000064.1, on the reverse strand, counting down.
AAGTAAACGTTATATTAGAGGACATCAATGAAGACTACTGTACCCTGCGCCGCTGCCTCGTAGATTATGGCTACCTGTCGCGCAGCGCCGGGGTGTACAATCGCAACGCTTAGGGTAACATGCGCAGATCGGGAGAGTGCATAGTAATGTTTGAAATCAAGATGGCGAAAGAGATGGGGATGTGCTTCGGGGTGAGGGATACCCTGAAGCTGATAGACGAGGCGGGCAAGACGCGCTCTCGGATTGACACGCTGGGCACTCTGGTGCATAACCCCCAGCTTGTGGAGAAGTTGAGCGCGCAGGGGATCGAGGTGGTTGACGCTATAGAGAGCGTGGCCGCGCCTACGATGGCCGTGACCGCACATGGGGCCGCGCCCGAAGTTTACAAAAACGCGCAGGCGGCAGGGCTTGAGCTTATAGATACGACGTGCCCGCTCGTGACGCGCGTCCAGCAGCTAGCCAGGAAGCTGACCGAAGAGGGGCATTGGGTGGTAGTGTACGGCGATGCGGACCACCCGGAGGTCAAGGGCATCCTGGGCTGGGCCAACTCGGTGTTTGACGAGGTTAACGGCGAAGGCGCTGAAGGGGAGAAGAAGGGGAGCATGCGCGCCCTGACCGCCCGCCGCGCCATTTGCGCCAAGAGCGTCGAGGAGATCGACGCCGCGCTCGCAGCCGCAGGCACGCCCGCCGCGAAGATACGTCGAATTGCCCTCATCTCGCAGACTACCCAGAATACCGAGTGGTACAAGCAGTTCGTGCGCGACGTGGTATCGCGCTTCCTCGAGCACGGCTGCGAGGTACACGCTCACAACACGGTTTGTCTGCCGACGGCCAAGCGCCAACCGGCAGCCGTTGACTTGGCGAAAGAGGTGGACGTGATGATCGTGGTGGGTGGGTATGAGTCGGCCAACACGCGCCACCTGCGCGACATCGCCGCCGAGTTCTGCCCGGCCTACCACATCGAGCGACCGGAGCAACTGGAAGAGGAGTGGCTGCGCGATGTGAAGAGCGTGGGCGTGACGGCGGGGGCGTCTACTCCTGATTATGTGATAAAGCAGGTTGTGGAGGCGCTGGAAGAGATGAACGAGCGGATGGCGGTGGGCGTGCCCGTCTAATTCATCAGTTCAAAGAGCAAAACAAATGAGAGACACGCCAGCCCAGGTGTGTCTCTCACTTGTTTTGCTTCATCTAACACTTCACCCACTTGAAAGTCTCCATAGGTCCGTTACCAGGAACTGCTGAAAGTCGAATATCTGCTCGCGCAGTCGCTCGTTTGCAACCATCTCGGGCCTTGGATCAACGTAGTAAACTCCATCCAGCTTGTTCAGTGCTACGGTATAACCTAGAAAATGGTTGGTCTTGAATGTGGAATTGATCCCGAAGTTGCTGCCTGCTCTTCTGGCGCGTTGTACGTCATGCAAGAATATAGCTATCACAGGTATGCTTCTTCCAAGCAGCCGGGCGAGTAGATATTTGTCCAGGAAGACCTTGTCTATTCGGTCCTTGCTGGTCAATTTAACCGATCCAACCACTTCTTGTGGGTAGATGAAACCAGTTTCGGATGTGATGATAGCTCTGTTACGCGAGAAGACCAAGTCCAGTTCATAAGGCATTACATATCCTGGAAAGTCCGGGATCGGAAGCCTGATCCTGCGTGGCTCACATTCAAGACCTACTTCTTGAATGATAAGCTTGACCAAGCCTTCAAAAAGCTGACCTGCGCGTTTCCTGGATTGGTTGGCGTTCTCAAGCGAGTCACCTATGCTTCCGAGAGCCTGCTGGAGGGTATAAACTACCTTGTTTATCTCGTTAGTATTTATGTAGCGCTTCCTATTATCACTATCAGCAAACATTCCTTGATTTCGCTTGAGATCAGCAAGAAATATGAAGAATCTGTCGAATGCATTCTTGAGCTCGACAGGTGATTCTATGAAAAGCTTCGTGTTTAGGGGTCGTGTAATCTTGTAGCCTGCTTCCTCTCCATACTGGTAAAAGATGTAGTTGTGATGCGTGGGCGAAACTATGCGTGTAAGGCGGTTGTTTGTGAAGCTGAGGAATGAGTAGCTGAGGGTGAAGTAATCTGCTAATGTGGCGAATCGCGAACCGCTCTGGAAGGAGCCTTGCAAACTTGCTAATGTTTCTCCGATCACCGTATGGATTTCCTCCTCTTCTCATTCTCCAAATCAAATTGCATCCACTTTTCTATCGGCCACTCCTCTACCAGTTCTAGTCTGTCCGATGCCCATTTGCAGTACTCAAGCGTGATGTCACAGCCTTTCCACTTGCGCCTAAGCTGTTCGGCAGCTACGACACTTGTTCCAGACCCGACAAAGGGATCAACTATTAGATCACCTGGATTGGACGACGCGAGGATAATCTTCCGTAGAAGCTCTTCGGGCTTTTGTGTAGGATGGGGTGTCTTCTCATGCATACCGTTGCATGTGGTAGGTATCTCTATGACATCTCTGGGTTTTGCCCCTCTGGGATGGGGTTGCCAAAGCCTGTCATTATTACGGCCATTTCCGTAGTGGCTGGTCTCGGCCTGTGGATGTTCTGGGTACTTTAAAGTGTGGTTCCCATAGGGGACCCTGATATCATCAGCGTTGAATGTGAAATGCTTGCCTCTTCTAAAGTGCAAAATGCTCTCGTGGGACCGGCCCCAATCGTTCCCCAGATTGGCTTTATTCTTGTAGTGCCATATTAGCCAACGGCAACTGTGAAACAAGCGAGAAGCCGGAAGCTTCAAGTCAGCCAATATCTCAGAGAAGCCGCATATATACAACGTACCGGTTGGCTTTAGAGCCTTGGCCGCCTGTTCGATCCATCTTACTGACCACTTAACGTATTCTTGTTGCGACTCGAAACTATCCCACTCAGCTTTCCTAATGTTGTAGGGCGGATCAGCAAAGATCATATCAACTGATCCGGCTTCCAATGTGCTGAGCCACGTAGCCGCATCCCCTATCCATAGTTCACCATGTGGATGTACATAATAGAGCATAGGAGCAGTGGGGGATAATTGACTTTGCTCAAGCTCAATACGTGCCCCCCTGTACATCGGCTGACCAAAGAAGGTTGGTATCTGCTTATGGCGTAGATACTCGGTTGATGGTTCACGGATCCCTGGTTTTGGCTTTTGTTGCTCAACCTTTTTTCCCATTATCTTATCCTTTTACGGACCCAAATGCCGATTATCTCTTGTTGCACTAATTTATGGACGCTACTAACAGGCCTGAGTATAGAGACGCCCCTAGCCGGTGTCAAGTACCATCCACATGAGTAGAGCTTAGATCGAACCTCCCCTCCCCCATATAGTGGCATTGCCCGCCCACGCGGACGCGCTTTATCTCGCCACCTTCCTCTTCTATCTCTATGTGGATGAAGCTGGGGCGGCCCATCTCTATGCCCTGCTCGCTGACGATCTTGGCTGTGCCGCCTTCCGGCGAGACCAGGCCGTGCCTCAGGAGGTAGCAGCCGAGCGGGCCGCTCGCGATGCCTGTCGCGGGGTCTTCGGCTACGCCGAGCGCGGGCGCGAACATGCGGCTGTGGACGGTTGAGCCTTCGTTCTCTACTTCCTGGGTGAAGACGAAGACGTGCTGTGTGGCGAAGTCGCTCAGCTCCCGGTAGTAGATGTCCTGGCGCAGGCGCACTTTCCTTGCTGCGTCCAGATTGCGCAGGGGCACAAAGAGGAAGGGCACGCCGCACGACCCTACTTCCATTGGCAAGTTCGCGTTGATTAGAGCCGGGTCAATGGAGAGCATGTCGGCCATAACTTCGACGCTCTCGAAGCGCGGGCCGAAGGTTGGGAGGGGTTGCGTCATCCGTATCATGGTGGGAATGCCGTTACTTAGTTGCAACTCTACGGGTATCACGCCGACACCTTCTTCAAAGCGGATGGAGGCCACGTCGCCGGAGGTATCTATCATTTTCTGGCGGGCCAGGATGTAGGCTGTGCCTACCGTTGGGTGCCCGGCTGTTGGCAGTTCGGCGGCGGGGGTGAATATCCGCACCTGGAAGTGGTTCGCGGGGTCCTGTGGCGGCAGCACAAAGGTGGTCTCCGACAGGTTCAACTCTTTGGCGAGGGATTGCATCGTCTCGGTTGACAGGCCGCGCCCGTCGGTGAACACCGCGAGCGGGTTGCCGCCGAATGGCCTGTCTGTGAATACGTCGAGGGTGTGGTATCTCAAGTCTGGCATCGTGTTTCCTCCGAAAAAGGGGTTAGGGGTCAGGGGTTAGGGATCGGAAATTGCCCTTTGTCGCCTCGTATAACGCTATGCCTACCGCTATGGGTAGGTTGAGCGAGTCTATTTGTTGGCTGTGCGGGATGGTTACGCTTGTGCCTGCGGACTGGTATTCTTCGGGGAGGCCCGACGACTCATTTCCGAAGATTAGCGTGAAGGGTGGGGTGAAGTTTGCTGCTTCCAGTGTGGTCTTGCCGTTTGTCATGAAGGGATATAGCTGGTGGGTAAATTTTGTTCGATAGTCGCCGAAGCTGTCGAAGTACTCAAAAGAGAGCTTGAAGAGCGCGCCCATCGAGGAGCGCACTACTTTTGGGTCGAAGAGGTCGGCTGCGGGCCTGACGATGCCCAGGTTGGGGACGCCGAAGCCGAGCATGGTCCTGATGATTGTGCCCAGGTTGCCCATGTCGCTGGGGTTCACCAGGAGGACGTGGCTGGCCTTCTCGCCTAGCGGGCGGCTGTACTTACTGAACACCCCTACGGCGTAGACGTTCTCCTTCGGGGCTAGACGCTCTAAGACCTTGTCGTTGACTTCGTAGGCGATATAACGCTTGAGGCATTCTCCTTCCAGCTTTAGCACGCCTTCGTTTCTTGCTCCCCGCGAGGCTGCGATTACCTTGATTACGCTCTCAGGGCGGAAGTGGAGCAGTTCCAGCGTCGGGAAGACGCCGAACGAGTAAGAGTGCTCGTACTCCTTCCTGTATTTCTTAAGTTCGACGTTCATCGCGCTCTATCAGCATGGCCGATTGGTTGCCTGGGTTATGTATGGCAAGTATCTCTCGCGCTTCTTGCTGGGTGCAGCCCACGAGTATCTTTATCTCCACATCCCGCTTTTCCAGGTCAATGCAGCACACTAATGCGGTTACCCGCCTCTGTGGCAGGCTCCCTACCCACACGTCAATTCCCCCTCCATCACCCGACGTTGTGCTCTCCAGGTAGCCATAATCTAGCGGGTAGATAAGGTCTGGGTAGCGTGGGTGCGTGCTGCCTCGCGGGCGGTCTATCCTTATTTGGGATGCAGCTACCATTTCGTCAAATGCGCGCCAAAAGTCGGGGTGGGTCATGAGGGTTAGGGGTCAGAGGTTAGAGATTAGAGGTTTGGCAGGTGTTCCTTTGGCTTTGTCGCCATTACTATATCAGATTTATTGATGACATCTACTAGCTCTAACCAGGGCTGATGCAAAGTCAGGCACGCTGCTGACCTGAACGAACCCGCTTGCCTTTGTCATCTTGAGTACAGCACTAACAAAGAAATGTCTGCGTAGGGGCGACCCGCATGCTCGCCCTGGTGGGGAAGGCGAACCAACTTTACGCGTGACCCTGGCAGGGCGACCCACCGGGTCGCCCCTACCTTACACATTTTATTCCTGAACATAACTTTGTTAGTGCTGTACTGAGTGGAGCCTCCGGCAAGATCGTGTACATATGGGAAGAGATTGTGGGGCAGACCTACGTGTCTGACCTGGAGGGTGAAGAGCCAAGATTGTGCCAGGCAAAGAGGGCAGACACGCAGGTCTGCCCCTACGAATATACCATCTTTTGCCGGATGCACCACACAGAATTACAAGGAAAATGTTGTGGCGTTCCCATGCATCCCGTTACGGGAAGAGTTCTTGGTCTCTGACCCCTCTTGATATTGTATAATCTACCATGACCTCCGCCACTCGTGTAGAGGAGACTGACTCCCCGCAGCCTTCTGCCGCACCATCCCACGTCACTGCACCTGTCACTCCTGGCGCGGGCCTGGCTCGAACCAGCCCTGTCTCTTATCTTTCTCTGCTGGTCTTTTATTTGCCGCTCGGCTTCAGCGGGCTTATGATGACGCTCGACCTGCCGGTGGTCAACGCGGTGCTCAACCGCTTCCCTGACCCTAATACGTCGGTGGCGGCGTTGCGCGTGGCTTTCTCTTTGGCGCTGGTGTACGAGGCGGCCCACATCTCGATGATTGATACCTCCACCGCCCTGTCGTCCGACCGTACCGTGTTCAGCATGCTGAGGCGATTTTACCTGGTGATGGCGGGCGCGCTGCTGGTGGTGGCTTCTCTGATTGCTTTTTCTCCGCTATACGACTTGATCGTGCGTGGGGTGATGAACATACCTATCGAGGTGGCGGAAGCTGCTCGCCCCGCGGTGTGGGCTTTCCTGCTGTGGCCCATACCCATCGGTTGGCGGCGGCTCTACCAGGGCGCGCTTATACGTCACGGCCATTCCAAGCCGGTAGGCGCGGGCGGGTTGGTGCGGCTCGGTTCGCTCGCGGTGGCGCTCATTTTCTTTAGCTGGTTTGGGACCTCCGTTATAAGGCTGGAGCCTGCCGCCATCGCCGTGCTCGCCATGCTGGTGAGCGTCACGGCTGAGGCGGCAGCCGTGCATGGCTGGACGGCCCAGGTGCTGCGCTCCATGCCCGAAAGCACGCCCGGCAAGCCCGCGCCCACCTACGCCGACCTGTGGCGCTTCTTCTTCCCGCTCGGCCTCACAGCGGTAATGAGCACCCTGGTCCAGCCTGTGGTGACGGCGGGCATAGCGTCAGCCGCGATAGCATGGGCTTCCCCTGATGGCGGCGTGGTGGCCGTAGCGAGCTACGCTATCGCGTGGAGCATGGCCTTCCTGGTGTTCGGCCCCACCCTGAGCATGACCCAGGCATCCATAGCATGGGCGAGCAGCCCCGACCCGGAAGTGCGGCGGCGCGGGCCTCGCGTCATCATGGGCGTTGGGGTGGGGATGGCCTTGCTCATGGCGCTTGCGTCGTTTACCCCCTTTGCCTACTGGCTCTTTACCTACCTGATCCAATCGCCGCCCGCGACGGCAGCCGCCGCAGTGGAAGTGGCCCACTGGCTCGTGCCGATGCCTATACTGCACTCGGCATCGTTCATGCTGCGGGGCAAGCTGATAGCCCGGCGCGAGCCGAAGGCCGTGCGGCGCGCCCAATTGATAGATTTGATCTCCATAGTCGTGATCATCCAGCTAGCTATACATGAGCCTGTAGCGTCGTTGTTTCACGGCTTACCTGCCGCGCCCCTGGCTGCCGCCGCTTACAACTTCATGTTGTGTGTTGACATAATGATATTGTTGTGGAGCCTCCGGGCGCGGACAGCAACAGGCGCAGGTGCGTAACGTGGGCACCTTTGTGGAAAACTACGAAATAGATGACGGATTTGCACAGCATTTTGGGCATAAAGTATTGACATTGCGCCTGCCTCGTTATATACTCACTTCCAGCGAGACATCTCATTCCTGAACACCGCTCTGCACCCGCGTCTCCAATAGATGTAGCCGTGCCTATTTTTATATGAGGTGGAGGCTACTTTTGACACACCACGAGGAGGATAGGTACCATGCAAGGGACGGCTTCAACTCAACGACCAATGGGAGTAACTATTCTGGCGGTACTGGCTATCATCGGCGGGGTATTAGGCATATTGGGTGGCATCCTGATTCTGCTGGGCGGCGGCCTGGTTGCCGCGTCTGGCGTTGAGGGCGCTGGCGCACTAGGTGGGTTGATAATAGTCTTCGCGATTCTAAGCATCGTTATAGGTGCCCTGTATCTCGCGTTCGGTATCGGCGCATGGGGCCTGAAGCCCTGGGCATGGATGCTAGGCGTGATTGGCGCGGCCCTCTCTTTGCTCAGCGCGCTTTTCCAGATTATCTTCCTTCAATCAGACATCACCAGCCAGATCGTCGGCATTGTGATTTCGATCATCATCCTGGTGTACTTGTTCACACCACCCGTGAAGGCAGCATTCGGCAGAGCTTAGCATAGCCTGCGCTCTCCACGCTCGAACCTCTCCCTACGTGGGGGAATAAAAACCAATAATAAAAGGCTCGGCTGAGCGCCCTACGCTCAGCCGAGCCTTTTATTATTGGTTTTACAGGTTGTTTATGCCGGGCACACAAGGATGCCTATCCCGGCAAGCTTAAGGAAGCAGAGCAGATAAAAACTATTGACTAGAGCGCGCTTGTCTGCTATACTGCGCGCAAGCACGCTTGACTGCTATAGAGAGCGTTGTGATAAGAGCGCTCTCTATGCCTGGCGAACCTTTACAAAAGGCTGTCTATAAAGACGGCTGTTCGGTTTGACGAAGGTAAGATCAACTACATGAAAAGGAGAAGGGTAAAATGCAAAATCCTCAGATGCCTCCGATGGCTCAGATGCCTCCCACCGGCTATTCAGATAAGCCCTGGATGACGACCCTGCTGCTCTCACTCTTTGTGGGCGCGCTTGGGGTAGACCGCTTCTACCTGGGCTATACCGGGCTTGGCGTCGTGAAGCTGCTTACCTGCGGTGGGTGCGGTGTATGGGCCTTGATAGACCTCATTCTTATCGTTATGGACAAGCTGCCTGACGCACAGGGCCGCCCATTGCCTCATTAGCAGAAACGGATATGATAACCGCTACCGGGAAACGAAGGGCCAAAGACGTTTCCCGGTAGCGGTGCGACTGCCGTCCTGTGTCCCAGGTCCATAAATGGCGATAAGCGACCTACATGAAGAAAGTCTGATAAGGGTGCCTGACAGGCGCATCCAGTGGTTGGGGTTGGTGGTGATGTGCGCTTGCGCGTCGGTGCCTCTTTATTTTGCCGACCCCGCTAAAGCAGGCTACTTCCCTCGCTGCCCTATTCATTCCTTCACGGGCCTCTATTGCCCAGGGTGCGGTACGACGCGTGCCATGCACCAGTTGCTGCACGGCAATCCTGGCGCGGCTATGCGGCTGAACCCACTGGCGCTTCTATTACTGCCCGTCCTCGTCTATTCTTTCCTCTCGTTTACTCTTGAGGTATTCAGAGGTAAGGCGCTCCCCCGGTTGTTTCGCACACGCAAGTCTACGTGGCTGCTCATCGCGGCGGTCATAGCTTTTACGGTGTTGCGGAACATACCAGCCTACCCCTTCACTCTCCTGGCACCTGGCAAGCCCACGCGACGGTAAATAACGCTCTGCGCCAAAAGGATAAGAAATGTTTCCGGTAGGGGCGACCCGGTGGGTCGCCCTGGTTGGTAGAGCAGTTAAGCATGGTACGCTACCCCACCAGGGCGACCCACCGGGTCGCCCCTACCGTATCTCTGAACACTTGCGCCTGCTCCCTCCTTCCTGTATCCTGGACACGACCACCGCACAGTCCCATGCGTTAAAGAGTCATGCAGGCATATTCCGATTCCGGTGACCGCCGGGTTAATAGTTCCCAGGAGGTACATACGTCTTGACATCGCGCGCCTTTATACGTGGAGCAGGCAGGCCGATCAGGCTGGCCGCTTCGACCTTTTTATTGCTATGGGTGGTATTGTTCAACATATTCGGTTTCTCTACACGAACCTCGGCCCGGGGCGCATCGCAGGTGCCCGCTAACCCTTATGGTGTGAACGTCTTTCTGCACAAAGAAGTGGAGGAGTGGAAGATTGACCGCACGCTCGCCATGATAGCGGAGGCCAATATCCCGTGGGTGAAGCAGGAGTTCCCCTGGCAGGAGATAGAGTTCGAGAAGGGCTACTTCTACGACGACAAGTGGCAGAAGTCAGCCTGGGAGAAGTTCGACCGCATTGTTGACATGGCGGATAAGCACAAGCTCACCATAGTGGCCCGCATAGACCACGCCCCCGGTTGGGCAAAAGCTGCGGCGGGCGGCGATGGTCCGTTGAAGGACAACAAAGACCTCGCGGACTTCATCAACGTCTTCCTGGACCACTACAAAGGCCGCATTAAGTACGTGCAGGTCTGGAACGAGCCTAACCTGGCGGCTGAGTGGGTGCCTGGCAAGGCCGTAGACCCCTCCCAATATGCCGAGATGATGAAGGTGGTCTACCCGGCAGTGAAGGCCGCGCACCCGGACGCGGTGATACTGAGCGCGCCCCTGGCTATAACACTGGAAGGGCCGGAGCTTCGCGGGAATATGAACGAGCTTGACTACTGGGCAGACCTGTACAGGGTGGGCATCAAGGGCTATTTTGACATCGCATCGGCCAACGCTTACGGACTGGACCAGCCGCCCGAAGCCGCACCCGGCCCCAGGCTGCTCAATTTCAGGCGCGTGGAATTGCTCAGGGAGATCATGGTTGGGAACGGAGACGGCGATACACCTATCTGGTTCAACGAATATGCCTGGAACGCCTCGCCGGAGACGCTGTCGGAGGAGGAGCGCAACTACTGGCGGCACGTCACGCCCCAGCAGCAAGCAGAGTACACGGTGGCGGGCATAGACTACGCCCGCAAAAACTGGCCCTGGGCGGGCGTGACCTTCATCTGGTACTTCCGACAGGTGGGCGACGTGCCGCCCGAAAAGGCCGAATATTACTTCGCTATGGTCAACCCGGACTTCGCGCCACAGCCTGTCTATAACGCGGTGAAGGCGGCTGCGGCCACGTATACGGGCCAACCCGCCGCCCCCACGCCTACCAGGCCGCAACCTACCGCCACAGCGAAGCCAACAGCGCCGCCCGCCCAGGCAAGCCCAACTTCCGGGGTAGTGCCCTCGCCCACCACGCAGATAGCCGCGCCTCAAACCGCCACTCCCCAGGCCACACCCACAGTGAGTGTCGCCGCGACTGCCTCGCCCCAGGCAAGCCCCACCGCAGGAGCAACGGCCACACCTGCACCCACCGCCGCGCCTGTTGCCGGGGCAGGCGGCCCGAACGCCATTCTTTACGTCCTCGGCGGCGCGTTCATATTGGCCGGTATCGCTGGCCTCGGCTATTACTTTATAAAGGGAAGAAGTACCACTTAGGAATTACGAATTACGAATTACGAATTACGAATTACGAATTATGAATTAGAGAAAGAGGATGCGATTTGCCAATTCGTAATTCGTAATTCATAATTCGTAATTATGCAAACACGGTTGCTGTCGCCGGATGATCGCGGGGCGCTTGAGGGGTTGCTCTTGCGGGAGCCTGAGCATAACCTCTTCCACTTGAGCGCGCTTGTAGAATATGGCCTTGCCCCTCCCGGTGACCCCTACAACGGGGCGTGGGCGGTGGGCGCGTTCCGGGAGGGGGAACTGGCAGGGGTGGTCATGGCGTTGCGGGGCACAGGTGGTATCTACCATAGTCCGGGCGATCTGGATACCCTCGACACGCTCGCCCGGACGGTGCGCGACCGGGCGGCAGAAGGCAAGATTAGCCTGTTGAGTGGGCACGAGACGCAAGTGGGCGCGCTGCTGCCCCTCATAAGCGATGCTTCTAACAACCCAGCAGACCTGTGCCACTTTCGTACCGTGCGCCCGGACCACCTCCGCCTACCCACCCAGGCTGACTCCCCGGCCTACGCAGCACGGCTCGCTACCGAGGACGACATGGAGAGGCTGATAGATTTCTACATGGTGGGGTTCTATTCGCTTGCCAGGCTGCCGTCGCGCTCAGCGTGGCGCACGCGACTCTCCGAGCAGTTCGCTTTCCGCACGCTCTTTATGGTTGAGGATAGTGAGGGGAAAGTGCTGTCTGCCGCCCTTTCGAGCGCGGAAGGTGGGGGGAGTGCGATGCTGGGGGGTGTGGCGACGCTGCACGAGCACAGGGGCAAGGGGTTGTCCACGCTCTGTGTGGGCGCGCTGTGCGACCACTTGTTCCGTAAGGGGCTAGGAAGCGTATCGCTCTTCTACCTGGTAGAGAACCATACGGCAGGCCGCGTCTACGAAAAGCTGGGCTTCCAGGATGCCGGCAAGTGGCTGCTGGCCCCTCTAGGTTATGCCTTCAACTCTTTCTTTAGAAGTGAGAAGCTAGAAGCTAGAAGCTAGAAGCTAGAAGCTAGAAGCTAGAAGTTAGAAATGAGAAATTAGAAAAGCGGAGGGTTGATGCGTTTCTCCGCCGTGCTTCTGATCTCTAACTTCTAATTTCTCATTTCTAGCTTCTCATTTCTAGCTTCTCATTTCTCCATCTCCGCATAGGTGGGGTGGGGGAGGAGGCCCCAGCGGTCTTGCGGCCAGTACGACACGAATGCCGTGCCGATGATGCGCTCTACAGCCAGGGGACCGTGTACGTGCGAGTCTGCCGAGTTGCGCCGGTTATCCCCCAGCACGAAGACCTGCCCCGCAGGCACAACCAGGGCCGCCCGCTTGTAGTCAGGCGTATCCTTTATGTAAGGCTCGTTGAGCTTGACGCCGTTCACAAACACGGAACAGACAGAACAGCAGCCGTCGCAATCCTGGATTTGTGCGTCCGGCGGGTCGCTTTCATCTCTGACTTCTACAGTTTCCCCTTCGACCGCGATGATGCGCTTGATGAAGTCGCGCTGCTCGGTCCACGCCTCGAACACCACTATATCGCCGCGTTGAGGGCCATGAAACAGGTAGCGCAGATCGGGTTGGGCTTCGGGCTTGAACATTCGCTCGATAAAGTTGGCGTCGTAGCGAAAATACAGCCCCTTGTTCACCAGCAGGTATTGTTCGGTGTGGAGGGTGGGGAGCATGCTGTCCCCCTCCACCTTGAAGTTCTGGACCACCGACCGCACCACGAAGAATATGAGGAGGGTCAGTATGATCGTCTCGGCTACCTCGCGCAGTACGTGGGGCCGTCCCGCGCTCCTGCCTGGGTAATCGTCGTCGCCCGCCGCGCCGTCATCGTCGTCCAGGTCGGTAAACTGCGGCATGCGGCCTGTTGAATGCCAATACTTATCGTCTTCTACGCGCATCGTGCTCTCTTATATCCCATCGTTATATATCGCCCTGGTAAAGGTCACCCTCAATTATAGCGTGTAGGCGGGCCGGAGCGCAACGTCGCCGCACAGCCTATTGGTGTTAGATGGAGTGGCTATCCGTCCTATGCTGTGCTTGAGGCATGCTAGCTGCTCGTTTAATTGCTCCTGAGCGCACTGGGCATAAACATCAAGAATTGGAGACGTTGCCAATAATGTCTCGCCGGATAACGAGGTGCGGCGCAGGTATCCGGGTAACTTGAGAATGGTAAAATATGTTGACGACGTAACAGAGCAACGGCTTAGACAGCTAAACGAGTTGTACAGTAAATAGACCGGTTGAGGTTGGGAGCATGGCGCCCCGGCCAATCGAAACAGGCGTGAAAGTAGCCCGAACGACGAGATGTTCGGGCTTTTTGCTGTAATGAGATATACACCCATAACTTGGGTTCATCTGTTATGATATGAGCATGAACCCCGTCTGAATAGGCATTTGGAGCATGAAAATGGCTAAGACTGTAGTGGCTATATTTGACGGAGATGTATTACACCCGGAAGCCGCACTTGATCTGGAGCTTAATGCCAGGTATCAACTCACCATAGAGCCTTTGGAACCACAGGTAAATGGTGCAGAGGGGAATGCCTGGGATACGCTAGCTCACCTGAATGGGAGTATAGAGGCTCCTGCTGATTGGTCCAGCGAGCATGACCACCCTGGCGACGCTCCGGAGCGCGATGCCAGGGGTTAGGATAAGGAGGGCGTATTGCTAATAGAGGAAGCGCGCTGGCTGGAGAGCGTGCTGAAGGATTTGGGGCCGGGCAAAGATTGGATCGTGCTCGATATAGGCTCGTCCACGGAGTACTTCCGCCGGGTGGACCAACCTTATATAGACTACTTCATTTTCCGCCCGTTGCGTAAGCTGGGTGTGAAGATATTACACGTAGACACGCGCGAGGGAGAGGGGATTGACGTAAGGTATGATATATCCGATCCCGCCAGCCCTGCCGTAGAGGGGAAGATACCACGAGGGCGGGTCGTGTTGTGCTGCAACCTGTTGGAGCACGTCCGGGACCGGCAGATGGTGGTGCGGCGGCTTGATGCGCTTACCGAGCCGGGGGGGTATCTCGTGGTGACGGTGCCTCACGTCTATCGCTACCATGAAGACCCAATTGACACTATGTATCGCCCGGATAACGTCGAATTGGAAAACCTCTTCTCCGGCCTGGGTTACGAGACGGTGCATTCGACCGTGCTGGATGTGGAGTGCGGGTACGTCACCATCCCTCAGGCTTTGGTCCCCTACACTCTCCATAAGCTGCGCTCCCTGGTGAAATATCGTATCCTCAAGCATACGTTCAAGCCGGAACGCTGCAAGGTCGCGGCAGTGGTGCTGAGAAAGCGAGGCACCCTGCAATAAGGTGCTTCTACACAAGCCTAGCTGTCCCGGCGACCATCACCCACCGCAGAAGGCAGAAGCCGGGGAGAAGGGTGCCTGTGCGGGTGCCTACCTGCGCGCTTCCCTCCGTGATGTGTATTGTGGCGGCTATGGAAAACTGTTATTATTATGTCACGCCTTACGGGAAAGAGTAGCGCCGGGGAGAAAGAGGTATCTGCAACTCACCGAAGGTAACGACTAATTCCATGACGATCATCCAAACGAACGTTGAGCAGCAGCCCATACGTAAGGACACAGTATTACCTGCCAGGCAGCCTACTGTAGTGATCAGACCCACCCGTGGGTGGGCTGCACTGAACTTGCGCGAGCTATGGCAGTATCGAGACTTGCTGCTGATTCTCGCGGGGCGTGACGTTAAGTTGCGCTATAAACAGACAGCGCTTGGTGTCGTATGGGTTGTGCTACAGCCTCTGATTGCTGCGTTGATCTTCGCGGTAATCTTTGGCAGGTTTGCTAACCTCCCCAGTGACGGTCTGCCCTATCTCCTATTTGTCTTTTGCGGCTTGTTGCCCTGGAACTATTTCTCAGGTGCCCTTCAGCGTGCGGGTAATAGCTTGATCACCGATGCGCGGCTGATATCGAAAGTTTATTTTCCGCGCTTGTTGATTCCCCTCGCGAGCACAATCGCTGTGCTCATTGATTTTGCGGTTACGCTAGGAGTGCTGGTTATCTTGATGGTTATCTATCAAGTGATGCCTACGTGGCGATTGCTCAGCTTGCCTTTCTTCCTGGTGATGACGACACTTATGGCCACCGGCGTCAGCCTCTGGCTGTCAGCTTTGAACGTCAAATATCGCGACTTTGTGTACGTTACGCCTTTCCTGATCCAGGTTTGGATGTTCGCAAGCCCGGTGGTCTATGCCGCCACGATAGTGCCCCAGGAGTGGCGCGCCTTGTATAGTCTCAATCCGGCTGTTGGTTTCATCGAGGGTTTTCGCTGGGCGTTGCTTGGCGGGAGTGGCTTGGGCGTAGATATGGTCCTCAGCATGGCTGTATTCGCGCTGCTGATCTTCATTAGCGGTGCCTTCTTCTTCCGACGGGTTGAGCGCGGCTTCGCGGATGTGGTTTGAGGCCGATGATGCCTGATGTTCACATAGAAGCCGAAGGGCTAGGCAAGGCATACCGTAGAGGCAAAAGCGCTGCCAAAGGTGGTGTCAGTTACTACAGGACCATACAAGAGGACCTGGTGTCATTGCCCAGGCGCGTTCGGGGGTTGTTCCACTCTGACGGTTCTAGTAGGATAACCAAGGAGGAGACGTTTTGGGCGCTGTCTGATGTGTCGTTCAGGGTACACCAGGGGGAGGTCCTGGGCATCATTGGGCGTAATGGTGCGGGAAAGAGCACCCTGTTGAAAATCCTCTCTCGTATCACAGAGCCTACGACAGGAGTGGCTCGCCTATATGGCCGGGTCGGCTCACTGCTCGAGGTAGGCACCGGATTCCATGGTGAACTAACAGGGCGTGAGAACATCTACCTGAGTGGCGCTATACTGGGTATGAGACGCCACGAGATAGCAAAGCGTTTTGATGAGATTGTTGAATTCGCTGAGGTGCAACAGTTCGTTGATACGCCGGTCAAACGCTACAGCAGTGGTATGTATATGCGATTAGCATTTGCGGTTGCGGCCCACCTGGATACCGAAATCTTGTTGGTGGATGAGGTATTAGCGGTGGGGGATGGTAGCTTTCAGAAAAAATGCCTGGGCAAGATGGAGGACGTGAGCCACGAGGGCAGGACAGTATTGTTCGTTTCTCACAGTATGTCCGCGATTACCAGGCTCTGTCCCCGAACGCTCCTGCTGGACAGCGGTAGAGTAGTGGCAGATGGACCCTCGCAGAGCGTTATTGGGACCTATCTACAATCGGGAGCCGGTACGACAGCGGTACGTGAATGGACCGACCAATATAGCGCTCCCGGTAATGACATCGCCCGCTTATGCGCGGTCCGGGCAAGAACGGAAGAGGGCGTGGTCCTGGATGCCTTCGACATAAGACGCCCCATCGGAATAGAGATGGAATACGACGTCCTACAAAGTGGGCACGTGCTCGTACCTAACTTCCATGTGCTCAACGATGAGGGGGCCTACGTCTTTGTAGCCCATGACCACGATCATGCCTGGTGGCGACGGCCCAGGCCCACGGGGCACTATACGAGCACTGCCTGGATTCCGGGCAACTTCCTCGCCGAGGGGACCCTGGTCGTCGGCGCTGCCGTCAGCACCCATGACCCGGTAATCGTGCATTTCTACGAGCAAGATGCAATCGCTTTCCAGGTCGTGGATAGCCTCGACGGGGACTCCGCACGGGGGGACTACGCGGGACCCATGCCTGGTATCGTGCGCCCTCTTCTAAAGTGGACGACTACCTGGAGCGCAGACCATGTCGCGGTCCCAAGCTCGCCGGAATCGGTAGGTGTGGGCGAGGGAGCCGCGCTGTGAAAGTGGTTATACTCGCCGGAGGCATGGGCAGCAGGCTGTCGGAAGAGACGGAGGTCAGGCCTAAGCCGATGGTGGAGATCGGGGGGCGGCCCATCCTGTGGCATATTCTGAAGCATTATGCGCATTATGGCTTCAAAGAGTTCTTCATTGCCCTGGGCTACAAGGGCGATGTAATAAAGCGTTATTTCCTTGATTTTTATAAGCTGAATGACAGCCTGACGGTAAATCTCTCCAATGGAGAGGTGCAGGTACATGGCAAGGAGCGAGAAGACTGGATTGTACACCTGGTTGACACCGGGATCAGCAGCATGACGGGGGGGCGACTCAAGCATTTGGAGCCAGGGCTGAAAGATGGTACGTTCATGGTAACTTATGGGGATGGCGTGAGTGACGTTGATTTACGAGATTTGCTGCGATTTCATCGAGCACATGGCAAGCTGGCGACGGTCACGGCGGTCCGGCCCCCGGCGCGATTCGGCGGCCTCATATTTGACGGCGACCGGGTGTCCGTGTTTACGGAAAAGCCCCAAATAGGAGAGGGGTGGATCAACGGGGGGTTTCTGGTCATGGAGCCTAGTGTGCTCAACTATATAGAGGGCGACGACACCATTCTGGAGTCGGATGTGCTTGAGCAGTTGGCGTCGGAAGGCCAATTGTGTGCCTACCGCCACGATGGTTTCTGGCAATCTATGGACACGTTGCGCGACGTTCGCCTGTTGGAGAGCCTCTGGCAGAGTGGAAAGCCTCAGTGGAAGGTATGGGAATGACCGACAAAGTGAACGACCCTCACTTTTGGCGGGATCGCCCCACATTCGTTACAGGCCCGACGGGGCTGGTAGGTGGGTGGCTGGTGCGTGCGCTGATTGCTGCCGGGGCCGACGTAACTTGCCTCGTGCGCGACTGGGTGCCCAGGTCGGAACTGATACAGAGGCGATGGATTGAGCAGGTCAACTTGGTGCGAGGTGACATATGCGACCAGGACCTGATGGAGCGCGTCCTGGGCGAATACGAAATAGATACAGTGATACACCTCGCCGCGCAGACGATCGTGGGTGTCGGCAACCGCAATCCGGTCTCCACCTTCGAGAGCAATATCGGGGGCACCTGGTCCTTGCTGGAAGCGTGCAGGCGCAGCCCGATGGTGAAGCAGATTGTCATAGCCTCCTCCGACAAGGCTTACGGCGAGCACGAACGGTTACCCTACACCGAGGATATGCCCTTGCAGGGCCGCCACCCCTACGACGTGAGCAAATCCTGCTCCGACTTGATTGCCCAGAGTTACGCGGCGACCTACGGTTCGCCGGTTGTAATCACCCGCTGCGGCAACTTCTATGGGGGCGGGGACCTGAACTGGAATCGTCTCGTGCCGGGTACCATAAGGTCGGTGCTGCGCGGGCAGCGGCCGGTCATCCGCTCAGATGGGGCATACGTCCGTGACTACTTCTACGTTGAAGATGGGGCGGCAATGTACATGCTGCTCGCCGAGTGCCTGGCAGCCAACCGAGACCTCGCAGGCGAGGCGTTCAACTTCTCCACCGATACGCAAGTGACCGTGCTGGACCTGGTCGGGCGCATCCTGGCGCTCATGGACTCCGACCTTGAGCCGGACGTGCGGAACGAAGCAAGCCATGAAATAAGGCACCAGTACCTGGACTCCGCCAAGGCGCGCCGCGTGCTCGATTGGCGGCCCCAGTTCACGCTGGACGAGGGGCTGCGCAGGACGATAGAGTGGTACAAGGAGTTCCTGGGGGCGCAAGGGTGAGCCGCGAGCCGTTCAGGTGTCGCTCGTGCGATAGCGATCAAACCGAGATTGTTCTGTCGCTGGGCAGCACGCCGCTGGCAAACGCCTTGCTCACGGCGGAGCAGGTCGCCGAGCCGGAGGCGGTCTACCCTCTCGACCTGGCCTTCTGCATGAATTGCTCGCTGGCGCAGATCACCGAGACTGTGCCCCCGGAACAGCTCTTTCGCGAATACCTGTACTTCTCATCTTTCTCGGATACCATGCTTCGCCATGCTGAAGAGATTGTAGGAAGCGTGATCGAGTCGAGGCAACTGAAGAGCAGGGAAGGGTGCCTGGTAGTTGAGGTCGCCAGCAATGACGGGTATTTGCTCCAATACTACAAGGGACAGGGCATCCCGGTGCTTGGGATCGAGCCGGCCACCAATATAGCGCGGGTCGCGGAGGAGCGAAACATCCCGACTTTGTGCGACTTCTTCAGCGAGGAGCTTGCCAGGCGACTAAGCGAGGAAGGGAAGCGCGCGGATGTGATACATGCCCACAATGTGCTGGCGCACGTCGCCGACCTCAATGGGTTCGTTGCAGGCATCGGGCTGCTCCTGAAGGACGATGGGGTAACCGTGATCGAGGTGCCCTACGTCAAAGACCTGATAGACCACTGTGAGTTCGACACAATCTATCACGAACACCTCTGCTACTTCTCCCTGACGGCGCTGCATCACCTCTTCAACCGCCATGGGTTGCGAGTGGCCGCCGTCCAACATGTCCCCATACATGGCGGCTCGTTACTGCTGTTTGTAGAGAAAGACCGCGACGGGTTGCCGGACGGTAAACGCCCGACGGGTAGAGTACGTGATATGCTGGAAGAAGAGGCCGCTTATGGTGTGGATTCCCTGGGATACTACAGGAGCTTCGGTGAGCGGGTAGCACGCTTGCGTAGCGATCTGGTCGCGCTGCTGAGCAATCTTAGAGCACAGGGCAAGAGTATCGCGGCGTATGGCGCTTCAGCTAAGGGGAGCACATTGCTCAACTACGCAGGCATCGGCCAGGAGATGTTCGATTTCGTGGTGGACCGCAGCACCATCAAACAGGGGCTATACACGCCGGGGACCCACCTCCCTATCTACGCGCCGGAAAAGCTGCTAACCTCTATGCCTGACTACGTGCTGCTCCTGACGTGGAACTTTGCCGAAGAAATCCTGGGCCAGCAGGCAGAGTATCGGCGGCGGGGAGGACGCTTCATCATCCCCGTTCCAGAACCGCGAATTGTTTAATGCTGGTATCATCTACATGATCTTTACGGAAACCGCGCTAAAGGGAGCATACATCATAGACGTGGAGAAGCTGGAGGATGAGCGTGGCTTCTTCGCCCGTAGTTGGTGCGCGCATGAGTTTGAAGAGCACGGCCTCAATGCCCGGTTAGCGCAATGCAACGTCTCGTACAACCATAAGAAGGGTACTGTGCGGGGGATGCATTACCAGACAGTGCCGTTTGAGGAGGTCAAGCTGGTGCGCTGCACCAGGGGAGCCATATACGACGTAATAATTGACCTGCGTCCAGGGTCGCCAACTTATAAGCAGTGGATTTCCGTGGAGCTTACGATGGACAACCACAAGATGCTCTACGTGCCGGAAGGGTTCGCCCACGGCTTCCAAACCCTGGAGGAGAGCAGCGAAGTCTTCTACCAGATGTCGGAGTTCTACGCGCCAGGTCACGCAAAGGGTATCAGATGGGACGATCCCGCCTTCGGAGTCAGGTGGCCCCTCGAGGTGCAAGTGATCTCTGCCAGGGATCGGCAGTACCCGGACTACGTCGCATGAAGAGGGTCTTGGTTACCGGAGCGAATGGCTTCATCGGGCGGCATGTTCTTCCACTCTTGTCCGCGAGAGGAGATGAGGTCCACGCGGTTTCTTCTAAGGCGTTCAAGGGGCCCGACGAAGTGGTCCACTGGCACCAGGCAGACTTGCTCAGTTTTGAAGAGACGTCGTCCCTGATAG
Source organism: Chloroflexia bacterium (assembly GCA_036399775.1). GTDB lineage: Bacteria > Chloroflexota > Chloroflexia > QHBQ01 > JADMIH01 > JADMIH01. The sequence goes on along the minus strand of DASWMJ010000064.1, from coordinate 39,421 downwards.
CGGAGATTGCGCCCGACCATCTCATGCATTTTGCTTGGTATGCCACACCGGGGAAATACTGGACATCGGAGGAGAATGTTCGCTGGCTGATGTCCAGCATCAACCTGCTAGAGCTGTTTGCAGACAACGGGGGCCAGCGAGCGGTGGTCGCAGGGTCGTGCGCCGAGTACGATTGGAGGTATGGGTATTGCTCCGAGGAGGTTACCCCTATAAAACCCGCCACCCTATATGGCGTGTGCAAGCATTCTCTCCATCTTGTACTGGATGCCCTTGCGAAACAAAAAGGACTCAGTTTAGCGTGGGGGCGGATATTCTTCCTGTATGGGCCACACGAGCACCCGGTGCGTCTCGTCCCTTCGGTGATACTCTCTTTGCTGATGGGGGAGAGCGCTCTCTGTTCCGACGGACGCCAGGTTAGAGATTACCTTCACGTTGAAGACGTCGCAGGGGCTTTCGTCGCCCTGTTGGACAGCAGTGTGCAAGGCGCTGTGAATATCGCCTCCGGACAGCCGGTTTCCGTGCGGGAGATTATCTACAAGATAGCCGGGCATATGCACCAGGAAGAGTTGATAAAACTGGGAGCCAGATCTTCTCCTGCCGGTGAGCCACCGTTGCTTGTTGGAGATGTGAGTCGCCTCAGGGATGAGGTTGGCTGGCAAGCTCGATACGATCTCGACGCGGGATTAGAACAAACAATAGAATGGTGGAGGAACCATCATGCCATTTCGAGGGGGTAGGTTGACGTGAAGATAACTATAGATTCGGAGCTTAACATCCTCACTCAAGAATTAGATGGCGAGAGCACAAGCTATGATTTGTACTCCGCCGAGGCTTTTGAGATCGTCTCTCAGCAATGGCTGAAGATCGGGTGGAATCAAAAATACACGTATACGTTCTCCTGGATGGGCAGGCCAATCATCCAGCTCCCTGAGGATATGGTTCGCATACAAGAGGTTATCTATCGAGTGAAGCCGGATGTGATTGTTGAGACCGGGGTCGCACATGGAGGCTCGCTAATCTACTATGCCAGCTTATTCAAGGCAATGTCCAGGGGGCGAGTGATAGGTGTAGACGTGGAGATCCGCCCACACAACAGGAAAGCGATAGAAGCGCATGAGCTCTTCCCGCTCATAACTTTGATCGAGGGCGACTCGGTATCCTCGGAGGTAGTGGGTGCCGTGAAAGCCTTGATCAAGCCGGGCGACGTAACGATGGTCATCCTCGATTCTAACCATACAAAGCAACACGTACTGGGAGAGCTGGAAGCCTATCACGGCCTCGTAACAGTTGGCTCTTATATTGTTGCTACCGACGGCATCATGAGGGACCTGTATGACGTGCCGCGTGGAAAGGCTGAATGGGCCGACGATAATCCCGCAGCCGCTGCCGCAGATTTCGCTCAAAACCACCCGGATTTCGTACTTGAGCAGCCAGCGTGGGTGTTTAATGAAAGTGCGCTCACCAGGAACATCACCCACTGGCCGGGAGCGTGGCTAAGGAAAGTCGGATAAGGATAGATTCGAAGCTATGACATCGTTAGCCTCGTCATCTACTGCTGCGGTCCCGCCAAGTCCCTCTGGGCGAGGGAGCACTGAGAACAAGGTTGTGATAGTTGTGCCAACCAGGAACCGGGCAGTCCTGGCGATGAGGTCTGTGACTTCGGTGTTGAAGCAGACAGGTGGCTGCGTGACCGTCGTCGTGTCTGATAACTCAACGGACCTGGTTGAAGCACGCCGCATGGAGAGGTGGTGTCTCAAAACTGGCGATAAGCGCCTTCAATATATCCGGCCCGGTGAATCGCTAGCCATGACCGACCATTGGAACTGGGCTATGGAACAGGCCCTGGCGCTGGAGGAGGCCACACACTTTATTTATCTTACCGACCGCATGCTCTTCAAGCCTGGTGGCATGTCAGCGGTTTTGGAGGCGGCTTCGCTCTACCCTGACAAGGTGATCAGTTATAACCATGACAAAATTGTAGATCACGAGGTCCCACTCAAGATTGATCAGGGTGCCTGGAGTGGCGCGTTAGTAGAAGTCGATTCGGGGCATTTATTATATTTGTTATCACATCGCGTTATACACCCATGCCTGCCGAGAATGCTGAACTGCATTGTGCCGCGCGCCATAATTGAAGCCCTTAGAGCGCGCTTCCAAAATGTATTCAGTTCGATTTCTCCTGATTTCTCCTTTTGTTTTAGATGCCTGGACCTGGTTGACTCCTTCCTGTATCTCGATGCGTCTCCGATCTTCCACTATGCCCTGGCCCGTAGCAATGGCGCGAGCATGAGCAGAGGCGTTACGTCTCGCGACCATAAAGACTTCGTAGAGAATATGGGTGGGGAGCTGCGTTTCTCAACGCCGATACCGAACATAGTGTCGGTTCGCAACGCGATATTCCACGAGTATTGTGAGGCGAGAGCCGAGACGGGAAGCGAAAAGTTCCCAGACCTGGATATGGAATACTATCTCGGTCAATTAGCAGAAGAGGTGGAGGAAGTTGAAGCGCCCGATGCCAGGAATGAAATGCTGGCGAAGCTTATCGCTCACGGTTGGGTGCCACCTGAGCGCGAAGCAGAGCAGCCGCGAGGACTTCAGAGGCTCAGGAGGTTCCTATCCCCAAGGGCGATCCTGAAGAAGTTCGTTCAGAGTACGATATTTATTTGGAGCACTCCGATCTGGCTGGCAGTCGTTCGCAGACTGGGTTTTCGGCCTCCGCACGGGCATCATTTCCGATTTCGAAATCTGGCCCAGGCTATGGAATACATGAACAATGTGCCGCGCCGGAAGGCACCGGATATGGCACATCTGCAAGTTCTTCTAGAGCACAAGGGTCGGATTTTGCATGCTGGTCTTAATGGGTTGTATGGTGAGAAGTGATGTCTGTCTCTATCTGGATGATAGCGGCACATTACGCTTGACGGCACAGGGAGTTAGCCAGGCTATACGGTACGATACTCGAACGCTACACGCTGTAATCTCAGGTAGCGGCGTTGAAAGGGAAGGTTGGGGTGAAAGTGGCCCCGATACGCTGAACCTCTTGCCATTTGCTTGAGTAATCTAGCTGATTTATTACTTGTTCATAAGCTTATGATTAGGCATCATCTGTTGAAGCACGGTTCTCATCAATAATGTTACGTTCGGTTGCATTCCGTTCAGAGATATCAATGTGTTCTAGATAGGTTGATATTGCTTCTTGGAGCTCGGCAGGCACCCCCTCTTTCGCATTCAATTCTCTTAGTGTTGAGTAGAGAATATTAGTATCGGAGAACTCTCGTAATGTTATCAGGTCGAATCCGTACTTATTAACCACAGGTATTCCCGGTGGTAGATGCTGTGACACCTTGATGACAAAGTGGCCTAGCAGCTTAGATGAGGCCGACTTCGCTTGCAGGGCCTCCTCAAACCAGGCTCTGAGCTCTTCTGTGCTTGTGAGATCTTTCCAGTAAGACAATAAGCTCGTGAAGAACGGACTATCGAGCAGCGTGTAGTTCTTTGCGTGGTTGCGGATTGCTTCTATTACAACCACCTCAAGTTGTTGCAGGTGATCTGCTGTAACCGTTCTTGACTGCTCAAATTGAGAAGATAAGCTGTTGAACTTGCCGTGTTCCATTCCTAGTGACCGGACCAATTGGACGATTACAGTGATAGATCGTGAGTTACTTAATGCTGTCTGTAGTAATTCAAACCGGAGAGGCTCCTCCAAGTTGGTCAGGCAACCTATGATGATACTGGTTATCCACATATCGTTATGTCGTTCATCACCAGCATCTAGCTCATCTTCACCGATTAGCTGATCTCCTATTGTGAGCAGAGTCCGGACGAGTGGTTCTACTAATGTCTCCGGTACGATTTCTTCGGCAAATTCCGCTAATCTATAGAGAAATTCGGATAGTCGTGGACTACCATCAGGACGTTTCTCGCCCCGCAGGTCTATAAGCCGTTGAGAGAAGTCCTTAGGTTCGGATGCAAGAGCAACAATTGCGCTGAGTTCATTACGAGTAATTGCCCCTGTTGGAAGCGATAGTCGAAAATAGACTGGGAATCTATCGATACTGCTTATCCGCAGTTGCTTTCGACGTTCGTCTTCTGCGTCATAAGATTCTCGTTGCGGACCATAGTACGAAACGATTTTCGGGAATAAGTAGCTAAGTGCTCTCAATGTTGATGAACGGTTTGGCTCTTCGACGGATTGAAGTGCCCTATCTATAAAATCCCTATGATTTGAGAGAGGATTATGATCGCCTCCCGTTGGAGCAGGGAAAGTTCCAGCGCCTGCAAACATACCCGGGTTGTTACGAATGATGGAATACAGATTGGGATTGGTTAGACGGAGCGCCTCGATCGCAACGAAATCTGATGGATTAACTTCATTAACCACTAAAGGATATGTGAGCGTCAGAGCATTCACAATGCGGGACACGTCCCGAGGAGTCTTTATGAATGGCTCACAAACCTCTTGAAAGGCCAAGTTCCAGTTGGCTTTCTGCAGTACATTCGGGTCGGTGCTACTGACCACATCCTTTGCTTGATTAAGGAACATATCAAATAATGCAAAGCTATCAGGATCTGGCAACTCTAGAGGGACCTGAACGATTTTCTCAAGGTAGTCTGCGCCAGGCATACCCTGGGCTGTCGTAAGTGCCTGAATGACTACATTTTTGTCAAATGATAAGAGGTAGACTACGTTTGGGAAATCGGCTACAGCCTTAACAACACCAAATAGCTGTCTAATTTCCTCTGGAGTGAGACGATCAATGTCATCAATCACAATCAGTATACGGTGGCCTGCCCCCTCCAATGCTTTTGAAAGTTTTTCCTTGGTTACAGTTATTTCCTCCGTCTTCCGCAAGGCATCACCTAATGCCTTGGCCGTATCTTTACCAGGCAATGGGATTATAGAAGCACTCGTGCTATAAAGATCGGTAAACGTCGCTACCAGTTTTTTTGTGTGTTCAAGTCCTTTATCTTTACTGCTGGCAATTTTAGCTGACAAAGTTGAAAAGAAAGCGCGTGTTAGATCCTCGTAACCTGAAAACCACCACGGATTAAAAGGGATGATGAGCGGCTGAATGGTCGGGTCCATTCGCTCTATGTAGTGCGTAATAAATCTTAATATTGTTGACTTGCCCGATCCCCAAGCGCCGTATATTCCGATGACTAAGCCTTCGGGGGGAGACATTCGACAGATACCATCGGCCAATTGTTGTGCAAAGGCGGCATAACCTAAGCGGTCGTACTTCGGATCATGAAGTGGACGTTCGGGACTAAGTTGGGTGTGCATTAGGTAACCTTTCACTTACTTCGATTGCCGACGGTGTCGAGTATATCAGAAATTGTTGGTACCGTCAGCATCCATAGCTCATTGGACTCCTACATTTAGAACGGCACCTGTTTTGTTAGTCACTTCGCAGTAGCTCCTGAATACCATATGAGCAGCTGTCAGCCAGGGTGTAGAGTCCGCCATAGCCGAGGAGTTCTCGTACTGCTTTTAAAGGCGACTGCTAGACCTATAGCAAAAAGGCATACTTATGTTGCAAACTGTGAAAGTTCGTCTTAGACTTATTAGTATGGGTGTCTTATGAAATTTTCGTGCCATATTACCAACATCGTAAATCCTGCCAATTGAATATTCTAAATAGCCATGCATCAGCCTCAGAACACAACCCCAGGGCTTTTGCTATTATGATATACAGGATGATATCCTCCAAGAGGAGTCTGACATGCTTGACCTGACCGACTTCCACTTCGAGCCTGACCTGGCGCGGGCGGCGACTATGCCTGCGCGGTGGTATATCGCGCCGGAGTTCCTGGCGTTGGAGAAGGAGAGGATATTTGCCCGTACATGGCAGGCTGTGGGGAGGATAGACGAGGTGGCGCGGGTTGGCGATTTCTTCACCTGCGAAGTGCTGGGGGAGCCGTTGGTGGTCACGCGGGGCACGGATGGTGTGTTGCGGGCTTTCTATAATGTTTGCAGGCATAGGGCGGGCAACGTGGCTGCGGGGAAGGGCAATCGCAAATCGCTACAATGCCGCTATCACGGTTGGACCTACGCGCTCGATGGCCGGCTGATGACTACGCCGGAGTTCGAGGGCGTGCAGGATTTCGACAAGACCTGCTATAGTCTGCACCCTGTTCGGGTTGAGACCTGGGGGCCGTTCGTGTTCGTCAACCTGGACCCTGACGCCCCACCGCTTGCCTCGACGCTCGGCGTCATCCTGGACGAGACGGCCCACCTTCCCCTGGCCGGGATGCGCCCGGTGGAGAGGCGCGATTATGTCATCAACTGCAATTGGAAGGTGTACATAGACAACTACCTGGAAGGCTATCACCTGCCGATTGCCCACCCTGGCCTCTACCGCGAGCTGGATTACGGCAACTACAAGGTGGAGACGCACCGCTACCATTCGCGGCAGTTGGCCCCTCTGCGCCCTGTGGCGGGGAGCGGCGCGGGACGCCGATACGCCGAGGTGAAGGCCGACGAAGAGGTGCTATATTACTGGGTCTTCCCCAACTTCATGGTCAACATTTACCCCGACAATATGTCCTCGAACATCATCCTGCCCCTGGGGCACGACAAGACGCTGACCATCTTCGAGTGGTACTTCCACGAACAGGGTGGGGGCGAGGCGTGGGAGGGCGTGCAACAGGCGGTGGCTTTCAGCGACGAGATACAGCAGGAAGACATCGTTATCTGCGAGAACGTGCAGCGCGGGCTGGCATCGCGGGTGTACGACCAGGGCCGCTTCTCGGTGAAGCGCGAGAACGGCGTCCACCACTTCCACTCGCTGGTGTATGAGTACCTTACACGCTGAAGCCCTGCTTTGAGCGGTGGGCAATCGAATGCTCGTTACGCCGATTCTAGCATAATATGCCAACCCCGCCAGGGCGACCCACCGGGTCGCCCCTACCGAAAATCTGAACCGCTCGTGAGAAGGTACGCAAGTTGCTATGAGACATGCATCCCATTAGCCAATCTGCGCACCATAAGGAGAACGCAACCATGCCCCTACCGCATCGCCTGCTCGGCAAGACGGGAGTAGAAGTACCTATTATCGGCTACGGCACAGCGCCCCTGGGGAAGGTAGAAGGCCCCAATGCCCCATCACTCAAAGAGGCAGTCAAGCTCCTCAACTATGCCATTGACCGGGGTATAACTTACCTGGACACTAGCCCTGACTACGGCAGCCAGCCAAAACTGGGTGAAGTAATGAAGTCGCGCCGGGATGAGGTCTTCCTGGCGACCAAGATCAACAAGCGCAAGCGTGATGACGTGCTGGACGAGCTTCGGCAAAACCTCAAGGAGCTACAAACTGACCACGTAGACTTGGTGCAGGTCCACGCCGTCAACGTCATGGCCGATCTGGAAGCCGCCCTGGCCCCGGACGGTGCCATGTCCGCCCTGGAAGAGGCCCGCAGGCAGGGGATGACGCGCTTCGTAGGCATCACGGGCCATGCCCGCCCCTCCGTCCTGGCCCACGCCCTCGAACGCTATGATTTTGACACCGTGCTGGTGGCTCTCGGCGTGATAGACAGGTTGGTGAGCGGGCCGGAAGAGGTATTGTTGCCCGTAGCCCGGCGCAAGGGCGCGGGCGTGGTTGCCATGAAGGTCTATGGGCACGGCGAATTGGAGCGCCGCGAGCTTGCCCTGCGCTATTCGCTCGGCTTGCCCGGTGTGAGCCTGGCCATCCTCGGCATGAAAACCGAAGCCGAAATTGACGAGAACGTGCGCCTGGCCCAGGACAGCCAACCTTTGACCCAGGACGAACTTGACACGCTTATCCAGGAGGCCCGCGACCTCATCTACAAGGATAAGCCGTCCGAAGATAGCCCTCTCTTCTGGCTTTACGATACCAAGAGCATGGCCTGGCAAGAGGGTAGCGAGCCGGTGATGGTTGCCTACTAATCCCCTCTCATAACAATAACGGTCTGTTGGAGCAGACAAAAGGCAGGCTGGTTGGGTCCTGCCTTTTGTCTGTGTCTCTATCCAGGGAACTAGTGACCTCTCCTGTCCGTTCAATTAATGTGCGCCTCCAAACATCTGGCTATTGGCGAAATCTCTCCATGCGCTTATAGAATGTATAAAGGCAGATCGTATTGAAAAAGGAGAAACAAGAATGATCTATAAAATATCCGGCCTGCGCCCTGCACTACTTGTAGCGGCAGGCATCGCCCTGGGCGTTCTCATGACTGTTAGCTGGAGCGCGTATAGCTCTAATGCCCAGACCGCGAGCGGCTGCCAGACCTTCACTCAAACCGGCCACAGGGTATGCGGCAGGTTCCTCGATTACTGGAAGGCGCATGGTGGCCTGGCGCAACAGGGCTATCCACTCAGCGAGGAGTTTACGGAGACGAGTGACCTCAACGGCAGACCTTACACCGTGCAGTATTTCGAGCGAGCAGTGTTCGAGTACCACCCGGAGAACCGGCCTCCCAACGACGTGCTGCTCTCCCAGCTTGGCATTTACCTGGGCGAAGAGAAGTACACCCAGGGCTTTCCTGCTATGCCCGGCCAGGTACCTTTCTACGAGGACCGCACAGACCCGGCAGCCGCGCTGGTCTCATATTACAACGCCGTCAACCGCAAAGAGTACGAGCGCGCCTACGGCTATTTTGAGGGCGCTCCCAGCCCACAGCCCTCGCTAGCGCCTCCGTTCGCACAGTTTGTGCAGGGCTATGCGGATACGGCCTCGGTTGCGCTCGCCGTCGGCAAATTTACGATAGATGCAGGCGCGGGAAACATCTTCGCCGCCGTGCCGGTCGCTATCACGGCCACCCACACCAACGGCGGCAAGGAGACCTTCTCCGGCTGCTACATCATGCATCGCGTCAACGACGGTATCTCTCCCAACCCCAACGACGTCCTGTGGAGTATCAGGTCCGCTAAGATAGCGCCTGCTGACGCGAGCGCCACGCTGGACCAACTGCTGGCCCAGACCTGCGCTCCGTAAGACGGCGAGGGTATAGCGTAGCGGGGGCCATGCCTCACCGTGCATGGGTTTCAGAGTAACGCTGGTATGGCACTTCCACCAGGGCGAGGCATGTCTCGCCCTTGCAGATGCTTTCCTGTGCCTTTTTCTGAACGCTTACGAGGTGAATAACGGTCCTGTTTGACGACGACATTTAGTCCCCTCATGAGGGACTATCAGCACCCCCAAATTGTGCCTGTCGCTAATTGTGGCCGGATCAGATTGTGAGCTAAGATAGTTACGTTGATTGAACCGCACTCCAGAGGTGCTGTAGCTCACGCCAGGAGGGGCAGTATCATTATGCTCCAATCCCTACCGAATTTGCTCTCTGTGTATGACTTCGCCCCAGGCGACGCTCCCTCTCAGCCTGAGCTGCCTGACGTAGTGGCGCGTAAGATGTACGCCGGCATAATCATTGTTAGCGACAATAGCCGTCCTTATCTTGAGAAGTGCCTTACTTCGCTATTGCACACGGTTGGCCTCGATTCCGAAGTGATCGTGGTGGACAACGCCTCCACCGACGGTAGCGCGGAGTTCATCGCGGAGCAATTCCCCTGGGTGACTCTCGTCCGGAACCTTAGCAAGGAAGGACTCCCCGCCGCATACAAGCGGGGCGCAGCCGAATCGACAGGTCGCTACGTAGTGCTCCTGGACCCCGGCTGCGAAGTAACACCCGGCTGGCTGGACCTGCTGCTCAAGCCACTTGAGCCTGACGAGCATGGAGTAGCAGCCGACGTGCTGGCCATGCCGCGTGTGGTGGCCCCAGTGGCAAGTCCTGGCGCGGCAGTGTTTCCACCCTTATGCTTCGCGCTCGCCCGCCGGTTGTGGGATGCGTTGGGTGGGCTGTGCGCGCAGTTCTTCATGAAACCCCAGGACGCGCAACTTGCACCGTATCCTTATATCTACGTGCCGGAAGCCCTGGTCCACTACGACAGTCCCGGCGTGGACGAAGTGGCGGCGGTAGGCGCGCCGGAAGCCCAGGTGGCTACGACCCTCCCCGCAGCGCAGCTCGCCTCTTCAGGGCCGGAACCTGTTCAACTCACATGTATGGAGCTTCAGCTTCTGACTGCTGAGCCTCCGGTCTCTGTAGCTACCCTCGCCTGGCTACCGGCACCAACGGTAGCTCTCTCCCCGCCTGTCGAGGCCCGCGCCACCCATACCCGGAGAAGGGCAAGGGTTACAAGCTCATTACGTACTCTCAACATCCTCTTGTGTCTACTTATGGCAATAGAGTTTGTCGCCTGGAGTTTGGCTATGGGAAGGCGGCAGGTAGGATAACCGTGCAGTAGCAGTAGTATCCATGAGTGCAAGGCATAAGCATTCTGTAAAACAAACAACAAAAAGCCTGGTTGGGCGCTGAAGTCCTAACCAGGCTTTTTGTTGTTTGTTTTATTCTCCCCTCCCCACGCGTGGAGAGGAGCCGCGGGGAGGGTGTTGGGGTTCCGGACATAAAATTCGGGATGTCTCATAAACGAGGGCACTATCCTTGCTGTGTAGTCACGTAATGCTCAACTCAGCAGATCATCGCGGCAAAAATATTACCACCCTTTGAAGGAGGAGAATAATATGGTAAGGTCCTTACGCGTATTTGGCCTAGTGTTAGCCCTGTTGCTAGGTCTCGTTTCATTCGGTACGGCCTCAGCACAGTCAGAACCTACCTGTGAGTTGGTGCCGAACGTGAACGGCACCGCTACCCCAGGATACGTACGCACCGGCGAGTCAACGATATTGGTAGGTACCGGCTTTACACCTGGGGAGGCGGTTTCGTTCTGGTTTACCTCTCCAAAAGGGAATGTGATAGGCACACCTTCCCCTATTGAAGGTGGCGTAGCGCCCGATGGCACGGTCGGGTTGCGCCTGACGGTAACAGCGGGCTTCGCCAGCGAAGGCCCTGGCCGGTATGCTATAACATTCCAGGGCGCAGGCAGCAACCGCACGGCAGTCATCTACTTCTGCGTGAATAGCGTCCCGCCCGCACAGCCAACCGCCGTCCCACCGACGGCTGTGCCGCCTACCGCGGTACCACCCACTGCCGTTCCGCCCACTACCGCGCCACCTACTACTCAGCCTACCGTCGCCCCCACTACGGCGGTCACTCCGACCGTCGAGGCGACCGTGGCAGTCAGCCCAACAGTCCACCCGCCGATAGTTAATCCCGTGCTGCCACCTCTGCCGCCTCACTTTGTCGTGGGAAGCCTCGCCGTGTACGACCAGGTGCTGGAGAATAACTCGGTGCTCGTGGATAGGGTTGAGGCCCCCCAGGATGGCTGGGTCGTTGTACACGAGAGCAATCCCGACGGCACGATCATGCTCCCCGGCATTATCGGCAAGACTATGGTCAAGGCGGGCGCTAGCGGCGGCTTCTATGTCATGCTGGACAAGAAGGTTGAGAACGGCGCCAAGCTCTGGCCTATGCTGCACATTGATGCAGGCAAAATAGGCGAGTACGAGTTCCCCGGCCCCGACGTGCCCGTTGTCGTAAATGGTGAGATCGTGATGGTGCCCATTATCGTGACTAACGACGTAGTGGGTATGCCTCGATCGGGTCAGCCTGGCGACGCCGGCAACATGATGCTGATCGTCACGGCTGTCCTTGTAGGTATGGGTCTGTTGAGCCTGGGCTTGCTGGCCCGCCGCCAATACAGGACAAACAGGTAAGCCTGCCTCGGTCACAAACATAGAAACATAGTTGGAAGTTGAAAAATCAGCAAAAGCGACGCCCGGCGTCGCTTTTGCTGATTTCTAAGGGGATGGAGGACATCTTGAGCGGCACCGCCTACGGCACACGCAGAGCTATCAACGAACTGCTGGCGATATTTTCATGCCAGTGGCGCAACGGCATGCTCCCGCAGATACGCTTCACGCCCGGCCAGGAGGGTTATCGCCCGGACGCGAACGACTGGGGGGTTACGGAGCAGATCTCCGGACATGCCTCGCTACGAACATCGGGTATCACCCAGCCACCCATAATTGGCCTCTGCGCTTATGAGGTCTTTCGTAAGATAGGCCGCCAGTCTCAGGTTGCCCATTGTAGCGACTTTCTAGCCATCTCGAACGAGCTGGAGCGGTACCACGAATGGCTCTTCAGGGAGCGCGACCCCTGGGGCGAACACCTTGCCCTTTGCCTCCACCCCTGGGAGACGGGCACCGACAACTCCCCGGCTTTCGACCCTTTGATCAGCGCCGCCCGCGACTACATAGAGCGGCAAGGCATAAGCGTAGACAGCTTCGGGCGTGGAGACACCGTCCACGTCAAACAAGCCCACAGGCCCACCGCCCGCGATTATTTCTCCTATTTTGGCCTCGTTGCGCTCTTCAAGGAGCAACAATATGAGCAGCGCGCCATAATAGAGGCCAGCCCCTTCCTGTTACAGGATGTGCTCTTCAACAGCCTGCTTGCCGCCTCACTGCTGGCTCTAGCTGATTTGCAAGCCGATCTGGCAGGGATTGATGAGGGCAAGGCCACTCGCCTTATAGAGCAGGCTGACCGAAATCGAGAGTTAGCTGGTAAGGTAAGCGCGGCAATACGCGGCAAGCTATGGCACGCACGGGATGGCTTCTTCTACCCCTACGACGTGCGCGGCGAGAGGTTGCTGACAACGCCCACAGTCTCCACTTTCATGCCACTGCTGGGCGGCGTTGCCAATGAGGAGCAGGCAGCGCGCATCATCGGGCACTTGCTGGACCCCGCGGAGTTCCGGACTAACGTGCCAGTCCCTTCAACCGCCGCCAACAGCCCTGACTTCAACCCGGTGAGGTACTGGTCGGGTCCAAGCTGGCCCGTGACGAACTGGCTGGTGTGGCGCGGCCTGTGCGAGCGCGGCTCGACATGCGCGGAGACGCTGAGGCAGAGTACCCTTGCGATGATTAGCGAGGGGTCAGACATTGACACTACGCGTGACGCGGCCCTCCGCGTCATGGAGCGCAACAGCGTAGGGGAGGCTTTCACCACGCCTTCGACCCGGCAGTACCAGCATGCGTGGCTGTGGGATAGCGCCATCGTAGCCTCAAGCTGGCCCCTGGTGAGCGAGAAGCCCGACGTTTTGCCCCCACATGAGAGCGAGCCGGGCTTCTGGGAGTATTATGAGCCGCACACCGGCGCTCCCCTCGGCGCAGCCCATATGACGTGGACCGCCTCTCTATTCCTGGAGCTACACGACCGCTGAATCCTCACTGCATGGCGTGAGGTTGAAAACGCATGAGAGCAAGCTCGATGCAACCGGACTTGCTTGCCATACGTTTTCAACACAAAGCGAAAAGCCCTGACGAACCCGAAGATCCCTCAGAGCTTTTCTTTGCCCCAGCAGTAAACTGCCGAAGCAGACGTATGATACAGCATGTTTGGGCGCTTGTCAAGTGGGTAATGAGGCGAGTTTTGAAGCGATTTTTCCCTCGAAACCAACCGCACCGTGACACGCTCCTCACGAGTTTGGGCGCTGCAACTCTATTCGCATTACTCGCGGTGGTGATGACGTGGCCGCGCCTCCCAACCGCCGGGACCACTGTGGTAGATTACGGAGACCCTCTTTCCGGTATCTGGCGCTTTCGCTGGATCGATTACGCCATCGCCAGCGACTTTGCACATCTGTATGACGCTCCGATCTTCCGGGGCTATCCCAGTCCTCTCGCTTACGACAATATTACGATCGGGCCTGCCCTGGTGGCGCGTTCCCTTTCGTTACTCACCGGCAGCTTAGAGCTTGCTTATAATTTGATGGTGGTGGCGAGCTTCGGGCTGGCGGCTTTCTGCGCGTTCCTGCTGGCGCGCCACGTCACCGGGAGCGTTACTGCGGGTCTGGTAGGTGGCCTTGTATTCAGTTTCTGGTCTTACACCTTCGCCCATATCAGCCACATCACGGACTTATCCCTCTATCCTATACCTCTGGCTTTACTATGCTTGCATCGCATCTTTGAAGCGCCTTCCCGAAGTGGCTCAATTGCTGCCACCCAGGCGGCAAGCCTTGCACGCCGACTCTCTCCTGGCCCTGCCTTCTGGGCAGCAGGGTTCTGCGCTTGTTTCGTCTGGCAATCGCTCCACTCATTCTATTATGCCGCTTACCTCGCCCTGCTGGCCGGTATGCTTGCGCTCTGGGAGGCGCTGGTTGTGCGGCGGTGGCTCAGGTGGACTCAGCGCGCACGGTGGTCCGCAGCCATTTCGCTTCTAGTGGCTTGTTCGGTTTCCGGTGCGGCCCTGGCCTTGCTCAGCGCGCCCTACCGCGAAGTCCAGGCGCAGATGGGGCTATACCGGACACGCGACGAGCAGATCGCGTGGTCGGCCCACCTCACCGACTATCTGAGCGTTTCGCCCCGCAACAACACCTATAAAGGTGTATTACCGAACGTGTGGCCTGAGCCGCTTTTCCCTGGTTTTGCGTCTCTCGCACTCGGTACTACGGGGCTGGCTATAGTGGCGATCAAGGCAACCCGCCGCCGTGATGCCCACCTCGCAGACGATGGGGGGAGACAGCAAGGTGAACTTCTTGGCTATTACACCCTGGTTGCCGTTGGCGCGCTCGTGCTGTCTCTTGGCCCGGTCTGGAGGCTAGGCGGTAGTGATGTGCCTCTGCCTTACTCCGTGCTAGGAGTACTGCCTGGGTTCAACGGCCTGCGCGCTCCGGGGCGGTTGGCGTCCGTCGCGGCCCTGGGGTGGGGTGTCCTGGCGGGTTGGGCGTGGCTCCATCTCATCCGCCTGGCGCGTGGCCGCAACAGCGCCGATGAGGGTTCGCATGCCCCACGACCGGCACGAAAGGCAACCATACTTAGAAGCAGCCTGGCGACGCTTGCCTTGCTTTCGATAATGTGCATCGAGCAGTGGACGGTGCCGACGCCAACCGCACCGTTGCCGCCAAAGCGGGCCGGTTCGCTGCTGCCCCAGGGGAAGGCGCCGCCCGTATACAATTGGCTGGCGATGCAACAGGATAACGGAGTATTGGCCGAATTTCCGGTATCAACCGATGCGGCCAGCGCGTACATACGTATGTACTACCAGGGCGACCATGACCATCCCCTGCTGAACGGACATAGCAGCTTCGTGCCGCCTGTCTACCCGGAGGTTGCGCGCCTGCTGGACGAGCCGGTGGAGGTCGGGCGCGAATGGGTAGGCATCCTGCAAAGTCTCGATGTGCGCTACATCTCTTTCTACCACTGGGCTTACAAGGAAAGCAACTGGCAGCGCAAGATGAAGAGCCTGACCGCTTTCCCGGAGATTCAGCCTGCCGGGGAGTTTGAGGAGGATAGGGTCTATAAGCTTGCACCTCTCGATGAGGCAGCCTTGCCGCGCCTGGGCTGGCGGCTCCCGGAGGCCGTGCCTGCTGGTTCTACGGTGCCCATTACCGTTACTGTTACCAACGTGTACACCTATCCACTCTTGACGCGGCTGCACACTTACTTACCACTGGAAGTCCGGTGGCGCAAGATGACGGCGAACGGAGCAGCGTCTCCAGAAAGGACCATGCAGATCGGCATAGATACGCCTCTCTTGCTGGACCAGGGCGCCCATCTCTTCCCCATCTCTATCGTCACACCTTTGGAGCCGGGCCTATATCACCTGGACCTCCGCGTCACCTGGCCTATACCAATCTACAAGCCTAATCCTTCGTCTGAGATCATGGTTAAGCCCTGAGGGTGAACGTCAAACCAAAGCAGGTAAATGTTCACAATTAGGGTGTAGGGGCGAGATTTATCGCGCCCTGGTGGGCATGACAAATCAACTCGGTGCGTATCCCCACCAGGGCGCGATAAATCTCGCCCCTACAATTGTTTCCTAAAGCAGCCTCTATTGACGCATGCTGAGGAAGACGCTATAATATTGGAATGATACCCGGTATCAATAATGGCCCGGCAAGCATAACACCTCTGGAGAGTATGGAAAGCAGGCTCACTCAGGCGGGCTATAAGCTCACGCTGCCCCGCCAGGTTCTGGTGGAGTGGATAGCCGCGCAGGGGGCATCTTTCACCGCTACCGAGCTGTTGGAGAGCATGTCGAAGACCGCCCCCGACATAGGGCGCGCTACCGTCTTTCGCACGCTGGACCTGCTCGTAGAACTGGGTTTGCTCCAAAGGGTACACACCGAGGTCGGTAAAAGCTGGGGGCACAGCTACATGCTTTGCGGCCTCGTGGACACTCACCACCATCACCTTGTATGCACTCAATGTGGGCAGGTAGAGGACGTTGCGGGTTGCGTGTTGGACGAGCAGCTTGTCAGCAATCTGAACGCCCAGACCTCTTTCAAAGTAGAGGGCCATCACCTGGAGCTATACGGGCAGTGTGGACAATGCCAGCACGGGGAGAATGCATGAGTCGCGCTATACTTAGCCGCCCGGAGCCGCGAGAGGCTATCGCAGGTGGGCAGAAGCCGCCGGTCGTGCAGGTCAGGAACGCCAGCTTCGCATACGAGGACGGCCTGCCGGTGTTGCAGGACCTCAGCCTGGATGTGCGCCCCGGCGAGTTCATGGCGCTGGTAGGCCCAAACGGGGCGGGCAAGAGCACGTTGCTCAAGATCATGCTGGGCCTGCTACAACCACAGCAGGGGCAGGTGTCGCTCTTCGGCACCGACATCAGGCGCTTCAAAGATTGGTGGCGCATCGGGTACGTCCCCCAGAAGCCGGAGCAGTCGAACCCACACTTCCCGGCCACCGTCGAGGAAGTGGTGATGCTTGGTCGCACCGCGAAGCTGGGCCTCTTCAAGTGGCCGGGCCGGGAAGACCACGCCCAGGTCAAGCGCGCCCTGGAACTGGTGCGTATGGAGCACCTGCGGCACAAGATGATAGGGCAGCTATCCGGCGGGCAGCAGCAGCGCGTTTCCATCGCTCGCGCCCTGGCCGCCCAGCCCGACCTTCTCATGCTCGACGAGCCGACGGCGGGCGTGGACGCCGAGTCGCAGGCGCGCTTCTACGAATTGCTGCGCGAGCTAAACATAGAGCTAAGCGTGGCCCTGGTATTTGTGTCTCATGACATCGGCCCGCTCAGGGGTATGCTCGATACAGTCGCGTGCGTCAACCGCACCATTTGCTATTATGGCCCGCCCGAAGGGTTCAGCGACGCCCCTGCTCACTTCGCCGTAGTCGCCCCGAATGGTCACGGGCACGAGCACTAGAGTATGCTAGATTGGCTGCAACTTGAGTTCATGCAGCGCGCCCTCCTCGCGGGCCTGCTGGTGGCGGCTATATGCCCTATGATCGGGCTGTTCCTGGTGTTGCGCCGCCTCTCCCTGATTGGTGACGGGCTGGGGCACATCGCGTTTTCGGGCGTGGCCGCGGGTTTTCTGCTGCAAATCTACCCGGTGATAACGGCCCTCGTCTTCACCGTCCTGGGCGCGGCGGGCATAGAGTGGCTGCGCTCGCGCCAGAGGGCCTACGGCGACCTCATACTCGCGATCTTCTTCTATTCGGGCATCGCGGGCGGGGTGGTGCTCTCCAAATTAGGGGACTCCCTCAGCACGGCGCAGCTATTCGGCTACCTCTTCGGCTCCATCAGCACCATCGGTGAGAGCGACGTGTGGTTCATTCTGGGCCTCGGAATCGTGGTGGCAGCCATCATCTTCCTCTTCTATAAGGAGCTATTCGCGCTCTCCTTCGACGAGGCCACCGCACGCGTCAGCGGCATCCGAGTGGGCACGCTCAACATGCTGGTCGCCGTGACCACAGCCGTGACGGTGTCGCTCGGTATGCGCGTCGTGGGCCTGCTGATGGTGGCCGCCCTCATGGTCATCCCCGTTGCCACCGCGCTCCAACTCGGCAGGGGCTTCCGGGCGACGCTGGCCTTCTCGGTCCTCTTCAGCATGGTATCCCTCACCACCGGCCTCGCCGCCTCCT
This sequence comes from Chloroflexia bacterium, assembly GCA_036399775.1. Classification (GTDB taxonomy): domain Bacteria; phylum Chloroflexota; class Chloroflexia; order QHBQ01; family JADMIH01; genus JADMIH01. The sequence goes on along the minus strand of DASWMJ010000064.1, from coordinate 21,638 downwards.
ACTACCTCGACCTACCCCCAGGCGGCACTATCGTGCTGTCGGCAGTGGGGCTGTTCCTGGCGACGTTGGTGCTGAAAATGGTTACGCAGCAGGTACGCAGAGTGCAGGTATGAGAAAGAGCAGAAATAAAAGTTCGATTCTTCTCACCCCTCACCTCGCACTTCTTCCCGCAGCAAATCTATCGTCTCCATGGCGTGGCGCAGGTGTGGGATGACTATGCTCCCGCCGACCACCAACGCCACATTGAGAGCGTCAGTCAGCTCCTCGTCTGTGTAGCCTGCTTCCGCACATTGGATCAGGTGGTAGTCTATGCAGTCGTCGCAGCGCAGCACCGCCGACGCCACCAGCCCCAGCAACTCCTTCGTCCTGCCCGGCAGCGCGCCGTCGTGGTAAGCCACCGTGTCGAGGTTGAAGAAGCGGTTTATGCCGAGGTGGCCCGCCCCCAGTATGCGGTCGTTCATCCTCTTGCGATACTCTCGAAACTCCTCTAATCTACCATTTGCTACATGCTCTGTATGCTCTGACATTTCTGTCCTTCCTTCGTGCGTGTATTAATGCTGGTGTACCTTGCTTCTATGACTTCCATTTTATAGGATTTATGGGTGGAGCGTCAGTAAAAAGGCATCGCCGGTTCTAGGCACTGTTCGCAAAGGGAAAAAGTGCGAGATAGGCTAAATGTTCAGAACCAGGCCGGAAATGGCGTCAAAGGGCAGGTACAAGGTTATTGGTCCAGGGTAACGGTACGTGTTAATTAGTTAATGTAATTTGAAGAGCTATTTTGGACCCCCATTTACCTTAAAGCTCACATTTTTGGTCACCTTGACAGGAGATACACTTTGCTATAAAACTAATGCTCTATAACCTGCTGTAACATGGAGGTACAATATGCCGCCCATTACCAGAGATATACTCAACAGCTTGGGTAGAACGCTCAGTATAGTGCGTTTGGGTTCCGCTGATATCCAACCAGGCATGCCTGTTTCTGTGGGCCTGTATCCGTCCGTGACGAATCTCAGTATTACAGCTACCATCACAGGTGCGCTCAGCCTGGTGTTCATAACCAAGGAGGTAGTTTTCAAGGACGCCTCCCTTGAGCAGGTGCTTTTCGATCCCGAAGTAGATAACGAGGCTCTTATCAGGGCTTTGACCAGTAACGAGGGTCATCCGGACGATCCCGCTAACAAAATAACCCGTGGGCTACCCATACCCGACCCCGCTGCGCCGGTGGCCAGAACGCTATCCGGAACGCTATCTGGTACGATGAGCGGCGACGTTGAGGGCACGCTGACCGGATCGATAGGAGGACCTTTGACTGGGCCTGTAAGTGGTGTATTGAGTGGGCCTGTTACCGGAACCTTGAACGAGCAAGCAGGTCAGGTCGGCCAAGTCATCGGTACAGCCGCGAATGCGCCAGGTTTACTGGGACAACTCCGAGGGGAGATTCCGATCGCGCCTGTCGAGGTTCCCGTTACCGTCCAGGTCCGTTGGTCAGTACTGGATGGCGATGTGACGCCCCCGACTCCGCTCGTAGAAGGAACCGACTTCTTCGCGCCCGAAGGGTTGACTACCTCCCCTACAGCTACTTTCGTCTTTTTGCCCGGAATAGTGCGCCTGTCCATTTCCACACTACTTCCTCCTCCTGCCAGGCGCATCATCCACGCTGAGATTACATTATCAGCTCAGGGTATCTCAAGCGACCCCTTGCCCCTCGATCTGCCAGTGTTGGTACCCTCTCTGGCCATTCCAACTGTGCTCGCCCTATTCCGCAATCCCAATTTCGCGCCCTCCGCGAATGCCGGGAAGTCTCCAGGAGTAGTGCTCCTGGTCGTTCCCCCAGACTCACCGCTCGCGTCTTTCGACCACTTGCTCACCACCTTACGCGCTCTAAAGGTCAGCATAGACCCTCTGTCCGCATTATCCTCTCCAGCCCTCAGCTTCGCTGGTTTCCTTCTGGGCCTGAATAGCCTTATCTCTGCCCTGGATGCCCCGCAGCCCATCGTGCTCATCGAGGCGCAAACTGAGATACCATTCCTCAATCGGATACCAGTAGATCGAGGCGTATACACTTTACCGTATTTTGATGCAGATCTGCTCGCTCTGAATGCGGAGGACCGCTTCGATTCGCTCATCTTTCTGGGGAAGTCCGGCGATCAGGCGGTACTGTTCAATAACCCTGAATTCAATGGTGCCGGCGGGCAGTTCACAATTACGGTCAGGCAAGAAATGTTCGCCATCATACGCGACTTGCGTTCCGACAATCCAGTACACCAGCCAGTGCATGATCCTATTGATGTATTCCACCGCGATTTTCCCCCAGGAGGAGCGTGGTCACCGAGGACGCGAGACCCAATCGACTGGGGGCATACGGTGACCACCTTCGCACACGAGATCTCCTCGCTCAAATTGATCCTGCCTTAGTACCTAGGCTCTATTGCACAATGGCAGTACCTACACTGGCCTCATCGCCGCATAACGGCAACGGCCCGCTGAAGCCAACGCAGGGTTGGATACGGGTCTGGCTACCCGATGCTTTACGTGGCATTGGGGTGTGGCAAGTGCGCGCCGGGGGCGGGGAGATGCCCTCAGGGCCTGAGGAGCTTATCGCAGCGCCCACAGGATACAATACAGTCACCATCGAAGGCCAGTTGCTCGATGCCGGCACCGCCGCTCGCACAACGATTAGTCTACAGGTGTACGTAGAAGCTGATCGAGTAACCGAAATCCACATACCTGGTTATGGCCTGGACACACTTGTGCGGTTTTTGGTGTCGCCGCAGGCTTAGCATGATCATGTGCTATTATTGGCGGGGGGTGTGTCCGATCCTGCACCAGGGATGCATTTTCATGTGCATAGGTGATATTACCTACTTCCCGCGAATAACCCTCGGTCAAAAAGCCGCAAGAATACCGACGCTACAAGCCTGTGTCTCTGGTATAGTATTGCGAGAGGGATAGATGTCTCTCTCGCACGCTATATCATGGCGCAAGGAGTGTGGCTATGGAAAGACCTGTGGACGCAAGCGCCTATACGCAGCCTGTTGCCGTCGTGCCTGAGCCTACAGTGCCGGAAGCAGAACATGTCCAATCTGAGTCGTTTGATGCGGGCAAAGCGGTGCGCTTTAGCGTGGCTAACTTCGGCACGCAAGCCGTCTTCACCCTGTTCACCACAGGCATGTCTCTCTACCTGGAGACTTACAAGATAAGGCCGGAGCTTATCGGCCTCCTCTCGAACGAGCGCGCATTCGTCGCGGCAATCGCCCAGCCTATCGTTGGCCGGATGAGCGACCGCACCCGCACGCGGCTTGGCAGGCGCAGGCCCTTCTTCCTGGTCGGCATCCCCGCAATCTCCGTCGCATTGGCTATCCTGGCTACGCACCCTCCCTTCTGGGTGATGCTCGGCATCATGACCTTCGCCGCCTTCTTCCTGTGGGTGGCCCTCGACCCATACAACGCCATGCTCGCGGACATTTTCCCTCCCTCCCATCGCGGCAGAGTCGGCGGCATCCTGGGTCTGACGCAGATGCTCGGCTCGATAGTGTTCCTGCTGTTCGCCATAAATTTCTGGAAAGATAACGAGCCGCTCGTGTTCGGTGTAACCATCGCCGTCCTGCTCCTCTCGTTTGGCTTTACCTTCTTCACCGTGAAAGAGCCTCCCCTGAACACCCAGGCGGAAGAGCGCGCAGCACGTCCTGCGAAGCTCACGCCTATCGCTTACATAAAGGACCTGCTTGTACATAAAGAGGCCGCAAAATACACTCTGGCACTGGTTTTCTTCTGGATAGGCAACGGCGGGGCTACACCCCTCCTCACTCTCTTCGGCACGCACGCTCTCGGAGCCAATTCCAGCGAGGTTTTCTTCCTGCCCCTGGCGTTCGTCATCACCACCGCCATCTTCGCCGTACCCGCGGGGTTCCTGGCGGACCGCATTGGCAAGAAGCGAGTGATGACGTTCGGCTTGTTCCTGTTCGGGGCCGGGGCCATCATCGGCTCACAGAGCGCCGACCTCATCCAGGGCACGATTGCCTTAGCATTCATCGGGATTGGCAACGCCGGCATCGGCACCATGCTGATACCCTTCCTGACAGACCTCATTCCGCGCAGCCGCACCGCCGAATTGATAGGCATAAGCTCCGCGGTGACCTCGTTCGCCCAGCCCGTAGGCTCCGTGCTGGCGGGCGGGGTAGTGAGCCTGACTACCAGCATGGTAGGTCTCAGTGACGCCTATCGCTGGTCCTTTATCTTCTCAGGGGTAATGATCGTGGTAGGCGGCTTATTTCTACAGCGTGTGCGCCCAGAGCAGTTCGTCCAGGAGAGCTAGGCGATGCCCGATCCTGCTGCCGTAACGGAGAAACCCAGCCATGCGCCAGAGGTTAAAGGCTTGCGACGTAAAGCCAGGCCCGTTTCACCTGTGAAGTGGCGCATCAGACTGCTGCGTGCGGTGTTTCGCGCCATATTCCAGCTTATCTTCCGCATAAAGGTCTCCGGCCTGGAGAACGTGCCGCGCAGCCAGGTCATCATCTGCCCCAATCACCTGAGTTGGGCCGACTCTCTGCTGGTGCTGCTATTCTTCCCTGTCCGACCTCGCATTTACGCCCTGGCACGGTACGAAGAAGCGTACAAGACCGCCTTCAGACGGTGGATACTTGGCATCGTGGAGGTGGTCGTGCCCCTCAAGGAGCGGGAATCGGTGCAGGCGTTACGTACCATGACCGATATACTGGAGGGCGGCGGCTCGCTCCTGATTTTCCCTGAGGGTGCGGTGGCGGGGTCTCAGGAAGGCAGCCTGCTCCCTTTGCAGCATGGCGCGTCCCACCTCAGCCTGTCGAGCGGGGTGCCCATACTGCCCGTTGGCGTAACTGGCACCAGGGAGATGTGGCTGCGCCGCACCCTCACCATGCGCGTCGGCAGGCCCATAGACCCCGCGCAGTTCGGCGAGGAAGATCGCCGCGCCCGCACGGTTGCCCTGACAACCAGGCTTGAAGAAGATCTGCTGAAGTTGCTGCCCGGCGACCACGAATGCCCGCGCATCAAACTATTTCGTAAGTGGTTGAGTGAGAAGTTCTAGCGTGAAACGTGATGCGCGAAGTTGAGGAGGTTATGAGTAAATCTAAGACGACCTCTATTGATAAAGATACGGGTGAGGTTGGGTCCGAGGCGCGCAAGCGGGGTGGCGGTGCGGCGCGGGCCAGGTGGTATGTGAAGGCGTCGTGGGTTGTTATAGGGGCGCTCTTCCGCATCTTTTTTCGGGTTAAGGTGGTAGGGCTGGGGAACGTGCCGCGCACGCCGGTGATTGTTTGCGCTAACCACCTGGGGTGGGCTGATCCGTTCCTGGTGCTCCTCTTCTTCCCTGTAGAGCCGCGCATTTACGTGCTGGGCCTGCACCCTGGTCGCATATCGAAGTTTCGGGCCTGGGTTGTGGACGGCCTCCAGGTGATAGTGGCTCTTGAGCGAGACAAGCCCCGCCAGGCGTTGCGTATCTCCGAGGAAATCCTTGAGCGCGGTGGCTCCCTCCTCATCTTCCCGGAAGGAAAGCTGGGCGAGCAAGAAGGTGATATAGCCGAACTTCAGCAAGGCGCGGCGCACATCAGCGTCGCGGCCAATATGCCCCTGCTGCCCGTCGGCCTCACGGGCACGCGTGAGCTTTGGTTGCGCCGCAAGTTAATTATGCGGATAGGCAAGCCTATCTCACCGGACGACTTTACGGGCGACCTGCGCACCCGCCTTCGCGATATGACTTCGACCCTCGACGGCCAGATGCGCGCTCTACTCCCAGGCGATATTAAGCACCCCAGGATCAAGCTGCTCCGAAAGTGGCTGACCAACCTGCTATAGTTCCTTAAAGTGGGCGGCAAGCTTATGTTCTTTGTGCCTTTGTGGTTCCACATTCCGAGGAGGCAACTGTGGCGAGTTTTGCATGGGAGACTAATTACGACGCGGCGCTGGATAGAGCACGGACTGAGCGTAAGGAGCTACTGGTAGACTTCAGCAAGCCCAACTGAACGAGCTGCATGCTGATGGATACCGTGACGTATCCCGACCCCGACGTGGCTGCTTACCTAGCAGAGCTCTTTATCCCATTGAGGCTTATGCTCGACAACCGCGAGCACTGGCCTGTCTTCCGCGCCAACCATATCATTTGGACGCCCACAGCCGGTTTCATGGACCGCAACGGCAGCTTACACTACCACTCGGTAGCCTTCTTACCGCCTGGCGATTTTCTCTCAGTTATGCGGATAGGCAGGGCGCGCTGCCTGATGGCCTGGACCCGCTCCGCAGAAGCTGCCGAGGAGCTTGACGCGGCAGCCGGCACCGGCAACTCAATAGCGCCGGAGGCCCTGTACTGGCTGGGTGTCGCCCGCTTCCTGGTTCGCCGCGACAGCGCCACCATGTGGGAGGCATGGGACAGGCTCGTGTCTCTATATCCAGACACGCCCTGGGCTAAGAGGGTCTACCCGCGTCCTAACCAAGTACTGCTACAGTAGGGGCATCTGCCAGGTGGCGAGTCCAGAGCAGCCGTAGGGGCGACCCGCCGGGTCGCCCTGTTCGGGATGGAGGTATTAGTGTGAGCGAAGAATACAACCCAGACATCCACCATCGCCACTCCATTCGCTACAAGAACTATGATTACTCTCAGGCAGGAGCATACTTCGTTACTCTCTGTGTTCTAGGGAAGGAATGTCTGTTAGGAAAGATAGACGATGGGGAAATGCAGCTCAATGCCCTGGGTGAGATTGTCCGCGATGAGTGGCTGCGTACTGAGGTTGTGCGGCCATACGTGCTGCTGGATGCGTTTGTGGTGATGCCTAATCACTTTCATGGGATCATTGTCTTGACGACCGACAGGGCGAGGATGCGGGTTGCCTCTACTATGGATGTCCCTCTGTCTGTTGAGCAACTTGCTCAGGGCAGGCCATCTGCTTATGTGCCGGGTCCCGTCCAGGATGGTCCACGAGGGGCTGCTTCGGGTTCTCTTGGAGCTATCATTGGACAGTTCAAATCTATAACTGCTAAGCGGATAAACTTGTTGGGCGGTACGCCAGGTCGTTCGGTTTGGCAGCGTGATTATTATGAGAGAATCATACGAAATGAGCGTGAGATGAACGGTATACGACAGTATATTGCTTATAACCCTGCTCATTGGAGCGAGGATGATAATAACCCGGAGAATGTCGTATCATGCTAGCTTAGCTGTAGTCAGGGTAGTTGGGAGTCGTACTGGATTGGGACAGCACGCAAGCATGGTACGCCAACCCGACCAGGGCGACCCACCGGGTCGCCCCTACTGTAAATTAGCCTTTTACGGCTAGGCGATATCTCTTACCCATATCTTCGCGGCTAAATCCCTGGTCAGCGCCACCGTGCGGGCGGGTTTCTCTGCGTCTTCCGGTGCCTGGTCGCGGACCGCCGTGCGGGGGATGATGCGCACTTGTAATGAGCTATCTTCCGCGTCTCGCTCAAGCACCGTTACGCGCGCCCCGGGCATGATCTCCATTTGGCCCAGGTAGGTCAAGAGCGCCGACTCGTCCTCTACCACTTCTGAGATGAGTACGACCTTAAGAAGAACGTCTTTTTCGGCCATGCTGAGGCGTAGCGCGTGCTGCTCGCGCAGATAATTTACGGTGTTCATGCTCTGCGAGGGGATGGGGTTGCCGTGCGGGCAGGTGCGGGGGTTGCCCAGGAGCTTCGCAAGGCGCTCTTCGATGGCGGGCGACATACCGCGTTCCAGGTGGTGCGCTTCCTCGTGCGCCTGCACCCAGTCCATACCAAGCACGTCCGCGAGAAACCGCTCGGCCAGGCGATGCTGCCTTAGTAGGGCTTCCGCCTCACTCCGGCCATCCTCGGTCAATTCTATGCCCTCGCCTTGCCTGCCCCGCCCGCGCCCAGGCATGCGAATGAGACCGTCCCGCTCCATCCTTTTCAACACCTCGGCCACGTTGGGCGGCGAGACCCCGAACTTTTCCGCGAGGCGCGCGCCCACCACCGGGTCGCCCTCGACGGTCAGGTTGTAGATGGTCTCCAGGTACTCGCGTGTTACATTGGTGGTCGCAGACATGCCCATTCTCCCTAGCTCATCGCTCGCTCTATTGTGAGAGTATAGCCCCGATGGGTAGGCTTGTCAAAATCCAAATCTCTTCTTCATCCGTATAAGATAGAGTTGCAACTAGTTGCAAATAGGTGTATATTAGAAGTGCTGGCCGTTGCCTCCCATGCAAGACACTATAATCAAAGTACTCTTGTTCCGCCTGCCGTTCTTCCATCCAGGTCAAACTGTCACGGCCTTGCAGGCGTACTAGAGAATGACGCAATCATGTACCAGGAGAGAGAAATGTTGGTAGCTCCCATTGCAATGCATATCCCCGACGGGTTCCTTTCGGTGCCCGTGTCAATCATCCTGTGGGCGCTGGCTGTCGGCGCGATAGCCTACTCTCTGGTCTTCGTGAGCAAGGAATTGGGCGAGCGCCAGGTGCCACTCATGGGCGTGCTGGCGGCGGCCATCTTCGCCGGGCAGATGCTCAACTTCCCTGTGGGTGGTGGCACCTCCGGTCACCTCATGGGCGCGGCCCTTGCCACGATCCTGCTTGGCCCGCGCGCCGCTATACTGGTGCTCACCAGCGTGGTCAGCATCCAGGCGCTGCTCTTCCAGGACGGCGGCCTGCTCGCGCTCGGCGGCAATATATTCAACATGGGAGTGGTCGGCGTGGCCGTCGCCTACTTCGTTTACAAGACCGTGCAGCGCTTAGCGGGGAACAGGCGTTGGGCGGTGCTCGTGGGTGGGTTCGCCGCCGCGTGGCTCTCCATCTTCATCGCCGCCCTCGGCGTGGGCATCCAGCTCGCAGCCTCCGATACAGCCCCGGCCAACATCTCGATACCCGCGATGGCCGTCGTACACGCGATTATAGGCATCGGCGAAGGGTTGATTACCGTTGGTGCGCTCGCCTTCATATCGGCCACGCGGCCCGATCTGCTCAAGGCAGGCGAGACGCAGGCTACTTCGAGTGGGCGGCTGGTGTGGGTGGCAGGCTTGCTGATGGCGCTTGCCCTCGCGGTACTGTCCCCCATCGCATCGTCTAACCCGGACGGCCTGGAATGGGTGGCCCAGCAAAACGGTTTCCTGGGCAAAGCGCAAGGCCCACAGTTCAGCATCATCCCAGACTACGCCCTGCCGGGCATAGACAGCCCCCAATTGGCTACTATTTTAGCGGGCATCATCGGCACGATACTAGTATTCGGGGTGGCCCTGGCTGTGGCCTACACGCGGCGCAGACGCCAGCCGACCACCGGCTAAAGATGCGCGTTCATTTTCTCGACCCGTACAGGCCAGGCGCCAGCCCAATCCACGCCCTGGACCCGCGCGTCAAGCTGGTGCTGGCGCTGGCCTTTATCCTCACGACCTCCCTCACACCTATGGGCGCGTGGCCCATTTACATCTTGCTATTTTCCATCGCGCTCTCGGTGGTGATACTTTCGGAGTTGGGCATCGCCTCGGTGCTGAAGCGGGCCAATCTCGCGCTACCTTTCGTGGTGGCTGCCTTGCCTCTGGTGTTCACGGCGGGCGCTCCTATCCTCTTTGTGATACCCCTGGGTTTCGGCACGCTTGAGGTATCGCAGGAGGGCGTGATACGCTTCGCCAGCATCGCCTTCAAGTCGTGGATCTCCGTGCAGATGGCGATAGTGCTTGCCACCACCACCCGCTTCCCCGAACTGCTGACCGCCATGCGCGCCCTCAAAGTGCCGCGCTTGCTGGTCGCCATCTTCGGGCTGATGTGGCGGTATCTATTCGTGCTGGCCGACGAGGCGATGCGCCTGATGCGTGCCCGCGCGGCCCGTAGCGGCCATCCCCCCACGCCGGGCGCGAAGGTGGGCGGCACCATCCCCTGGCGGGCGCGCGTAACGGGCGGCATGGCGGGCAACCTCTTCCTGCGTTCCTTCGAGCGCGGCGACCGCATCTACGCTGCGATGTCGGCGCGGGGCTACGACGGCGAAGTACGCACCTTCCCGCTGCCCAAGCTCGCCGTCTCCCAATTTGCCGTGCTGGCCGTCGGCCTGTTACTTATGCTCAGCTTACTCGCATTATCTCTCATGTTTACATAACATCTACCAAACAACAACAGCCTCATACGAGACATTACGCAATACGAACTACGCAATACGCATCACGCATTACGCATCACGAACATAAAGAACCAGGCTTCACAATGCACCACACCCTGGAAATCGAGCACCTATCCTTCTCATATCCCGACGGGCACTCCGCGCTGCGGGATGTCACCCTGAGCATTGGTCCCGGCGAGAAGGTGGCACTTGTAGGGCCGAACGGCGCGGGCAAGTCCACACTCATATTGCACATGAATGGCATCCTCATGGGGAAGGGCACCATCAAGGTCTGCGGCCTCGAAGTCAATGAGGGCAACCTGGGGCGGGTGAGGGCGGCTGTTGGGCTGGTCTTCCAGTCACCGGACGACCAACTCTTCTCTCCCACCGTGTTCGAGGACGTAGCTTTCGGCCCGATCTACCAGGGCTTGTCGCAGGCCGAGGTCAAGGCGCGTGTCGAATATGCGCTGGCTGCCGTGCATATGGAAGATTACGCGCAACGCGTCTCCTACCACCTGAGCGTGGGAGAGAAGAAGCGCATCGCCATAGCCACCGTCCTCTCTATGCACCCGGAGATACTGGTGCTCGATGAGCCGTCAGCCGGACTGGACCCGCGCGCCCGTCGCGGCCTCATCAACCTCCTGCGCGAGCTGCCCCAGACCATCCTGGTCGCCACGCATGACTTACCCCTGGTCCGAGAACTCTGCCCGCGCACGGTTATAATGGACGGTGGCACAGTGGTCGCCGACGCTCGCACCGAAGCTATCCTGGCGGACGAGAGCCTGCTGAACGCTCATGGGCTGGAGAAGCCGTAGTTTTGCCTACTGGTTAATTCTATGCTATGCTGGGCTGCAAGAGGACATCTACTACATTAACGAGGGACAGGCACAATGCAGAATATAACATCTAACAAGCAGCCAGGAATGCAGCTAAGTCTTGACCTTGAGCCTGCACCTTCGGTTTCGGATCAGTTCGCGCTCGATCAGCCTTTAATTCTACTAACGGCGGATGTGCTTGATGCCTGCGCGAAATTGCCCGACAGCTTCTTTTCGTTGATCATCACATCGCCGCCTTATAACATAGGCAAGAGTTATGAAAGGCAGGTAGCCCTGGACCAGTACCTGGACTGGCAGACGCTAGTGATAGAACAACTTGCCCGTTTGCTTACCCCCACCGGGAGCCTCTGCTGGCAGATAGGAAACTACGTTGCCGATGGGGAAGTCTTCCCTTTAGATATATATTTCTACCCGATCTTTAGGAAGCTGGGTATGAAGTTGCGGAACCGTATCGTTTGGCACTTCGATCACGGTCTCCATGCTTCGCATAGGTTCTCAGGCCGTTACGAAACCCTGCTGTGGTTCACGGCCAGCGACAACTACACCTTCAATCTCGACTCTGTACGTGTTCCATCAAAATATCCGGGCAAACTACATTACAAGGGCGCAAAGCGCGGGTTGCCCAGCGGCAATCCTTTAGGTAAGAATCCCTCCGATTTATGGGAATTTATGTCAGACGAATGGGATACCGGTATCTGGGACATCCCCAACGTGAAATCCAACCACCCGGAGAAGACCATCCATCCGTGCCAGTTTCCCGTTGAACTGGTCGAGCGGTGCGTGCTGGCTTTCACCGACGAGAACGACTGGATACTTGACCCATTTGCTGGGGTCGGTTCCAGCCTGATTGCCGCCGCAAAGAATAACCGCCGCGCTGTTGGCATTGAGCGTGATGGGGACTACTCAGCTTTTGCCAAGCAGCGTGTCGCTGACTATTATGCAGGTAGGCTGAAGCTCAGGCCGATAGGTAAACCTATACATGAGCCTTCCGGGCGTGAGAAGGTTGCCCAGGTTCCATTACAGTGGGCAACTCAGCAAAGCTCAGAGAACGAATAGGATGATTATCGCCGGTAGATTCTCTTTCAACGGTGGGGCCGAATTTATCCATGAGCGATACCCTCTCCTGCTCGCTGAGGTAGAGAGTATTGTGGCGGCTGTAAACGCTGAAGAGCACAAGACGAAAGTAAGTACTGAGAAGACGATGCCAGGCCGCATACTTTACAGTCCTTCTTCCCTTAACCGCACGTTTAAGCGCCATTTCTACGAGCTTGGCTGGCGCAATAAGAAGGTATTGTGTGATTACCCCAGCAACTTCTATACGGATGACTACGTTACCGAGAGAGAAATCAAAGGCGCTTTTCGTGACATGGATTTTGTGAAGGAGCAGCTTGGCGTTGAGGTCCAGTTCGGTAAATATGCCTTCATGGTATACAATGTCTGTTCAAAGATGACCATCTTCAAGAATCTCGGTATCATAGACGCTGGTATTGAAATAGTCCCAATCCGCCAGCTAGCATCACAAATGTCCACAGGCGTATCCTACTTTGAGCAATTCGTCTGGGACTTGCGAGCGCGTGGCGTGGCCGATATTGATATTCCTGTCTTGATCCTGGGCATTTATACAGAACGCGCACTCAGGAATGGTGACATTCTTCCCGCCGCCCCTGTTTGATGTCATCCACTGCTCCCACCGAAGTAACCTGGCGAGACCCTCTCGGCTCTGAGACCGAGTCGTGGCGGGGCGAACTCTGGCTGCCTTCCATCTTCCTCGTGGCGGCTGCTCTCATCCTGTCCGTGATCGTACCAATCTATGTAGATTTTCAGCCCCGGCCTGTAGAATCTGCTATAGCTGCGCTCCTGGCGGGTGGTGTGATGCTATGGGGCGTGCTCAAGCAGCGTACCCCCATAATGCTCGCGGGGGCGGGGCTGCTGGTGCTGCTTATGGCGCTGGGATTGGGCACGCAGCCGGTCCAGCTTGGCGTGCCACTGGCCTCTGTATGGCCTTTGCGTGTGGGGTTGCTCTTGCTCGTCACACTCGCCTGGGCATTCCTGATGGGACCCCCCCTCTGGGCCAGGCGCGCGCTCGCCGCCGTGACGATACCCCTCGCTGCTATGCTTGTGTTGACTGGATGGCCTGTGCTCTCGGCGCAATTCTCTAACGTCGTGCCGCTCCCCGCCACTTTCTCCCCGTACTGGCTCGCCGTTGACAGCCGGGGCACCCTCTACGCGGGCAACGCCGACGGCAACTCTATCCTGGTATTCGACCGCACAGGTGCGCCCATAGGCACGCTCTGGCCCTACGCCGCGCCACAGGTGGGCGTGCGCGGCCCCGGCATCAGGCCGATTGGCTACCCCACCCCTATCGCTGCGGCTGTGCCCACGCCGTCCGCTCTCGGCCTCGCTCCCGCCGCTTTCACGTTCTGTGGCCTGGCTACCGGCCCAGGCGATTTCCTTTACGTAGTAGACCCTCTCGATAAGAACCTCCTCAAGTTCGACAAGGAAGGGAACATAGCCGCTCGCAGGCCCCTATCCGGCCTATTCGAGGGAGCGCGGGGGTGCATCGCCGTAGACGATAGTTTCATCTACCTCGCCTCTCGCTTCGGCACTATCTCTATCCTGGACCACGAGGGTAACGTCCTCCGGGAGATCAAGCTCTCTTACCAGCCATTCGGCATCTCGCCGGATTGGAAGGGCAACTTGATGGTGATGGGCTTCAACATGGTGAACAGAGTAGAGGCAACTACAGGCAACCTCGAAGCCATCCCCTTGCCAACGGGTGGCGGGCAAATACTGTCCGGCTACCAGGCGATGGTTGTCAGCCGTAGCGGTGAGATGGTGGCAACCGATTTGGTGGGCAGGCAGGTTGTCCGCATAGACCTGGAAGGGCAGAGGCTGCTCGGCACGATAGGCGGCCCCGGCGCGCTGCCCGGCCAATTTCAGTCTATGGGCGGCCTGGCAGAAGACGGCGACGGCAACATTTACGTGGCCGACTGGCAGCCCGGCGTGGTGCATCGCTTCACACCGCAGGGCGAAATAGACGCCGTGCTGTGGGCACCCTGGCAGCGGCTCTTGCAGAGGGTTGGAGAGGAAGGTGAGTAGAGGCTTCCGAAGCATCACCCCCGGATCGCTACTCCTGGGAATCGCGGGCTTTCTCGCGGGCATAGGCAGTGGCATGGTCACGCCCCTGCGCGTAATCTTCCTGGCGGTAGTGCTTTACACGCCCATATCTATCATCGGCCTGATAGAGGGTCTCGCCGCGAGTGTGGCTTGCGTCCTGCCTGCCTTAATATCGCACAAAGCAAGCCTGGGTAAGCCTTTGCTGCTAATTGGCTATGTCCTCTCCACTGTCGGCAGACCCATGCTTGCGCCGGTTGGCGGCTGGATGTTCGCCCTGTTCCCGGTCCTTCTCGACCACGCGGGCAAAGGCATCAGGTCCAACCCACGCAAAGATGGTCTAATCATGCCCCCCATCCCAGGCAAAGCCGCGTCCACGATTCGCCTCCACCACGTTCTCGCGCTCTCCGGAGTGGTATCCGGCGTTCTGATTGCGGCCTGCTTGCTGCTCGCAAACTTTAGTTTGCGGGACGTGTTGCTTTGGAGTGCGGTACCGGGTCTGCTTTCTCTGCTCGTGCTTATCGCCTTCCTGCCGGCCGGGCGTAAGGCCTCTTTTGTGGGACATATCCCCTTAAATGGGGCTGCTGTCTCTATGGCTCCGCGCCCAGCACGGGCATTGGGCACCCGCTTCTGGATGTTCGTCGCTATTTCCACGCTGGCATCGCTGGGCACTCTCTCCAGTGGATTCTTCCTCCTGCGTGCCGCCAGCCTTGAGCAGTCGTTCGCGGGGGTAGCATTCGTCTACCTTGCCTATGCTTTCTTGCGCGCACTCCTGGCCGTGCCGCTGGGTGCGTTGCGCGAGCGTTGGGGCTACCTGCCTGTGCTCATGAGCGGCCATATCTTGATGGCATTGGTTTACCTGGGCTTCACCCTGGCGACCGAGGCGTGGAATATGTGGCCTTTATTCTCCTTATACGCCCTGTATGTCGCCTCCACTTCCGGGGTATCGAGGGCTTTCCTGGCAGACATCGTGCCGGAGGGGTCACGGGGCCGTGCTTTGCGCTGGTATATGGGACTGACGGGCGCGGCCCTCCTCCCGGCTAATGCCATCGGGGGGTGGCTGTGGACGGTTGGCGGCCCGCCTGCTACCTTCGGCTACGCCATGTGGGTAACTATCCTGGCTATTGGGCTGACGGTCGCCTGGCTACCCTGGCTGCGGCGTGGCTACCCCGTGGAGGCAGGCAGCCTGCACAATGAGGTTGGACGCGCAGAAAACAAGGAGGTGTCACTCCAGTGGGACCAAAGTAACCTGCATGGCTGACGATCCCAACCTTTAGTCTCAATAGGAGTGACAGATGTCCAGCGTAGAATCACTTCAAATTCGGCGCGAGGAGCGCGATGCCCTGCTGCAACGCGTGATAGAGGTCCTTACAGATGATGGGCGCGTGGTCGCGGCGTGGCTCATCGGCTCGCTTGGCCGAGGCGACGCCGACGATCTGAGCGACATTGACCTGTGGGTGGTAGTAGCCGACGAGCATATGGAGGCTGTGCGTTCCACCCGCCGCGAATACGTTAGCTCTCTCGCTAAGCCCCTGCTCATCGAGGAAGCGCCCCAGAACGCTCCTCCCGGTGGAGCTTACTTGCTAGTGCTGTATGGTGGCGAAGCAGGTCCCCACCAGGTTGACTGGTACTGGCAGCCTCAAACGAACGCCCGCATACCGCAAGATACCCGCTTGCTCTTCGATAGGGCAGGCATCCAACCCGCCGAGCAGCCCCCAACCATGACCCGCGAAGCAAAGGTCGAGGCGGCGATGGGTAAATGCGCCTTCTTCTGGGCTATGGTCAATATCACCGCCAAGAAGATTGCCCGCCGGGAAGGCTGGGAGGTACTGCGCATGCTCGACATGCTCAAGTACACGTCCGACGAGGTGCATTGGCTGGCAGGCGTCCGGGACGAGCGCCCCACTCACAAGACCGGCTTCACGGCCCCACCCCCGGTGCAGCCCTCAGAGCAATTAGCTTTGCTGCGCGAGCTTGCCGGGGAGATGGAAGCCCTCTCGCCCAAGTTAGGTGCCCTGGGAAGCGATGTCTCTCAGGAGGCAATCCGCCAGACTTACACGTTCCTGGAAGTCGTGCAGGAGATGCTCCTAACTATTGATGCTAGGGCTTATTTGTAAATTACAATCAAGCTCAGTATAGGCGAGACCTTAAGTGTAAAATGTGCATTGATGGGCCATCAATAGATCTATTGCAGTGTGACGCTCAGAGCACTCTGGCCTAGATGGAATGGTAACTTCATAATCATGTTGTGCGTATGAAGCATAGATGAAATGCTTCGCTACGTATATCAAATGGTTATTGTGCAATCGTAACAAGGAGTGACCCATGTACAAGAGCGATGAATATCAAACGCTACGCCAAGAACTTCTCGATTCATATACTCGTGAAGTTAACATAGTTACATTCGGATTCACGGCTACAGCGGCCATCATTGGTTTTGGTTTCACCACCCAGAGTCCGCCAAGCCTGACTGCATTAATCTTCCTCGTGCCTCTCTTGATGCTAGCGTTGATTCTGCTTCAGGTGAATAACTCTATCTATACGATACTTACCATCAGCGTCTACATCCGCGTGTTTTTTGAAGAAGACGAGAACAACGGTCTTCACTGGGAGAGAACCATAAGCGATTTGCGAACTTCCTTGCGCCACAACATTTTTACTCGGAAGCCCCAAACGAAAACAAGAAGGCCTTTCCATCTCCTTCCGGTCACACTTCTTACAGAGTTGTGGTATCTAGTAGCATCAGTTGCGATGGCCGTAATCTGTATTGCCCTGGCTTTGTCTTATGACACTTCGGGACAGTATTGGACGGTGATAATCATGTCTGCGATCTTGTGGCTAATAGTCTGCACTCCGACATCTATTTGGATTATGAAGGCGGTCCTTGGAGACTATGAGGACAAGATGGTACAGAGACTAAGAAATCGTAGAGACAAAGGAACCTTTGACATGTGATAATAGCGCATGTATGTCTGAGCTGCTTAGCACTTATGCGTATCACTTATTTCAGGAGACAGATTATCAACTCGGAGGAACAATGGACCCAAAGCTGGTTGAGTATCTGATTTGGTTCAAAGAGAATGAAAAGGGAATGAAACCTGGGAATGACTTGGCTAGTAGTGCTCTCCATACGTCTGAGAACGCCATTGTCAGCCTATTGGTAAGCCAGCAACTAGTTGATCGCCTATTGCATGATCCTTGGTGGCACCCTGCGCTATTGAAACATATCAAACAGCAGTACAACCTTTCTGAAGGAAAAGAACTCATAATTACGAATGGAGCATCAGGCGCAATTTGGTTGGTATTTCAAGCTTTAGTTTCGCCAAGCGACCATGTAATTATTGAAAGTCCTGTCTATCAACCACTGCTATCAGTACCAAGGTTTTTGAAAGCTGACATTTCCTTGTTAGAGCGAAGACCTGAGGAAAACTTCGAGATTAACAAAGCTAGGTTGGAGTCCTTGCTCAGGCCCAACACTAAACTCATTGTCCTAACTAATTTGCACAACCCCAGTGGACATCCACTAGGAGATGGAGTGTTGGATTGGCTCAAAGGAATAGTGAAGCAGCATGGCGGAAATATCAAGGTGATGATTGATGAGACCTTCCGGGACTTGATCCCAACAGAGCGTGTGGCAGCCGCCAATCTCGATGAAAGTTTCATCTCAATCAATACTCTATCCAAGGCGTACGGTTTGGCGACTTTGCGGTGTGGCTGGATAGTTTCCTCAGGAGAAATCTACCCACGGATTCGCGACACTTACGTGTTGGTCGAGAATGCAGGCTCGCCGTTGACTGAATCTATAGCATCACTGGTGATAGAGCATCTGGACAGTCATCAGAAAAGGGCTTTGAAAACTTGCGCCAAGAACCAGAGAATTATCAGGGAGTTTATGAAGCCGCTTCTGGCTGAGAAGCGAATCCTCGGACGGATTCCTACATACGGTTGCCTATATTTCCCTCGGATAGCGAATATGGGCGACACGGAGGAATTCACTCGAGAGTTACGAGATTCGTGGGATGTTTACGTTGCACCGGGGCGCTTTTTTGGTGCGCCAGAACATATTCGTATTGGCTTCGGCGGAGATGCTGAACACCTGCCGGGAAAACTCGAGAGGCTTGCTGGAGCAATTAGAGCCGTGACGACACCAATGAGTGGTCCTAGAGAATAACGAAGCGGTCCGCGACCAAACTCATAGCCGAAGTGTAGTGAGGCAAAGTAATAGGAGGTTCTACTAACCAAGGGTTACCATAGAGAAATATAGTCTTGCGCTAATGTGTCGTCCGCGCTCGCTCTACCGCGTGGCTGTGGGCCATCTGCTCTAGCGTGTCGTCCATCGCGCTCAATTCAACCGGGCCGTGCCGCCTTGCCAGCGCCTGTGCTAGCAAGTGGTCGGCCAGCCTGGGGTTCTTGGGTAGGAGGGAGCCGTGCAGATAGCACCCATAGGCGGTTTTGTACACGGCCCCTTCCATGCCGTCCTCTCCGTTGTTCCCCCCGCCTATGATACTCTTTCCAAGTGGCGAGCAGCCAGGCCCCAGGAACGTGCGCCCCGAATGGTTCTCGAACGCTACGATGGTCCCCACGCCGGGTAGAGCGCAGTCAATCAGCACGTTCCCGATGTACCGCGTGTTGCCAGCCTCCGTATGCGCGTCGAACAGACTTATGCCCGGCAGATCGTCGCCATCGAACGGGCGGTAGTAGCGCCCCAGCAACTGGTAGCCACCGCACACGCTCAGTATTACCGCGCCCCGCTCCACCGCCTCCTTGAGCGCGTCACCCTTTTGCCCTTGCAAGTCCTCCGACACCGCGATCTGCTGCTTGTCCTGCCCACCCCCGAAGAAATAGAAGTCGTAATAATCAGGGTCTATCCTATCCCCAATCGTCACCTTGTCCACCTGCACATCTATCCCCCGCCACTGCGCGCGCCTGCTCAACGCCAGGATATTCCCCCGGTCCCCATAGATGTTCATCAACTCCGGG
The DNA here is from genome assembly GCA_036399775.1 of Chloroflexia bacterium. Lineage (GTDB taxonomy): Bacteria > Chloroflexota > Chloroflexia > QHBQ01 > JADMIH01 > JADMIH01. Next base: position 2,616 of record DASWMJ010000064.1, on the reverse strand, counting down.
TAGAGAAAAGCTATTCTCAGGTCCATACTTCCTCCGCTAAAACCCACCACCTAATTCCAACTCCTTTTGAAGAAACAGTGAAAGAAATGGAGTCAAGGGACACCCCTGGAACCCCGGCAGCGGAGTACCCCTGCACCCCCATCACCCAACTGACAAAGCCACTACACCCAGCACCATCGTGCAGGCAGCCGCCAGCCTCCGCACCGAATCCCCTTCTGCGAGGAGCCGCGCGCCCAGCGCCACGCCTATCAGGATGCTTATCTCTCTGGCCGGGGCGACGTAGCTTACAGGTGTGAATACCAGCGCGGTCAGCACCAATATGTAGCTCGCAGGCCCAAGCACCCCTACGCCCAACGCTTCCAGGCGGTGCGAGCGCCAATGCATAATCACTTCGTCCCGGCGATTCACAACCACAGGCGCGAGCATCAGTATACGCCCCAGCGTCGCCCCATAATATAGCAGCACCGGCGGTATCATGGCCGCGCTCACGGCTTGCTTGTCCCACAGGGTATACGCCGCGATGAACACACCCGTCAGCACGCCGTAGACCGCACCCTTGCTCGCGTTCGCGCCCGCGAATACCCGGTGCCCGCCCGTCACAACGAAGACGCCTATCACGACCAGCGCGGCCCCTATCATTGCCAAAGGCGTGGGGTGCTCTCCCAGGAAAAGGACAGCCGCCAGCGTAGATAAGGCAGGCCCGGTGCCCCGCGCCAGGGGATATACCACCGACAGGTCGCCCACGCGATAGCCACGCAGCAGCAGGAGAAAATAGACCAGGTGCAGCGCCGCGCTCCCGGCGATGAACATTAGCTCTACCCAGCCCAGGGCCGGGCGCTCTATTAGGAAGAGGGCGACGACCAGCGGCGCGATGAGCACCACCGACATGGCGTCGGACAGCCAGAGGAACGCAGCGCCCCCGCCCGCCCGCTTCGCCAGCAGGTTCCAGGTCGCGTGGAACACCGCCGAAGCCAGCACCAGCGCGACAGCAAGCCCCGTCATGCCCTACTGCTCCCAAAACTGGCTCTGCACCCAACCCCGCCCGTGCAGCAGCTTGCGGAAGGCCAGCATCGCCGTGTAAGTGGGCAGTACGTATAGGGTTTGCCCAGGCGGTAGAGCGCGCACGGCGGCATCCAGCGCCTCGCCCATCTCGCCTTCCACCTCGATGCGGGAAGGGTCAATACCCGCATACTTCAGCCGCACCGCCATATCCGAGGCCCGTATTCCCGAAACATAGACCGACCCCACCAATTCAGGCGACCCCGCGAGTATCTCGAAATCTACATCCCACAGCCAGGATACGTCGCGCCCATCGGCTATCAGGTCGTTGATGATGATGAGCAGGTGCCTGGATGGGGTAGCGCCCGTGCCCGCCCGCGCCTCAAGGGGCAGCAGCATCCTCAGCACTTCGTTGAAGCCCACCGGGTTCTTCACGAGGGCCATCAGCAAACTCTTTCCATCGCTGCCCGGTATAGGGACGCGCTCTATGCGCCCAAACGCCGCCGTGAACCTCTCCAACCCTGCCTTGATGTGCTCAGGCGTTATGCCGGAGGATAGCGCCGCCGACACCGCCGCCAGCCCGTTGTATACGTTGTACAGCCCCGGCACCTTCAGCGTCACTCGCATCTCACCCGCAGGCGTCCTCAGCGTTACGTCGCTGCTCTCCGTGCCGTTCAGCGTTACCTGCGTAGCCACGACATCCGGCTGCGGCCTCGCCAACCCGCACTCCGGGCAGCGCCAGTGCCCCAGGTGTCCCAGGAGAATTAGTGAGTAGTCTAACCGGCTGTTGCAGCGCGGGCACGAGATGGAGTCGGCGGCGTGGGGGAGCGCATCCAGGGCGTGGCGCGGGTCGTCAATCCCGAACGTGCAGACCTTGCCGCGCAGCCCCGGCAGCATCGAGAGCGAGGCGATTGCGGGGTCGTCGGCATTCAGCACGATAGTGGACCCGGCTCCCAGCTTGGGCAGCGCGGCCCGCCACTTACTGTGTATGGTGTCAATCTCGCCATAGCGGTCCAACTGGTCCCTGAAGAGGTTGTTGAAAAGGGCCACCTTCGGCCTGATAGCCGCGAGCGCGCCGGGCATCGCCGCTTCATCCACCTCGAATAACCCCACTCGCAGGTCCCTCGGCAGCCCACCTAGAGGCGTGGCCGCCCCCACCACAGTCGAGACCAGCCCACGCTCCAGGTTCGACCCCGAACGGTTGTGCAGAGGCTCCAACCCAGCCGCTTCCAGTATCGAGGCGAGCATGCGCGAGGTGGTAGTCTTGCCGTTCGTGCCCGTTACCATAAACGAGCCTTCCGGCAGTTGGGCGGTCAAAGCGCGCAGCACGCCCGGATATACCACCTGCGCGACCAGCCCCGGCAGCGCGGTCCCCCCGCCCCGCCCCAGCAGGCGAGTAGCCAACGCCGAAGCCTTCCCCGCATTCACCGCCGCTACCAACACCGGATTACGCATAACTCTCCCTGCGAGTGGTCAGTGGTCAGTGGTCAGTGACCAGAAATCAGAAGCAGCACGTATTATGTTTCAAGTTTCACGCAACTCTGACCACTGACCACTGACCACTGACCACTGACCACTGACCACTGACCACTGACCACTGACCACTGACCACTGACC
>DASWMJ010000063.1:0-58857 GCA_036399775.1 Chloroflexia bacterium | reverse complement strand
TGAGCTAACCTGGGTAACCAGGAAGCAGCGGCCGAGGGTGGGACTGGTGACTGGGACGAAGTCGTAACAAGGTAGCCGTAGCGGAAGCTGCGGCTGGATCACCTCCTTTCTAGGGAGCTGGTAATGACAGGAGAGCTTGCTTTCCTTCCTCATTCCTATCCTAGGTCAACTCACTCAACCTTCTCCTCCGGGAGACGAGCCTTATGGTAGTTCAGGCTCACTCGGTTGCTGTGATTTCTGCCAAATACTAACCAGGCTAGCCGTCTAACCCACGGCTAGCTTGCAAGGTGAACATCACCAAGTTACTCGTCACTCTTGAGTTGTATAAGGTGCCTGAGAATTGGGACTTGCTTATTGCAAGTCCCTTTTTCATGTGCCCTGCTACCAGTATCGACAAGCAGTGCGTTTCCCACATATAAGGATTGTATCCTGCCTATCCAGGTGCTAAGATAGAATTGAGATTACTTGAGTCACTTTACTTGGGGGTAACACGCGATGGCGATGCGATTACCGCGCAGGCACTTCACAGTTGACGAGTACCACAAAATGGGCGAGGCAGGCATCCTTCATGAAGATGACCGTGTTGAGCTTATTGATGGAGAGATAATAGAAATGAGTCCAGTAAACCATCCCCACATCCTGTGTGTTGACATGCTTACCAAGTTGCTTGTTATCGGGGTCGGGGATGACGCAATGGTCCGAGTGCAAAGTCCAATTCGCCTTGACGATGCCACAGAGCCGCAGCCGGACCTGGCCTTGATGAGACCATATGAGTACCTTGCGACGCTGGAACGCGAAGGACCTGAAGACGTACTGCTAGTAATCGAGGTGGCCGAGTCTACAATCAGGGCTGATCGCAATCACAAGGTACCACGTTATGCGCGGGCTGGTATTCCCGAGGTATGGTTGGTGAACATCCCGAAGAAAGTAGTCGAAGTTTATTCAGACCCTGCCCAGGGTAAATACCAGAGCATAATGAGGGTAGGACGCGGGCAGAGCCTAACCGTGAAGATGTTGCCCCATGTCCATATTGCCGTTGATGCTTTTCTCCGCTGATGGAGTTTCCTTGACCCCCCAACGCGCCTATGCTACACTTCGTCTGCTGTCTAAGTTACGACATAATTCTAAGATAGACCCTATCAAACAAATCTCAAAGGCGAGAGGCGAAAGGAGACTTACATGGACAAGTCTGCGGTTGAACCGGGGGATGCCCAGGTCCGCCAGGCGGAGTACAGGGAGCAGAGCAGCAGTGGAAACGGCAGCGAGCAGCCCTCATACGCTCGTGACCTTGTGAAGAACTACATCGGCGGCAAATGGGTGGAAGGCTCGGCGGGCAAGACCTTCGAGAGCCGCAACCCGGCCACCGGGGAATTGCTGGGCGTGCTCACCATCTCCAATAAGAGCGACGTCAACAAGGCGGTGGAGGCAGCCGAGGCGGCGTTCAAGAAGTGGCGGCTGGTGCCCGCGCCGCGCAGGGGCGAGATACTCTTCAAGTGCGCCCAGACCCTTCTTGATAGGAAGGAAGAGCTTGCTCGCCTGATGACCCAGGAGATGGGCAAGGTGCTCAACGAGGCGCGAGGCGACGTGCAGGAGGCCATCGACATGACCTTCTATATGGCGGGCGAGGGCCGCAGGCTGTTAGGTGAAGTCACACCTTCGGAGCTACCCAACAAGTTCGCTATGGCCGTGCGCGACCCCATCGGCGTGGTCGGCGCGATCACCCCCTGGAACTTCCCCATCGCCATCCCCTCCTGGAAGCTGATGCCTGCCATCATCGCAGGCAACACGGTGGTATTCAAGCCCGCCTCCGACACGCCGTTGCTGGCTATTGAGTTGGTAAAGATACTTGAGCAGGCCGGGCTACCGGAGGGCGTGGTAAACGTGGTGCTAGGCCCCGGCGGGAGCGTTGGTGAGGCCATCATTGACCACCCCAGCGTGCGCCTCATCTCCTTCACAGGTTCTACGGCGGCGGGCCAGCAGGTAGCCATGCAGTCGGCCAAAACCCTCAAGCGCGTCTCGCTCGAAATGGGCGGCAAGAACGCCATAATCGTCTTAGACGACGCCAACCTTGAGCTTGCTGCGGAGGGCATCCTCTGGAGCGCGTTCGGCACCACCGGCCAGCGATGCACCGCCGCCTCCCGCGTTATCGTGCAGCGCGGAGTGCTTGAGGACTTGCAGGAGCGCCTGGTTAGCCGCATCAGCAAGTTCCGCCTGGGCAACGGCCTGGACGCCGGCACCGACATAGGCCCCGTAGTGAACAAGTCCCAGGTCCAGCGCATCCATGAGTTGGTCACGCAGGGACGCGAAGAAGGTACGGAGATGGTCATCGGCGGCGAGATTGCCACCGAGGGCGACCTGGGCAAAGGCAGCTTCTACAAGCCTACCCTCTTCACGAACGTCCCGTCCGACGCGATGATCGCCCAGGAAGAGATATTCGGCCCCGTGACCGCGCTCATCCCTGTGGACTCGCTCGAAGAGGCCATCGAGGTGAACAACAACACCAAGTACGGCCTCTCCTCCTCGATCTACACCGCCGACGTGAACAACGCCTTCCGGGCGATGCGCGACATCACGACCGGCATCGTCTACGTCAACGCGGGCACCATCGGCGCGGAAATCCAGCTACCTTTCGGCGGCACGCGGGGCACCGGCAACGGCCACCGCGAGGCGGGCCAGGCAGGCCTCGATGTGTTTACCGAGTGGAAGACCCTCTACATAGACTTCAGCGGCAAGCTCCAGCGCGCCCAGATAGACGTAGAGAACGTCTAAATCTGCCTGATTACTCACAAAATCGGACCCTGCCGGGGTCCGATTTTGTGAGTAATCTTTTTATCTGTGGATGTGCTATACTTTAAAGTAGGAAATCCCTGTGGGATAAAGGAACGCATTATGCTGATGTCCATGACTCACAACACTAATCACAAAGGAGTGTAAGAGTGGCCGACGAGCGTGGCGAGGGAACGGGAACGCCGCAGTCTCCCGAAGTGCAAGAGAAATACGTCAGGGACGAGCTTGACCAGGACCAGGTAACACACCAGGGCGACTACCGCAATCAAGGCACAAAGCGCCATGACGGTGACGACTACTACAGCCATCTCGGCGCGACAGATGACGAAGTCGTGCCTGTAACCCCGCCCATGACCGGCCCCGCCGACGTGGTAGGCGAGCAAGACGAAAACGCCCAGGGCAACGAGACAGGCAAAACCAAAATAGGCGAGGAGCTAATTGACCCGCGCGAAGAATTGACGCCGGGGTGATGCGTATTGCGTATTACGTAAGACGCGATGGGTTCGCGGACAGTATTCTGGTTCTTTCAACTTCAACGCAATACGAAATACGTACTACGCAATACGTTCACTAGATGGAGGGTGCATATTTATGGGTGCGTTAGACGTGCTGGAACAGCCGGCCTCAGCGCAAGATGTTGAGAGACATGAGGTAGTAAACGACTTTTCCATAGTAATTGCTACGGTGAACGGTTCGGGCAGCCAGACCGCGAACAACCTGCTGGCGCGCGCCGCTTTCAAGATGGGTGTCCCGGTAAGCACGAAGAACCTCTTCCCATCCAACATATCCGGCCTGCCTACATGGTTCACCATCAGGCTCAGCAAGGACGGATACACGGCGCGGCGGGATGAAGCTGAAGTGCTCGTGGCGTTCAACCCAGCTACTGCGGAGGAGGACTTCGCCAGGCTCCCCAAGGGCGGTATCTGCCTCTATCCCGACGACTTCAAGTTCACCCGCGAGCGCGACGACGTAATACGCTACGCGCTGCCCGTCAAGGCGATGATGAAGCAGGCGGCTATCGACCCCAAGCTGCGCGATCTTGTCGCCAACATGGTCTACGTGGGCGGGTTGGCCCACCTGCTCGGCATAGAAGCAGAAGAATTGAGAGAAGGGCTGAACCACCACTTCGCGGGCAAGTCCAAAGCTGTAGACCTCAACATGAACGTGGTCACCATGACTATCGAGTGGGCCAAAGAGAACATGCCCAAGTCCGACGAGGACAGGTACCGCCTGGAGCGCATGGAGGGCACGAACGGCCTCATCATGGTAGATGGTAACACGGCGGGCGCGCTGGGTGCCATTTTCGGCGGCGTGACCGTCGGCGCATGGTACCCCATCACCCCCTCGACCAGCCTTTTCGACGCGCTCGGCGCATACCTCCCCAGGCTCAGGCCGGGTGAGGAGCACAGCTACGCGGTCGTGCAGGCCGAGGATGAATTGGCCGCTATAGGCATGGTGCTTGGCGCGGGCTGGGCGGGCGCGAGGGCGATGACCTCTACCTCCGGCCCCGGCATCTCCCTTATGACCGAGTTCGCGGGCTTCGGCTACTTCGCCGAGATACCGGGCGTCATATGGGACATCCAGCGCGTGGGGCCAAGCACCGGCTTGCCCACCCGCACTTCGCAGGGCGACATTATCAGCACATACTTCCTGGGGCACGGCGATACTCGCCATATCGTGCTCTTTCCAGGCGACATGCGCGAGTGCTTCGAGTTTGGCTGGCGGGCGTTCGACCTTTCCGAGCGTTTCCAGACGCCCGTATTCGTGCTGAGCGACCTCGACCTGGGGATGAACGTGTGGATGAGCAAGCCATTCGACTACCCGGAAGAGCCGCTCGATAGGGGCAAGGTGCTCTCCGAAGAAGACCTCAACCGCCTGGGTTCCTGGGCGCGCTACGAGGACGTGGACGGCGACGGCATCCCATATCGCACGCTGCCCGGCAACAAGCACCCCATGTCGGCTTACTTCACTCGCGGCACGGGCCACACCGCCAAAGCCGTCTACAGCGAACGCCCCGACGATTGGGAGCAGAACCTCAAGCGGCTTGAGAGGAAGCACGAGACCGCCCGCAAGCACGTGCCCGCGCCCATCGTGGATATGCGTGAAGGCGCGGAGGTGGGCATCATCTCGCTCGGCTCCACAGACCCCGCCATCCAGGAGGCCCGCGACGTTCTAAGCAAGCAGGGCATCCAAACAAGTTACCTGCGAGTGCGCGCCCTGCCGCTTGAAGACAAGCTAACAGAGTTCATCAAAGCCCACAAGAGGGTGTACGTCATCGAGCTAAACATCGAAGGCCAGTTGCACTCTCTAATCAGGCTGCATGTGCCTGAGCGAGCTATAGACATACGATCCATAGCGCATCTTGACGGGTTGCCCCTCACGGCCAACTTCGTCAAGAGGGCGATCCTGGAACAGGAGCAAAAGTAATGGTAGCAACCACCAGACCCGCCACAGAAGGCCGGGGCGACAAACTGAACCTGGTTGGCCTCGAAAAGAGTGATTACCGGGGCGCGCCCTCCACGCTCTGCCAGGGCTGCGGCCACGACTCCATATCGAGCCAGATAATTAACGTGGCGTTCGAGTTATCCCTGCGGCCCAGTGAGATAATCAAGATGAGCGGTATCGGCTGCTCAAGCAAATCCCCCGCCTACTTCATGAACAGGTCGCACGGCTTCAACGCCGTTCATGGCCGCATGCCTTCTGTCGTGACGGGCGCGGCGCTCGCCAACCGCAGCGTGCTCCCAATCGCGGTGAGCGGCGACGGCGACACCGGCTCCATAGGCATGGGGCAGTACAAGCACGTCGTCCGGCGCAACGTGCCGATGGTCTACATCATCGAGAACAACGGCGTATACGGCCTCACAAAAGGCCAGTTCTCGGCCACAGCCGATATGGGCCAGAAGCTCAAATACGCAGGCCTGAACGAACTGCCACCCATTGACCTCTGCATGGAAGCGATAACGGCAGGCTGTGGGTTCGTGGCTCGCTCCTTCGCGGGAGACGCCAAGCAGGTGCGCGAGCTTTTGAAGGCGGCCATGAACTACAGGGGCACCGCCGTGCTCGACATCATCAGCCCGTGCGTGACCTTCAACAACCACGAGGAGTCCACCAAGAGCTATCCCTACGGCAAGGCCAACGAGGAGCGCATCCACGACATCAGCTTCGTTGAGAAGTTCGACGAGATACAGGTGGACTACGACCCCGGCACGACGGTCACCGTGCAGCTACACAACGGCCCGGCAATCCAGCTCAAGAAGCTGGAGCGCGACTACGATCCCACCGATAAAATCTCGGCAATGAAGCTGCTCGTGGAGGCCGAGGAGAAGCAGGAGTTCATCACCGGCCTGATCTACATAGACACCAGCCGCGCTACCATACAGGACGTTCTGCGCCTACCGGAGATGCCCCTCGCGCAGTTGCCTAATGAGGCTCTACGCCCCCCGCGTGAGGCGCTAGATAAGCTCATGGCTGGGCTAGCCTGAGCATGACCGGAAAGATAATGTAATGAGAGAAGGGGCGGCAATAGAAAAGCTATGCCGCCCCTTCTGCCTTTTGGAGTAACCCGAAAATTGGACAAGCCGAAATACCGCGTCTACGTATGCTGCGGCCCGAATTGCGGCCCGAAAGGCTCAGTGGCCCTGCTGGACTTCCTAACTGAAGAGGTTCAGCGCACAGGTCTGGGCCAGCAAGTGCGCGCCCTCCCCACAGGCTGCCAGAGCCACTGCGAGTCGGGGCCGACGATGGTCGTCTACCCCGGCCCCGTCTACTACCAGGGCGTAGACGAGGCGCGCATCAAGCGTATAGTGGCTGAACATCTCCTGGGAGGCGAGCCTGTCAAAGAGTATTTCTGGACGGGCGTGAAGCGCAAAATCATCCCAGGCCAGAAGCCCGCGTTGCCCGTGCCGGGTGCTATCAAATGGCAGAACATAGAGTCAGACGCAGGGCCAACCTCCCCCAAGCGGGAGAAGTCGAAGCGTAGCTATGAGGATGTGGATGATTTCAAATGGTAGCATTCAGCCAGTTGAACGGATGTGCGGGAGTGGCCTATTACCCCCTCGCTAGTACTTTTTTCCTATTTTATTCTGAATAATATAGTACTTATTTCCTATGTCTGCTATGGTATCCATATTGCATACTCATGTTAGATGTCCATGTGTCTGGAGATCCAGACCTTTCGCGATCGAGGTAGTAATATGGTTTTAAATTCCAATAAGATCGATACATTCGGAACATTTTTGGACGCTGCCCAGAGAACTGCTCCTAGTCCGCCGAAGTTTGCGCCACCCTACCCTGAGTCAGGTTCTCAGAGTAGGCTTGGACTGAGACAATTAGGCCCGGTGCTGTTTCTTTTCAGAGAACGTTCTGCAATACCTAGAACGGATCTCCAAAGTGTCCAGCGAACGATTGGCTTGGATTTTGAAGCATTTCTAGAAACGCTTCGCTTTTTGCTACAAAGCAATATGATAATGTCGGTAGGTGAGAACGGCCACGAGATTCTTACACTGACTCCATTAGGTTGCCAATTTTCAGACATATTAGCAGAAGTTATGTAACTGAATGGCCGAAACCATGAGCCAAATTTGGGCTTGGCTCTCCCAAAATGCCGACTGGGTCTTGGTTGCCCTGTTTGGTGGGGGTGTTGGATTCGCGGACCTCATAACACGCTTTCGTGACGAACCATTCCGTGCAGTTAGAACTATGCCAGGGGTTTGGTACATTGTACTGAATGCCCTGGCTTCTATGTTTGCTCTAGCACTAAGCCGTGCCTTTGGTTGGACATCTGGAGTCGGTATTTCAAGTAGCGATCCCAACCCATGGATAGCCGCGCTAGCGCAATCTGTTGCAGCCGGCTTCGGCGCAATAGCTTTGCTTCGCACAACTTTTACTTTCCACGCTGGAGATAACGAGGTAACAGTCGGCCCTCGCAGCTTCGTTGAAGCAGTATTGAAGACTACAGATAATGCTGTAGATCGAAAACGTGCTAGGGAGAGGGATAAGGCTATTAGCAAAGCTATGAAAGACATTTCCTTCTCTGAAGCGCACCTGGGTTTACCAGCTTACGTGTTCAATCTGCTGCAAGGGGTGCCGCAAGAGCAGCAAGACCAGGTAGGCGAGCAAGTGAGGAAGCTTAACGCTACTACTACTATACGCCACACAATCAAGGCGCGCATACTGGGTCTATATCTTCTGAATCTAGTTGGCGAAGGAGTACTGCTTGATGCTGTTACCTCCCTTGGTGCGGAGCTTAAAGGTTCTGATACGAGTACTAGCGCTATAACCGATGCTACTAGTGCAATTACATCAACCGATGCTACTACCAACAAGTCACCATCACCTCCTGACGCAATTGTGGATAACAAATTAACCGAATTGTTAAATTCTTCTACCCTGGCCAACCCAAAGCCCTCAGAAAGTTCTGAGGCAGGCATCGCTGTTGCATCTGCGGGTACCAGTGAAATAACAGTGCCAGCACAAAATACCGAGCAGGATGGTCATATAGCACAGGAAAAGAAATAAGAGGATGTCTTAGTAGAGCACATTGGTGGAAGAGTACTGGTCAAAGACTGTCATTGTAGGGATGGCAAAGCGTTACTCTTCTTAGTCCCACGGTTTCGCTAAGCCCGTCAGCAGCAGCAAGCTCAACACAGCAAGCACATGCTGGTAAGGCAATTGCAACTGGTAGCCTGCGTATAGCAACAGCAGCAACCCAAGCCCGATGTTGCGATTGGCGAGCGGTGTCTTGTCATCCCCCCTTGAGAAGCAGGTTAGCACCGCATACGCGAACAAAGCTATGCCCACAGCGTACACCGGCCAGGGCAGGAAGAGGTAAAAGCCCAGCGACCATGTTGTGAAGACGGCTGTGAAGCCCTGATCCGCTACCAGATCGGCTATGTTCCCCGCCGTGAAAGCCAGTGCCAATATCGCAGGCGCTATCCATCTTCCCCAATGCCGCCACTGCCCATTCGGAACGGCTATCGCCCAGAAAAGCGCGGCGGTGGAGACTATTGCGGCCATCTCACCCAAATCCCTCACGAAGACTGGCGCGCCCGCAAAGCCCATGCCTGCATTCGGGGCTTGCTGTTGTAGCACGTAGTAAAGCCAGCCACTGTATGAAAGGGCTATCAGCAATACGGCTACTCGCTGTGCAGGTTCAGTTTGTCTGCTTAATGCAAATGAGAGCGCGACCCACCACATAGCGACGCCCGAAAGCAGGTTGAATGTGATTACCAGCCAGGGTTGCGGCGAGAATAGCGACAGAGCCGATAGGAGGGATTGGGCAGCAGCCAGCCCCGCGAAGACGGCAAGGTAAATGGCGAGAGCGACACGTCCTGGTCGCCGGGGTTCGCCGGGCGTCGAGCTTGAGCCAAAGGTGGAAACGGAGAGGAATAGGAGAGTGGCCGCGAGTATGAACGCGGGGGATATGAGGAAAATCCCTGCCCTGCCTACGGTCTCTATTATCGTGCGGGCCGTGCCTTCGAGGGGCGGGGCGGCGGCCATGCGCGACACCGTTCTGCCCAGGAACCACTCAAGCGCGCCCACCACCCCAAGCCCCATGCCAGCGTAGCGGGCAAGCCAGTCGCGTTCGCTCACTCTACCCGCCGAAGCCCGTCTCCGACGCCCGCTCGGAGAGTCCCCAGATGAAGACCAATCCCAGCCCGTACAGCATCGACTCCCTGGTGGTATTTTTGCCCCGCGTGAATGCATAAATCGCCGGGATGGTGAGCAGCATGGTCACGCCGTACAGGAAGTGGATAGACCGCCCCGCCCTGAAGCCAAGTAGGAAGAGAATAAACCCTATAAGTCCTTCCAACGCGATGATAATAACGGCAATAACCAGCGCGCCGTTGTAGTTGCCGTCGGGGGGTTGCCTGCGGATGAAATTGAACAGGCCCCACACGCCTACTATCAAGGCGTACAGGCCGATCATGTTGGCGAATGCCCTGTGCGCTTCGTTCAGTATTTCCATCACCGCAATCTACCACAGGCCATACCTGCTGTCAATCGAAGATTGTGATTAATCTTGCAAAGTAGATTAACAAGTCATATAATCGTAGTAGCGCACAAAGGGGTGTTCGCACTATGAAGCCTGTCAGAGCACAACTAGAGCAGAGCGCACCGTTCGCAGCCGCGCAGGGAGCGTGGCGGCAAGCCGTCTCCCGCGCCGGCGGCCAGAACGGCACCCTGAGCGTGGACGGCCTGGACGCGATAATCCGTGCATTGAGCGTGGCTACAGTAGTCGTCTTGAGCCTGGCGGGGTACGGGCGCGGGCACAGCGACCACCTCAACGATATGGCCGACCCCTTCCTGGTGGCGGGCGGGCTTGTCATATACAACCTGCTGGTGATACTGGCGGCAGGCGTGCCCTGGCGGCGCGCTCCCGGCTTCCCCCTCTTCGTACTGGATTGGGCAATCGCATCTGTGGCGATACTTGTCACGGGCGGTTCGTTCAGCCCCTTCATCATCCTCTACTATTCTCTGGCGATAGGCGCGGCCCTCCGCGTCGGCCTCTCGCGCTCGCTGATCATTGTGGCAGCATGCGCCCTGGTCTACGTGGGGTTGAGCGTTACCAGCGCGGCGGCTATGGAGGCGTTCCGGCTCCCCATCCTGGTGGTGCAGGTAACTTCCCTCGTCATGGTCGCGCTCACAGCGGTGGCCATGAAGCGGGCGGTGGAGGTAGAAGCCAGGCGCGTGGAGTTGGAGGAGCGGGCGGCGGGTCAATTGAGGCTGCTGCACCACCTCACCAACACCGTCCTCTCCGCCTCGCCCGACCTTGAGCGTGTCATGCGTACAGTCGCGGCGGTTTCCAGCGAGGCGGTGCAGGCAGATAGCGGGCTGGCCGTCATGTTCAAGGATGGGCCGATCGAGCCGGGTGCCGGGGCGGGCATATTCACCAGGGACAGTCTCCTCTTGGTGTCAGATCGCGCTCCCGACCCGCCCCATCTCTCAGAGCACGAGACGCAACTGCTGGGCGAATCTATTCGCGGGCAGGCCCCTATCCTGTTGCAAGACGTGGCCGCGACCTACACTCCTGGGTGCGCCCCTTGCTTCCCCGGCCTGGAACGCAACGGCTCGGTCGTGCAGGCGGTGGCGTGCGTGCCCTTCCTCCTGGGTGGTGGCGTGCTTGGAGCGCTCTTCGTGGGGCGTTATAATAGGGTGCCGTTCGGCGAAGCGGAAGTAAATCTGCTCAGCGCTATCGGCCAGCAGATGGCGGTAGCCGTGCGGCTGGCCCGCCTCTACGAGATGGAGCGCGAGAAGGCAGCACGCTCCGAAGAACGCGAACGACTTGAGCGCGACCTCCTCTCGATGGTCTCCCACGAGCTACGCACCCCTCTCACGGCCATCAAGACGAGCGTGGGTGCCCTCACAGAAGCGGGCGCAGGCCCAACAAGCCAGGAAGATATGACGCGCACCCGCCTGCTGCACAATATCGAGCGCAGCACGGACCGCCTGACAAACCTCGTGGCGGAGCTTCTGGACAGCGCGCGGCTGCGTGCCGGGCGCGTGTCGCTCAAATTGCAGCAACTGAACCTGGGGGAAGTGATAGTAGACCTCGCGCCACAGGTGCGCCCCTTGCTGGACGCGCGCGGGCAGAGCCTGGCGCTCGACTTGCCAATGCCAGGCTCTGTGCGATGGGCCAAACTCGTAGTGTCGGGCGACAGGCGACGGCTAGAGCAGGTCTTGCTCAATCTCCTCGCCAACGCCAACAAATACGGCCCCTATAGCGGCACCATCACCATAGGCGCGACCCCACGCGACGGGCATGTAAAGGTCTTCGTGCGCGATGAAGGTCCAGGCATCGAGCCGCATGAGCAAGACAGGATATTCGAGAAGTTCTACCAGGGGCAAGCCCAAAGTAGCGATGAGGATGCTCGCCCGGAGAGCCTGGGCCTGGGACTGGCGATTGCGCGCTCCATCGTGGAGTTGCACGGCGGACAGATCGGTGTACGCAGCAGCGCGGGCCAGGGGAGCACGTTCTATTTTACGCTGGCGCAAATCGTGGCACAGCCCGCATGGAGCATCCATGAAAATACTAATAATTGACGATGACCCCGATGTGGTTGAAGCTATCTCGCTGTCGTTCGGCTTGCAATGGCCCGACGCGCGCGTGATTGCGGAAGATGGCCGCACCGCCCTCGCGACGTTCAGCCAGGAGGAACCGGACGTTGTGCTCCTCGACATCGCGCTGCCGGGCACGGACGGCTTTCAGGTGCTGAAGCGGCTGCGCGAGCGGTCGGATGTGCCCGTGTTGATGATCTCGGCCAGGGGCGAAGAAGTGGACAAGGTGCGCGGGCTTGAGTTGGGAGCCGACGATTACATCACCAAGCCGTTCGGCGCGCGGGAATTGACGGCGCGTATCAAAGCCGTCATCAGGCGCGCCCAGGCGCTGCCGCCGATGACCGGGGGCGGCAAGTTCGAGGCCGGGCCGATTGCCATCAACTACGGCACGCACGAGGTCACGGCAGGCGGCAGGCGGGTAAAGCTGACGCCCATCGAGTACAAGCTGCTCTACCAGCTTACACGCAACGCCGGGCAGGTGCTCCTCCACGACGATCTGCTGACCAAAATCTGGGGGCCGGAGTACCTGGGCGAGCTAGATTACCTGCGCATCTACATCAGGCGGCTCAGGGAGAAGCTAGAATCCAACCCCCAGCAGCCCGCCCACATCCTGACCGAGCGCGGCCTCGGCTACCGCTTCACTGTAGAACCTTATGTAGCTTAGATTATGTCAAGTAAGTGAAGGGGCGATAAGGAGCAATCATGATCCCAGACAGCATCTTAGAGCGACTGGACGAAAGAGAAATCGAGTTCCTGGAGAAAGCGCTGGAGATATACAGCGAGCAAGCAGATCACTCTGCTCCCATTCTGGCCGGTGGCATCGCCCGGTCGCTGAAGTGGCGGATCACAGGGCCTGAGCTGAATAAGTTCGTCCGCAAGCTCCACAGCAGGGGCTTTGTTCTTGGTCCGAAGAACGTGGCGGGTGGCCCTGCATTTTCCCTGGACCCCTCGATAACCGGCGCTGAGTAACAATCCCATCTGGAGCCTGTTATGAACTTCACTGAGTAAAATTGGTAGAATGGCGAGATAGAAAGCGAACCGTTCTTATGCGCGCCGATGACATGCCTCCGACAAGAGAGGATATAGACGCAGTTCTTGTGAGCCGGTTGGTAGCCGCGCAGTTTCCGCGGTGGGCACACCTTCCAATCAAGCCGGTACAATTCGGCGGGTGGGACAATAAAACTTTCCATCTAGGCGGCGAGATGAGTGTACGGCTTCCCAGCGCGCAAGGGTATGCCGCGCAGGTGGAGAAGGAACACTTGTGGCTGCCGAGGCTTGCTCCGCGCCTGCCTCTGCCTATCCCCATTCCTCTGGCCATGGGGGTTCCCGCCGACGGCTACCCCTGGCACTGGTCGATCTATCGGTGGCTGGACGGCGAGGTCTCGACTGTGGAGAGCATCGCCGATCTACGCCAATTTGCGGTGGCACTGGCTCGATTTCTCACAGCCTTGCAGCGCATTGATCCAACCGGAGGCCCCCCGGCCGGACCGCACAGCTTTTATCGCGGCGGGCCCCTGGCAGTTTATGACGCTGAAACTCGGCAAGCCATTGCAGCGCTGGAAGGACAGACTGATGCAGATACAGCGACTGCCGTGTGGGAAGCAGCGCTCAATGCGGCCCGGCACGACCCGCCCGTGTGGCTCCACGGGGACGTTGCTGCTGGGAACCTGCTGACCACGGGGGGCCGGTTGAGCGCCGTCATTGATTTCGGGTGTTCAGCCGTGGGCGATCCCGCGTGCGACCTGACGATTGCGTGGACGCTCTTCTCAGGTGAAAGCCGGGAAGCGTTCTACGCAGGTGTTCCGGTGGATGCCGCAGCCTGGACGCGAGGACGTGGATGGGCGCTGTGGAAAGGGCTGATTACACTTGCTCATTGCATGCACACTGAACCACTGAAAGCAAAAGAGGCCCGGCATGTGGTCGCTGAAGTGCTTGCCGACCATAAGCAGGTCGGATGAAGTAGCAATTGTGAGGTCACTGCCATACTGCCGCAAGCATTCATAACAGGCTCAGTAAGTGCTATCTCGGCAGCAACCAACAGTTAGCATAGCTTTTTATCAAAGCACATCTACACGAAGGAGTGGCACATGACAGATGAAATTGCAATAGGTATCAAGGGCATCCA
The DNA here is from genome assembly GCA_036399775.1 of Chloroflexia bacterium. Classification (GTDB taxonomy): domain Bacteria; phylum Chloroflexota; class Chloroflexia; order QHBQ01; family JADMIH01; genus JADMIH01. Next base: position 44,888 of record DASWMJ010000063.1, on the reverse strand, counting down.
CCACATCCGGCTAACGGTTACCGACGTTGCGAGATCGCAAGAGTTTTATACGCAAGTTCTAGGCTTTCAGGTTGCCCGCCAGATCCCTACGGGCATGCTGCTGCGAAACGGCTCCATCGTGCTAGGATTAGGTCCCGCATTCGACCCGAGCGCCACCCAGCCCGATGACCTTTTCAACGAGAACCGGGTAGGCCTGGACCACCTCAGCTTTGCGGTAGGTAGCTACGCCGATCTGGAGGCTGCCCTCCAGACCTTCGATGTCCGAGGCATCCCCCATGGCGAGATAAAGGATATCGGAGTGGCTCACGTGCTCGCCTTTCGCGATCCTGATAACATCCAATTAGAACTGAGCGTCTCTCGCACTTGAGCACGGTTCGGGTCGCGCTCGATACCTCTTATGCGGGGTTGAATCCCACAGGCGTTGGGCTGTATTCAAAGCGACTGGCAAGTGCCATGCGAGGCCTCGCTCCTACTTCCGGGGTCAGGCTGCGCTGCTACGGGCCGAGTTGCGATCGCTCACAACATACCCTTATCAGCACGATGCAGGAATGGCCTTTTTATACTCAAGGCGTATTGCCCCTGCTCCTGTCGAGGCAACGAGCCGATGTCGTGCATTCCACTTCGCACATAGGGCCTCTGTGGGGGTCGAGCAAGCTAGTCGTCACGGTCCACGACCTTATCTTCCGCCGCTACCCTGCCGACTACGATCCTATTTGGCTACGTATGGCCCTTGCTCTGCTTCCACGCGTATTTGCCCGCGCTACCAACATCATCGCCGACTCGCACGCTACGAAGAAGGATATACAGCGTTACTACAACGTCCGGCCAGGCAAGATTCACGTCATCTACCCAGGCATCGATAGAGAGTTCCGGCGCACGCCAGCAACAATACAAAGCCCTACTGACACCAGGCGCAAATACGGTCTGGGCAACGACAGCTATATCATCTGCGTGGGCCCCTGGGTAGCGCGCAAGAATCTTTCAGTAGTGGTTACCGCCTTCGCGGAAATAGCGGCCCACATGCCCAACGTCCGGTTGGCAATCACCGGCAACCTGCCGCGCGGCATGAAAGGCACCACGCCTGAGCAGTTGGTGGGCGCGCTGCCCCCGTATGCAAGGGAAAGGGTCCACGCTTTAGGCTTTGTGTCGAAAGAAGAATTAGTTGTGCTCGTGAGCGGCGCGGCGGTGTTAGCATACCCTTCCAGGTACGAAGGTTTCGGCCTCCCGCCCCTGGAAGCCATGTCGGCGGGCGTGCCCGTAGTGGCGTCCGACACCCCGGCGGTGGCCGAAGTAACGGCTGGCGCTGCTCTCCTCGCCCCGGTAGACTCCCCGCATGAGTGGGCAGTCGCGCTTAGTGACGTGCTCGCCAATCCTGATAAGGCCGCCCAACTTCGCGCCGCAGGTTTGACGCGTAGCGCGGACTTCTCCTGGGAGCGTTGCGCTAAAGAGACGATTGCCCTTTACAAAAAAGTGGCGAACGTGTAAAATCACGCCGTACCGTGGCGCGCCTGTGGAATAGCTGCGGTCTCCCCGGCAGCAGGCACACTAGAAATCGCGCTCTCATCATTCTCCTGCGACCCATGCCCGGCGACTTCAGTCGCCGGGCATGGGTGAGCAAGATTTAGATTGCAATTTATATGAAGAATTAAGCATTTTGGCGGCACGAAAAGTGATCTAGCCGCTAGCCAGCACGCATAACCTACGCTATAATACAGTGACTGTCGGGCAGATAGCGCCGCGCCGTGCCTGTGAGGAGGAACGGGATGGAATTAACCGAGAACTTTGAATGTTTCGTGGTCATGGGCTCCATGCTTTTCTCTATTCTCATACTGGTTATCATAGACCGCATCGGCACCGTTCGCGCCCCGTTGGAAGAAGAGGAGGAGTAGCTGATGGCTAAAGCAGTTCGCTCGATTGGAGATAGAGTCCCCCGCTTCCCGCGCCCCAACGACATCATGGACCGGCTACCCGGTCCCATACGCAAGCGCGTGCAGGGCGGCATGGACCTGGGCAAGCGCACCTGGGAGGACGTAAAGAACTCCATCGTCCGCAACGGGTGGCCCAATTCGGTACGCGGGCGCTCGCTCGCCGTGATGAACAGCGTCTTCCTCCACCTGCACCCCATACGCACCCGCCCCGACGCTATCAAGATGACCTATACGTTCGGCCTGGGCGGTATCTCCTTCTTCCTCTTCTTGATGCTCACCCTCACCGGCGTGCTCCTCATGTTCTACTATATCCCGACCGTAGACCAGGCGTGGCAGTCCATGCACGACATCCAATCCTCGCAGCCCTTCGGCTTCCTGATGCGCAACATGCACAGGTGGGCGGCGCACGGCATGGTAATCACCGTCTTCCTGCATATGTGCCGGGTCTTCTATACCGGCTCGTTCCGCGCCCCCAGGCAGTTCAACTGGGTGATAGGTGTTATCCTGCTGGTACTCACCTTCCTGTTGAGCTACACGGGCTACCTTCTCCCCTGGGACCAGTTGGCGCTGTGGGCCGTGACGGTGGGCGTGAATATGGTCGGCGCGACCCCTCCTTCGTTTGTAGGCGAGTGGGTAAAGTTCCTTTTGATCGGCGACTACAGCGTGGGGCAGAACGCCCTCATCAGGTTCTACACGCTGCACGTCATAGCGCTGCCTCTGCTCCTCTCTATTTTCCTCGCCGTGCATTTCTGGCGCATCCGCAAGGACGGCTTCTCACGCGGCCTGACCTTCACCTCCCGCGTGACAGAGCATGTAGACACCCGCTCGGCGGGCGCGAAGGCAGCAGGGCAAGCCAAGTAGATTGTTTATTGGAGCGTTCATAGTCGGCCACGCCGCGCTAGAACAAGGGTAAGGAGACGTATATGGCTACAACAGGAGACCGCCTGACGACCCAGGAGCCAAACGTAACCATACAAAAGGGTTCAAAGGTACTCACCCCACCGCCCCGCTCGCGCCCGACCACGCCCGCCGAGCAAGAGGCCGATACCGTACAGGTATGGCCCCACCTCGTCGTGATCGAGTTCCTGGGGGCGGTCATAATCACCATCAACCTTGTGCTGATGGGCACCCTCTTCAACGGCGTGCTCCTCGGCCTGGCGAACCCCGACAGGACGCCCAACCCGTCGAAAGCGCCCTGGTACTTTCTCAACCTGCAAGAGCTTCTCCTGCACATGAACCCTGCTCTCGCGGGTGTTATCGTGCCCACAATCGCCCTGGTGCTCATCGCGGCCATCCCGTACATTGACCGCACAAGCAAGGGTCTTGGCGTCTGGTGGTACAGCGACCGGGGGCCGCGCATAGCCATCTTCTCAGCCGTCTACACCGTTGTCGTGACGGCCAGCCTGATAGCCCTCGATGACATTGTGAAATTGAAGGCCACATTTGAAGGTTGGTTGGGTTTCGATAACCCAGAGCGTGGATTGAAGGCAGGCTTCCTCTCAGGCTTCACCGACTTTGTAGCTACTAATGTCATCGGCGGCAACCCGGAAACCGCCCGCCCGGAGGCGCTGGGTCTCCTCATCGAAGCCATCGTCAACTGGACGATCCCAATTCTGGCCTTTGCCATATTCCCCGCGCTCCTGGTCTTCTTGCTGAAGCGCATATTCAAGGGTATCGACCTTAGCGAGATCATAATTGGCCTGTTCACCGGCTTCGTCATCGTGTACGTGGTGCTGACGTTCGTGGGCACCCTGATGCGCGGCACCGGCATGGCGATATTCGCACCCTGGGACCTCCCTCCGGTACAAGAGTAACCAAGGAGTCTAGCTATGGCACTAGCAAACAAAGGACGAGAAACACTCACACCACGCACGGGGGTAGACTCACCTTCCAGGCCGGAAGATACTGCTGGCGGGCGCACGGCTCCCACCCAGACGCGGCGTGACGTGCTGAAATGGGGCCTGTTCGGGTCGCTGCTGCTCATGCTGGCCGGTTTCGGTAAGGCCTTCATAGACTACTTCGTGCCCCGCAAGGTCGGCACCTTCGGGAGCAAAGTAGCGGTCGAAGGCACGGTAGCCGACTACCCCGAAGGCACCGTAACAACCGTGCGCGAGGGCAAGTTCTACCTGTCGCACGTCCCCGAAGGCTTCGTCGCCCTCTACTGGAAGTGCGCGCACCTGGGCTGCACGGTCCCCTGGAAGCCGAATGAAGAGTTCCAGGGCAACGTCGGTATCTTCCGGTGCCCCTGTCACGGCTCGACCTACCTGCGCAACGGGCAGAACGTGGCAGGTCCCGCGCCCCGCCCCCTCGACGTTATGGAGCTTACCATTTCGGGCGGCAAGATAACCGTCAACACCGGCAAGATAAAGCAGAGGGTGCGCGCTACGCCGGCCGACGTTACGAAGGTCTGATCAGGTCGGGAAAGCGCGTCACGCGCTCAAGCTGAAACCAAATCCACCGCTTGCAAGGAGTAGATATGCGCGATAAGGTCATCCTGGGCGTAACTCTCTCGATTGTATTGCTTCTCACCCTGGTCATCTATGGCGTCGTGGACACGCAGCGCGGGTCGGGCACCGCGGCTGAGGAGCTTGAGCACAGAAAGCGCGAAGGCAAGCACCTGTATGCCCAGTATTGCATCCAGTGTCATGGGCCGCTGGGCGAGGGCTGCCTCGGCCCCGCGCTCAACAGGCCCGCGTGGAGGCCGCAGGTTAGCGGCGCGGCCAATCCCGACTACGACGAAGGCTCGCTCGACCTCATCAGGAAAACGATAGAGCGCGGGCGCAACTCCAACCAGCCCGGCGTGCAGATGCCCGCATGGTCGGTGAGGGAGAACGGCGCGTTGAACGACCAGCAGATAGAGGAGTTGGTATCCTTCATACAGTACGGCGAGTGGGGCCAGGTGCTTGAAGATGCGCCCTCCGCTACCGGCCTGAACGAGCCTATACCCTCCTATCCCGGCTTCACCGATCCCGACAAGCTGAAGCGCGTCAACGAGTTGATGTTATCGAAGGGCTGCCTCAACTGCCACCAGCTAGGCAAGGGCGGCGGCTCGGTGGGCGCTATCCTGACCGACGTTGGCAGCCGCAGGACGGAAGGCTGGCTCAGGGAGTGGATAAAGGACCCCAAGAGCGTGCCCGTGCCCACGAGAGGTCCCAACCTCTGGCTCGTCGGCCCTACGGCTACGGTGCCGCCTCCTGGGGGTGCCCCCGCGCAGGCAAACCTGACGCCCGCCCCGACGGCGCAGATATTCCCGATGGGCGCGACCTATATGCCCACCATAGACATGACCGACGAGGAGCTAGACCTGCTCGTTGAGTACCTGTCGCGTGCCCGTACAACCACGCGATAATGATAAGAGCGGCGGGAGGGTAGCTTTGATGGCTGACTCAGGCAGGGTTCACCGCAAAGTGAATATCGGCGCTGGCCTCACGGCGCGCGGCAAAGCGATATGCGTGCTCGCCGCCCTCATGCTGGTGGGCGTTGGCCTGAGCATGTTCAACGTGCCCCTCGCCTCCTCGGCGGCCAACTCCATAGACGTGATCCACATAAACCAGCAGGTGCCCATTGAGCCGCGCTCCGCCGCGTGGGACAGCACGAAAGACGCCGAGATACCCCTCAGCGCGCAGCAGATATACCAGCCCGGCGGGGGCACCACGCGCATGGTGCGGGTGCGCGCCCTCGAAGACGGCCAATCTATAGCCTTCCGCGTATCCTGGGACGACGCGACGAAGAACAACGAGGTCGGCAACGTAGCCAGCGACGCCGTCGCCATCCAGCTCCCGATTGACCCGTCGCACGTGCCTTACCAGTGTATGGGGCAAAGCACCAGCCGCGTCAATATCTGGCAGTGGAAGGCGGCGCTTGAGCAGATGGGCACCGAGGCGGTGGGTGCGACGGCCTTCGAGGGCGCGGGGGTGCGCAACCTCACCAGCAACGGCATCTGCAAGGCTGTAGATACGCCAGGTATACGCCCAAACGCAGTCTCGTACCACGACGGCAAGCAGTGGCAGGTCGTATTCTCGCGTGCCCTGGGTCGAGCCGATCTGGGCAGCGCCCCGCTTGTGAGGGGTGCCAGCACGTCTATCGCGTTCGCGGTCTGGAACGGCGCGCGTGGCGAAGTGCGTGGCATGAAAGCCGTATCCACCTGGAATACCCTGACTTTCCCGCAGGTCCAGGCCAACAGCGCGGGCGGCCTGATTACGCTGGGTGTAATAGTCCTGGTCTCAGCAGGCGCGGTCGCATTCACCATGCGCAGAGTCGCCGGCTGACCGCAATTGTGAATTTTGAATTCTGAATTTTGAATTGCAAATTACGAGCATCCGTCAACAACATTCATAATTCAAAACTCAAAATTCAAAACTCAAAATTCAAAATTCTCGCAGGGGGAGCTGAATGAGCACGGTTAGGGACCAAGAGTACGCGAGGGGCCGCGCCAGTTTTCTATCGGGCGAAGGGAGCGCATCGCGTAATTTCCTCTACTCGGCCATCTTCTGGCTGACCATAGCCGACTTCATTGGCCTGCTGGCAGCCGTCGAGATGATAAGCCCCGATTTCCTGGCCGGTATACCCTACCTCACCTTTGGCCGCCTGCGCGCCATGCACACCAACGGCGTGCTCTTCATGTGGCTCTCGATGGCCCAATTGGGTGTGTTCCTCTACATCGTGCCGCGCCTGTGCGGGGTCAAGCTGCACAGCGAAATCCTGGGCAACGTCACCATGATACTGTGGAACATGGTGGGCATAGCGGGCTACCTGACCCTCTCCAACGGCCTCAGCCAGGGGCGCGAGTACGCCGAATTGATATGGCCCATTGACGTGATGGTGATGACCGCCCTCCTCTTGGCAGGCTACAACATCTACAAGACGATATTCTCGCGCAAGGAGAAAAAGCTATTTGTCTCCTTGTGGTATATCATGGGCACGATGATATGGATGCCCATGCTCTATTTCGTGGGCAACGTCATGTGGCAGCCCATTGTTGACGGCGGGCAGACCAACATAGCGGGCTACCCGTCGGGCGGCTTGACGGGCATAATAGACGTTACCTGGCAGTGGTTCTACGGCCATAACGTGCTCGGCTACTGGTTCACCACGTCGGGTGTCGCTACCGTCTACTACCTCATCCCAGTCATCACCCGCACGCCGCTTTACAGCCACCTTCTCTCGCTCATAGGCTTCTGGTCCATCGCCTTCTTCTACGGGCTGGTGGGGCAGCACCATATCCTCCAAACCCCCACGCCCGGCTGGCTGAAGACGCTCGCGGTGATCGGCTCGCTGGGCCTCTTCATCCCGGTATTTACCTTCCTGACCAACATCTGGCTCACGATGCGCGGGAACTGGGGCAAGATTTATGAGAGCCTGCCGTTGAAGTTTCTAATCGTGGGCACGATCTTCTACTTCGTTACCTGCGTACAGGGGCCGTTGCAGGCCATCCAGGGCTTCAACAGGCTAATCCACTTCACCAACTGGATAGTGGGCCACGCGCACCTGGCGCTGCTCGGCACCTTCTCATTCATAATGATGGGCGCTATCTACTACATCATCCCGGTCACGCTCCGGCGGCGCATCTACAGCCCCGGGGTGGCCGAGGCGCAGTTCTGGCTGGTCACGGCGGGCTTCCTGCTCATGATGATCTCGCTCCAGGTGGGCGGGCTCGTGCAGGGGTCGGCCTGGCTGAGCGGCGACTCGGTTTACAAAGTGCTCCCCGCGCTCAAGCCCTACCTCGTCATAAGGGCTATATCGGGCGCGCTGATAGTCATGTCGGGCATCTTGCAGGCGTGGAATATCTACAAGACGGTCACGGCAAGCGCGCCCATGATGGCGGCTGCCCCCGCGCCCGCCGAAGCGCCCTCGTAACCAGGGGTCAGGGACCAGGGGTTAGGGGTCAGGAACTAAGGCTATTCATAGGCGCGGGGCAATCAGGGAATACAGGCACACTCAACATCACACTCTGAACTGAGGTAGAAGCGAGATGCATGAACAAGGTGGCGCAGTATTCAGGATGGACGGCAAGACCGTATTTTTCGGTGCGTTCATCGTCTTTGCCTCTATCATCTTTACCGTTACCACGCTCCCGTACCTGACCTTCACCCCCTACCGTTCCGCCGATGCGCGCCCCCTCAGCGAGCGGCAGGAGGCGGGCCGGAGGCTGTACGCCTCCAACGGCTGCCACTACTGCCACAGCCAGTACCTGCGCCCGCAGGACTGGACCGGCGTCGCCTCATTCCGCACGGTGGGCAGGGTGGCGCAGGCGGGCGACTATTACTACCAGCGAAGCCCCCTGCTCGGCACGGAGCGCACCGGTCCCGACCTGTCGCAGGAGGGCGGCGCGCACACCGACGAGTGGCACCTCGCCCACTTCTACAACCCGCGCTGGACCTCCACTAAGTCAATCATGCCCACGTTCAAGTTTTATTACACGGAAGCGCAGCCGGGAGCGCCCGTACCTAATGAGGAAGTGCTCGACTTGGTCGCATACGTCCAGAGTCTAGGCGGGCAGGCGGGCGTAGAACGGGCGCAACGCCAGCAGGCGCTCAAAGAAAGGCTGCTGGCAGAGCGCGGCAAGGGCAACGAGGAAGTAATCCACGAGTGGTTCCCCGCTACGTGGCGCAACGTGCGCAACCCTATGGAACCCAGCATACGCTCCCTCGCGCACGGCAAGCAAGTCTTCACAACCAACTGCGTGGGGTGTCACGGCCTCAAGGGTGACGGCAACGGGCCTGCGAAGGTCTTCATCAACAACCCTGTCCCGCGTAACTTCACCGACCCCTACCAGCAGCTTTATTTCAGCGACGGCGAGATGTACGACGCGATACTGTTCGGCGTGGACGGCACCGCTATGCCCGCCTGGGGCGACATGCTTACCGTCAACGACATCTGGGACGTGACCAACTTTATACGTACCATCCCCAACGGCGGCTTGCTGCGTGACGACCTTGACCCAAGCATGATGGTCAGCCCGGCGGATGTCAAGCCTATCGACTCGACGCCATTGGCCCTCCCGCAAGACCCCGGCCAGCAGGGCGTAGTCACACCCGAAGGCGGTCTCGGCCAGTCGGGCGGCCAGGCAGGCAACGCCACGCCGCAAGCCGGGCCAACCGGGGTAGCCACCGCCATCCCCACCAGCCGTCCCACGACAGGGCCAGACGCAGGCGGTGAGCCGGAAGAAGGCGGAAGCGCTCCATCGTCGGTTCCGACGCCCCGCGAGGATATTGAGCCTGAGCCTCAGCCTTAGTAGTTCTCTTGGCACCGCATATGCAAGAGGGAGAAGCAGATGAGAAGTAGAATCAAGCTGATGAGGGTATTGTTAGGCGTGGGAGCTTTCCTGCTCGTCTCCGCGCCCTCTACGGCTCTCGCCCACGACAACCTGGGGGGCGACGAGCTTGCCGCCGCGAACTGGATGCTCATAGGCGCGCTGGTCACAATACTCATGGGGCTTCTCGCCGGTTATTGGGCCATCCGGGCCGGGCAGTTCAGCAACGTCGAAGAGTCCAAGTACACGATGCTGGACGCATCGGAGGACTACGACGCGATCATGGCTGACTACGACAGGCGAGCGGCGGCAGCAAAAGCCGCCAGCAAAGTCAAGGAAGCACCCGAGCCGAAGCAGCCTTCCGTCGAGCGGGCGGGCGGCACGGCGCGCATCTAAGCAGCCCTTTGGAGGTCAATTATGTCATTCCCAAACGATAGCGACCTGATAAAACCCTGGTCGTGGAACGTCTTCCTCGAAGGGGTAATGTGGTTCGTCGTAATCCTGTTGATTGCAGCCATCGTGATATGGGTGACGGCAGGCAAGGACCGGAAGAACCTGCCGGACGTTGTAGGCCGCAACATCGAGGACTTCGCGGGCGTGACCCAGGAGGGCAACGGCCCCCTCCCCCTCTTCCTGCTGCTCTTCTACCTGGTAGTCGCCCTCTTCATGATAGGCTACCCGGCTGTTACGATGATTTTCAACTACAAATACTGATGCCTTACCAACCAGATTGTGAGGAGAAAGCCACCCAGTCCCCTTGTCATTCTGAGCGCAGCGAAGAATCTCGCTCCTCCCGTAGAACGCCTAATCGAAGTTCTCAAATCCAGAGGGTATGCGAGGGACGGGATTCTTCGCTGCGCTCAGAATGACAAGGATGCCGGGTCGGTTTACTCATAAAAAGACGGAGCGAACATGGAACACGAAGCGCGCTTGAGGCAGGACGACATACAGGCGGCTCACGAAGACAGGGAAGACGACGTACACGAGCCGCTCTATGGACTGGCACCCGAACCTGGCGGGGGCGGGCCGAGCAGCGTTGGCGACAGCGCGCAGCCCAGCGTCGAGGCCCCGGTGGAAGAGCCTGCCGACGCGGAAGACCAGCGCACCAACCTCACCTGGGGGATCGTCTTCGGCGGCGTGCTTCTACTCTTCGTGCTCGCGGCGGTCCTCTACCTGGCAATCGGCAATACTTACGTCAGCGCGCCGCTTTCCACTTATCCGGTCAAATAGCGAGGGGCAAAACAGGCATGTCTTTCATACGTACCGTGACATTTACCGTACCTTCGGAGCGCACCCAGGAGCTTGAGCCGGGGCACAACCTTTACCTTGCCTCCGTACATGGCCTCAAGATCGCCGCCCAGAACACGCAGGGGTTCCATCGTGGAGGCATCTGGATGCAGCGCCAGCCCGACGGCGCGGTAAAGGTGCTGATGTATTCGCAGTGGTACGAGCTTGACAACATCGAGGCATTCGCCAACATCCCAATGGTGAGGGACTTCGAGAAGGACGTCAGCAAGTACCTCAGCACGCCCGTTATTGACATATACGAGGTCATGGGGTAGGTTGTTCGGTTTCGTCCAGTGGGACAGCCCCCTGGCTCTCCTTCTTGAAGTGACGCTATCTATAATAGTGCTTGCCGCCCTCATGTGGGTGGCGCGCCGCGTAAACGCCACTTCCACGCCACCACGCGACCTCTCCAAGAACCTTGAACACCACCCTCAAGACACTGATACAGACGCAAGCGCGCCCCCATATGGCACGCAGGAATCCCAGATGCTAGAACCGCAATCCCGGCATGGACCCTCCAATGAGTGATACTTCATCTACTTCATTCTTCATCCGCTATCGCAAGCCCGCCTATATAATCATGGGCCTGATGGCGCTGGTGATGGTCGTACTCTCTTTCGTGCAGCTATGGGTCCTCTACACCGCAAGCGACATAGCCGCCTACGGCATCGTACCCTCCGACGAGAACGGCTGGCCTGCGGGCGACAAGCGTGGGGCATTCCTCATGCTCAACGAGCAATCGTCCCTCCCATATGAAGGCAACCTTGTAGAATTGCTTGCGACCACCGAGCCGGGCGTGGTAGACGAGACGAAGGGCGTTCACCTGCTACCCGGCGACGTGAAGGCCATCCTGATCCAGACCGCGGTGGTAGGCGAACCGGGCGACTACAAGGTTTACCGCATAGGCGTGGCCGAAGAGGACCAGATGAGCTTTGCGCGGCAGCCGGGCGGCAAGGTAATGATAATCGAGCCGAAGAGCAAGACCTGGGAGCCAGGCGCGTACATAGTGGAAGCCCCCGCCGAAGGCATGTTTGGAGGAGGCCGCACCTACTACCAATTCTACGTGGACGAGGGGTCAGGGGTCAGGGATCAGCTTCATATCTACCTAAATCCTGATCCCTGATCCCTGACCCCTGACCCCTAGAAAGAGGCATAAATGGCATCAATCACGGCACAACAGGCGATAGCCCCGGCTATCCCGATGCAGAGGGCGACCAGCGAAACCACCAGTGACGCGGACGCCGAGCACGGGCTGGCGCGCTTCTTCTACGCAGCCGGGCTGGCCCTCATCCTGAGCGCGGTGCAGGGCGTGGTACAGAGGTTGCCCGGTATATCGGACTGGCTGCGCAACGCCGACTACGGCGGGCACATGGTCACCAACCTGGCCCACACGCACATAACGATAGTAGGCGCGGGCACCATCACCCTGACCGGCCTCATATACTACGTGCTCCCCAGAGTGACGCGCAAACCCCTATACAGCCAGTCGCTCACCAACGTCTCTTTCTGGGCGACCATCATAGGGGTATTCGGATTTTATATTGCCATGCTCTCGCTAGGCATATACGAGGGCGCGATGGTGCATGCCGGGTGGCCCTACGATGCGGCCCGTGACTACATGGGTGCCTGGCACAAGATGCCCATGATGATGACGGGCATCGTAATGGGTATCGGCTACTGGACCTTCGTGGGCAATGTTTACAACACGGTCGGGCGCGGCGCGGGAGAGCGCAAGATAAACCCCTCCAATGCGGCCACCGACGGCGAGTTCCTGCTGGCGAAGTTCCTCGCGGTGGGTGCGACCGGCCTCCTCTTCGGCACCGTGCAGGGCGTCTACCAGATAATGCCCTGGTCGCTCGACTGGCTGCGCAAGACGGGGGAGGCGGGCCACCTGATAGACCCGATGGCCCACGCCCACATGAACCTCGTGGGGGGCGTGGCCGTCGCCATCATGGGCCTGCTCTATTTCTTCCTGCCCAAAATGATTGGCCGCGCCATCTACAGCATGCGGCTTGCCAAGCTCAGCTTCTGGTTCATCTTCTTCGGCCTCTTCGGGTTCTACTTCACAGCCGTGACGCTAGGCTGGATAGAGGGTGAGATGGTGCTTGGCGGAATGACCGACGTTGAGGCCAGGGAAACCCTCGGACTGTGGCATTCGGTCCCCCTCGCCGTCGCGGGCATCGTCATGGGAATAGGCTTCTGGACCTTCATAGCCAACATCCTGCTCACTGTCCGCCAGCGTCCCTCGAACGACGCGCCCGCCGACAGCAAATTGCGCTACTTCATCGGTTTCGGGGCTGTTGCCCTGCTGATAGGCACTATACAGGGCGTGATACAGGTGCTTGGGCCTGTCAAAGATTGGCTCGATGAAGCCTTGCCTGCCAGCTACCTGGTTACGCCCCTCTCGCACGCACAGCTAAACATGGTGGGCTTCGTAATGGTGAGCCTCGCTTCGATGGCCGTCTTCCTCCTACCCCGCATCCTCAAGCGGCCCGTCGCCGACAGCAGAGAAGCCAGGGTTGCCCTCACCGTAATGGCGGTGGGCATCATGGCCTCATACGTCGTCTACTTCACCGTCGGCCTGGTCGAGAGCCTGGCGGTACACCAGGGTGCCACTCCGTCGGAGGCGATGGAGATAGTCGCGGGCAGGACTGGCCGCTACGCACTACTGATAGGCGCGCAAGCCATCCTCGGCATAGGCTACATCCTCTTCTTCCGCCACATCGCTAGCGTCGTTGGCCGAGAGATGAGGCGCGCCTACTTCAAGACCTTCTGGGGCCGCATGCGTGGCGCGGGCCAGCAGGCAACCCGAATCCACCCCAAGGCCGTTCCCACCAACTTAGACACCGCACAGCGCAAGGCCCTGACCGCCTGCCTCATAGAAGCGGTAGGAGGAGCAGCGGGCTTCCTCGGCATGGGCTGGGTGTTCAGCGGGCGGCCTTTCGTCGGCATCATGCTACTTGGGAGTTGGGCGGGTGGCTTCTGGACGTTCGCCTACGTAGTATTCGCGGTTTCAGGTGGCGCGCAATTGCTGCCGTTCCTGCTGGTGCCCTACTTCGCCATACCCGTGCTAAGCGCCATCGGCTGCTACCGGAGCTACATGCGCGACGCAAAGTCCCTCCTCGTTGCTTCCACCTAAGCATAACGTTACTTTTTATAGGGCGAGCAGCAATACGGCACGTTCAGTGGCTCTCCCTCTGTGATTCTAATTCCTGATCATCCCTAGCTGAACCGAACAGAGCAAACGCGAACTCAAGTCATATGCCTATCGTAGCGAACCACTACCCTATGTCATTCTGAGCGCAGCGAAGAATCTCGTCCCTCGCGTAGATGCTTATTATAGAGTTCTCATGCAAGAATATGTGCGAGGGACGAGATTCTTCGCTGCGCTCAGAATGACAAGGATGCTGGGATAGCCTCCTTCTACATCTCGGTGCGGCAACAACCTTGACGTGCTTAGTCGGTACCGGGTACGATGGCGTGATCTTGCCTGCAACGACATTGGCCAATGCACACAACCCTAGTAATTTATTGCAAATCAACCAATTGGCTTATGAATACATTAAGAAAGCAAGCCTTGAAACCAAATTTTGAACATCACTAAAGAAGAGTATTCCCCCAAATTCGACCTACGCCACTTGAAAGGCCCCTTCGACATCATAGGGGACGTGCATGGCTGCGTTGATGAGTTGCTTGAGCTATTGGCCCTACTAGGTTACGAGGGGGATGGCTCCACCGGCTTCTCCCACCGGGCGGGGCGGCTGCTGATATTCCTGGGCGACCTGGGGGATCGCGGCCCCCGCAACTCCGACGCCTTTGCGCTGGCAATGGCGATGGTTGAGGCAGGTACGGCGCTCTACACGCCGGGGAACCACTGCAACAAGCTTATGCGCTACCTACAGGGCAGGCGCGTCCAACTGACTCATGGGCTAGACCTGACTGTGCGTCAGATCGAGGAACGCGAGCGAAAGCAAAGAGGCTTCAAGAGGCGGTTGCTTGACTTCATAGAGGCCGCCCCTCCCTACCTGTGGCTGGATGGCGGCTCACTGGTGGTCGCGCATGCCGGGATAAAGCAAAAGATGATAGGGCGCGACGACGACCACGTGCGGACGATGTGCCTGTACGGCGACATCACGGGCCAGACCAACCCCGACGGCACGCCGGTACGCCTCGACTGGGCGCAGCATTACCGGGGAGAAGCCGCCATCGTATACGGCCATACCCCGGTGCCCGGCCCCAGGTGGGTCAATAACACCGCCAATATCGACCAGGGGTGCGTTTTCGGCGGCTGGCTGACCGCCATGCGGTGGCCCGAAAGGGAGGCCGTGCAGGTGCGAGCGCGATACGCCTACTACCAGGTCCGCACCCCTGAATTCTTGCGTGAAGTGCCGTTTTAAGCCTCTGAGCGGGGATTTGATAGGCAATAACGACTGATTGGCACCGAAAATGTGCATAACTTATTGACTCCCCACGCATGCCAGTGTATAATCACGCAAACGCGCAGACGCACACAGTCGTGCGTGCGCAGGCGCGCAGTCGTTTATTGACTGGTGGCTCATAGTACTATTCTCTGGAGGTGAGAAAATGGTTCAGGCTTACTGCGTAAAGGATCGCAAGATGGTAGACATGAAAGACCCGCAGCAGATCACGCTTAAGAACGGCCGCAGCGCGATGCAGGGCACCTGCCCGGAATGTGGCACGAAGGTAACACGCATCGGCGGCGGTGGCGGTGGTGCCAGCGGAGGCGGCAGCAAGTAAAAGGCATACTTTACTTCGCGGAGGAGGCCTCCACAAAAGGGGCGCAACTTCAGGGTAAGGCAATATGCGGGCAGAGTCAGCGTCGCAGTGACTTGTTTGCATTCCGAATAGCCGCTAGGGGGCTGAGTAACTCATGGTTGCTCAGTCTTCTGGTTTAATATACAATAGCCGGGATGCCGTCACGCCGCTATACCCCGGCTCATGCATCTACCATACTCTTCAGGGAGGCCGCATACTATGGACGAGGAAGACCAGTTTCTCAGCCAGGTCCTTTCCGGCATAGCCGAAGCAGAGATCATCACGATCTTCTTCCCGCTGCTCAGGCGCGCCCTGGTGATAGACACCCGGCACGACGAAGAGACAGAGCACATGATAAGGGTGATGCCCCAGGTCAGCTCCATGGATGAGCGCATCAGGAGCATAGAGAAGCTGCGCCCGCAGTTCGGCAACGTACATAGTATCCTGGGCATACCCTGGATGAAATCGGTGCGCGCGCTACGCGAGCAACAGATAACCGACAGGCTCATCGAACGCCTCCAAAGGGCAGGCATGCCTGGGTCGAAGGCCGCAGATACCCTCAATAAGGCCCTGGACCAGTTGTGGCGTCTGGAGCGCCTCGGCTTTGAGCGCATGATCAAGGGCGAAGGCTACTCCACCCTCTGGGCCAGGCGATAGGCACGCCTGGCAAGCCTGGTAGAATAAGCAAAAATGGCGGCTCAGCCGCCATTTTTGCTTATTCTACCATCCCCAATCTCAGGGCGCGAACGTATCGTCGTATACGTCGTAGCTGTAGGGGCTGGGCGCGGGTCCAGGTGCGGGCGTAGGCTGAGGATAACCCCCGGCGCTGACCGTGCCATAGAGCACCCATATCTTATTGACCGCCCCGGACCAGAACATCTCACCCCTATCAAACTGCTGGTAAGCGCCGGGCGCGCCCTTCTCCGGGGCGGTAGCCCAACCCAGGCGCTCGCGCACCTTTACCCCTGTGCCCTCACGCCATACCTTGCCGAAGCCGCGCACAGGCTCGTAGCGCCCCGCGGGTGGCGTCAAGCCTGCGTTGGCGGGCTGCCCCTCGCGCCACGTATCATCGAAACGCTGGAGAGTGCCGTCATCGAAGAAGACGTAGATAGCAGGCCCGGTTACGTTGGGATAGACAGGCACGGTCGGGTTGACCCAGAGCATGGTCCCGTGCTCGAACGGTTGGTAAGCTGTCTGGATGCCTGTCTCGCTGCCGGGGCCGTAAGGTATAGGGCAGCCTACACCGCGCTGCACGTTGCGGTGGTTGGCCCACACCTTGCCGAAGCCACGCACCGGCACCTGGCGGCAATTCAGCACCAGCGTGTCGTATCGCCAAGAGTAATATTGCGCGCCCACATTGCCCATCTCGACCTTCCAGCCTTCCGGGTTGTCGGGCGAGTAGGTCAGGATGCGGCGCTGGAATGCCTGGAAGAGCACCAACCGCTCGCCTACGCCATTCAGGTGGATAGTGGTCCAGTAAGGCTCGGTCACCGGATAGCCGAACGCCGAGACCCAGTTGAAGAGCAGAGCGTTCACGGTGACGCCGTTCTCGAAGATAGGCCCCTGCGAGTTCATGTAGGTCCAGAATACGTCGGGGATATTGTGTCCCGTCTCCGAAGCGTATGCGGCTACCTTCACATTCGTCTTGTTATACGCGGGCAGCGCCGACTCCGGCGGCTGCGACTTTGTCTGGCCCCGGCGGTCCATGTAGGTAGAAGGTATGCGCGCCCCAACCGTAAGAGGAGCAGCGCGGTTCTCACCATTGGGCAGGCCCACAGAAGCGACACGCTGAAGCGCCGCGTAGGTGGGCGCGTCCGAATCTTCATCACCTGCGATGCGTAACTCGCTGGCTTCATGCGCCTCGAACTCGTTGCTGCCAGTCTGCATGCGCCCGCTTATCATTTCCACCGCGAGCAGGCCGTTCGTCACATAGAACGGGTCGGCGGGGTTTGCATTCGGGTTGTTTATCTCCATGCGGGCCTTGTCGAAGTATTGCACAAGGTGAGTACCGCCCGGCCCCTCCTTGAACGGCTCCTGTAGGGACCGTCCGGGTGAAGGCCCCCAAATCCAGGTGCGACTAACCTTCCCCTGCGCCACGAGCAGGTCTGTTCGCTCCCAAACGCGCTTGAAAGCGGGATCGGCAAACGAGCTTGTTTGCGCCTGCGCGCTGGAAAACTGCCCGGCTACAACCGTAAAGAGCAGGCCCGCCGCAAGCGCCACCGGCATCAAGCGCCGGGGTCCGATATTTGTTGCTGATAGTTTCATTGCGTCCCTTACCTCGTTCTTTGATACTAAGATTATGATGCTCTAGATGGTATCTCATGAGGATGTACACATCTGCTTCTAAGGATTAAACGGGATAAGAGAAAACGGGTTGCAACACTAAACCACGATAGCCAGCAATCCATCCGGATCCAACTCGCGCAAAATCTGCAACTCATCAGATGTTGGCTCCGGCGTGGTGGGTACGTCGCCTCCTGGCAAGGCGAGGTCGAAGCCGGTGTTGTCGAGGACATCCTGCACGGCAACGCCTGGGTGAACGCTCGCAAGACGCATCTCCCCCTGCGACGTGAAGTCCATCACGGCTAAAGGCGTGACAACCAGGCTTGGGCCGCCCACCCCCACTTGCGGGCCGCGCAGGCTCACAAAATCAACCCTGGGCACGAACAGCCGCGTGGTATGCGACGTCGCGTAGAGGATGGCGCGTCTGGAGGATGCAGCCCAGGGTATCCCAGCCGAACCGGGGCCGCGCAAGGTAGGCTCTGAGGCAGATCCAACGTAAGCGAGATTGCAGTTGCCATAGCGGTCTATCTGCAACCCACCCACGAAGAATACGTCGGTGTGCCTGCCCATTTGAAGCATCAGCACCTCCGGGAAGCTAAGCACGGCCTCGGCCACCAGGTTCGCGTAATCGCCCGACGACGGCACGAGAGGCTCTACCAGCGTATTGACGCCGCCACTGGCACCCGCCAGCATGGTCAGGTTGGGCGCATGGGTCAATTGGGCGAGGCGGGCCGCAGCCATCGGCAGGAGGCTATTCGCGCCCATCACCACCACTTCGCCATCGCGCAACGAGCGGGCCATAGCGCACGCCATAATGTGCCCTTTGGAGATGCCACTGCCACCATCGCCGCCCGGATACTTGAAAAAGACCAGAGGATCGGACCCTGGCCGCAAGACCGGCTTGTAGTCGTCGCTCATCCGCCCAACTCCGTGATCGAACTCCAATCCTGGTTCTGAACGCGCCGCATGTACTCCTCCTGGTCCTCAGGGCCGGTCACGTACTGCTTGAGATAGCCATTGAAGCCCTCTTCCGTCGCGGCAGCCTGCAAATAGAGGCGCAGGTGAACGTCGTCGTAATTGTAGTAGCGATGGGATGACGTAGGGTGGCACCCAAAATTGACCTCCACAACCGCGCTGGTGCGGAAGGCAGGCACGCCCGTCTGCAAAGGGTATTTGATAACCTGGCCGTTGTCTATGACACCCTCCACCTGCATAATCACAGTGTCGGACGCGAGGGCAAGCAGCCTGTCCGCGAACTGGCTCCCCTTGAACAACCCATTGCCGTACTCATCCGCCTGCTGGCAGTGTATAAGCGCCACCGCCGGGCGTATCGCGGGCACGGCAAGCGCAGGCGTGTTGTTGAACGGGTCGGTAATCTGCCTGTAGAAATCGGGAGCAGCCCCTGGAAGGTCCGTCCCCTCAAGGCCGGGCGGCAGTGGAGCAAAAGGCTGGCCCGATGCACCGGCTTGCAAACCGAGCAGCAGGCTGCCGGAGTCTACCTCCACGATACGCACCGGCGGCATGGCGCTCTCGGCAGCACGGCGGAAGGCGGGTGCCAGGCCAATATGCTCGAACCCTATATAGCCACACATCACCCGCTCAACGAGTCCCGCCCCAATAAGCAAATCGGCAGCCAGCGAAGCGGACGGCGCAGCATAAAGCGTCTCAAACCTCTTGCCCTGCCGTATGCACTCGCGCACCAACGCCATAGGCACGTTATGCATGTGCATCCCGCCCACCCACAACGACTCGCACCTGTCCGGCACCAGGATCGATATAGCATCCTCTAGCTCATGGACTTTGGATGCACGAACGGGTGTGGCGGCTTCAGTATCAGACATTAGATCGCTCTCAAACATAACAGGAGTGGGCGAGGCATCCCCGCCCACTAACGAAGCCCAAAGCGAAAGACAACTTACAGAGTAGCACCTACCTCGTCCTGCTCTGCATCTACTATGGCGGTAGATGCACGGTTCGCGGCGGTGACGGTCAGCTTACCATTCTTCACGTCCACCAGCACGGTATCGCCGTCCTTGATTGAGCCGTCCAGCATTTCAAGTGCTAGCCTATCAAGCAGGCGATGCTGAATCACGCGCTTCAGTGGGCGCGCGCCGTACACGGGGTCGAAGCCCTCATTGCCCAGGAACTCCAGCGCATCAGGCGTAAGCTCAAGCGAGATATGGCGCTCGGCCAGCCGCTTGCGTACCCTGTCGAGTTGCAGGTCCACTATCTGCCTTATCTGCTCAAGGGTAAGCTGGTGGAAGATCACGATCTCGTCTATGCGGTTGAGGAACTCCGGCCTGAATTGCTGGCGCACGGCCTCGTTCACCCGCCTGCGTATCTCCTCTTCCTGGCCCGGCCCCAGGTCAATTATGTACAGCGACCCGACGTTTGAGGTCATGATGATGATCGTGTTCTTGAAGTCCACCGTGCGCCCCTGCGAGTCGGTGAGTCGGCCATCGTCCAGTATTTGCAGGAGGATGTTGAACACATCCTGGTGCGCCTTCTCGATCTCATCGAACAGCACCACCGAATAGGGCCTCCGGCGCACAGGCTCGGACAACTGCCCGCCCTCTTCGTACCCCACGTAACCGGGAGGCGCGCCGATGAGCCGCGACACCGAGAACTTCTCCATGTACTCCGACATATCTATGCGTATGGTGGCGTTTTCGTCATCAAATAGATATTCGGCCAATGCGCGGGCCAACTCCGTCTTACCCACGCCCGTCGGACCCAGGAAGAGGAACGAGCCAAGAGGCCGGTTCGGGTCTTGCAAGCCCGCCCGCGCCCGCCTGATAGCGTTGGCGACTGCCGTCAGCGCCTCGTCCTGGCCGATTACCCGCAGGTGCAGCCTCTCCTCTATCTTGAGCAGCTTCGCAAGCTCGCCTTCCAGCATGCGCTCAACAGGCACGCCCGTCCACCGGCTCACTACGGTTGCGATGTCATCAGCGTCCACTTCCTCTTTTAGCAACCTCTGTCCTCCGGTACCGTTTGTGCTTGACTCCAGGTCGTGCAGTTTCCCTTCCAACTGGGGCAGCGTAGCGTACTTGATTTGTGAGGCTGCGGCGAAGTCGGCGTTGCGCTGGGCGCGCTCAAGGTCGGCGTTCGCTTGCTCTATCTGCTCCTTGATGTCGCGTATATCCTTCAGCGCGTCCCGCTCGGACTGCCAGCGCGAGCGCAACTCGGCGCCGCTCTCTTCGAGGTTCGCCAACTCCTTGTTTATCTTCTCAAGACGCTCCTTGCTGGCCGCGTCCTTCTCTTTACGCAACGCTTCGCGCTCGATCTGTAGCTGCATGGCCCGCCGCTCTACCTCGTCGAGCGCAAGCGGCCTGCTCTCGGCCTCCATCCTGAGCCGTGCAGCAGATTCGTCCACAAGGTCAATCGCCTTGTCGGGCAGGAACCTGTCGGTGATGTAGCGGTTGGAGAGCACGGCGGCTGCTACCAGCGCGCTATCTGTAATACGCACGCCATGATGCACCTCGTACCGCTCCCGCAGGCCGCGCAGGATGGATATAGTCTCATCCACCGTCGGCTCGTCTATCAGCACGGGCTGGAAGCGCCGCTCAAGCGCGGGGTCCTTCTCGATGTGCTTGCGGTACTCGTCCAGCGTCGTAGCGCCTATCGCGTGCAATTCCCCGCGCGCCAGCATCGGCTTGAGCATGTTGGAGGCGTCCATAGCGCCCTCGGCAGCGCCCGCGCCCACGACGGTGTGCAACTCGTCTATGAAGAGTATGATTTCGCCCTCGGCCTCCACTATCTCTTTCAAGACCGCCTTCAGACGCTCCTCAAACTCGCCCCGGTACTTGGCCCCTGCCACCATAGCGCCGAGGTCCAGCTGCACCAGCTTGCGGTTCTTCAAACCCTCCGGCACGTCGCCGCGCACAATACGCGTCGCCAACCCTTCCGCTATGGCTGTCTTGCCGACACCCGGCTCCCCTATCAGCACCGGGTTGTTCTTGGTGCGCCGCAATAGCACCTGTATCACGCGGCGTATCTCCTCGTCGCGGCCTATGACCGGGTCAATCTTGTTCTTGCGCGCCAGGTCGGTCAGGTCGCGCCCGTACTTTTCGAGGGCGGCGTACTTGCCCTCCGGGTTCTGGTCGGTGACGCGCTGGTTGCCCCTTATCTGCGACAACACGCCCAGTATCTTGTCCCGGCTGACCCCCACCCCACGCAGCAGCTTGCCCGCCGTACTCTTCTCCGCATCGTCAGCCATAGCCAACAGGAGGTGCTCCGTGCTTACGTAATCATCCTTCATCTGGCCCGCGAGCGCCTCCGCACGGCGCGTGGTATCGCTAAGGGCGCTTGAGACGTACACCTGCCCGCCACCCCCGTACACCTTCGGCAGCTTCTCTAGCTCGGCCCTCAACGCCTCCACGAAGCTACCCCTGTCTACACCTATGCGCGCTAATATCTGCGGTACGACCCCCTCCGGCTGCTCGACCAATGCCAGCAGCAGATGGGTCGGCTCAAACTGGTTATGCGTAGCCTCCTCGGCAATCTGGCGCGCGCTCATCACGGCTTCTTGCGCCTTCTCCGTATATTTCTGTAGGTTCATATTCTATCCACCCCCTGACTCTTATTATATCCGTATCTGCATAATATTGTACGTGTCGAATACAAAATCCAAGAGCACCAAAACAGCGTCTTTCCATGCATAATTATACCATACTTGAGTCTTGTCTTGTCAAGGTTTGTGTAGCTAGTTGTTACCCGCATGGCAACTAACGATAAGAGAGGGCGAGAACCAAACCGCCAAGACGCCAAGAGCGCCAAGAACCCGCCAAGACTATTAAGCGTTAGGGACCACAGATATAGGTCAGCGGTGAACACATAATTATAGAGAGACACCTCAACCTAATCGTTCTTGGCGGGTTCTTGGCGCTCTTGGCGTCTTGGCGGTTAGATGTTGAGCGCCTCACGTTGCTGCGCTATCAACTCGTTTACGCCCTTGCGGGCTAGGGTCAGCAGATCGTCCAGTTCTTCCCGGCTGAAGGGCTTGCGCTCGGCGGTGGCCTGCACCTCCACCAGCCAGCCCTGCTCGGTCATGACTACGTTGCAGTCGGAGTCTGCCTGGCTGTCCTCCGAGTAGTTCAAGTCGAGCATCGGCACGCCACCCACTATCCCCACGCTGATTGCCGCCAGCAGTTGCCTCACCACAGGCCCCCTGTTCTTGGGGAGAACGCCCTGTGCGCGCAGCTTATTGGTAGCTATGCTGAGAGCAACCACCGCGCCAGTTATTGAGGCTGTACGGGTGCCGCCATCCGCCTCAAGCACGTCGCAATCGAGCGTGATTGTGCGCTCTCCCAGGGCCTGCAAGTCCACGATGGCGCGCAGGGAACGCCCGATAAGCCTCTGTATCTCCTGGCTGCGCCCGTTGGGTTTGCTGCCCGCAGTCTCGCGCTGGGAGCGTGTGGGGGTAGCGGAGGGCAACATCGAGTATTCCGCCGTCACCCAGCCCTTGCCCTGCCCCATCAGGAAGGGCGGCACGCGCTCCTCCACGCTCGCCGCGCACACCACTCGCGTCCTCCCAAACTCGATCAGCACCGACCCGGCAGGGAAAAGCTGGAAGTTGGGTGTGATAGTGATGGGGCGCAGCATGTTCGGAGCGCGGCCATCCAGGCGCTGACGATTTATTGTGTTAGTCATAATGTGGCACTCCTCAAAGATAATCAAGGCGAGTAATATTCTAAGTTGACAGATACGTTGGATTTGCCGGTATCGCCGGCTATAGCCTCCAACCTGAGTACTGCCTCACGGCTTGGACTATCTATTCCTGTTCGCAACCATCCAAACTCAGCAATAGCATAGCCAGGTTCTTCTCCGTGATAGCTTTTTTCTTCGTACCAACCATCTGCCAACAAGGCGTCTCGATAAAATACGTACACTGCCTCAGGATTGTCAGGAGTCTGGAACATTATTCGTTTGCCCTTCTCAAATACCGTAGCCTCTGGCTCACCGACAGTAACTTCCTGGGCATCGGGATACATAGGGGGGTTATAGACACTGGCAGGTGGGGTGCTCCAGAAGAGGCTATTCACAAAGGCCGGCCCAGACACTACCAGGATTATGCAGCTTGCGATTACGCCAACAACACCAATAGTCATTATAATTGCACATCCGACATTCTTCATTGCGGCTTTCTTGTACTCATCCGCGTCGAAGCAACCATCCCCAGCATCGTCACCAGGAACGACGCGACAAATAGCACGCCGAAGCCGAGCGTGTCCACCACCGCGCCTCCAATCACCGGCACGAAGATGACGATCCCCAGCAGCGTATTCAAGAAGCCGATATAGGTCGGGCGCTCCATGGGCGGCGCGATGGTGAGCAGCATATTGTTGTTTACGATGCGCGCCCCGCCAACCGCGAGACCGGACAATATGAACACCGCCGCGAACGAAGTGAACAACACGCCGTCATCAACCGTCCCATGAAACAATGAGATAACGATAGCGGTCAACGGCACGACGGCGACCGAAGCCACTGTCCACATCATGAGCGTGCGGTTGCTCGCCCGATCGGCCAGCGGACTCCAGAAGAAATTAGATAGCAGAGAAGCGATAGACAGCGCGCCCAGGTAGAGGCCGACAGTCGCGGCGGGCGCGCCCAGCTGGGTCTTAGCGTAGACCACGTAGAACGGGTCGGCAATCGTAGCCAGCGACATCAGGATACGCGACACCATAAAGTTGCGGTAATCGCGGTCCGTCCTGGTAGCCTCCATGCCTCGGCGCAAGAGATTGCGCAGGCTCACAGGCTGGGCAGAGTGGGTCGCCGCAGGTTCGCGTATTGACGACCACGCCCATATCCCTATCCCCACCCCCACCGTAGCCAGACCGAAGAGCAGGGCGAAGTTATAGGGAAAGGTCAGCCCCCACAACTCCTCCGACATTATCGCCGCGATAGGGCCTGCCGCCGCCAGGGCCAGCACACCGCCCCAGAAGCTACGCATGCCGAAGAAAGTGCCCCTCCGGCGTGGAGGTATGACTTTGCCCACCATCTCAAGCCATGGGATGCCTGAAACACCACCACCGAACGAATAAATAATGTACAGGAAGAAGAACGCGAAGAGGAGCAAAGTGGGGTAATCCGCCAGCGCAATAGTCGCGGGTACCAGCAGTCCCAGGGCTATAGTACGCACGATGCCTACCGTGCGGTACCACTTCATAACGTAGGGTAGGCCCTGCACGCGGCTGGCGACAATCAGTTGGGGCAGGAACCAGCCGCCCGCCAGAATAGCGGGCAGCGTCCCCACGACGATATTCGGTGCGCCCAGGCGGCTGACGAACCACGCGAGCACAAGCGTGGGTGCGATCAGCGCTTCGACAAGCGTCATCATCACGCCGTTAGAGACGCCGAAGCGGAAGTTGCGCCGCGCGTGCATAGCCGCTTCGGGCGTGAGACCCTCCACGCTCTCGAGGCGCGCCCGCCCAATCGCGTCGCTGATGAGGGGCAGGCGCGGCATATGCACCTTCCGCCGCACGCGCCTGAGCAGGGCAAGGTCGCTCCCCGTAGACCCTCCGAAACGAGGTCTCCCCAGGGGCAGCTTTCGCTTGTCTCTGAGCCTTAGCTGCTTGCCCGGCTTGGTGTCGTTGCTCTCACTAACCCCGGCCATCAAGCGCCCGCTTTGACCGCCTGCATCTCGCCCCAGTTCTTGCCCTTCTTCACGTCCACCCGCAACGGCACGCTCAACTCGGCTGCACTCTCCATCGTGGCGCACACCAGGTCGCTCATAGCATCCAACTCGGAGGCGGGTACCTCAAAGAGAAGCTCGTCATGCACCTGCAAAAGCATCTTGCTCTTGAGGCCGCGCTGCTTCATCTCAGCCGACAGCCTGTTCATCGCGACCTTGATGATGTCGGCTGCCGTGCCCTGCACCGGCGCGTTGATAGCCATGCGCTCGCCCGCCTGCCTCACGCCGCCATTGGGAGATTTTAACTCAGGCATGTAGCGCCGCCGCCCCTGCAAGGTGCAGACGTAGCCAAGCTCGCGCCCCTCTTTCAGGGTGGTGTCCATGAAGCGGCGCACCGCCGGGTAGCGCGACCAGTAAAGCTCGATGAACTTGGCCGCTTCCGGCTGCGAAAGGCCCGAATCCCTCGCCAGGCCATAGCTCCCCATGCCGTAGAGCACGCCGAAGTTGATCGTCTTGGCGAGCCGCCTGGAGTCGGGGTCAACCTGCTCCAATGGCACCCCCATCACCTCGGCTGCGGTGGCGGCGTGGATATCCAGCCCCTGCTCGAACGCGCTGATGAGGCGCTCTTCCTGCGCCATGTGTGCCAGCAGGCGCAACTCTATCTGCGAGTAGTCGGCGGCCAGGAGCCAGCTTTCCTCATCGAACAGCCTGTGCTCGCTCTCGTTGTCGGCGATGAAGGCTTTGCGAACGTCCCGCCCTATCTCGGTGCGTATAGGTATGTTCTGCAAATTGGGCTGGTTGGAAGATAGGCGGCCCGTCGCGGCTACCGACTGGTTGAAATTGGTATGCACCCGGCCCGTGTCCTTCCGCACCAGCAAGGGCAGGGCGTCTATGTAGGTGTTCTTCAGCTTGATAAGCTGCCTGTACTCGATTATCAGGTCCACGATTGGGTGGAGGCCCTTGAGCGTGTCCAGCACCTCGCGGTCGGTTGAATACCCCTTCTGGGTGCGCTTGCGGCCCGGCAACTGTAGCTCATCAAAAAGCACCTTGCCCAACTGCTGCGTGGAGTTGATGTTGAAGGGGTGTTTTGCTTCCTCGTAAATCTGCGTTTCAAGCTCCATCAGGTTCTTGTGTATCTTCGTAGAGAGCATCTGAAGCCTGGTCACATCAATAGCCACGCCCACCAACTCCATATCGGCCAGCACGCTCACCAGGGGCATCTCTATCTCGCGGAATAGCTCCGCGACACCCGTCTCCTCTAGCAGAGGGGCGAACTCATGCCGCAATCGCTCTGTCACCGCCACGTCGGCAGCCGCGTAACCGGCTGAAAGCTCTATGGGCACATAGTCCATAGTGATCTGCTTGCGGCCTGTTCCGATTAGCTCTGTTATGGGCACCATCTGCACGCCCAGCCGCGTAAAAGCCAGGTCCTTGAGGCCGATGCCCGTCTGCCCCAGCAAGAAGGCCGCGATCATGGTGTCAACCCCCAGGCCCTCGACCTCGAACCCCGCCCGCTTCAGCACTTTCAGGTCGTACTTGGCATTGTGAGCATCCTTCAGCACCGAGCTATCTGCCAGCAACGGCGCTAGCTCTTCCCTGACGACATCGAGCGAAAGCTGGCGCGGGTCAAGCTCCACTATCCCTTCTTCCCCCGCCAGTACGTGTCCTACAGGGATATAGTATCCTTCCTCGACCGTGCCATCCGTTGACATAGGCGCGATAGCGATACCTACAAGATCGGCCTCCATCTCATCCAACCCGGTTGCTTCTACGTCAATCGTGAAGCGTCCCTCAGACCGTAGCCTGGCGGCCAGAGCGCGTAACTCCTCGCGGTCCATCACGCAGTAGACGTTGGGCGGCACCCCGGCACGCAACCTCTCCTCGGACACCGCCAGCGCGGACGCAGCAGAACGGCGCGACAGGTCCAATGCCGGTTTATCCGTCGCGCTCGCGGCCTGGCCCTCCCCATCGGGGATGAAGCTCATCTGGCGCGGGCTGCGCGGCTCATCCTGGGTAGGGGCGGCCTGCTCATCCTGCGCCGGGGCGGCGTCGGCTTCAGCAGACATGCCCTCTATGATAGCGGCGACCTGGTTGACCTTCGGCACGAGGCTGCGGAACTCCAACTCCTGTAACAGCAGCAGCATCTTCTCTTTGTCGAACCCGCGAATATGGCACGTCTTGAGGTCAAGCTCAACGGGCGCGTCGCACACTATGGTCGCGAGTTGCTTGCTGCGTAGCGCCTGCTCCGCATGGGCGCGGAGCGTTTCCTGTATCTTAGGCTTCAACTCGTCTATATGCTCGATGATACCTTCCAGGCTGCCATGTTCGACGAGAAGAGCCGAGGCAGTCTTCGGGCCGATGCCGGGCACGTTCGGGATGTTGTCCGTCGTGTCACCCACAAGCGCCTTGTAATCAGGCACAAGCTCCGGGCCGAATCCGTAACGGTCGAATACCTCTTGCTTGTCGTAGATCTTCGCCTCGGAGAAGCGTTGCTTCCAACCGCCGGGCGCGATCATCCTCACGTGGTCCGTCACAAGCTGGTGCTGGTCGGTATCCGCCGTGAGGATGTACGTCTCAAGCCCCTGCTGCTCTGCCTGCCTTGACAGCGTGCCTATCAGGTCGTCCGCCTCATAGCCCGCCAACTCCACTATGGGCATCCCCATCGCCTCGATGATCTGGCGTATGCGTGCGAACTGGCCGCGCAGGTCTTCGGGCATCGCCCCGCGCTGCGCTTTGTAGTCGGTAAACTCCTCGTGCCGGAAAGTGCGCCCCTTATCGAACGTGATCACAATATAGTCCGGCACCTGGTTGCGCAGAGTGTCCAGCAGCATCTGGGTGAAGCCCAGGATGGCGTTAGTTGCCTCCCCGCGAGAGGTCCGCAGGTCGGCAGGCAAGGCGTGGTATGCCCGGTAAGCAAGCGCGTGCCCGTCCACAAGCACCAGCTTCTCGCCAGTTGAGCCGTCCGGCGGTGCGCCGGTTGTTTCGCCAGTTACGTCAGTTTCTGAAGAGTTCAAGGCTGATTCCTGTATGGCTATAAATGAGATAATAATCCTTAAATTATACCTGAATACGGGCAACGCGCCCAACGTATTCTGACTGCAAAGACGCAAAGAAACGCAAAGTTCGCTAGGATTCTAAGGGTCTATTGAGCGTTTGTGACAAGCACGTACCTGCATGGCGGTTGAAACAACATGATTCTTTGCGAACTTTGCGTTTCTTTGCGTCTTTGCGGTTATAAGGGCGGTTTAGATTAGATTCAGCTTTGCATAATGGAGACATTATGTTAAAATGATGCGCGTCTCTTATTATGTGAAGACAAATTGAATGTTGCATCAGGAGGTAATGTTGGACCAGAGGATCAGGCAAGACGTTCGCAACCCGCTCAAATTTCTCCCCTTTGCGGCGTTGTTGCTGCTCGCGATGGCGGGCATGGCGGGCTGCGCGATTGGACCCATAGACCTGGGGGGCGGCACGCCGGTGCCCACAGTCCCCCCTACAGATACCGTGCCAGCCCCCACCTCCACGCCCGAACCGAGGGCGTTGAACGGGCGCGTCGAGGACGCCTCCACCGGCAAACCGATAGCGGGTGCGGAAGTGACGGCAGGCGGAGTGCTCACCGCCACCAACGCCGATGGTCGCTACCACTTCGATGACGTGCCCCAGGCAGGCAAGATAACGGTCACTGCCGAGGGCTATCGCGGGCTTGAGATCGACACAGGCGTTGTCAACCAGCTTGATATTAAGCTGCGCCCAAGCTCCGTGAGCGGACGAGTCACCGACGGCTCTACGGGCAAACCGTTGGCTGGCGTGCTGGTAAAGCTAGTACTGCCCGCCGCTCCCGTTACGCCCACGACCTCAATCACCCCCACCGACGCCATGACCGCCACCGCAGTGCCAACAGGAACGGTACCAACCACTTCCACTATGGGCTTTGGTAAGGGCCTGGCCGCGCCGTTACGGGCGTCGCTCGTTCTCACATCGCCAATACAGCCTACGACAGCCGTGCGCGCTACCGCCACCAAGTCCGGGCCGACCAGCACGCCACTCCCTCCAACCGCCACGCCCACACCCAAGCCGGTGCCCCCTAAGGGCGAGGGTTTTATCGCGCTGTATACCGACGACGACGGCAACTACTTCTTCAAAGACGTGCCGGAGGGCGCGAGCCTCAGCTTCAAAATGCCCGGCTACAAGCTGACCAAAATGCCCATCGAAGACGCCAGCCGCAAGGACGTGGCGCTTGAGCAATTCAAGGTAGAGGCGATCTACGTCACGGCCAACTACGCCGCGTCCCCCGATCTGCTGGGAGAGCTGCTTGATTTCGTGGCCGACGACACCCGCATCAACGCTGTAGTGCTCAACGTCCAAAACGATGCGTCGGAGTGGGTGTACGACACCAAGAACCCTGACGTGATCGCGGCGGAGAACACCGACAAGTTCCTCCCCGAGATGCCGGAACTGGTGAAATCGCTCCAGGCGCGCGGCCTCTACGTCATAGCCAGGGTCGTGACCTTCCAGCAGAAGACCATGGCCGAAGCCAGGCCGGAGTGGGCGGTACTCAGCGAGGACGGCGGCCCCTGGAGGGGCGGCTACGCGGGCCATCAGAAGTGGCTCGACGCCAGCAACCCCGCCGCGCAGGACCACATGATAGACATGACGAAGGAAGTGCTGACGCTGGGCTTCGATGAAATCCAGTACGACTACGTACGCTTTCCCTCCGACCCCGCTGCGGGCGAGAGCGACCCGGTCTTCTCCAAGCCGATCACCGATACGGGCAAGGTCGCCGCGTTGCAACAGTTCCTCAAGAAAGCGCACGCCGTCACCGAGGCCAGCGACGCATTCATGTCAATAGACGTTTTCGGCTATACCCTCTGGCCCGACCAGGAAGACGGCCCGATCCTGGGTGTCATCGGCCAGGTGCTTGAGCATATAATGGACTACACGGACTACGTTTGCCCCATGATATATCCTTCCCATTTCAGCCCCGGCGAGCAGGGTTGCAAGGTGCCCGCCGCGTGCGCTTACGAACTGGTAGAGAAGTCGGGCGAGTTCGCCGCGAAAAGGTTCGAGGGCAAGCGGGCAAAGTACCGCCCCTGGCTACAGGACTTCGACTGGGACCCGGTAGACTACACCAGCCGAGGCACAACCAAAGTGACCGACCAGATACGCGCCTGCCGGGAGACAAACTGCTGGGGTTGGCAGTGGTGGGACCCCTCGAACGTCTACGAGCCGAGAGCCGCGTTCAAGAAGTAGGGGTTAGGGGCCAGGGATCAGGGGTCAGGGATCAGGCTTACTGAACACTCCTTAATCCCTGGCCCCTAACCCCTAACCCCCGGAGAGAGTATGCCTCGTCGCGCCCGCTCAACGTACTATTCCAGCTACAACAGGCAGGAGAAGCAGAGGAAGATACCTTCTCCCCTGCCTTATCTCCTCATTGCGCTTCTGGCGGGTGCGGGCCTCGCTTACTTCCATTTCTTCGCTTACCAGAGCATTTCGGGCAAGATAACCAACGCCTATACCGGCGCGCCCATGCCCGGCGTGCGGGTCGTGGTGCAGGCTGCCCCACCCGCCGAAGGCACCCCGGCCCCTCAAGCCACTACCACACTGACTGCCACCACAGGGCCGGACGGGTCGTTTGTGGTTGACAAGGTGCCTGAGAACCCGATCGTGCTTGTCGAAGCTGACGGTTTCGCGCCACAGCGCATGGAGGCGGCGGGCAGGCGGCAGGTAGATGTTAAGCTGGTGCCAAACGTACTGCGAGGCACCATCATGGGAGCGGACGGCAAGCCACTTGTAGCCACCATCACGGCAGGCGGCACCCGCACCGTGAGCGGCGCGGACGGCAACTACCTGCTGAAAAGCGTCCCCGAAGACCGTAAGTTGGTAGTGAAGGCCCCCGGCTACCTGGCGGCCACCGTACAGTTCGGGCAGGTGGTGACGCAGAACGTCACGCTTGAGCCGTTCGTCGCCAAAGCGATCTATATCAACGGCGACTCGATAGCCACGCCCGGCAAATTGCAGGCACTCCTCAGCCTGGTAGACCGCACCGAACTGAACGCGGTGGTGATAGACGTGAAGGCCGACAACAGCGGGCTGGTGCTATACGACAGCAAACTCCCCCTGGTCCAGGAGCTAGGCACGTCGCAGCAGCTAATCTCCAACCTCGACGGCCTGCTGGCCGACCTCAAAGGGCGCAAGATATACACCATAGCGCGCCTGTCGGTCTTCTGGGACCAGGCAGCCACCAACGCGAAGCCGGAGTGGGCGCTGAAGAGCAAGAAGGCCTCCGGACAAGTGTGGGTGGACGGCTACGGCAAGCGGTGGGCCAACCCCTACAATCCCCAGGTGTGGGACTACAACATCGCCATCGCGAAGGAAGTCGCCAGCCGGGGCTTCAACGAAGTGCAGTTCGACAACACCCAATTCCCCTCGGAGGGTGAGTTGGAGGACATTGATTTCGGCCCGGAGGGCGCGGGCAAGAAGCGAGTAGACGCGATAGCCGGCTTCCTCGACAGGGCTTACGGTGAGCTATCCCCCCTCGGCGTGTACGTCGCCAGCAACGTCTTCGGCCTGACCCCCTTCGTGCAGGACGACATGGGAGTGGGCCAGCGTTTCGAGGACGTAGCCGCGAAAATAGACTACATATGCCCAGCCATCTACCCCTCCCTCTTCGGTGACGGCTTCATGGACTTCCCCATCCCCGCCGAGCGTCCATTCGAGGTAGTAGCTGAGACCATGCAGGCGGCGGTTGCGCGCTCCGGCAGCAGCCCTGCTAAGGTCCGCCCCTGGCTACAGGACTTCAGCGGCAAGGTGCAGTACGACGCGGCCAAAGTGCGCGCCGAAATAGACGCCGCCGAACAGAGCGGCGCTGTAGGCTGGATGCTCTGGAACTTCGGAAATGTTTACACGGAAGGTGCGCTGAAGGCTCCCTGATGAAGGGGTGATGAGCAAGAATAAAATAGGATACTATGGAATAATATTGTATCACGTGCAACAAAGTTGTATTGGCTGGTGACCTTAATAACTGCAACTAAATGCTTTTGGAAAAGCTTAGTCTACCTCGGACTTTTCTTGAGTGCATGCTCCAGCCGATCTAGGACACACTGATACTTGGTACTATCTCCGGGTTCCAAGCGGACAGATCTTTGTTCCGCCTCCAACAGATTCATTCCTTCCGGTACTAAGGAGATGGTCGTTCTACGATGAACCTCTACTTCGTTCTTGCCACTGTTCCACCATCCTCGTAATTCAGCCAGCACTTGGCGGCCCTTTTCCATCTTTCTAAGACAGTGAGAGGGAATAGACTCCAATAATGTACGAGTACCTAGCCAGTGTTCAGAAAGAACGTCGCTAAGCAGTAATGGATTGTAACGGAGTGAGTACACAAGAGCATCCTTATAATAGCGTAATACAGTGTCAAGTTTGCTGTCATGTTCCCCAGCCTCACCACGCCAGGCTAAATGACCTTCGATAAGACTGAGTGTAGCCAAACAATCGTTATATTCATTTTCCTCAGCAATAGGTCGTGCTTTATCAATCAGAGTACGCGTCGTCACATCCTTACCTAGCTCGAAATGCACCCTAATCAGGCCCAACAAAGACTGGCATTCAAAGTAGTATCGCCCGTACCAGGTCCATTCTGAATACTGCTCGTAGTAGCTCAGCGCTTTTGTATAGTCTCGGCGCATCTCTGCCAGAGCTCCTAGCCAGATTATAGGCTCTAGAACACCAGGCGTATCACTTAGCTCGTGCTTGAGCTTGAGACTTTCCAAGAGGTACTTTTCCGCCCGATCATATTGACCATTCCAACTAAGTACAGCTCCGTAAAAACCGAGGCACGAAGCCACTTGCCTGGAATGTGGTCCATAAACTTTTCGGCCCAGAGCTAAGCTTTTCTTAAAGGTGTTGATTGACTCGGTGAACCTTCCTTGACAACCCAACGTCCATCCCAGGTCGCGGAGGATGTAGACCTCGCTGGATTGGTCTTCGAGCAATTTGGCTAGCTCCAAGCTCTCCCTGGCCTGACCCTCGCACTCACTATACCGACCCATCAAGGCCCATATCCAGGCCCATCTTCCCAGGAGCCGAGCTCGTGCTCGAACGGCCCCCGGTTCTTCGGCAATCTGCGCTACTGCACTCATACCCTGCTCGTGAGCATGAACAAATTGATGCCACTGGCCTCTACGAGCATAAGTGCGTTTCATTTCAGAATAGACATAGGCGAGGCCATAATGGTCCGTATGCTCTTCAGAGAACTCTCTGGCCTTCTCGAAGTACTCGATCTGCTGGCTCCACTCCCCTTCATATTCCGCAATACTGGCTAGTCTGAAATAACTCTCCACCGTGTGCGCGTCGATCTCCGCCAGGTTCAGGCTGATCTCCAATGTCTGGGTAGCTTTTATCTTTGCCAACGGGGTTCCGAGGCGTTCATACCGGGTAAGCAAACCTCCCAAGTCACAGTGTGCGTAAGACCGGAGCCGTAGCTCAGCGAGGTCATTTGAAGAGATGTCGCGGTATATTCGCTCTGCCTCGCTATACTTACCCTTCAAGTGTGCCAACCGAGCACCATAGTATTCTACCCATAGCTTACTGTTTTGCCTGGATAGCTTATAGGTCTGAATATCACCCAGTAACATTCGAAGTCTATCAAGGAGCCTCCACTTTACTAGTTTCTCCGCGACCTCATGGAATAGATGTATTCCGCCTTCTTCATCGGCACTTACTTCATGGTAAAGCGCCTCAAG
The DNA here is from genome assembly GCA_036399775.1 of Chloroflexia bacterium. GTDB lineage: Bacteria > Chloroflexota > Chloroflexia > QHBQ01 > JADMIH01 > JADMIH01. The sequence goes on along the minus strand of DASWMJ010000063.1, from coordinate 10,988 downwards.
GAGGTATTGTCCTTGCTCCAGTCTTCGAGCCTCTGCCAGTTCAAAGCGCGACCGATAGTAACTTGCGGCTCTCTTGTGAAGGTCCCGGAAGTAGTCCGGTGTATGAATACGAAGCGACTCGCCAACAATCTCACGTACAGTCTCGTGTATCGCTAAACCTTCACGCCGCGTGAGAATAAATGGAAAACTGCGCAACTCTGTGAACCAATCGTCCTGGCGGTCATCTTGCAGCAACGCGAGCAACACATCGGCATTGAAATACCTCAACACTGCCGCTGCCTCGATAACCCTCCGGAAATGAGCCGGAACTCCCTCCAGTATCCGATCAACGAGGTCGATCGTAACCTGGGGGCGAATTACGTGGAAGTTCGTTACACCGTACCGGACCCACATTTGGACCACAGCCGTTGCGGCCATTGGGAGATGCCGAGCGAACTGCACGATAGCAGCGACATGTTCGAGGTCCGGCTCATTTCCGGTGATGTAGCTGTAGTAGCGTTGTACCAATTCACTTAAGTCAGAGTCTGGCATTCCATGCAGTTCGATAACTTCGGCTCTCCCCAGCCAGTTCGGCCAGGCTCGGTCCCACTTTAGAAGAGCCCTTCCAGCGATTACAAGATATACATTCTGCGGCAGGTTCTGTACGAGGCTCCGCACCCAATCATCTAGTTCCGCCATCTGCTCGTAAGTGTCAATCATCAACACAATGCGAGTAGTGTTGGCCCGTCCCAGATCGTCCAGGAAGTCCTCCGTCAGACGACGATTAGGATCCAGGTAAAATGCGATGTCAGCACGACTCAGAAAACTTCGGAGCCAGTCCCGGAATGCCATAGCATCCAATTGATCAAGGAGCGCCAGGGGTCCGGTAGCCAGGCTCGCCTTAGTAAACATCTCCACGATGTCGGCCTTATTTACCTCGGAGAAATCCCTCCCTTGCATACCTTGCCCGGTCTGTTCGGCTTCAACATTAACTTTAGCGAGCAAAGCGTGGTAATAGGCAAGAGTCGCGCGGGTCCTGGGCAGCACTGCGCCCGCGCTGTGCAAATCTCGAACCCAGTCCGTGAGTATCTCCAGGACCGATGAGGCTTCTTCTCCTGCTACAAAGCCCACCGGGATGTGTTGCTGCTTGCAGGAACGCCTGTACATTTTCAGTAGAGTGGACTTACCTACTCCTCCGATACCATGTAACACAAGCAACGATTTCGAGGGTGTTTTCTTGCTAATCATATCTTCGAAGAGCGCCTGCTGATGCACTGCGTTGGTGAAGAACTCCTCTAAACCGTCATCTTCGTCTCTGTAACGATTCCTTTTGAGCTGCTTGGAGCCAATATCCGCCCCTGCCAGAAGCCGCAAATATAAATCCGAAAGGCTGTGAGGCAACTGTATTTCGCGTAGGTCTGTGCCGAGAGCAATTTGTGCGAGCAGTGCCTCTGAGGCGTACTTGGCATACAGAAAATTGCCCTTCTCGTTAGCTGCGATTAAATGGGCAAATGTATTACGTTCTCCAGGTGACATCCTCTTGATGGGAACATCAGAAAGGCGTTGTAGAACATAGTGTTCTATGTCAGATGTGCCTTCCGGCAGTTCACGGACCAAGTCAAGGACATGAGCATTTGGGAACCGGGAGATAGTGGCTGTATCATCATCACGGCAGGTGAGTAGCCAGCGCACGTGACTGAGTCCAGGCAAGTTGATAGTGCGCGACAGCAGACCCACCAATGTCTCTTCAGCCGAATGTTTGTTAGCATCGTCCATTGCGTCAATGGCAATAACAACTTTGCTCTTCTTCAACTCTGATAGTGGATATACAAGAAATCTGGTCCAAAGATCGGAGACACTGACTATGGAGCGTGGATCCTCCGGCGATGCATAAACTACTTCGAGGTACTTTTCGAACTGTCGGGATAATTGATTGGCTAGCGAGCCGATCACCGCGCGAGGATCAATGGTGCGAGGTTCCTGTAGGGAGCAAAAGTGAGCAGCGTGAACCGTATGCGTCCCAGGGAGCTTCTCGCTCTCTGCCGCTGAAGTTCTTTCAGCAGAGGTCTTTATAAGCTGCGCCAGAACCGATGTCTTTCCTGAACCTGGGCTGCCCGTCAAAAGAAATACCTTGCTTTCACCTCGATCGAGCCAGGCTTCAATGTTCTGGAACACCCATTCTCGGCCTACGAACTCGTGGGTGTATCTCGCCGCTTGCATCATTGGGTCATAATCGTTTGCGTGTAACCAACTCTCCACTGCATTCCTGGCACCATATGTAACCAACGCTGATCGAGGATGCAATGGAGCAAGGCGAACAGCAGGAAATTCTCCAGTGTGCTGGTAAATCATGTCACCCAGATTCCTCGCCCATGCAGCTAGCAGTTCCCTCTCTACGGGATTATCGATAACTGACCCTTGCTCCCGAACATCCTGGAGAAGCCGCTGCGCGTCAGCGCTGGGCCATTGACTATCTGGCTCCGGCTCGATCTGTTGTGCCAACAGGTTGTTATAGCGTTGCACTAACTCTCTGCTGTCCATGAGATTTCTCCTTCATGGGGTATCTAGTACCTTACTTGCTGAGTCATGTCCAACCACAGAATCAGGCTTGTGTCCCGGCTATGAAGTGTGCATACAGCCGGAAGCGATCAAAGGTCAACACTACTGCGCCCAACAACCCGCCAAAATGGAGCACTGACCGAATTATACATCTATTATGGCCCAAGCGACTCCTCCGGTTTTTCGGCAATTGTCATGCCCTCACTCAATACGTCTAATATCGATACAATATTGCGGTCCGCTACGGTAAGCGCCGTAGCCATCTCGTTTTTCACGAATGTAAGATACTCTGCAGCCGCGCTAATCTCAACTTTCGAGTGAGCAGCACCAATACTCCTACTCATCGCTTCGATATTGCCAACTGTTCCAATAAGCGACTTTACGATAGGTTCATCCAAGATGTACTTAAACTTGAACACCGCAGGTATGCCTTTTATCATGCTTGCCACTCGGTGCCAATCCGATTCAAGAAGACTCAGTTCGTTTTCTAGTTCTGGGGACATTGCGCGGGCGGGAGGCTCACCAAGCATTTGTGTGAGGAAAAAACAGTGTTGAACTCGAGATACCACTCCAACCAGTTGGTCCAGTAGTGTCTGCATCGTCGTGTGTACTACTTTCCACTCTTGTAAGTAAGGGAGATAGTTAAATCCCTTGGGCGAAGGCGATTTCGAGATGAGTGGAGTACCTTTGCCAAGATCCTTCGGAAGCTGAAATGGGTATTCGCCATTCGGAGGGCAGTAAGATCGAGAGGAATCCCATATCTCCCGAATGGGGTCCCACTGGCGCATGTAGATTGTCCCTACCCCGTTCATAATATCGAGACAGACAAAGTTGTACGACGGCACATATTGTACGTCCTCCGAATATCTATCGTAGCTTGCGCCCGCCGGAATAATGACGCAGTTGCCAATAGGGCTGGCCTCTGCCCATATACTGGGCTTGTGCTCGTGACCGTATAGGACGAAGTGGCAATTCTCTGCCAACTTCCGTTTCACCCAGGACCTTTCATCCTCCATCAACCAGTCGAATGGGTGGTGGAGAACAGCGACGCACAGGTCAGCGCCTGCCAGCTCATCAAGGGGAAAGAATAGCTGACGCTCTCCAACTGCTAAATGTCCCCTGTCGTCATGTCTTCCCTTACTATTTTTGTATCTTTTGCATAACCATGATGAGTTGAGACATAACACCCCGACTTTCATCTCTCCGCGAATATCCAGTCGCCTGACGTGACCGTAGGCCGGGTTCTTAATCTCATTTAGGACCACATCATCCGGCAGGTAGGTCTTGACGAAGTTTGTATAGGACTCAAAAGGGCCGAGCAGCGTGGTAACTTTTTTCGAGTCTTTGAGCCATTCTTCTACAGCAGAACGAGTATCAGGTATGCTCTGCAAGTCAGCCGGTATATCTGCAATACGCTCCTTTTCTATGTCATGGTTTCCAGGTACCAAGATAAGATGGTTCCGCTCTACCGCCACCCAGTCGAGCAATGGATCTAAGAGACGTGTAATTGCTGCTGTGTATTCATCAGCCTTACCCGCATCAGCTATGTCGCCGCTAAAGACCACGAAGTCGATGTGCGCTAAATTCTCGTTCAGCTTTCTCCTTTGAGCAATGTCAGCACGTAAGGCCTTAAGCACCTTATCTCGCTTTAGTTCAGTCCCATCTTTTTCGTCCGTTTGGTGCCAGTCAGATATGTGAAGCCATGTCAGGAACGACATAGTTCACCTCTGGCCCCCGGCTTTATGCACTTGATGACCAGGAAACTGTGCGACGTCACTTCTGATGAATCGAAATGCTGTATATAAATGTTCAATGTATTGCCTCCTGGATGAATATCATCAACAGACGCATCATGTCTACCAGGATGTGTCGCTTACGCCTTGGACTTTCTTGCCGACATCATACCAAACCGTGGCGCAATTCCTCCTTTTTCACTTCGCCCTTACTTTGTCTTTCAGGTCTGTAGGATATGGTTTTTGTTCCTGTAATAGTTGCAATTATAGCTCATCGTTTGCTTTATAGACAGGCTCTTACCAGTGCCGACGATGAACCAAGTACTACACAGATGGGTTAGATTTTACCATTAATCCACTGCTGGTGGAACAACACTTTCTGCAGGTATGTCGTCTTGCAAGGACATATCCTCAAGCCTGGAAAATGGGGTCATAATGTTATAATAGTGAAGCACCCTGGCGGACGCCCATACAATGTCAGGCGCACATGCGCTCAATAGCTCAATATATGTTGGGTGTATAATAGCCCAAAGCATCATGCCGTAGTCAGGAAGGAGAGGTTGCCATGCCTGCATACAGCAGACACGAACTCGATGACTATTACAGAACGCAACGTCCAGAGCGCCTTTCTGCGCAACTAACTGCCAGCCTGGAGAACCGGCCATCGCCAGGGCATACATCCACATATTCAGGCTCGCTACTTGGCGATGCCAGGCTGAACGGGCGGGGCAACCAGCCTGTAAAGGTTGCCAGGATGCGCCAGGCCCAGCAGGGCTACGGCAATCGTGCCGTCCAGCGGTGGTTAGCTGCCCATGCCCAGGTGCAACGTGAACCTCCAGCCGCTCCCGAAGCCCCCGCCCCTGTCCCACAAGACACTTCCACCAAGAAAGCAGGTCTGACGTTCGACGAAGTGAAACAACTTATTACCGCCAACAACAAGTCCACCGTATCAACCGAACTTCTGACCTGCCTGATATGGAAGGAAAGCGGCTTTGATCCGAACGTAAAGAGCAAATCTAGCTCGGCAACAGGGCTGATGCAGATGACCAAAGGCGCGGTGGAGCAGGTCAACAAAAGCACGCCCAAAGGCATACATTTCGAGCATAGCGAGATGACGGACTCGGCGAAGAATATAGACTGTGGGTCACGCTACCTGCAAATCCGTATTGATTGGGCCAAGGGAGACGTCACGGCGGGGCTAAACGGCTACGGCACAGGGGCAGGCTATGCCGACTCGATCCTTACGTGCGAGGCATGCCTGACGAAAGCGCCGACAGATCCGACTCCATGCCTGACGGCTATCCATCCTTAGTCAACACCACGCCCAAATTAGCCATCGCTCTCAAGAATAGAGTGCGTCCCTGGCTGCCTGATTCACTCTCAGCCAGGTATCCCCGTATCCACGCTCGAAGAAAGAGGTTCCTCACGTGCTGACAGAATTGGTCATCGAAAAGCCCACACAGGCTGACACCGAACCGCTCGTGGCCCTATTAGGGTCGGCCTTGCACATTCCAGGCGAGGGCATGCAGGAACTGTTCGCCATATTAGGCGCGGATGACTTCCGCCTGTCGCGTGTGAATGGGAAGATCGCGGCGGGATTGGGCTACGTCAGGATGGGACAATGGTTCGGTGGCGCGAGCGTGCCGTCGGTGGGCATCACTACGGTGGGTGTCGCGCCTGAGCACCGGGGCACGGGCCTGGGCCTATCAATGATGCGCGCCATCCTTGAAGAACTCTATGAGGAAGGGATGCCCCTCTCCAGCCTCTACCCCGCGACCACGACCTTCTATCGCAGGGTAGGTTACGAGCGCGCCGGGCAGCGTATCACCTACGAATTGCCTCTCGACGGCATAGACGTGCGCGAGCGCGGCCTCGACCTGGTTCCCATAGAAAAGGAACATTACCCGGAGGTCTATCGCCTCTACGAGGAGCGCGCCCGCCGCTCTTCCGGCCACCTGGACAGGCCGGAGTGGCTGTGGAACCGCAAGCTTGAGCCAAAAGATCAGAAGCCACATCGCTTTATCGTAGCGCGCGACGGCCAGCCGGAAGGATACGTAATCTTCAAATCGGGCGAGCGTTCCGAGCCTATCTCGGTCTTCGACGCGTGCGTGCTGACCCCCGGCGCGGGACGCAGGGTGCTCACTCTCCTGGCGGGATTCGCCACGATGGTTGACAAAGTCACGTGGAGTGGCGGGCCGCTCGACTCGTTCATCTACCTGCTGAACGAGCCTATGTCCGCCGGGCTGACCTCCAAATTCAAAGTCACACGCTCATTCGATTGGATGTTGCGCCTGGTTGACGTGGAGAAAGCTCTAACCCTCCGCGGCTACCCGAACGGCCTCGACGCCGAAGTGCACCTCGACGTGCAAGACGACCTGCTCCCCGCCAACAACGGGCGCTTCACCCTGGCTGTAAGCGGAGGCGAGGGCCATGTCAGCCCCGGTGGTGAGGGCCGGATAAAGCTGGGAGTGCGCGAACTGGCCTCCATCTATACGGGCTTCATCTCTCCTTTAGAGCTACAATCGCTCGGCAAGATAGAAGGGGAGAGGGGCGATCTGGCGTTGGCGGGCGCTATCTTCGCGGGAGCGCGCCCCTGGATGCCCGATATGTTCTAGGCTGTCGCCGGCCATTCGCGAAGCCGCCCTTCTATGTCGTCGCGCACGCTACGAAATACCTCCATTTGCTCTGCTACGCTCCCTTGCGCGGCTGCCAGCGGTACAAGTTCATTATTGACTATTCTGCCGCAGGGTATACCAATAATAGGCCGAGCGCCTCTGCACATACCTATGCTATACCTAAAAGGTGTAAGGTGTGTGGAAAACTCCGATGTAAGAACTCCTGTGCTATAATAGGCGCAGAATTGAGGTACGCATTATTGTAGTTTGAGTGCTTGGAAGTGAGGTATGAAAAGTTGAACTTTGCGCATCACGATCTCGGTAACCTGAGTGGTGGCGAAATCGTTGAGGTATCCCTCAAAGGTAGTGAGGCCAACGTACGGCTTATGGATAGTTCTAACTTCCATAGCTACAAATCTGGCCGCAGGCACAGTTACATTGGCGGGCACACAAAGAAATCACCTGTGCGCTTGTCTGTGCCACGCTCCGGCCATTGGCATGTAACCGTTGATCTGGGCGGTTATCGTGGTAGCGTGCGTTCGGGTATCAAGATATTGCCAGGGCGCCTGCCCTCTATTCGCGAAGCACCCCTCTCCTCCGTACCATCTCTCATTCAGGGGAGGCGCGTAGCGAGCGTCCATCTTCCTGGGGTTGAGGATGCTGATATGGTCCTTGAGTACGACGTCTTTATATCTCATGCATCTGAGGACAAAGATAATATTGTGCGCCCCTTGGCGAACGCCTTACAAGAAGCTGGCCTGCGAGTCTGGTACGATGAGTTTGAGTTACGGATCGGTGATAGTCTGCGAAGAAAGATAGACATGGGCTTAGCGCACAGCCGTTTCGGAATTGTGGTGCTCTCGCAGCAGTTCTTCCGTAAGGGTTGGACTAACTATGAACTTGACGGCTTAGTCACTCGCACGGTCACCGGGGAGCAGATATTACTTCCTATCTGGCACAATGTCTCCAAACAAGAGGTCATAGAATATAGCCCATCGCTCGCGGATAAGGTCGCGCGCAACACAGCAACCCATACCGTTGACGAGATAGCAACGGAGATTGCCGAGGTCATAAGAGCTCGAGCGTAAAGCTTTGCAGGTGTTTAAAGGATGCTAGGGAATAGGCTAGCCTTTCGCAAAGTAATGTATCCCTACGCACGCGCTCTTCAGAAACTACGACCAGAGATGTATTGACAACCATCAATATAGTAGTATAATGGGAACATGATTGCAAGCAAGCAAAACATCATACCCCTTGAGCCGGTCATGCAAGACGCGCAATCTTGCTGCGTACCCTGCACCGTCTCTCCCGACCAGGAGGCCATATCCACCCAGGTAAAGCTACTCTCGGCGCTCGCAGACTCCACCCGCCTGAGCATCGTCACCATGCTTGCCGGGTTGAGCGAGCCTCTCTGTGTGTGCGAGATCGGGGAAGGATTCAATCTCGGCCAGCCCACAATCTCTCATCACCTCAAGGTGTTGCGCGAGGCCAGGCTGGTGAACTGGGAGAAGCGCGGGCTGTGGGTATACTACTCGCTCAACCACGCGGTGTTGGAGCAGGCAAGCTCCTATCTTGCCGGGTTGCTTTCGCAATCAAACGTACTCGCAGAGTCTGTCCGTTAGAGCTTTATAGTTCTATATGGACCAGGCTTTTTTAGTGGGCTATATATCGAAAAACATCAATATAATGAAGGAGGGTAAGAAAATGGCAGATACAATTAGTTTGAGTGGAAATGAAATCAGGGAGCAGGTCAGGCAGCGATACAGCCAGTCTGCGTTGCGGGTATCGTCGGGCGGCTGTTGCGGCAGCACGTCGAGCAGCGCATCGGGTGGCTGCTGTGGAGGGGACGCCGCCGACCCGGTAACAGGCAATCTATACACCGCAACAGACGCGGCAGCCGTCCCGGACGAGGCGCTGCTGGCCTCACTCGGCTGCGGCAACCCGACCGCGCTGGTGACGCTGCATCCAGGCGAAACGGTGCTGGACCTCGGCAGCGGCGGCGGGATTGACGTGCTCCTCTCCGCGAAGCGCGTGGGGCCGGAGGGCTTCGTGTACGGCCTCGACATGACCGACGAGATGCTGGCCCTCGCCGAAAAGAATCGCCAGAAGGCAGGCGCACAGAACGTCCGCTTCCTGAAAGGGTACATCGAGGAGATCCCCCTGCCCAATGACACTGTGGATGTGGTCATCTCCAACTGCGTAATCAACCTCTCGGCAGACAAGCGCAAGGTGCTTGCCGAGACGTTCAGGGTGCTCAAGCCGGGCGGACGCTTCGCCGTCTCCGACATAGTCACGCAGGGCGAAGCGCCGGAAGCCATCCGCCGCAGTATGGAGGCATGGACGGGCTGCATAGCGGGCGCGCTGCCTGAGACCACCTACAGGACCTTGCTGGCAGAGGTAGGCTTCTCGGACATTGAGGTGCAAGTCACGCGCCGCTACTCGGCTGGCGACATCTCCTGCGGGGACGGCTGCGGGCCCACGCAAGTCGCCTCCGGGGACGAACTGGCAGATGCGGACGGCCTCTTCGTGAGCGCGTTCATACGAGCGACGAAGCAGCCCGCCGGCCAGTAAACACGCATCCACCCTTGCGTCTAACCTGATGATGCACGTGGGCAGGCTGGATAGAGGACTTGCCCGTCACCCTATCCAGCTTGCCCTGCCGTATATACTGGCGCACCACGCCATCAGGGCTACGGAGACCAGCATCAGAAGCACGCCTAGCCACCTGCTCCCCTTCTTGAGGGTGCCAAGCCAGATGAGGCCGGGCCACAGCGGCAGCATGTACCGGGCCATGGAGAGGGTGAGATTACTGCTGAGGGGATAAATTATGCCAAGCACAAGCCAGGCCCACTCGGAAGCGAGCAGTTTCTTACGGGCGAGCCAGGCTCCCACCAGCAGCGCGACGGGCATGCCCAGGTCGAGTATGTGGTAGAGTCTGCTCCCCCGCCCGTTGTTCAGGATCGGGTCCAGGCCGGGAGGGTAACCCCCCGTATAACTTTTCCACAACATGACGAGGTTCTCTCCATAAGTCGTGGGGAAGAATGATAGCCTGTGGTTCCAACCTCTGACCATAGTATCGTTCAAGACGGACGGGCTGCCGAAGCGCCACCATAAGAAACCCAGGTATACAGCCATGCCCAGGGGTATCAAGCCCAACCAGAGCACGTCGGCGCGCACTCTACGCCACTTCCACCCGCATTGCGCCAGGTAATCTATGAGCAAGGCCGGCAACAGCAGAGCGCCCGCGAACTTGGACAGGGTCGCCAGCATGCCTATCAACCCTACGCAGAGCCACTTCCAGCGCAAGTCCGAATGAGCCAGGGAAAATGCGCTTATCACGAGCACCAGGAACAGTCCTTCCGTATAGAGAGCCGAGAAAAAGAAGGCCGTCGGCAGCACCGCCAGGCCGAGCGCGGCCATAGATGCACCTGTGAACCCAAGCCTGGGCCGCAAGAATCGGATGAGCAGCGCGAGGGCTACGAAAAAACTTACGTTGCTGATTAGCAAGCCTGCCGCTAAATAGGAGCCAAATTCGGCGTTGCCCCAGTCCCAGCCAAAGGTAACGAAGCGTAACGCCCCCGCCACATAGTCCATCAGGAAGGGATAGAGTGGCGCGAATGCGATACTGGTGGGGCCGGCGAAAGTTGGGTCATACGTATATTCCCACCGGGCAATCGTATAATAGAACCCCGCGTCCCACATCAGGGACATCTCGGCCAGCCAGCCCCTATTGTATGAGGGCTGTGTCCGGATGAGCTGGCTTACACCCATATATCCGCCCGCCAGCGCGACGAGACGCGTAACCAGGAAAATCAGGGCAGCCATACCCCACTCGGTATTCAGGACCCGCAGGGGCCAACCTCGCAATCCCCTTTGCGCTATCGCACCGCGCTGCTCCATTACTCCTGTGGACTGCATTCTCTTGTTTACTCCGTGCGTTTGTGGCCGATGTCCGGTGGCCTCATTATAAGTCGTGCAAAACGTATCTGCCACTCCGCCACGAGACACGGGGCCGGTAGGGCTGCGTCACAGTCGCTAATATGCGCTTTACATGAGAAAAAGAGATTGTTTGCGTGCGAAAAATAGCGGTAATGCCGCTATT
>DASWMJ010000062.1:0-2596 GCA_036399775.1 Chloroflexia bacterium | reverse complement strand
TATTGCTCGATGAGATGGGGGGTAAACCACCCTCTATGTCTCGTATATCATGGTTGGGTGCTGTGGCTGATGGTCTCAAACTTGTCATCTACTTGTCTGGCTGATTTTAATGCGACACCATTGACCCGGTGGGTCGCCCTGGTGGGATTAGCGTACCATACTTGTCTGCCGCCCTAGACAGGGCGACCCACCGGGTCGCCCCTACAAAAGACACTCCTTTATCACTATTCTGAATACTTACAGCGGGGTAAGCATTGCCTCAGCGCGGTTCCGGTGCTATACTGGCCTCACGTTACGAACGGAGGCATGCGCGTGACGGCATCGTGTCCATACTGCGGTAAGCCGAACCAGAAAGGCACCACATTTTGCATACACTGTGGCCGGCCCACCGACGACGAGTCGGTGCAAGAGCTAGCCTCCGACGAGCTGCGGCCCTCGACATCCACTTCTATAACTTCCAAAGAAGCCCCCGATACGCGCCTGGCCACTCGCTTCACCTGGCGCGACCTGCTGACGCCTGAGCGCGGCCTTGAGTTCCTCCTGGGGGCCACTATCCTGCTTGTGATAGTGGGGTTCGCCTTCTACAACTCCGCCCAGCAGGACGCCAAAGCCGGGCATTATCGCGCGGGCCTGGACGCCGACGGCAAGCAGGAGTACGAGCGTGCCATATCGGAGTTTAGCGCTGCCGGTGACTACTGGGACGCGTCAGAGCGCATCGAGGGGTTGCAGGAGAAGATCGCCACCCGCAAGGCGATGTACGACACGGGCGCGGAGGCCGCCGCGAAGGGCAAATGGTGGCTGGCGGCAAGCAGGCTGAGGCAGGTGAACGAGATACACAGTAACTATGCCGACGCTGTAGATTTGCTTGCCCAGGCCCGCAGCATCAACGGCGCTATCGTCTACAGGCTGGCGCGCTCGGCGGACGGTGACGGCGGGGTGTACGTCGCGCAGGCCGACGGTGGCGAGACGCATCGCATACCCAACACCAACGCCCTCTCGATGGTACATGCGCGCTCCCCGGATGGCAAATGGCTTTGCTACAGTTTTTACTCCCATGATGGCCGCTCGCTGATGCTATACGACATCGAGCACACTACCGCGTACAAACTGGCCGCAGAACTGGTACCGGGCGTCATAAGCGCGAGATTCACGTCGGGCAACCAGACGTTGGTGGTTGATGCCGACAACCTCGTGACTACCTACCCGGTGCCTCCCGCGAATGCGCCGGGGCAGCCTGGCTCGCCGCCCCAGTCTTTGACGGTTGACCCGGTGACCGGCGGGGTGTCGGCCAACCCCATCATACCGGAGATTCAGGGAGATACGTCGCTCCTGGTCGAGAAGGAGCAGGGCAGCAACAGAAGCATCGTCTCTATCACAAAGAGTTCGATGGGCGGGCCGTTCACCCGCGTGCTGGGCACGATGACGCAGCAGATCGCCATCGAGGAGGGCACGGTTGATGGGGCGATATTCAGCCCCGATATGCGCTACCTCCTCTACCGGACCTGCACGTCACCCAACGAACAAAAGGACTTCACCTGCGCGCTGCGCCTGGTAGATTTTACCTCGGAATCGCTCTCCCCCAGCACCATAGCCACCATACCAGTCAGCGCCAGGGAGTGGAACCGTTGGGCGTTGCGCGGCGAATTCACGGTGGACGGCAGGCACCTGATGGTCACGCTCAGGTACGGCACAGAGGAAGACGTTCACCTGTATAGCCTGCAAACGGGCGACATGGAGCGCATCCAGACGATAGTGCAGGGCGAGGAGCAGGGTACGCAGATGAACAGTGGGCCGCTCGTGGCCTACAGCGTGCAGGGCTTCAAGTTCTGGGAGGGGCCGAACAGCCTGACCTATACGCGGCGCAACGTCATGCTCTTTGATGGGGAGAAGGGCTGGGCACAGCGGTTCTTTGCTCGCAGCCACTGGGTAGCAGTTGCCCCCAACGGATTATACGCAGTCTACCTGGTGGGGAACGACATCAACGTCAGTTATGGCAATTACGCCATCTTTGCCGTGCCTCTCTCCACCCGGCCTGAAGGCTCAAGGAGGCCCGTACCGTTGCTGCACAGCACGCGCCGCCCGGCCGAATGGCTGCCAAATATCTACCTCCTGCCTGACGGGCAAACGCTCATGGCGGTGGACGGCCCAAGAGCAGGCATGCCACGCGGCCTCTACGCCCGCGATTTCGAGACCGGCCAGAGCACGCTCGTAGCGCCCGACGCCACCGAGATGTGGGTGCCGGGGTTCACTACCCTCCACCCGGAGATGCTCACCTACACGAGCAGCAGGTGTGACGACGATTGCTGAGGGGCGAGGGGTTAGGGATCAGGGGTTAGGGATCAGGGGTTAGTAGAGTAAGTGCATCTAAATGGCGGGTAAAGTAGAATCTCTCCATTGGCAACCACATTACCCATGTCATTCTTCGCTGCGCTCAGTAGTGCGCTAACAAAATAGTGTTCGAAAAGCCGACCCTGTTTCCATGTCATCCTGAGCACATCACAAACGAAGTTGTGTTCAGAAATAAAAGCTGTACGGTAGGGGCGACCCGGTGGGTCGCCCTGCCAGGGGTCACGCGTAAAGTTGGTTTGACACCCCA
>DASWMJ010000061.1:0-9476 GCA_036399775.1 Chloroflexia bacterium | reverse complement strand
AATGCGTGGTGCATCGAGCGCAACACTGCCCAAGTTACCATCAACTGGCACTTCTCTGCATCAGATGCTCGCATCAAGCTTCGTCGCCTCTATCCTGTAATTACTTAGTTGGTGATGCACTGAGCGCAGCGAAGAATCTCGTCCCTCGCGCACATTCTCGCCTTTGATCTCTCGCTTCTGCACTGCACCGAACCGATATGCGAGGAACGAGATTCTTCGCTGCGCTCAGAATGACAAGGATGGTAGGGTGGCGTTTCCTATACATCCTAACTTTCTTTGCATCAACCGTACTTGGTGTGCCAGAAGCGCGTGAAACTCAAGGCAGCACTAATACGTTCAAACTGAAGGAGAAAGAGAAGAAATTAACCCGCCTTCGTAACCGCGTAACATCTGATAATATGTGGCGACCTGCCTTTCCCATGTGCACCAACCAAAATCGTGGCCCCGATTCTGCTAGCTAATTATTTACAATTGAAATATTGTGTGATATACTAGCGGAAACGTTCGGCTCTACGGTACCTCCCGGCTCGCAAGGTGATATATACCTGGCGCACCTGTCTATAATAGGGGGCTGCACGCGATTAAGATAGTATTGCGTCGTTAGCATCCCATACGAGACACTTCCACGAACAGGGAGCTTTCCCGACCTTCATTCATCTTCGCAGAACAGGCAGCTTGATACTCTGACCATTTCGGGGCAAACCTCCGCCAGGTAGAGGATACGCATTTGGAACCTGTGCTCACCGTTCCCATCCAGGCACCACACGAGGACACAAAGCTTGTAGGTCGCGTCCAGAGCGGCGATATGGCCGCATTTGAGACGATCTTCAGCAAGTACCAGGGGCAGATATACCGGACCGCCTACGCTATCACGCGGGATGCAGGCGCGGCGGAAGAGGTGTTGCAGGACTGCTTCTATAAGACCTATACGAACATCCAGACCATCACGGGCGATGGCTCGCTCTCCCCCTGGCTGCATCGCGTGGCCGTCAACCTTAGCTGCAACGCCATCAAGAAGCGCAAGGTGCGCCTTGAGCCTCTGGACGAGATAGCGGAGGTCCATTTTACCTCCGACCCCCACCAGTCGCCCGAAGCCGTATACGAGCGTGCCGAGTTGCGGGTGAAGATGCGAGACGCTATCAACTCCCTCCCGTTGAAGCACCGCATCGTCGTCACCTTGCATTATTTGCAGGACTTTTCCCTTCCTGAGATCGCATTTATCCTCGACCTGCCTGTGGGCACCGTAAAGTCCCGCCTGCACCACGCCCGCAAGTCCCTCCGCGACCAACTCCAATCCCACACCGCCATCTCTCTTGAGCCTGCCTACGACCCCGCATTTTAGAGCGTGTTATGAATAATGGATATTGTCCAACAAACGCTGAAAATTAGTGGGCGGACAAAGAAATGGACAAGGTGGTATACGAGCTTGACCCGGAAGACGAAGATGCTCTCTACAAGAATCAGATCCCACCCAAATTTCAAAAATGGCTTACGCAAACTGATCAACAGAAAGCTAACTTACCCATAGTTCCAGATGGTGCCCCTGTTACAGAGGAAAAAACTGGTAAGCTCTGGCACATACATTATTCCAGCAGGTCGGGTGACGTTTATGTACTAGAATCTAAGGGCTCGCAGAACATTATTCACGTCTACTATCCACGAGGCAGTCGACACTACCAACCGACAGTCCTGCCAACACTCCTTAGTGACGCCACTGGCTCGCGCGACGACTTCCCGATATTGCAATTGCTCTATACAGAACTGTCTAACAACTGGCGCCAACTCACTGATGTCCGGTTCAAGTTGTTGGCGCTTGTGCCGACGGTTTCGCTTTTCCTCTTGGTCGGGCTACTAAGCCCCGACACAACCAGACAGGACAAGATAGATCCGGCCAGCAGCAAAATCGTTGAAACGACCATCACTAAGCAACCAATAAATCCACTAGTGAAAATAGCCATCGCTTTTCTTGGCCTGTCCATCACGGGCGGATTGTATATCTATGAGATTCGTAATTCTGACTTATACAACGATCTCACCAGCCGAGCGAGGAGGATTGAGACGGAACTGAAGGTTGATACAGGTATCTTTCGTGGTCGCCCCGAACCTGAGAAGAAACTGCTGGGGATAATCCCGGGAAATGCTTTTGTGATCGAGCATAGTCTGGCAATAAATATCATATACTGGGCGTCGATTCTTGGCTGGATACTCGCGTTGGCATACCTGGTTTACAGTTACGCGACAGGAGGGAGTGGTTAGCTACGGTTCGCCAACAAGTAGGATGATTGGGGGATTTTGAGCGATTGGACGCCACTCCGTACTGTCCATCCTAATAACTCATATCACTAGGGTATCGTTCTTTGCCTACCATACCCCAATTCGATCAACTTCATTGCCCATAGTTCATAACAGTCTCTAAGGGAAATTAGACACATAAGCGAAAAGTATCGGTAAGGCCTGGAGCGGCCCAACCGATACTTTTGCTTGTGCTCGCAGTTTTCGGGTCTTGACATTGGTCTCCATTATTAATTGAACCGATAGAGTATCTTAGCGGTCACAATAAGATGTAAGGGAGAACGCCCTGGTAGGGCCGGCGAAGCGGCATGTAATTCTACGCGTAAGCTGTTATAATTGAGGGATACTCCTCAAGACGGCGCAATCGTAACTTCCTTTTTCACAAACCATATAGACATGAGGTGATAATGTCAGCTATCGAACATCAAGAGGACAGGCGCAGCTACGACACTAATACCAATAGAGAGGTGCATATAGTAGACGTTCGCGGTCTGGCGGCGCGGCTGGCCGAAAATGTTGAGCAAGTAATCATCGGCAAGCACCTTGAGGTGCAGAGCACGCTGATAGCCCTCCTGTGCCAGGGACACGTGCTTGTGGAGGACGTGCCGGGCGTGGGCAAGACGATGCTCGCAAAGGCAATCGCCCGCTCAATCGGCTGCACCTTCAAGCGCATACAGTTCACCCCCGACCTCCTCCCCAGCGACGTAACAGGCGTTTCCATCTACAACCAGAAGAACGGCGAGTTTGAATACAGGCCCGGCCCCATCATGGCGCAGATCGTCCTGGCCGACGAGATCAACCGCGCTACGCCCAAGACGCAATCCGCCCTCCTCGAAGCTATGGAGGAGCGGCAGGTGACTGTGGACGGCGTTACCTACCCGTTGCCTCGCGCCTTCATCGTGCTTGCTACTCAGAACCCTATTGAGTACGAGGGCACCTTCCCCTTGCCGGAGGCGCAGCTTGACCGCTTCCTCATGCGTATCTCCCTGGGCTATCCAACCCGAAACGAGGAGATCGAAGTGCTCAACCGGCAGGAGCAGGTCCACCCTCTGCAATCTCTTGAGCAGGTGGTTGATGCGCAGGAACTGGTAGACGCGCAGCTTGCCATCAGGAACGTACACGTTGACCGGCTCATCAAGGAATATATAGTGTCTATCGTTGAGGCGACCCGCAGACACGAGGACACCTACCTGGGCGCAAGCCCGCGCGGCTCGCTCGCCCTACAGGTCGCTTCGCAGGCGCGTGCGGCTATCAGTGGGCGCGATTACGTAATCCCTGACGACGTGAAGGCGCTCGCGGAGGCGACGCTGGCCCACAGGCTGATACTCAACCCGTCGGCCCGCATCAGGAACGCCGACGCCCGCTCGGTCGTAGCCGAAATACTTCGCGGCACGCCTGTTCCCGGCACCACTCCCGCTCCCCCCAGGCGTTAGCGCAGATGTTTGCATCAGGGAACGCTAACGCCTTCAGGCTGGCTTTTTTCACCGCCGTTATTTATATCTCGGCGATCACCGTCGGCCTCCGCCTGCTCTACTATCTCGCCTACGTGCTGGCTGCGGTGCTGGTAGCGGCCTTCATATGGTCGCACCTGAACAAGCGCGGGTTAAGCGTCAAGCGCCAATTGCAGCGTACTACGGCGCAGGTGGGCCAGACGGTCCAAGAGACGGTTGAGATACAGAACCGCACCCTGCTCCCCAAGCTGTGGCTCGAAGTGCGCGATCGCTCTACCCTGCCCGGACACCACGTAGGGGCGGTCATCTCGCTCAAGGGGAGGGGTGCGAAGCGGTGGCAGGTGCGAACGCGCTGCCTGCGTCGCGGCCTCTACCGGCTCGGCCCTACGGTCATCCTGACGGGCGACCCCTTCGGCCTGTTCCAATCGAGCCGCCTGTTCGACTCCGGCTCGGAACTCCTCGTCTACCCGCCGACTGTGCCCCTGTCGCAATTCGGCCTGCCCGCCACCGACCTGCCGGGCGGCAGCAAGACCCAGCGCCGCGCCTACCAATCAACACCTAACGCGGCGGGCATACGCGAATACCTGCCGGGTGACCCCGTGAACCGCATCCACTGGGCTGTGAGCGCCCGCGTGCAAAAGCTGATGGTGAAAGAGTTTGAGCTTGACCCGACATCCGACGTGTGGCTCGTGCTAGATTTGCACGAAGGCGTCCACGTCGAAAGCCCCGATGCGGAAGCGTGGCCCGCCAGCTCGTTTTCGACGGCCCCGCAGCCCGCACTCCCCAGGCGGCCCGGCGAGACCCCAGCGCGTGCTGCTCGCCCCGGTGGAGAAAGCACAAAGCTGAGGCTGGAACCCACTACTGAAGAATACTCTATCGCGGTCGCTGCCTCACTCGCGTCCCACTTCATCGAGCAGGGCCGAGCGGTTGGGCTGATAAGCTGGGGCCAGCACAAGGTGACGCTGCCCGCCGACCGGGGGGGCCGCCAGCTTGTGAAGATACTGCGCGCCCTCGCGGTGCTGCGCGCAGAGGGCACTACTTCGCTCGCAGAGATACTCACCGCGGAAAGCCGCCAGTTCAGCAGGCAGGATACGCTCGTGGTCGTCACCCCATCTCTGGAGAGCAGGTGGCTGGAGGCCCTGCAACTGCAACTCTACAAGGGCATCACCGCAGCTTCCGTGCTGGTAGAACCCGCGACTTTTGGCGGTTCGGGCAACTCCCTGATGATGGTGAGCGCCCTTTCCGCGATGGAAGTACCCACGTATCTGATAAAGCGTGACGACGCTCTCGACGCCGCCCTGGCCCGCGAATACGGCCCCGGCGCGATGAGAAATACGCGGTAGGGATCAGGGGTCAGGGATCAGGATTTAGAGAGTAAGAAGTTGAAGGTCAAGGCCAAGTTCTTTTTCCTGATCCCTGATCCCTGATCCCTGGTCCCATCGGAACCAATCAGGTATAATTCTCGTATATACAGTAGTACCCTCGTGGCGACTATCGCGGCGTAACGGCACCCCGTACTTAGCAAGGATACCATGCCTAGATTTCTCCGTATGCAAGAGGGCTGGCTGACAGTCGGCCTGCTTGCTCTTCTCCTATTCAGCGTGACCCTATCCGTCCAGCAGGCCCAGTGGTCCGACGGCCTCTCTATCCTCACGCCCATCACGATTATCGGCCTCGCCACAGGCATCATCCTGGCGAAGATACACCGCGTACCGCGCTTCCTGCTCGACCTGGTAGGCCTGATGATGGGCGTTGTCGTCGTGCTGGTGTCGGTTGCCGGCGTTATGCAGGACCCACGCCTTGTGACCGTCCAGGACCGCGTGAAAGACCTCGTGGCCCGGACTGCCACATGGGTAGACGTGGCGGTACGCCGGGATATGAGCGACGACATCGTGGTTTTCATCCTGTCGCTGGCCGTGGTTTGCTGGGTGCTTGCTTACAGCAGCGCGTACTTCGTATTCAAATCGCGCCAACTCTGGTGGGCTTTGGTGCCCAACGGCGTGGCGCTGCTGATAAACCTCTCCTATTCATATGTGGACGTGAGGGCTTATATAGTAGTCTTCATGTTCAGCGCGCTATTGCTGATGATTCGGTTCAACCTGCTGATGAAAGAGGAGCGGTGGCAGCGCGAGCGCGTGAATTACTCGCCTGGGTTGACGTGGGCCTTCCTGTGGGCCGGTAGCGCCGTCTCCATCGTCCTGGCCGTCACCATGTGGTACGTGCCCACCACCTCCGTAAACAGCACTCTCAACGGTATGTGGGAGAAGGTGAACCAGCCCTGGGTAGAGTTCCAGGGCAACATGAGCAAGCTGTGGACAGGGGTGAACGGCAACCAGATGATAGGGGGCTACTCGTCGTTCAACAAGTCTTTTACGATGGGTGGCGCGCTCAACTTATCCGACTCTGTGGCCCTCATCGTGAAGTCGAAAGACCGGCATTACTGGCGCGCTACCACTTACGATGAATACACCGGCATCGGGTGGGCGAACACCTCCGCCGACACGTTCCACATCCAGGGACTCAGTCCGCGCCTGGCGCTGGAAGCGAACCAGCAACTCGTATCGACCGACGAGGCACGCGAGGAAATCACCTACACGGTACAACTTGTCAATCCGAAGGGCGACACGCTGTTCGCATCGCTACGCCCTGTGCGGCTGAATACCGCCAGCAGGTTAGAGATGTCGTGGCGGCCCCTGGATGAGGTCTTCAGCATCGACCGCATCTACGACGAGCTGGGCGGCGAACTGAGCGGGATGCCACTTGAACTGAGGTCGCTCGCCGGGCGGCTGCGCGAGGCCCAGCGAGAGCTGCGTGATAATGCCAACCTCAACACTGACGCCGACCCCTCTACGCTCCTCGACACCACGAGCAAGGGCCAGCAGATTCAGCAAGAAATCCAGGAGAAGCGGTCGCGGGGCATACAGGTAGTGGTTGACGTGGGCACGGGTCCCGACTTCCCGATTGATCTGAGGGCTTCCGGCGAGGTGCCCGTATACGACGATATTTCCTCCATACATTCGGTCGAGCCGCTCGGACGGAACGTAGAGTATACCGTCGCGTCCCTGATCTCTAATGCTGACGAGGTGGCGCTAAGGGCGGCAAGCTCCGACTATAGCAATGAAACGTGGCTCAGGCGCTACCTGGAGCTACCTGCCAGCGTGCCCCTGTCCGTGGGTTCGCTCGCCAACCAGATCATCACGGACGCCAACGCAACTAACCCCTACGATTATGCGCGGGCTATCGAAAGCTACCTCCGCGAGAATTACACATACAGCACCGACATACAGTCGCCCCCGCCGGGAGTAGACAGGGCAGCGTGGTTCCTCTTCCAGGAGAAGGAGGGCTATTGCGAATACTACGCAACATCTATGATAGTAATGCTGCGCAGTCTGGGCGTGCCTGCCCGGATGGCGACGGGCTACGCGCCCGGTACGTTCGATACGGATTTGCAGGCATTCGTGGTGAAAGAGTCGGCGGCGCACGCCTGGCCCGAAGTCTACTTCCCCGGCTACGGCTGGATAGAATTCGAGCCGACCCCCTCTCAGGCTGTCATCACTCGCCGGATTGACAACGCTGTGGTGGAAGAGCCGACCACCGAAGCCTTCCCTTTCGGCACGCCGTCAGCGGTGCCCCTGAGCGAGCACGGCCTGGACGACCAGCAAACCCAGCAAGGCACGGGCGGCGGCCTGGGTAATCTCAGCCTGCCATTCGGCGCGGGCGGCAGTGGCGTTTTGCTCCTGTCGCTGGTGGCTGTCGCGGCGCTCGTCGCCTGGTTGCCGATAATGCCCTGGCGCAGAAAGCAGCCTCCTGCCAGCCCGACCGTCTATTATGGTAAAATGCTGAAGTGGTCGCGCTTGCTCCGAGTGGCTCCGGCAGCCCACCAGACACCTTACGAGTTCAGCGAATCTTTGGCGCGTGAGATACCAGGCTCGTCGCTCTTCGCCCGGATGATAGCAAGGGCCTACGTGCGCGAACGTTACAGCCGCGAGCCCCTGCCTAACGCTGAGCGGGCCTCGGTGCTGAGGGCATGGGACTCTCTGCGGGCCAGGATGTGGCGACGCTTGCCAGGCAGACAACTGACGAGTCTGTTCAGGCGCAAAAGAAAGTAAAACTTCGCATATAAAAGGGCTAATACTCAGCTAATGGCCTCAACGCAAAGCTACAGGGTATATCGCGCGGTCGCCGGTGACGTAAAGCGGCGACCGCTTTCGCGTCTCAAAAGCGCACCCCCGCCTCTTCAGGCGAGAAGCTATGGGCCGGTGCCCCACGTGGTCGTGCGGATACCCTCGGCCACCGTGAAGCCGATTGAGGACTTTCGCTTCCCGAATGCTAAAACGCAAGGGAAGGGCTGGACCCTCTGGCGGCTAGCGCGGTGGGTGGGCGGTTTGGCAGGTCTTATCGTGCTTGGCTATGTGGCCTGGCTCAGCTATTCGATTTACAAGTTTGGGACGGGGGTATACGTGCCTTTGCCGCCAACGCGCACCCCTGCCCCTCTAGTGGTAGAGGCAACCGCGCCGTCCGGCGGGTCCGGCGGCGTAATAGCGGAAGCCACGCCCACGGTAGACTACATCAAGGACCTACCGGAAGGCAGGATCAACATCCTGGTACTGGGCACCGACAAGCGAGCGGACGATCCCGACCACTTCCCCCGCAGCGATACTCTCATCCTGGCGAACGTGGACACCATCTCGCACACCGTCCACGTCATGTCCATTCCCCGCGACCTGATCGCGGACATCCCAGGCTATGGCAAGAACAAGATTAACGCGGCTTACCTCTTTGGGGAGTATTACAAGGAGCCGGGCGGTGGGCAGGCCCTCGCTTTGCAGACGGTGAGCGACTACTTCGGGGTGCCGATCGACTACTATGTGACGGTCAACTTCGAGGGCTTCAGGAAGCTGGTAGATACGGTGGGTGGGGTGACGATCGACGTGCCCTACGAGCTAGACGACTACAACTACCCCAGCGACGACGAAGGCGACAACTTCGGGATGCTCCACGTCCATTTCGATGCGGGAGTGCAGCGCATGGACGGCAAGACGGCGCTACGCTACGCCCGTACACGCCACGCTGACAATGACTTTATGCGTAGCAAGCGGCAGTTGCAGCTTATCACCGCCTTGCGCCGCGAAGCAATGTCCCTGGACCTTGTGCCCATCTTACCTACTCTAATTGACCAGCTTACGGGCATGGTGGAGACTAACATACCCTTCGACCAGCAGCTTGCCCTGGCCCAACTCGGCTCGCAAATCGCGCCCACAGACATCATCACATCCGCGATAGATAGCGAGATGATTGTACCTGCCACGCTGCCGGACGGCTCGGAGGGCTTGAAGCTCGACTGGGATGTTGCCCAGCCGATGCTAGACGAACATTTTGGCGTCCAGGACGACGCTGCCTCACCACTGCCCAGCCCCACAGGTAAAAGGAGCACGCCTGCCGCGCCTACCCCCTCGCGTTCGCCGTATGCCCGGCCCAAGAGCACAGTGACGCCGATTCCGGCAACCGTGCGTGGCCGCTAGCAGACGTTGCCTGCTGCACTAACGGAATTGTGGCCGGAAAGTAAGATATAGGGTAGGGGCGAAGCATGCCTCAATGGTGTCGCATTAAAATCAGCCAGACAAGTAGATGACAAGTTTGAGACCATCAGCCACAGCACCCAACCATGATATACGAGACATAGAGGGTGGTTTACCCCCCATCTCATCGAGCAATAGCCATAGCACAGCTACT
>DASWMJ010000060.1:0-13040 GCA_036399775.1 Chloroflexia bacterium | reverse complement strand
TACTCTAGCTGGACTGCTTCCACTACTCACCAATTGCTTGAGGGTTGTTCGCTGTTGTGTGGTTAGTTTGATGTCTGGGGCTGTTCTCATGCCTCCAGTATACTAGAATGTACTTTGTTGGTAGGGTACTCAGAATGACATGGGGGAGTGGGTTCGCTTACCTCTAACATATAGCCGACTTTGCATCAGCCTTGTGATGTAGAAAAGCATCAAAGTCGGCTGTGTAGTCGCCTTTGATGCTTTTCTTCGTGTGAAGGTGGATGCTCCGCTAGGGTGCTGAGGGGCTGGCCTGCGGGGTATTGCGGGTGTTCGTGTCTGTGATTGGTAGGGTGCCGGTTACGGTTCCGGCTGCCGTGGGGCTGCTGAGTGGCGTGGATGCCTGGTCGCCGCCGGTGCTCAAGCCTGGGGCGCTGCCTGCGGTGGGGGTGCCTGGGCCCGGTGTTTGGGCCGGGGTCTCCGCCGGGGCAGGCGGTGGGGGTGTCGGCTCAACCAGGGGTGGCTGGGTTGGTATGGCGGTAGGCTTGGGCACGTTGCTCTGGATAGCAGGCTCAAGCGACTTGTAGGCTTCCTTGAACCAGTCGTCGTAATACTTGTTCTTGAGCGTGTCTATCTGAGCCTGCTCGCGGGGCCTCTTGGGATCGCGGTCCAGCACCTTGATGATGTGGTAGCCAAAGCTGGTGTAGACAGGGTCGCTGTACTTGCCCTTCTCTACGGGCCACGCGCCCTCCACGAACTCCTTGACGAGGTTGGAGCCTTCCCTGGGGAACCAGCCGAGGTTGCCGCCGTTCGGTTTGCCGCCCTGTGCTATGTTGTTGAGTTGCTCGGAAGACTGGGTATTCGCCAGCTCGGTGAAGTCCGCACCCGCGTCGAGCATCTCCTTAATCTTGAGCGCGCCTTCCCTGGTGGCGGTCAAGATGTGCTGCGCGTTGATCTGCTCCACTTCGGTCATAATCTTTGTAGCCGACAGCTTCTCGATGACCTCTTCGCGGCGCACGCGTGGCTCGATTATCAGGGAGAGATATTCCCCTTCTGACAGGTCGGGGCAACCCAGGCTACAGAAAGGATCTCCGCTCAGGGGGGAGGTAGAATTATCTATGGCCTGGATGTAGCGGGAGTATGTGGCCTCTGCGGTCTGCTGCGCGCCCGGCACCGGCGGGAGAGTGGGTGTGGCTGAGGGCGTGGCGGTGGGAGAGCCAGGGGTGGCCGTAGCCGTAGCGGTCGGCGTGATACTGCTCGTGGGCGCGACGCTGGCGGTGCCGCTCACCGTGGGGCTGGCTGCCACGTCGGACGTTGGATCGGGTGGGGGCGTTGGCTGAGGTATGAAGTCCTTGAGGGCGGTTTCCTTCAGCTTGGGCGTACCGGGGTTGATGCCGAAATCACTGGCCGACTTCTGGCGCAGCACTTCGTCGTTGATAAGCTGGTTTACCGTGTCGGTATCGAGGGGTTCGTCCTCTACACCCACTAGCTGAGCCTGTAGGACGTCGGGACTGGAGAAGCCCGCGCCCGATCCGCCGAACTGCTGCTGGAAGGCGGCGGTCTGTATGTTCTGGAAGATGTTCCAGCGGCGCATCTTATTGTAGGTGGCGCGGTTTATCGTGGTGTCGCCGACCTTGGCTACCTGCGCGTTGGGCCGCAATACGTAAGTGCTGACGACGGCGAAGCCAAGCACGAGCACTACGAGCGTGCCGATGGCTATGCCCGCCGTGTAGAGGTTGCGTATCTGCCTCTGTTCGCGTTGGGCGCGAGAAAGCTGTCCGCGCGTCAACGGCACCGGGGCTTTAGATTCTAGCTTTTTCTTCTTTGCCATAGCTATAGCGCGTATTGCGTATAACGTACTGCGTATTACGTAAGAAGTGCAAGTAGCTCCTCAGGTAATACGCAACACGTAATACGCAATACGCTCATTCTCCTTCTTGGGCTAGCGGGAATGGGGGCCGACGTAGGGCAGGAGGGCCATGTGGCGTGCGCGCTTCAGGGCGACGCTCAGGGCGCGCTGGTGGCGGGCGCAGGTGCCGGTCTTGCGGCGCGGCTCTATCTTGGCGCGTTCGGAGAGGTAGCGGCGCAGGCGAGGGACATCCTTGTAGTCAATCGAGTCTACTTTGTCCACGCAGAAGGCGCACACCTTGCGGCGTGGGATGTAGCGGTCACGGGGGCCACGGGGGCGTCCGCCTGGGCCACCACCTGGCCCGCCACGCGAGCCGCCACCGCCTCCGCCAGGGCGCGAGCCACCATAACCACCGCCGGGGCGCGAGCCGCCACCGCCGCTATAGCCGCCACCGCTCCCACCGGGGCGTGGGCCACCGTAGCCACCACCGCCGGGGCGCGGTCCGCCGTAACCTCCACCTCCACCGCCGGAGGGTGGGCCGCCTTCTGGGCGGGGTCCAGGCGCGGGGGCCTGATTTGTATTCGTTTCAGGGTTCTGATCAGCCATTTAACCGTCCTTTTAGTAGTATCGAGCGCGCCCGCGTTGCTGTGGGGCGCGCACCGGAATTAGAATGGGATGTCGTCAACATCCATGTCGGAATCGTCGTTCGCGCTGTTGGAGTAGCCGCCGCCACCCTGGCGCACAGGGGCGGGGCGCTCATCGCTATAACCGCCGCCACCCTGGGGACCGCCCTGCTGGCGGCTGTCGAGCAGGAGCATCTCGTTCGCCACGACCTCTACCATTTGGCGCTCCTGGCCATCCTGCGCGGTCCACTTGCGGGTCTGCAAGCGGCCTTCTATGTAGACCTTGCTGCCTTTACGCAGGAATTCGTTGCAGGTCTCGGCCAATCGCTCCCAGGCGACGACGCGGAACCACTCGGTCTCGTCAATCAACTGCCCGTCGGGCGACTTGCGCGATCTGCTGACGGCCATTGAAAATGTGGTGACGGCCGTGCCCTGCGGTGTGTATTTCATCTCAGGGTCTTTACCCAGATTGCCGATAAGCATTACCTTGTTTAAGCCCCGTGCCATGGCGACCTCCCGTTATTCCACTCGAACAAACTCTCAAAACTCAACATCTTAGCTCGCGGCAGCCTCCGGGAAGACCGCCATTTACTAACAAAACGCGGGTAACCGCACGATACTTACTCTGTCGGGCGCTCTTTGGGGACGCTCCGCTGCTTCGGCTCTTCCGGCTGGATCAGGATATGGCGAATTACTTCGTCGGATATACGAAGTTGCTCTTCAAGGTCTCTTGCGCGGGAGGGCTGGAGCTTTATTTTGGCTACCACGTAGTAGCCGTCGTCGTGCTTGGCGATGGGGTAGGCCAGGCGGCGCTTGCCCCAAACATTCGTGTCGGCCACTTCTCCGCCGAGGTTGCCGATGATAGCGCCCACGCGTTCGTTCGCACCTGGAAGCTGGTCATCGGTTACGGTTGGGCTGACGATGTACATCAGCTCGTAGTCACGTGTATCCATTGTTCACACCTCCTTTCCCTGGGCTTGCCCCGCACGAGGGTCCGGGGAGGTGTGATGTCCCCCGGTATGCGCGGAGCAGAAAGGTAATTCAAGAGTGCTATGAGGGGGCGTATGGTTTTTGACGCCCTTTTGTGTGGCACTGCCTGGCATTATACCATATGG
This sequence comes from Chloroflexia bacterium, assembly GCA_036399775.1. GTDB lineage: Bacteria > Chloroflexota > Chloroflexia > QHBQ01 > JADMIH01 > JADMIH01. The sequence goes on along the minus strand of DASWMJ010000060.1, from coordinate 9,477 downwards.
GGAGATTATTCGCAAAAAGCGGAGAGGCCATATTGCCAGCCCCGCCCGGCGACGGATGAACACTCACAAAATAAACATTAAGCGTCATGGATAGAACGCCCGGCAGATAAATCTGCGGGCTACGCAAACGAAGTCCGCCTACGCGGACTATGCAGGAACAGTAGGGGCCAAAGGGCAATGAAGAAACCATGACAATGGAGCCGGGGCAGAGATTCCAAAGATCAATTATCCTCATACTCCACTATGACCTTAGCGTTCAAGAAGGCACTTAGGCGCTCGGCTTCGGCTTCAATGCCGTTGCGGACGGAAGCCGTGAGGGATGAGGGGGAGAACATGCGAACCTTGACGATTGTTTGCCCGCGTTGGGATTTATGCTCCCAGACGCCTTTCATGTAGCCGTCGACCAGTACGACGGCAGAGATCCAACCCTGGGGGCGAAATACCCGGCTCTTGTATGCTTTAGGCAATAGTTGTTCAATGTCGCGCCCGCCGCCCAACACGTAGGCATCGAACAAGGGTAGCAAGTTTACAGAGCCTGATAATTCGTGTTCTTGCATTGGCCCAAGAGTTGTACGCAGGGCAAATGCGGGCCAACCTTCTACGTCTACTGCTTCTAGCTCGTTCTCCAGGGAGTGGAAGAGCTTTTTGGCGGCGAGGAGCCTGGAACTGCCGTCCCACCAGCGGGCAAAGTCTTGCGGGGTGGCCGGGCCGTAAGTGTGAAGGTAACGGCGGGCGATCTCTTGCAGGGCCAGATGGGGATCGAGCGGCTGCCCGTTCTGCTTCGCGTTCAGGCTAAGCCACCGGCTGGGATTAACGAAGGTGACGTTGCGGCCCTGGTTTGGGCCGAAGCAGAGGTCGCCCCGGAGGGCCGATGGTTTCCAGAGCGAACCCCAGCTTGAGGAGAGTAATAGTTTGCCCAATTCTGGAGCGCCGATATGCCTGGCTACTGTGGTTGAGAGTTGTTCGCGGGTCATGGGTTCGCCGCCGAGGACGTGGGGGACGGCGGCGATGAAGGCGTCGTACTGCGCGGGTGTTATGCCGTAATAGGTGAAATAACCTAGCCAATTGCGATCATCATGCATGCTGCGCGCTGCTACGTATAGGGGCAGATTGCGGGCAGTGAGCAGGTGCAGGGTGCCACGCATCGCCCAGGTTTTCACGAGGGTGCGATCTTGCCAGAGGGCGGATTGAACGTCTTTGGGTGTAAGCTCATCTGCGCGCGCCCATAGGGCTAGCTCGGCTGCGGACATTACCTGGGCCTGGATGCCGCCGGTGCGCGTGACGGCGGTGAGGAAATCGGGGAGGTTCAAACGTGGTGACAGGGAATGTTGCGATAAGCGCCAGGCGTTAACCTGGGGCCACGTCAATGTTTTCATGGGCAATCCTTGTCCTTGAGAGCCTTTGAGATCGGGGAGTTATGAGATTTGAATTTTGAGTTAGGCGTTGAGGGAGAGGGAGGGGCGCGGGTTAGTGCGCCCCTCTGTTGGTTGAGGTTGATGGTGGGTAACGCGGGCAGGGTGATAGCCTAAGCACGCTGTTTTCGTCAGATGCTTGCCCCTGCCAACGCAACTGGTTGGACGATAAGAAGTCAGAAGTTAGAAGTCAGAAATTAGAAACTGGAAGTTAGAAACTAGAAGTTGGATTTCTGGCTTGTTGGCTTGTGGGTTCTTATCTTGGTTGGGGTTTGGGTCCGGCTCTTTGGCACCTGTTGGGTGCTTTGGGGCCGGACCACTATGTGTTTCGTACAGAGCGATGCGGCTCTGTACTGTGTGGCTCCCGGACGATGGGCTGATGCAGGGTGGTTGTATGCCGGAAGAGTGGCCCACGTTTGCTTGTTGGTTCTGAGGGAAGAGGCTCACTATACACATGGTATGCGAGGAGCGAGATTCTTCGCTGCGCTCAGAATGACAAGGGGTGGTGGGTTGGTGCTCTTTTGACATATTGGTTAGCCTGCATCAGTTATACCTGGGAGCTGGAAGGATGACGATCAATCCTTGTGGCAGGGGCACCAGCGGTACCCTGTTCCTGAGAATTACTAATTACGAATTACGAATTACTAAATTAGGTTGGTTCTCAGGGGTAGTGGCTACTGTTGCGCTACGGTAGCCGGAAACATGCTTCTATTAACTTAATCCCTTTTGGGACTGTTTTTGGGACATGATTTGGGGGTGAATATTGGGGAGTTTTGCACATTTTTGGGATGGGTGGAAGGGGAGGTATTAAGTTGGGTTTCTTTCACCCCTCTGGGGCTTGTTGGGAGAGATGGGCTTTCCCCAGGCTTGCGCCGTGGGACTAGACTCTTTCGCCGTTCCGGGGCTATATCCGGGGCTATATGTGGAGAGGGGGAACTTGCCCCAGGCTTTTGCCTCTTACTTTACCCACGTTACAGCAACTTACCGAACTATGTGATTTTTTGCGTCTTTGCGGTTAGAACATGTAATTCAAACTCTACTTTCTGTCTAATACTGCGACGGTTTCGAGGTGGTAGGTTTGGGGGAACATGTCAATCATGCGGGCAGAGGTTAGCTGGTAGTTGGAGGAGAGGAACTTTACGTCGCGGGCGAGGGTGCTGGGGTCGCATGACACGTAAATTACGCGGGGGACTTGCCTGCTTATGATGGCGGACAGCAGATCGGGGTGGCAGCCTGCGCGGGGGGGGTCCAGGAGGACGAGGTCGGGTTGCTCCTGGGCGGCCAGGCGGCCTGCCAGGACCTCGGCACGTCCCTGGCGAAACTCAAGGTTGGTTGCGCTGTGGGCGGCTGCGGTCCAGGTGGCGCTCGTTACTGTTGCGCCGTCCATCTCGAAGCCGATCACTTTGCGGGCGCGGGCTGCCAGGGCGAGGGCGAAGGTGCCTACTCCCGCGTGAGCGTCCAGGAGTAAGCCGACATCTTCGGGCACCCACGCGCCGACTTCTTCAAGCAGCAATTCGGCGGCCTGCGTGTTCACCTGGAAGAAGGCTTCCGGGGCGACCCAGTAGTTGCGCCCGGCTAGTCTTTCTACCCAGGAGCCTAACGTTGGGGCCATCCTGGCTTCACCCTGAGACCTCCCGCGCATGCTGAGGAGCGAGCCTGTCATGGCGTCGGCTACGCTTTCGCTCATGAAGGAGCCTGCGGCGCGAGATTGACCCAGGGCGTTTATGGTGCCGTCGTCCATCACCTCGACTACCGTGAGGGCTAAGGTTTCGCCGTCCTGGAGGTTGGCGGTGAGGGCGGCGACGGCACGCTTTACGTCGCGGCGGCGCACGGGCACGACCGGGTTGGCCTCCGGCGCACTCTCCATGTTCGGGCCTTCATCGGGGCGGGCATGGCTGCGGTCGTGGTGGCGGGGAGCGCGTTGCTTGCCGGGTCGCGGCTGCGCCTGCCCGCCAGCGCGCGTGTGGAATACGACGAGCGTCTGGCCCGTCGCTTCGCTTGAGCGTATGGCTACTTTCCACACCTGCATCATTTTGCGCGGTTCTTCGGTGAAGCCGCTCGATAGAAGGGTGTCAACCAGCAACGAATTGACCATTGGGATGGCCCTGTTGATGCCTTCGTTTGAGATGGGGCAGTGGTCAACGGGGATGAGGGAGTGGCTCTCTCGCTTGAAGTAGGCGAGACTGCGGGAGGCAGGGTCAATGGCGAAGTGGGACGAGTTACGGTAGCCGAAGTCACGGGGCGAGCCTGTGGGCGGCTTGAGTATGGCGTCCGGATCGGCTATGCCACCGATGCGAGTGAGTTGGGAGCGCAGGATATCGTGCTTGAACTGTACCTGGCCGGGGTAGGAGATATGCTGCCATTGGCAACCGCCGCATGGGCCGAAATAGGGGCAGGGTGGGGCGATACGCAGGGGGGAAGGTCCCTCTACCTGGGACACGACGCCGCGTAGCAGGTTATTGCGCCCGCCGGTGACTGAGACGGTAGCGGTCTCTCCCGTAATGCCAGGCCAGGCGAATACGGTGAGGCCGGAGCCGGGGTCTTTGCCTACGGCGTCGCCGCCATAGGCGAGGTCGGTGAAGGTGACATGCAGGTTTGAGCCGGTGGGCGGGGCAGGGTTGTTACGTTGGCCGTTCAAAGGGAATCTCCAGACCAGGCTTCAGCCTTTGGGGAAGATGGCAGGTAAAAAAGGGGTGGACGCAGGGCTACAGGCGGAAATAGCCTTCCAGGGGGAGTACGAAGACCGCGCCTCGCCCGGCGGGTTGGCCCTGGATGGGCTGTGGTGCTGGCGTCGATTTCTTTGTGGCGGTCTGCACGCCCGCCCGCAGGATGGCAAGCACAGGCTCCACGTCTTCGTCTTCTATGCCCATCATAATGGTAGTGTTGCCTTCGCGCCTGAATCCACCCGTAGATGCCAGGCGGGTGGCGCGGAACCCCGCCGCCAATAATGCGTCTGTGATACGCTCAGCAGCCTGGTTGGAAACAACCGCGAGTACCAGCTTCATAACGTGAGCACCCCCATGAGATGCCCGATTATAGAACGTGCAGGGCTGTGTGTCAATACGCATGCGCCGGTCGCATCGCCGTGAGCATAACGTCGGATGCTACTAGAGCCTGTTTTCGTTCGTACAATACGAGGTATGAAATCCAAGCACACGCCACCACGAACTGCCACATGAGTAGTAGGTACGTAGTTAGCCCCTGCTGCCTTCTCAGAAGCCGAGGGGGACGACCAGCTAAGAACCTGCTAAATTTTCAGTGGGACACGTGCGAAGTGGCAGGACTAGCAGTAGCCAAATGGGTTTCTTTTGGATAAATTATCCATATCCCTCAGTCGCTGCTTCAGCCGTGAGAACTAATCCTCTATGGAAGACGATGCGAGGAGATCTCGGACGGCAGCGATGGTTGCATCGTGTGTGCAGAAGCTGGTATGCGCACTTGCCACCGCCTTGTCATATTCATGTGCAGAGACACTGTCAGGACTGGGCAATTCCAGGTTGGGTGGAGTAACTTGTACTGCTCTCTCCCCGACAACGAGGGCAGCGTCTGGCAGCAGATCTCCGTGCCATGGGTATGGGGTGAGAAGGTCAAAAGGCCAGTACACCACGTAGATTGGAATACCAGTCTTATGAATAAGCGTAAGAGCATCAGCCATAGCATACTGGGTTTCTAGCCAGAGAGTGGAACGCGTATTGCAGAGTTGTACGACACTAGGAGGTACACTTTCCGGCACGCTACGAAGCTTATTAAGAAACTGAGTAAACAAGCGAGGCGGTGGGTTGATTGCTGGGGCTACAAGTATTATTCTCGGTATAAGAGTCTTGAGTTCTGAGGCGGCGAGGCCGGAATCGCTTATAGAACGTGCGACTCCCATGATTGTTACAACACCACCGCCACTTATACCGACGGGAATTATGGTTACTCTGTTGTCGTGTTCGGCGTTTGGAAGATATAAGGCATGGCGTTTCGCCGACAGTTCAAGAAGTTGATGTGTGTGCTTAGCTCGGTAATGCTCTGCAATCCCATCAGGTCTGATGCCCGCGTAACTGTATGGAGTAACCGGCAAGCCAAGGGCAGCTTCGGAATAATACCTGGTTGTTATATGTCTATTATCGAGTGAAGTACTGTTGAATACGTCAGCTACAAGAACTCGCTTGCCCTCTGTTGGTATGGCAGCGTCCTTCCAACCACTTCTTAGCTCTTCTCTTAGGACTGCGATTGGTACTGGTTGGGAGATGGAGCTATCCATCCCCAAGCCTTCAACTAGCCCTGTATTTTCTGGGGCCTCGTCTTTAGGAATTTTGTCTTGTGGTTGGGGAGTATTGGTAGGTTCATCTGCCATTCTGCGGTCGCACAGGGAAGGTGGTTTCATATAGTAGCTTCGTCGGTGGTATGTAGTTCTCCCCTCCGTAGCGTAGATTGATGTCTTGCTGGCATCTCTCAGCTAGGCCCTCGTCATCACCTGATCGGTAAAGATAAAAGTCGAGATCTATTTCTGGGAGAGCAAGAGAAAGTTCAGAAAGTCTAGGACCAATGGCTCCAACACCTACTTGCTGACGATCTGGCAGCGCCTCACCTTGAGATGAAATCCTCTCTTGCAAATATAAGACTAAACATTGTCTTTGCAACATGTCCTCTGTCTCGAAAAGAGACAGCCAGGAGAAGTTTCCAGAAGAGGCCACAGATCGATAAAAGTCAGTTGACAAGCGTGCAAGCACTTCTGCGTTAACTCTATGATCTTTGTCTGCTAATCGAGAAAAGTTATAAGAAAAAGCCACTTCTTCAGGCGTAGCGGCCAATTGCTGAACCGCCTGCTCTGGACTAGGAGGTTGGTATTGAATTCCTAAACGTATTTGTTCTTTATTCATATTATTGCCATTTGTATGTGTCTGTGTAGCGTCAGGGTCCTTAGTGAGTTCGGAATGTCGAAATGGGTCCATCCTATTCCTCCCATTTGCTCAGGCCGATCAACTTACATCGGACTGTGACTTGGGATAGGAAGCGTCCGTTTCTTGAGGTGTAATCATAACTTGCTTTTCTTCCCTAGCAAGCTTTTCCTCTAAGGCTTGAGCGACAAAGGACTCGATTGTAACTCCAATCAATGCACAATGGGACTTAATATGTCGCCTCAATCTGAGTGGAATACGGACGTTGAGTCCTACCTCCTTTTCTTCGTCCTGCTCTCTGCGTCCAGGCAACCCGGTAACCTTCCTGCTGTTACCATTCATCTGCATTGAGCAGCTCGCGTGCCATCCACTACTTTCATTATCTATTATTGTAGCAATCTAACAAGACTTTGTCAAGTGTTTTTCTATCTTTCTATCTTAATAGATAACTACACAAGAAGACTCAAGTTATGGTAGGATTCTAGAGGTAATACCTGGCGGGTTATGGATCAGGACCCTGACAGCAGTTGATTTTTGTGGTATTATTGGACGCATGACTCACTCAGCAAGGAGATTTAGAGGCTGATGCTGCGCGCGGGTGGTAATTCAAGCAATTTCGATGTCGCGCTCGTGCTGTGTACGCTGGTGGCGTCCGCGGTGGGTATCATCATGGTGTTCAGCGCGACCAAGGCCACTCATGGCGGCAGTATGACGCTGGGGGATTTTACTTCGCGCCAGGCCATTTACGCGGTCGCCGGCCTTGTGCTGATGCTCGTGATAGCCCGCCTCAATTATCGCTTCCTTGAGAGCTTTACGCTGCCCTTCTACTTCGCTACGCTCGGACTGCTGGGCCTCGTGATGGTGCTGGGGCACGTGGGGGGCGGCTCGCAACGCTGGCTCAACCTGGGCCTCTTCCCCATCCAGCCTAGCGAGATAGCCAAGCTGGCCCTCATTATCACACTGGCGAAGATATTCTCCGACCATGAGCGCGAGATGCACAGGGCGAGATGGTTCATCCTGGCTGCCGTGGTGACTGCAATACCGGCGGCTATCGTTTTGGAGCAGCCAGATCTCGGCACCGCGCTCATGCTCGTGGCTATATTCCTCGGCATGACGCTGGGCGCGGGCGTGAAGGCGCGGATATTCATTGGAGCAGGGTTGATAGCAGTGCCTGCCCTGGTCGGCTTCTGGACCTGGCTGATGCACGATTACCAGCGCAAGCGGTTGTTGATATTCCTCGACCCTCTGAGCGATTTGAGGGGAGAAGGCTACAATATAATACAGTCGCGCATCACTATCGGCTCCGGCGGCTGGCTGGGGCAGGGCTATATGGCGGGGAGCCAGAGCCAGGGCGGTTTCCTGAAGGTGCAATACAGCGACTTTATCTATTCGGTGGTCGCCGAGGAGTTCGGGTTTATTGGAGCGATGGCGCTGGTTGCCCTGCTCTTCATCATCGTGTGGCGATGCCTGGTGATTGCGACACGCGCCAAAGACGCATACGGTAGCCTGATAGCGGTGGGCGTGGCGACGTGGATAGGCATGCAGGTGTTCATCAACGTAGGTATGAACATCGGCCTCATGCCGGTGACGGGCATACCGTTGCCGTTCATCAGCTATGGCGGCTCGTCGTTGATGAGCATTCTGCTGGGGTTGGGACTGGTGCATAGCGTTGCCTTGCGGTCTAGCTCGGTCATTTTCGGCGGCAATACCTGGAGTCCGGGTTGGGCGCGCTCAGGGAGAACTACGTTGCGGCCACGCTAGGAGTACCGAGTACCGAGTACCGAGTGCCGAGTGCTGAGTGCTGGGTTTGGCTATTCGAACAGAGATTTTGCCTGGGTTGCTTGGCGGCTATTATTTGTAGGAAGAGGATATTAGAATGTCGGACATTGGTTATCAGATTCGCAGGGGTTTTGATAAAGTCAGCTTTGAAGCAGACAAGATGATGCGCGCTGGCCGGGTGAGGTCGGAGGCCACGCGCATCAGGAAGCAGGCCGACCAGGAGATAATGGAACTTGGCGAGAGGGTGTTGGAGTTGGAGTCATCGGGGAAGGCTATTGACCCTGAGTTGCGGCCATTGGTGGATAGCATCAGGGTGTTGCACGCGCAACTGGCGGGCAAGAATAAAGAGATAGAGGAAATCAACGCTGAAGTTTGGGTCGCGCCGCCTCCGCCCCCTACGCAGCTTCCCGATGCAAGCCCCGTCCCACAGTTGAGGGCGGGCGAAAGCCACCAAGCAGGGCCAGGCATCTGCCCCAATTGCAACTCGGAGTTGCGGCGGTCCTCCGCGTTTTGCCCCAATTGCGGGCTGAAGATACAGCCCTAAGCTATTCATGGCAGATTACCCCCCAGGCGCGCCCCACTACGAGGCGAGCAGCAAGCATGTGACCTTTCCGGGACGAGCTGCGGACGACGAGGACGCGCCTACCCTCGAAGGGCGGTTACAGGTGGCCCCAGACGGCACGCTCCACCCCGGCGTGGTGCTTTGCCATGCTAATCCCGCGGCGGGCGGCAACATGGACATGGGGCTTATGGAAGCTATCGAGGCTGCGCTGGCCGAGGCGGGTATCGCTACGCTACGCTACAATTCTAGGGGCGTGGGGGCGAGCGGCGGGGCGGTATCGAAGTCGCCGGGGAATAAGCTGGTAGCGCCCGAAGGCGAGCCGGAGACCCGGGACGTTGGCGCGGCGCTGGACTTCCTGGCTTTGCAGGAAGGTGTGGACGAGCGCAGGCTGGGCCTCGCGGGGCATTCCTTCGGGGCGCGTATCTCACTGGCCTACCTGGCGGCCCACCCCGGCGAAGAGCGCGTGCGTGCGGTGGCGTGCATAGGGCTGCCGGTGGCGTGGCGCGACCTGTCGCACCTGGGGCAGTGGCCGCACCCCAAGCTATTTGTGACAGGGGAGCACGACGACTTCAGCCCGCCCGAAGAGTTGGCGGAGTACGTGGCAGGGCTGCCGGAACCCGCCAACCAGGTAATACTCAAGCGGACGGGGCACTTTTTCGAGGGGCGCGAGCACGACTTGGCGGCTGTCGTGACCGAGTTCATGCGGCGCGTTCTATAGTGGTCAGTGGTCAGTGGTCAGTGGTCAGTGGTCAGTGGTCAGTGGTCAGTGGTCAGTGGTCAGTGGTCAGTGGTCAGTGGTCAGTGGTCAGTGGTCAGTGGTCAGTGGTCAGTGGTCAGT
>DASWMJ010000059.1:0-30025 GCA_036399775.1 Chloroflexia bacterium | reverse complement strand
CTGCTTATAGAGTTGCAGGCTGTGATTGTATAGGCGGCGGGCCTCTGCGTAGTTACCTTGAGCCTGCTCCAGTATCCCCAGATTGTTCATAGTGTTGGCAGCGCCACTCCGATCCCCCAACCGCTCTTCTAGCTTGAGGCTTTGGTTGTATAGGCGGCGGGCCTCTGCGTAGTTGCCCTGATCCTGCTCCAGATGACCGAGTTGCCATAGGACGTTTATTTTCCTCGCTTTGATTTGATGATTATCTCCATCAAGTGCTTGATACAGGGTCCATGCACGCAGGAAATGCTCCTTGGCAAGACCATACTCATAGAGGCGCGCTGCTACAATACCCGCACGAACGAGTGCATCTGCCTCTGCAATTCTGTTCCCCGCCTCACCGTAGCACTTCGCCGCCTGCAAATAGGCCTCTGTAGCTCTTGCCCTGTCCTCAGCATTAGATACTTCATAGAGGCCGGCTAGGTCGTACCAGCTATCGGCTACAATTTCCTTATCGGTATGCGGCAGTTGTTCTAGGGCTTGGATGCGGCGCCTTATGTTGCTGATGAAATCTCGGCGTTCCTTATCTCCCTTCACAGGAACTATAGGTCTGCGGCGGGCAATTGTCGGAGTAGTTGCTGTTCTTACTTCCTGTCGCGTCTTGCTGACCAGTACCTGATCCAGGAACGCCCTGCCTAGGAAGCGGAAAGTGCCACTTATACGAGAGTAGAAGTTAGGGGCCTGCTCAGCAAGCACGCGGATATCGTATTCAGTGACCCAAAATATCAGGCGATGTGGCAAGCGCGCTAGCGAGTCACGTTGCAGTTCCAAATACCCACACAGCTCAGGCAGGTTGCCTCCAACACCCGTGAAAGAGACAACCGGAGCATCGCTTCCTGGCGCAATGCTAAGCTCTTTCAGAATTGCCAGAGGATCAGGGGTTATACCGACCAAGGAGATATCCACCATTGGCAGAGGTGCAAGTATCTGGCGAAGCTGCTCGATTATTCGCTGGCGTATTCTGGCGTCCTCATACTCAGCCAACACCCAGGCCCCTTCAGCCGCACTCAGCAACACCACTAAACGCCTGAGCGTAAGGCCATCATGCGTCGAGTACTGGTCAGGGCTACTAGCTTGTGCTTGTTCGTCCTGTGTGGGGATCATGGTCAATCTACTACAAGAGGCTCCAGAGAGCCGGGTGCGCGTCGCACCATGTTTCACCGTTCGAGTAGTCAATCAACGAGCCGTTGTAGAGGAGGCGCTGCTCGATCTCATCGTTTGTAAGGGTGCGGTCACGGTGTCGCTCACTAAGCACCTCCAGGTCCTTACGTGTAAGCGGCGTTCGCATCTCCCTCCTCAGTTCCTTTATAGCATCCTCGACATCAGCAGTCGTAATTGACGCTGCCCTTTCGTCCCGCGCCAATGCGAATGTGGCAGCCAGCTGAACCAGGTAGACCATACGAACAGGTATGCCTCCGTAATTGCGTACCAGCAGGTCCAGAGCTGCTCCTTCTATCAAGTTTTCTTCCATGCGGCTCAAAACAAGGTTTCGACTCGCCTCTACTCCCTCGTCATGAAGGGTGGTGCCATCACTATGAAAGACCGATATATTAGGCAAGAACCAAACATGGTCGAACTTAAGCCTTATTGAGTTGTAATCGTCGGTGTGGCGGAGCGCGATAGGGAAGGTAAAAATCATCGTGGCGTTCGGTGCTGTAATAGTTGGTGATTGGTCTCGGAAGATTTGCATGGCGCAGTCTTGATTTATTTTGTCCATCCCCTCAACAACAAGCATCAGCTTTTTTCGATTCCCGGCTTCGGCCTGTTCAATTACCCAATTCAGCCGCCTGATTAGATCGGGCATCTGCCGGTTGATCTGGTCTTTGATAGCTTCCCTGGTCTGAGATGATTGCTGCACGCCGATCTCTACCTGCCCCAGAAGCGTTTCTATTTGCAAACCAATTTCAACTTCGGCTGATGCAGGGCGGAACCCGGTACCTGCAACTACCTGCATCCACCAATCGCGTAACTCCTCCAGCTTTTGCTGAACTGGGCCTGCCAGTGGTTGACGCACAAGGTTCTTCTGAATGCAATGTCGCGTCACCTGCGTGCTGATGCTCAACATCAGGTCCTCATATTCAATATTGGTCCGACCCGTAATGTCCAGAACATCAAAACCAACGAGCTCGAACTCGTTTTCCATCTCCTCAGCCAACTTTCGCAACTCAGTTGATTTCCCGCTCCCCCGATGGCCAATCAGCAGCACTTTCTGCTTTGTCGCCAAACCGAGCGCGATCTTCATCCGCCGTCGCGGTGATCCCTCCCGCTCGATGAACCAGGCATCAAGTTCGTCCGGCTCCAACGCCACTCTACGGCGGAAGTTAGAAATCACGTGTTTGAGCGTACGCGCCTTCATTCAACTTTCCCTTACTTGATTTCGGTGCTCAGTTAGCCTTGTACATGGTCCATTATATAACACCGCGCTACCCATAGCGGTACTTCTTCGCCACGCTAGATAGCAGCCCCTTCAAGCGCCCGACCCAAAAACCTCCCTGTAAACGACTCAGCAACCCCGGCTACATCCTCCGGCGTCCCCTCAGCGACGACATACCCTCCCGCCTCACCACCTTCCGGCCCCAGGTCTATCACCCAATCGGCGGCCCGGATCACGTCCAGATGGTGTTCGATGATTACGACCGTGTTGCCGCCATCCACCAACCGCTGCAACAGGTCAAGTAGACGGGCCACGTCGGCGGGATGCAGGCCGGTGGTCGGCTCGTCCAGCAGGTATAGCGTCCGGCCCGTCGTGCGGCGCGCCAGTTCCTTGGCTAGCTTGATACGCTGCGCTTCGCCGCCGGACAGCGTATTGGCAGGCTGCCCTAGTTGCAGGTACCCTAGACCAACATCAGCCATCAAGGATAGACGCGCAGCCACCGCCTGTACATCCTGGAACACTCCCAGCGCCTCCTCAATCGTCAAATCGAGTATCCCGGCGATGTCGTAGCCGCGATAGCGAACGGCGAGCACGTCCGGTTTGAAACGCCGCCCCCCACAAGCCGGACAGCGCACCTGCACATCCGGCAGAAAGTGCATATTCACTATGAGCGTACCGGCCCCTTTGCATCGTTCGCAATGCCCGCCGGGAACATTGAACGAAAAGTGTCCGGGCGTCAGGTGGCGGTGGCGCGCCTCGGCTGTTTCAGCGAAGACCTGGCGGATCGGCGTAAATGCATCCGTATATGTCGCCGCGTTGGAACGGGCCGAGCGCCCAAGAGCCGCCTGGTCAATCGAAATGATCTTGTCGAGATGTTCCCACCCTTCAATCGTGTCGTGTTTACCGGGAGCTTCAGTCGCGTTGTTGAAGCGCTGCCGGGCTGCCCGGTCGAGAATGTCGAGCATCAACGAGGACTTGCCGGAACCGGACACCCCAGCGACGGCAGTCAGGGTCCCTAAGGGTATCTCGACGGTAACATTCTTCAGGTTATGCTCGCGTGCCCCCCGAATGGTGAGGTGTTTCCCGTTGCCGGGCCGTTGCCGGGAGCCTGGCAGCGCGGCCCGGCCCGAAAGGTAATCACCCGTGATAGACGACGCGCTCGCCGCGATTTCGCCGGGCGCTCCCGCCGCGACGATCTGCCCGCCGTGTTGGCCTGCACCAGGCCCGAAATCAACCACGTGGTCCGCCGCGCGAATCATTTCCAGGTCGTGTTCAACCACCAGGACCGTGTTCCCCAGGTCGCGCAACTGGCGCAATATCTCTATCATCCGGCCCGTATCCCGTTGGTGCAGGCCAACTGTCGGTTCGTCGAGCACATACATTATGCCGGTCAGGCTGGAACCCAGGAGCGCGGCCAGCCGTAATCGCTGGGCTTCACCCGCCGACAGGGTAGGGGAGGCACGCTCCATCGTCAAATAACCCGCCCCCACGTCCACCAGGCGGCGGATGCGCTCGCTCAGGTCATCTATAATCGGCTGGATGATGTCCTTTTCACTTCCTGGCACGACCCCCGGCAGCCCTTCTACCCACGCTTGCAGCGCCGTGAACGGTATTTGCGATAAGTCGATAATGCTCGACCCGGCAATCGTCACCCGGCGGCTTTCCGGGCGCAGGCGATTGCCCTGGCAATCGGGGCAGGTTTGCGTCACCATCAACTGCTCCAGCCGTTCGCGATAGTCCGCATCTTGCGCGTGCTCCTGGTAGCGGCGCATCATTGCGGAAACGACCCCCTCAAATCGCCCCTGGTTGACCCTTTCGGGCGGCTCGATATGGGGATAGTGGCGTCGGAACTCCCGGCTATTTACGCCGTACAGCAGCAGATCGCGCTGCGCCTGCGTAAATTCTCCGATGGGCGTGGCCGGGTCCAAAGCAAACCCGAAATGTTTGGCGGCCAGTTGCAGCGTTTCGAGATGCCGCGTCATTTCAACCGAAACCCACCGCACAACTCCCCCATCCGGGATGCTGCGCGCCGGGTCTATCAGTAGGGATAGGTTGGCCGCGTACACGACGCCCAGGCCCGTGCAGGTCGGACACGCGCCGACCGGCTTGTTGAAGGAAAAGTGAGCCATCCCCAGTGCAGGTACGGCTGCGCCGCAGTGGGGGCAGGGATAGGAAGGCACTGCGTCGTCATCGTCAGAGGCGTCTTCATCCCAGATCTCAAGCCCGGTGACGTTGTGGGACGGCGGAACGTCCTCTCCGCAGGCGGGGCAGGGCTTATGCCCGATCCGGGCGAACAGTATGCGCAGGTAAGTGAACACTTCCGTGACGGTGCCCACCGTGGAGCGTGGGCTGTGATTGGTCGAATGCTGGTCTATGCTGATCGAAGGGGATAGCCCTTCGATGCGCTCAACCTGTGGTTTCTGCTGGTACGTCACCATCCCGACCGATTCAAGATATTGGCGGATTGCCTCCTGGTGCAGAGTGTCAAACGCCAGGGTTGATTTGCCTGAGCCGGACAGTCCGGTCAACACGACCAGCTTGTTTTTGGGAATGCTCAGGGTGATATTCTTCAGATTGTGAAGGCGCGCCCCTCTTATCGTGATCCTGTCCTGCATACCTGTTCATTCCCCTCCTACCATTAATAACAAACGTTACGGCGCGCAAGATGCCCCGGAATGCCGCCGTTCATTTATCATTCTACCGCCCTGGCATGCCAGTTTCAACGCCATCATACCAAAAAATACTTGGCGGGAATTTGGCGATCTTGGCGTCTTGGCGGTTTCGTCGCTGCTCCTATTTAGCTGCGTTTGCCCTGCATGAGCAGATGCAACCCGCACCTGGGTGGCGCGTTGTGTAAGTAGCACGACAATGAACTGCAAAGAGGAGATTAACGCTATGCTAAGTACGCTGACCGGCGCAAGTAACGGGCATATTCACATCCGAGTGCATAACTCATGGTGGACTATGCTTCTCATTGCGACACTACTGGCTCTTCCCTACATTCCCACCTACAGGGGAGATAGGTCTACAGAACAAATAAGGCTGACTCTCCCATCCCAGGTAAGTGGAGATGCAACGGGTAAGCTGCCCCTCCTGTTCGAGCCAAACGCAGGCCAATCGGACCCTTCAGCGCGCTTCGTGACGCGCACCGCCGGGGGCACTCTCCTCTTTACCGATTCTGGCGTTACGTTGCTGTTGGCGCCTCACCGGCCCAATACACAGGGCGGCACCGCTCATCCTGCCGAAGCCACCGCCCAAGATAGCACTCTTGCTACCCATCTGCGCTTCCTTGGCGCAAGCAGCCCTTTAGAAGTCAGGCCAGATGTGGTTGCCGCCGCTAAAGTCAACTACCTGCTGGGCGATGACCCCGCGGCCTGGCACACGGGCCTCCCCACCTACTCCGGTGTGACATACCCCGCCCTGTACGATGGCATAGACCTCAGCTACAGAGGCGACAAAGGGCAGCTAAAAGGGACGTACATCGTGCAGCCGGGCACGGACCCAGGCTCAATCCGGTGGAGTTACGAAGGAGCGCGGGCCATCTGCATAGACAGCTCCGGCAATCTTCAGATAGAGATCGCGGAAGGCGCGCGCTCGGCCACAATAACTGAGCAAGCGCCTGTGGCCTGGCAGGAGACCGACGCCGGGCGCACTCCCATAGCCATAAGATACGAGCTCCTGGCAGGCGGCAACATAGGCTTCCACATAGGCAGCTATGACCCCTCGCGTCTGCTTACCATAGATCCAACCCTCACCTATTCCACCTACTTCGGCGGCAACCTGACCGAGGTCGCGGAAGACATAGCAGTGGATATGGTTGGCAGCGCCTATATCACCGGCTTTTCCACTTCGGCCAACATGCCGACGCAGGCTCCAATCCAGGGCAATCCCCCCGCGCCCAAGTCCTACCGCTCCGACGCATTCGTGCTCAAGCTCAACCCCGCAGGCAACGAGATAGTTTATGCGACCTACCTGGGTGGCAGCGAATACGATTCCGCGTACGGGATCGCCGTTGACGCCTCCGGTAACGCCTACGTCACAGGCTCTACCATGTCGGTGGACTTCCCCACTAAGGACCCGATCCAGAAGGCCACACGCGGCAAACAGGATGATTACAAGGATGTCTTTGTCGCCGAATTGAACCCAACCGGCTCTGGCTTCGTCTATTCCACTTACCTGGGAAGCTACGGCGACGAGCGGGCTTATGGTATAGCGGTTGACAAGGCGGGCAGCGCATATATCACCGGCGCAACAATGTCCAGCGACTATATGACAAAAAATCCCATTCAACCCCACAACTTTGGCTACATAGATACCTTCGTGACAAAGCTGAATCCAGGCGGCAAGGGGCTGGCCTATTCAACTTTCCTCGGCGGCAAGGAGTCCGATGAAGGTATGCGTATCGCCGTTGATGACGCGGGCAACGCTTACATCGGCGGAGTGACCTGGTCGGACAACTACCCCACAAAGAATGCCTACCAATCTCAGAACGTCGGCGAAATGGATCTATTCATATCCAAGATCAATCCGCAAGGCACCGCGCTGGTCTACTCAACCTATTTGGGAGGCAGCGGAGAGGAGGGCTTAGGCTTCCACGGCAGAATGTTCGGCCTGGCTGTGGACCGAGTGGGCAACGCCTATATCACGAGCTGGACTAAATCGCCCGACTTCCCTACGAAGAACGCTATACAACCCCACATGAACGGTGCGAACGGGGACACCGGCTTCGCGGATGCTTTCGTTACAGAGCTTGACCGTAGCGGCGCTTCGTTGGTCTACTCCACGTTCCTGGGTGGCTCCAATCTGGACTACGGCGTTGGTATCGCCGTAGACGATGCCGGCAATGCCTTCGTCACGGGACAGACAGGCTCAGGCGACTTTCCCGTGCCCGCGGGCACACAACCCGTAAGGAACAAAGATTACGATGCCTTCTTAGTCGAGATAAAGGCCGGGGGCTTGGCGCTGCTCTACTCTAGCCTGCTGGGTGGCACCGGCGTGGACACCGGGCAGTCGGTAGCGGTACGGGCAGGTAGCGCATACGTTGTTGGCCGCACCACATCCCTGGACTTTCCAGTTACGAAGGACGCTATTCAAGACTTCCACCATGGGGCAGTTGATGATGATGCATTCGTAGTCCGCATATCGGGAATGCCCGATTCGCCCACCAGTATGCCGCCAAGCGCGCCTCTGCCCGCCACCACCGCTCTCCCTGGTGGGGGTAGCCGCACCTTCTCCGAGACAGGCAAGAAGGTGACGGGCCTCTTCCTCGACTACTGGAATAAGAACGGCGGCCTGGCACAACAAGGCTATCCCATCTCGAACGTGATAGGAGAGCTATCCCAACTGGACGGCAAGCCATACACCGTGCAATACTTCGAGCGCGCTGTATTCGAATACCATCCGGAGAAACCCGCCCCTTACAACGTATTGCTTTCTCAGGTCGGCACTTTCCAGTATGCGAAGAAATATCCGGGTGGCGCTCCAGGCCAGCAACCTAACAAGACGGGTGGAATGTACTTCGCCGAAACGGAACACTGGCTGGGTGGATCTTTCCTCAAATACTGGCAAGAGCACGGCGGCCTGGCGCAACAGGGTTATCCCGTTTCGGACGAGTTCATCGAGACCAGCGAGCTAGATGGCAAGCAGTACAGGGTCCAATACTTCGAGCGCGCCGTATTAGAGATGCACCCTGAGAAGCAACTACCTTACGACGTGCTCCTATCTCAATTAGGCACTTTCAGCTACAAAGCCAGGTATGGTAGCAAGTAAGCACAACCTTGTAAGTGCCCTGGAAGTTGCCAGGGCTGTGTCAAAGTTGCTCCACCTGCTTGTACAGGGCAAACGAATAGAAGCTTTCTTTTGTTTCTATGCGAAAAATGGCAGCGAAGCCGCCATTTTTCGCATAGAAACAATCTCTTTTCCTCATGTAAGGCGCGTTTTAGCGACTTTGACTAGCCCCGGGAACTTGCCCCAATCTGCTTGACAGCGCGCGCAGACTTGACGTATAATGATAGACGCGCAGGGTCGTACCTGCTTTTTAGTTTTGGGTTTTTGCATACGTGTGTGGCGCAATTGGCAGCGCAGCGCTCTCCAAAAGCGAAGGTTGGGGGTTCGAGTCCCTCCACACGTGCCCCGTTGAACATAAGCAGAATACGGGTTGTTCAGCAACTAAGCACAGGAGCACTATTTCAAATGGTTATGACACGCCGCAAAGAGCCTGCCGCCCCTCCGGCCAGGGACCGCGCAAAGCCCACTGAAGATAACGGTAGGTTGGGCAAGCTACGCGGCAACATCCGTGACATCCTGTCCGAGCTTCGCAAGGTCACCTGGCCGACACGCGAGGAGACCCGCAACCTGACTATCGTAGTTGTCGGCATCTCCGCCACGATTGGCATCTTGCTGGGCGGCCTCGATGCTCTACTTGCTTTCCTTTACAGGCTCGTCAACCCGATATAACTTACCGTGCCTCTCTTAGAAGGCGACTCCAGGGTAACCCACCGATGAACACCCAGCCCGAACAGCAAGATACGATAACGCCCGACGCGACCACAGCCACGGCTGGCGGCTCAAGCGCCGACGGTTCCAGCCTGGATGGCGTTTCCGACGGGCGGCACTGGTACGTTATCCACACCTATTCGGGCTACGAGAACAAGGTCAAGAAGAACCTTGAGCATCGCATCCTCACCCTCGATATGAGCGAGCGCATCTTCCGCGTCGAAGTGCCCACCGTCGAGGAGATAGAGATACGCTCAGGCCAGCGCCACCCCGTACAGCGCAAGATATTTCCGGGATACGTGCTCGTCGAGATGAAGATGGACGACGAGTCTTGGTACGTGGTCCGCAACACCCCAGGCGTAACCGGCTTCGTGGGCGTCGGCAACAAGCCCACCGCCCTCCCTCCCGACGAGGCCGACGGCATCCTCAAGCAGATGCAGACCGCAGCGCCCACCAAGTTCAAGGTGACGCTCCAACCGGGCCAGGCCGTGAAGATCATAGACGGCCCGTTCGCGGACTTCGAGGGGATAATAGACAATATCAACCAGGAAAAAGGCAAGGTCCGGGTGCGCGTCTCCTTCTTCGGGCGCGAGACGCCTGTCGAGTTGGACTTCCTGCAAGTAGAAAAGCTCGTCTAACATCGCAGGCACTCGCTTTTCGTAATCAGTGATGGACCGGAGCGATGATCAGGCGGAATGGCTCAACCCGGCGGCGGAAGTGCCGGTAGAAGTAATAGGTGGGTCTTTCGAGGGCTTTGAGGGAGTAATATATAAAGTAAATCCGGCAAAAGGTAGAGTGCGAGTGCGTATAACCTTCTTCGGGCGCGAGACGCCTGCGGAGCTGGATTTCAATCAGGTAAGGACGTTAAGTCCTGGCGATAGTACAACTGAAGATTAGAGGGAGGGGTAACGCCCCGCCATCACCTCAAAATATCCATGTGGATAGTTGCGGCCATGTGTCGCAAGAATGGGTTTGGGGTGGTCTCCAGGCCCTTTTTGTTTGCCCAGGTTCCAGGCAGAAAGGTCCGCGAGGGAGCCACTTCGCAAAGGGGTGCAGGGGAACACCCCTGCCGGGGGTTTTGGGGGTGTCCCCCGATTCTCTCCACTAAATTAATAGTCTCCTCAAAGAGAGTTGGTAAAAGGGTGAAAGCCGAAGGCTGATAAGATAGCAACTTAGGAGGAAAATAGATTGGCAAAGAAAGTACGCGCAATCGTCAAGCTGCAAATAAACGCAGGCAAAGCCACGCCCGCGCCCCCGGTTGGTCCGGCGCTCGGCGGTCACGGCATCAACATCATGCAGTTCGTGAAGGAATACAACGAGCGCACTGCCGACCAGGTAGGGTTCGTTATCCCCGTCGAGATAACGGTCTTCGAGGACCGCTCCTTCACCTTCGTGACCAAGACGCCCCCGGCGGCTGACCTGCTCCGCAAGGCGGCGGGCGTGGCTAAGGGGTCGGGCACGCCCAACAAGGCCAAGGCGGGCAGCGTCTCCCGCGACCAGGTGGCCGAGATAGCCCGCACCAAGATGAAAGACCTCAACGCCTACGACGAAGAGGCCGCCGTAAAGATGATCGAAGGCACCGCCCGCAGCATGGGCATCGAAGTGAGAGCATAGGAGGTACGCAATGCCACAGCATGGAAAGAAGTACCTGGCGGCAATCGCGCAGGTAGAAACAGACAAGATGTACAGGCCCGAAGAGGCCGCCGGGTTGGTGAAGAAGACCTCCTATGTGAACTTCGACCCGACCCTTGAGGTCCACATGAGGCTCGGTATAGACCCGCGCCACGCCGACCAGCAGGTGCGCGCCACCGCCACGCTGCCGCACGGCACAGGCAAGAGCGTGCGCGTGCTCGTATTCGCGGAGGGCGAGGGCGAGCGCATCGCGTTGGAGGCGGGAGCCGACTACGCGGGCAGCGACGAGCTAATCAACCGCATCAACGGCGGCTGGGTAGATTTCGACGTGGCGATAGCGGTCGCCGACCAGATGGGCAAGATCGGTAAGGCCGGCCTGGGCAAGGTGCTGGGCCGCAGGGGCCTCATGCCCAACCCCAAGAGCGGCACCATCGTCGCCAACCCCAACGACCTGCCCCGCGTCATAAACGAGTCTAAGGGCGGCAGGGTAGAGTTCCGCAACGACAAGACTGGCCTGCTACACATAGGCATCGGCAAACTGTCGTTCAGCGAAGAGCAAATCAAGGACAACCTGCTCTCCATCGTGGACGCGGTAGTGCGTGCCAAGCCCACGGGCGCGAAAGGCACCTACGTGAAGTCCATCACCCTCACCAGCACGATGGGACCCGGCATCCACATGGACGTGACCCAGACGCTGGCCGAAGCCGCAACGGGCGGGCAGCAGGGCTAGGCTTTCAAACCACACATCCTGAGTAAACTAACGATAAAAAGGTCAGGCGCAGCGCCTGACCTTTTTATCGTTAGTTTACTCTCCCCGGTTATTGAGCAGTTGTAGCTGCATTCTCACTGGGTACATGGCGCGACAGCAGCCATACCAGCAATCCTATCATGCCCGCCACCAGCAAAGTAGTCATCCTTAGCGGCAAAGCGAACGTCTGAGGCAAGAGCAGCGCGGGCACCAGGTAGCTCCCCCACAGGAGCGCGTACCAGGCCATCTTCACCCCTTCCCCCTTCGGGGACTGGTGCAGGTACGAGATGCCGAGGGCGGCGGGCATGGACAGCAGGCATAGGTCGTGCGTGTTCACCTGAAGGTTGGTAAAGATGATAGCCAACAGAGTAATAGCCATAAGCCCATCCCAGAGCGCGGTGCCGGGACGCCAGGGGCCGCGCCACAGGTAGATAAGCAGCGCGGCAGCCAGCAAAGTGGCAGCGATCATCACAACCTTCACAATATCATCCGTGCCCCTCCCCAATAGAGCAGTGACGCCCCCGCTCAAGCTATGGCTGAACCAGGGGTCGAGGGCCAGCTCTCGCTCCCAGTTCTGTGCGCCCTGCACGACCCGCAGATAGCCCGGTATCCAGCCCGTCCCAATCACCGCGACGACGGTCAGCAGTAGGGCGCAGCCGGTTATCGCCATCCCTGAGAGCGTCCGCCAACGGCGCTTGAACAGAAGCACGAGCACCAGGATAGGCAGCCATTGCATCTTGAGAATCAGCAACCCGAAGGCCAGGCCTGCCGGGAGATCGTGTCCCCGCCGGAGCAGCCCAATGCCCAGGGCAAAGCTGAACAGCACCACGCCGCTACTCTGTCCCTGCTCCAGATTCACTATGAAGGGAAAAGAAGTGAGGCCCGCGAGCAGCGCCAGCAGCCGCGTAGTCCCAGGCAGGGGCAGAGACGACACCAGGTACCACAGACCCCCTGCCAACGCGGCTATATTGAGAATATCCCAGATAGCCATGCCTGTGAGCGGAGATAGGCCCGCGAACGGCGACCACAGCACCGCTATGAAAGGCGCATAAGGGTACGGGTAAAGTAGAGGCACATCGGGTCCGGCGCGCAGGTAGAGATAGCCTTCTTCGATGATCCTGCCCTGCTCTTGCAACTGCGCGTCGAAGTTGTATAACTCCGCGCCCCGCCCCGCCGCTACCATGCGGGAGCCGATGGATATGCCTGGGTAGTCGGCATTGGTGAAGAGGCGAACAGGCACCCCGTTGCTTTCCTTCGGGTCCAGGAAGAAGCGCACCCAACTTTGCGCGCCTATTGTGAATATAGCGCCGAAAAGCACAAGCGCCATCAATACATAGTACCTGCCGCGTTCCCTGCCCCCAAACGGCAGCGTGCTCGTGGCGTTCGGCCCGGCGACACCCAACTTCACACCCTCCTCGAAATCTTTCCTCCCAGGCGCAACCTGATCATGCTACACACGGTATAATAACACGCAACCAGGGCGTGGGGAAAAAGATTCAATTTCGGTAAATGTTCATACTTGGGGTAAAGAAGTGTATTTGTAGGGGCATGAGCGTAGCGGGGGCCATCACAGCACATCAAAATAGCATCAAGCCCTAACCCCTAATCCCTAACCGTCTGTGCCCTGCTCCCGGACCTGTACGATTACGGACTGAATAGAATTATTGGCATAGCCCAGCCTGTTCCATTCCGCCACGTCGGGCTGCACGCTGTCTGCCTCGTCGGTTGCCCTGGCCCGGAGGACGTGCCTGCCTGGGCGCGTTACAACCCATTCATACTGCCACCGCTGCCAACCATACGGCGTAGCGTCTCCCACGAGTTGGGCCGCGTGCCAGGCTCCCCCGCCTTCGACGCTTACCTCGACGGCCTTGATCGCTCCACCCCCCGACCATGCAACCCCCGAAATGGTTTGTGCCCCCTGCGCGAGTACGGCACCGGGCATGGGAGCAGTGATGATGGACTTGACGCGCATCTCCCTCAACGGTTCCCTGGTGACGCTGCCGGGTAAGTCCAGGATGTACCTTTGCGCCTGGAAGAAGCCGGTGAAGGGCTGCTCAACCGCCTCTATACGCACCAGCCACTTGACGGAAGCCATACCGTACCAGCCCGGCACAAACAAACGCACCGGCCCGCCATGCTCAGGGGGCAGCGAAACGCCATTCATCTCATACACGAGTATGGTATCCGGGTGGAGGGCTTTCTCGATGGGCAGAGAGCGTGCGAAGGGTAGCACTTCACTATTCCCATCCATAGTGCCTCTATCCGCCGCCGTAAATACTATCTCGACCGCGCTGGGCCGCACACCCGCCCTTTCCAGCACATTCCGCAACGGGACCCCGCGCCACGTGCCAGTGCTGACAGCGCCCGACCCCCAGGGTTCGCCCTTCGGTAGCGGAGCAAGCCCTGTGCGGCTGTTCCCCGCGCATTCCATCGTAGCGGTCATGCTGCTCGCGGGAAGAGAGCGCAACTCATCGAGCGAGATCTCAGCCGCATGCTCGACCGCGCCGTCTATATGCAACCGCCAGCTAGCCGGGTCGAGCAATGGCACATCGAAGTTGCTGCGCAAGTAAAAATACTCTAGAGGGGTAACCTCCTCCCTCAGCGCGCTGAGAGGCGCTTCCGCATTGAAAGGCTTGTGTTTGACCACGACGAGCCTGGCCCCGTCCTCAATAGCTGCATGCCCATCGTCCCCATCTTTCACCATCATAACGTCCCCCATATGTGCTATCGCCTCTCATTATAGTTTACAGGACTGCTGCAACTATAATTCCCATCGTAAATGTTCAGATTTAAGGATGAAATCTTTTCATAGGGGCGACCCGGTGGGTCAATGGTGTCGCATTATAATTCTGGCTGTGCTTACACTTGGCCGAAGGGTTATAGGGTACTAGCAATTTGCCAAGGTACGTCAGGCATGCGGCCTTACCCCTAAAACTTTAATGCGACACCATTGACCCACCGGGTCGCCCCTACAGATAATATTCCTTGACCCTTATCCTGTACACTTACTTTCCACCACAAGTTTGACATCAGGCACGGAATGTGCAATACTAGGTTAGAGGTCGGCAGCGCCAGCCGGTCCGAGCGCAAAGTTGCTCTCACTTTGAGGGCGGCTTTTTTATTTATTTTCGACTCTGGCACTAGATTGGGCAGAGGATGCGAGGAGGATGAGGATGATACATTCAGAAATCACCAGCAACGTATTGGAGGGCTTGAAGCGGGATACTCTCACGGGCGATTACCGGGTGCTGCCCGGCTACGAGTACCAGGCCCACCGCTACCGTATCCACGAGAGTTGGCTGGACGAAGACGACAACCTGTGGATAGCTGCGGCAGCCATCGAGCGCGAGCAGAAGAGGGTCGAGTCGCAGGAGAGCTAGCAAGGCACGCGGTACTCTAGCCAAAGTTGTTGCTGCGGCCAGCATCAACTGGTATATTACTCCACCATGATGCGCCGCAACCTGCAAGCCTCCCAACTCTTTTTGAGCGCCTGGGACCGGCTGCTCGACCTGCTATACCCGCCCCGTTGCGGCGGCTGCGACCGTCGCGGCACGCGCTTCTGCGACTCGTGCCTACTCGCGATCACCTTGCCCCTGTATGATCGCGACGGCGTTGAGGGCGTGCGCCTCCTCATCTCGGCGGGCGTGTTTGACGGCCCCCTTCGCACCGCCATCCATAACTTCAAGTACGAAAGCGACACCCCTCTGGCAATACCCCTCGCTCAGATACTATCCGACGTGCTTGCCCGCGATGAAAACGCGCAGCTTGACGGCGACCCCCTGGCGCTCATTCCCGTACCCCTCCATATAGAACGGCGGAAGGCAAGAGGTTACAACCAATCTGAACTGCTGGCTCGCGAACTGTCGAAGCTTACAGGCTGGCGTGTCGCACAGGGGTTGGAGCGAGTCAGAGAGACGCGCTCGCAGGTGGGCCTATCAGCCCAGGAGCGGCGAAAGAATATGCAGGATGCTTTCGCCTGGCGCGGCGATGCCGTACCTCAGCGCGTACTCCTCATAGACGACGTCTGTACGAGCGGCGCTACCCTCTCTGAATGCGCTGTCGCCTTACATAAGGCAGGTGTGGAAGAAGTATACGCTGCAACAGTGGCGAAGGCGGTCAACGTATAGCTTGCTCTAAGGTGGAGTTATCAATCGCTTATAGAAGCGACCATTAAAACAAACAATAAAAAGCCAGGTTGGGCGCGGAGCGCCCAACCTGGCTTTTTATAGCTACCCTTTAGCGATCCCCCGCGACCGCCAGGTCCACGATCTTCGCGATTTGCCCACGAGTTGCCAGGCTCTGGGAGCGGAAGGTGCCGTCCGTATAGCCATTGATGATACCATGTCCGTACGCGGTTTCTACATATGAGTAGAAGGTGTTTCCGGCAGGCACATCTGAGAAATGCTGCTCTCCCTCGGAAAGCGTCCAGCCGCGAGCCAGCACTACTATCTTGGCTATCTGTCCCCTGGTGACGTTGCTGTTCGGCTTGAACGTGCCATCGGGATAACCCCCGATTACGCCCCGGTTGAAAGCCGTCTCAACGTATGGGTAGAAGGTGGAGCCGGGAAGCACGTCGGAGAAGTGGGGGCCATTGGAAAGCTCTATTTCCCACCCTTCCACCAGCGCCAGTATCTTTGTCAATTGCCCCCTGGTAGCATTCGCGTAGGGGCGGAACGTGTTATCTTCGTAGCCCGAGATCGCGCCCCTGCACGCCAATGTCTGCACTCCCTCGTAGAAATAGTCGCTCTGAGCAACGTCGCTGAACGCTACCTCACAACCCTGGGCTGTGACCGTCGAGGTCGCCGTAGCAACAGGCGTGCTGCCGGCCGCTACCGGGGTTGAAGTGGGCACGGCGGTAGAAGTGGCGGCAGGGATATTGGTCGCGGTCTGCGTAGCCGCGATTGCAGTCATCGTGGGTGCCGAGGTAGCAGTCCCCGTAGCCGTAGCTACCACAGATGTCCCCGTAGCCGTCGCTGTAGACTGTGGGGGTGGCGGTGCGGAGCCGGAGCGCCTCCATAGCCCTGCCGCTCCTGCCGCCCAGCCGTTTTCTTCGTCCAGGAACAGGGCCGAGGCGAAGCCATCATAAGGGCCGACTGAGGGCGTGCGGTCTACCCATGTAGCCCCTCCGTCAGTGGTTTGCTTCACGAAGGGCCTCGACTGCGCGCCGCCACCATACCCGGATATCCAGGCGACGGTAGGATTTATGCTGGCGACCCCCAGCACATGCGTGTACTCCGGCAGTTGTGGGTTCTGCTGTATCCAGGTCTGCCCGCCGTTTGTCGTATGCAATAGCACGCCGTAGTAGCCGCCCGCCCAACCGTTCTGCAGGTCAGAAAAGTGGACCCTTACCATGCCCCAGTTAGTCGGCCTGCTCTGAGCCGTCCACGTAACGCCACCATCTGTAGTTTTGGCGATACCGCCGTCCAGGCCTGTTACCCAGCCGGTAGAGCTGTCCACGAAGAATATATCCAGGAACATGCCGTCATTCAGAGGCACGTCCATGAACTGCCATGTCTGCCCGCCATCGGTAGAGCGGCGCGCAATCGTAAAGCTCGTGCCGCCACCAACAATCATCACGGTCTGGGGGTCAAGAGCCTCCACGCCAAACACGCGCTGGCCGCTCGGCTCGTCCTGCCTGAACCAGCTTGCGCCGCCATCGGTAGTCTTGTAGACGAGGCCGCCGCCGGACATGCCCTCGCCGACGGTCCAGCCCGTCTGATTGTCAACGAAATCTACGCTGTGAAGCACAGCCGAATTGTTGCCGACGTTATAGGGGTTCCAGCTTTGGCCCCCGTCCGACGTGTGTAGCACCCTACCGAACGGACCTACTCCCCATATATGGGCCTCGTCGGTGCGGGAGAAGTCCACTATCTCGATGGTATGCTCCTG
The DNA here is from genome assembly GCA_036399775.1 of Chloroflexia bacterium. Classification (GTDB taxonomy): domain Bacteria; phylum Chloroflexota; class Chloroflexia; order QHBQ01; family JADMIH01; genus JADMIH01. The sequence goes on along the minus strand of DASWMJ010000059.1, from coordinate 12,848 downwards.
CGCCTGGCGTATCCACGTGCCGTCAGTGGCAGCCTGCGGAGCGTCCGCCAGGGCCACAGGCGCGGAAAGGGCCATGATGCTAGCGGCTATAGCCCCTATTACGGCTATTTTTCTATAGAATACTGCTCTTACTTTCATGATCTTCCTCGGTCCCTCATTATTGAATGTATGACTATCACTTTTTCTTAATCGTGTGCATTGGATGCAGCCATGTAGCTGCGTACCGTTGAATAGTAACGGGACCGGCATTAAGAAGCCCTGTAGTATCGTACCTGGGCCATAAGATTGCCTTAAGTTTTGTTATGATTCCCTATTTAGGGAAACGCATCCTAAGCGCTCAGATGCACGGTAGGGGCGACCCGCCGGGGCGACCCGGCGGGGTTAGCGTACCATGCTCGGCTGCTGTGCCCCAACCAGGGCGACCCGCCGGGTCGCCCCTACGAAAGACTTTCCTCTACCCCTATTCCGAACTCTTACACCCATTCCTCCTCTTGACAATATCGAACATTTGTGCTATAATTATGGGGCATTGTAGCCCTCATCACACCCCAAACACAATCCACTTATCCCCAAAAGGAGAGCATAAACCAATGGCTAACCATCCTATAGTCCATATAGACATCCCTGCTGTCAATGGCAAAGACTCAGCCGAATTCTACGCGAAAACATTCGACTGGAAGCTTGAGCACGCCCCGGAGTTCGACTACTGGCAGTTCGCTGCCGAGGGCGGCCCCGGCGGCGGGTTCATGCAGGTCGGCGAGCAAGGTGCCACCGTCAACCAGGTAGTGGTCTATATAGGCACGGACGACATAGAGGGCAGCCTTGCCAGCGTCGAGGCCAACGGCGGCAAGACCATCCTACCCAGGACCGAAATCCCCGGCATCGGCTGGTTCGCGATCTTCAGCGACCCTGTAGGGAACTCACTGGCGCTTTATAAAAGCATGGAATAGGTGTTATCGCTTGCTGCGCGGTATTCTTGCGTATCAGCCACAAAGATCATGTTTATCAATTAAAAGTATCGGTTCGGCGCTCCCCGCCGAACCGATACTTTTAATTGATATTTATATTGGGCGGCAAGGTACTGCCGTTCTTACGTCCTGGCCAAAAGGGATATCGGGGTTAGCTCATAGCCGAGTATAAGGCATCAAGGTAATCCCCCTGGCCGCCAGCCAGTTCTACCCTTTCATCCAGGCCAACCCACTTGAATTGGAAGACATATCCCTCAAGCTCCGTGACCTCGCCCCCACCCGTCTCAACCCACTCCCAACAATTGGGCGCGCCGCCTCTCACGGTCAAATGGAAGACGTGGCGCTCATTCCCCTGCCCCGTGCTCTCGTTCCAGTAATCATAAACCCCCAGCTTACGCACGACGCGCCACTCCGCTAGCCCCGTCTCCTCCACGACCTCCCGCAGAAGGGCAGCCTCTATCTCCTCCCCCTCTTTCACAGTCCCCGCAGGCACTTGCAGCCCCGCCTCGGGGTAATCGCGGTGCGCGAAAACCAACAATTCGCGCATGCCTTCGCTCTCACGAGTAACATAAGCCAAAACCTTCCGCACCTTCTCCATCACGCCCCAAACCCACTCAGCACTCAGCACTCGGTACTCGGTACTCAGATGTCTCCATGCACCCGGGCGAACGACCAGCGAAGGTCCACCAGGTCGGGAGGCACCTTGAGCGCCTTGCCTAGCTGCGGGCCGGTGCCCACCTGGTAGCTCTCCTCGATCACCCTGAGCGGCACCAGCAGGCAGGCGGCTATGAGTTGCGCTTCTCGCTCGTCGCGGTCCTTCGACCAATCGCGCGCCTTGCACACGTAGAGCCTGTGTGGCTGGTTGGCGATAATGTGCGCGGCCTCATGCGCCAGCGCCATCCTCTGCCACGCCACGTCCAGGTTCTTGTTGATGCCTATATGCATCTGCCGGGGCCGCACCAGCGCGAAGCCCATCGTTACGGGCGTGAAATTATGCTTGCGTATCTCAAAGCGGTCCAGCACGGGGCCGATGTCTACGGGGAAGCGGGTATGGAGCCTGTGGCGGTGGATCAGGAAGTCAATCGTATCGAGGATGTCATTGGACAGCGTGCTCACTTGTTGCCCTCGCTTTCTTCCTTGAGGATGCGGCGCAGCTCTCCCAGGATAATCTCCCGGTCCCTCCGAGGCAAATCGCTGATTTTCGGAGTGAACAGCCCCAGCAGGGACTCCCAGTTGGGATCCGATTCCACGAGCAGGTGGTCCATGCCCGCCTGCTTGTAAAGCTCTACGGTAGGCACAGACAACGCCCCGGCTATACGGCTCAGGACTTCATGCGAGGGTTGTTTGTATACGCCACGTTCCAGCTTGGAAAGGTATCCACTGCTGACGTGCGCGGCGTTGGCTAGAGCCTCCTGGCTCAACTGTCGCTCCAGCCGGAGGCGTCTCACTGTGGGACCTATCATCTTCGCCCATGGGGAGTAAAGGGTCAGTAAATAGCAGGCAGCAAAAAAGGCTACCCAGCACCTAAGCGGGGCATTATACCACAATTTTGAATTTTGAATTTTGAGTTTTGAATTACGGTGAGGAATTATCCAACAATTACCTACAATTGAAAATTCATAATTCAAAACTCAAAATTCCCGTCAGGGCAAAGGTGGTGGGGGTGCGAGGCGGGCGGCCTGGGCGAAGGCGTGGGTGGCTTCGCTCTCCTGGCCTGCGCCCTGGTAGGCGCGGCCCAGCGTCATCCAGGCTTCTCCAAGATCGGGGGCGAGGCGGGTGGCTTCCAGCGCGGGGGCGATAGCTTCTTTGTAGAATTGGCGGCGCAGCAGGCTCTCCGCGAGGCCCTGGTGCGGCGAGGCCCACTCAGGCTGGAGGGCAACCGCCGTGCGGAACGCCATCTCCGCGTCGGCCAGCGAATGCTCCTGCTCGCTCACTGTCATGTAAGCCAGCCCAAGCCGGTAGTAGGCCACCGCGTCGTTCCCATCCAGGCTGACCGCGCTTTCGAGCGAGATGATAGCCTCTGCGTACTTGCCTGCCTTGTACTGCTCTATGCCCAGGTCGCGCAGCTCTACGGCGTTTTCCTTCGATTGCGCTTCCTGCGTATCCTGGGCAGGCTGGCCGGGCGATTGCGCTTGTGGCGCGGGTGGCGGTTGGACCTGTGCGTTGTTCGAGCCAGCAGTAGTTGGCGTCACAACGCTCGCCAGCCAGGAGCTTGATGCCAGCACGTACGCGCCTCCCGCGAATGCCGCAATGGCGGCTACCGACAGAACGACCATGAGCACACCACGCCGCAGACCCGTAGTGATGCGCGCGCCTGCTGTGGGCACCATGCGGGCGGGTGCTGTGTGCTGGGCCATGCCGGACGGCTCAGGTTGGGGCTGCGGCGGCTCGTCAACAAGGTTCTGGGTAGAGATGGAGCGCGTACTCAACCTCTCAAGCCAATCTATTGGCGGCTGCGCGCCATAACGCTCCGGCGCGCCCAGGCTACCACTATGCAAACGGTTAGTGGGCAACTCTTCTACAGGAATATAATCCTCGTCATCCGCGATTTCTACAGGGTTTATCATGGCGTTCCTACCTCATTTGCGCGACCCGCCGGGCCAAAAGCTACCTACGAACGGTGGACGCTTATTATAGCATCGCCTTCTGTCGCTACCTTCGCCTTTCCACATCCCAAATAGAGACTCAAAGCCAGTTACAACCTATGGTTTTCCATGCGGGATTTTGCAAAGTAGGGCTTTATGAGAACGACACCCGACTATCGTTGTCATTCGGAGTAAAGTTGAGTTCAGATTGTTTGGAGAAGGGGCGCTATTGAGTGCGCCCCTCTTCCTGTTTAGTTTGTGTTCAGGTCGCGGGCAGGGCAATAGCCTAAGCAGCCTGGTTTGGTTCAGGACGCTTGCCCCTGCTTACGCAACTGGTCTGGAGGCCTGCCTGGCTCATGCCTTACCATGCGGGTAGCGGGCGCTTCGCCTCCCGGGCGGTCCGCTTGCGGCTTTGAGCAGGGTCTTGGTTTGTGGGTCTCTGTACGGTAGGTCCTCCTAAGCCCGTACAGAGGGTAGCTTCTTCATAAGAAGCGGTTATGGGTTGTCTTTTAGCAGGGGCACCAGCGGGACCCTGTTCCCCTTTGGGAGTTTTGAGTTATGAGTTATGAGTTTTGAGTTGATGGCTCTGGCTCTTGGTCATGGCTCATGGCTCTCAGGGGAGTGGCTGCTGTTGCGCAACAGCAGTCGGAAACATGCTTCTATATACTTAATCCCTTTTGGGGGCCAAAACGGGACATGGTTTGGGGGTGACTCCGGTGGAGTTTTGCACATTTATGTATGGGTTGGAAGGGCGGAAGCAATGAACGATCACAAAATAAACATCATACATGGTGGAGGGAGCGCCCGGCGATTGATATACATTCCACCCAATCATCTCATGACTTGCGGAAAGCCACCCGGTAACATTCCTGGCGTCTTTGCGTCTCGGCGGTTAGAAGAAATACTCGCTAGCCTCGAATATAGGTAGAACCTGGGCTAGTTGCGTTTCTGCTTTGTATTACGCATCACTTATGCTATGCTAAGTCAGTTTTACAGATACAGTGAGGAGGTCCAGATGTTTGTGCGACTCTCTTGGGGACATAAGATTACTGCCCTTGCCCTTTTGCCTTTGCTCTTGCTGGGTGCGGTAGCGTGCGGCGAGCCGGAAAAGCTGACACCGGAGCAGGTGATTGAGAAGGCGGTGCCTGCGATAAAGGCCGCCAACTCCTTCCACTTCACTCTTGAGACCGGCAAGTTGCAGAAAGCCCCACCGGGCTTGTTCATCACGAAGGCTGACGGCGACGTGGTCAAGCCCGACAAGCTGGCAGGCAACGTCAACGCCCTCTATAGCGGCCTGCCCATCAGCGTGAAGGTGCTGGTAGACGGCCAGAGCCAGTACTGGACCGACCCGGCTTCCGGCAAGTGGGGGCCGATACCCGCTTTCTTCAACGTCGCCAGCTTCTTCGACCCATCTAAGGGCGTAGCCGACATCCTGGCTAACGTAAAGAGCTTAACTTCTGACGGCACGGAGAACGTCGGCGGTACCGACTCCTACCGCATCAAGGGGATGGTGCCCACTACCGCCCTCAAGTCACTCAGCCAGGAGGTCACTGCCACGGGCGACCTGACTACCACCCTCTGGATAGGGGCCGGGGACTTCTTGATGCGAAAGGTAGAACTGCAAGGCCCCCTAATCTCAGGGGAACCCACCGACATCGTACGCACGATCACCGTCTCAGATTACAACAAAGATGTGAAAATAGAGACGCCGGTGGTGAAGTAGGGGTTAAAACAGAAAACCCAGGCAATCGCGAACGATCATCCGGGTCTCTGTTTGTCCGAAGCTTCAAATCTTGCAACCGTCAACTCCGAACAGCCTCATTATAAGGGCAATCGCTCCCGCTGTCAACAGGCAATCACGACACTTTTACACATCCCGTTGAGACTACAACCAATCGGGCGATGCGATTGCCGCTTTCAGGGCAGTCGCGGCTTGCTCCTCGGCCTGGTACACGCCCTCGATGTGGCGGCGCAGGTCGGATAGTATCCCCTTGACCATGTTCGGCCTCTGCGCGAAATCCTCGCCCATTTGCTGCTTTATTTCGGCAAGCTCTTCGTTGACCTCAAGCATAGCGGGCAGGGCGTCGCCACCTTGCTCTTCAAATAGCTCTGCCTTGAGGGTGAGCAGTTGGCGCGTCCTCCTGAGCAGGGGCACAGAGTTGGGTAGGGCGGCTGCGGACATGGCGCTCCACAGCCATGCGGCCTGGTCGTACTGTACAGCCAACTCCTTCAGGCTATTGCTGCCCAGCGCGTCCCCCGCCTCGTCCAGGAAGGCCGCGTACATACTCCGCATGCCGCTCCCACCCGTGCCGAAAAGCTCGATGTAGGTGAAAACCCATGTGAGGGCTTTATAGAGGCGCTCGCCATTCGCGAAGACGGTAGGCCAGCCCTTCTTGTCTTTTGGGTTAGCGGCCAGATCGGCCCACTTTTGCAGCCCCTTCAAGCCGAAGGTGGAGATAGGCGGTTCCAACATACCCCGGCAGCAAGCTTCTATCCCCTGCGAGATAGCCCTCTCGAGGTCTATCTCCTGCATGGGCGGTTCCAGCATGATTATCCTGTTCTTTTGCGAGGTTATCGAAGAGCGCGCTGCGGCCAACTCTTGCGCGCTCAGCGTGAGGGCCACGCTCGACCTGTCGGCTACGTAGGCCATGCCCTCCGCCTCGTCAATAGCGTACACCACCAAAGCGTACCCGAAGTATTTAGCAAGCTCCGGGGGCATGGCATGATATGGGAGCATTGCCCAATCTGCGAGCGTGATGACGGCATAGCCTTCGGTAAGAGCGCTCTTCAGGTGGGCTTCGGCAGCTTTCGCGCTCCCGCTTTCCTTTATGATCGTCCTGATACCGAGACGCTCGCACGCGGCTTGCAGGATGCCATGTTCGCCCTTCCTGGGTGGGTAAGCCGTCCCCAGCACGAGGAACGGGCCATGCGAGAAGTTGAAGGTGAGGTACGTCACGCCGATACCGCCGCCGATGCCGAACAACATCTCCTCGGTGAATGGTTGCCCGGTGTGGGGTGCGTCGAGGCCGTGATAGGCCAGCACGTTCTTCAACGCGGCTGTCTCCGGGTGCTTGCCGCCAAAATTGCTATAAGCCGGTGCCTCCATGCGCCCTCCTTGCAGGACCTTAGTTAGACTATACTTAACCTACTGGAGTATATACGAACTCGCGGTGCCGCCAATAACCAGGATTTGCTATGCAATTATTCTAAACGCCAAGACGCAAAGACGCCAAGAACGCGCCAAGTGCTTTATTGTTTGGTTCCCCGTGCAATGCTCTGAGCGCCTTCTATTCCCTATGTACCTGGCGTTTTGGCTTTATTGATGGACCCTGGGCAGCTATCCTTCCACGTAACTTACTCATTACGTTTTACGTTTTACGTTTTATGAGCACCCCCAACATCCAGCTAATAGCCGACCGCTATCTGTTGCAGGAGCCAATCCCGCACGATGGGCCTGTCGAGCTTTACCATGCCCTCGACAGGCGGCTTCAGAGACTGGTCACTATGCAGGTACTTTCGGCAGAGGGCGCGGGCGACGCTGAGATGGTCCGGCGGTTCCGCTCGCACCAGCAGGCGGCGGGTAGTCTGCACCATCCCTCCATCTGTGAAGTGTATGACGCGGGCGAGTGGCATGGCCGGCCCTACTCCGTCATGGAGAAGGATAGCGCCCTCCCTGCTTCCTCTCTTTACCGCGAAGATGGCGAGCCGCCCGACATGGCTGCCGCGCTGCGAGTCACGCGCCAGGCGGCGGAAGCCTTGCAACATTGCCGCGACTCCGGTCTCGCGGATTGGGCCTTTTCATACAGAGCTGTGCGCCTCGACAACGCATGTAACGCCCGCCTCTTGCTGGTGGAAGGTCTAGACCAGGCCCATGGCAACGATGAGTATTATACTTCCACCAGCATTGAAGATGACCCGCGCGCTTTGAGTGGGCTGCTGCGCGTGATGCTGGTGGGCAACCCCGACCCCAGGGCTGCCGGGCTGGCGATGTTGAGCCTGCCTCAGCCCATAATAGGGTTGCTGGACAGGCTTTATCTTGATGGAGAGGACGGCATCACGAGCGCGGGGGAGGCCGCACAAGTCATAGCGTCAATGGAAGCGGCCCAGAGCGTGCCCACCGAGGCGTACAGCCCTGAAATGGTTGCCGCAGCCGCGCCAGGTGATACGCCCACGCTGAATCTCGCCGAGCAGCCTACTATGGTGGCGGTCCCGCCCCCGGCTGCATACGTGCCTGGTGAGATAATATCGGAGCCGAGTGCGCCCGTAGAGGCTGAGAACGGCGAGAAAGGGCGCAGTCGTCTACCTATCATCCTCCCCCTGCTTGGATTGCTGTTGCTGGTTGGGCTGGCGGCTGCGTTCTGGCCCAGGCAAGCGATCTCAGGAAGCCCTGTTGAGGGAGCGAGCGCGGCCCCCGCAAAGGAGGCGACCCCAAACACGCCGTCCACATTGCTGGTGCCCGATCTGCGGGGCAAGAGCCTTCCCGACGCGCAAAGCGCAGCGCAGGCCGCCGGGCTGACGCTGGCTCAGGCAGATACCCTGTACGACGCCGCTTTCCCAAAGGATACAATCGCCCGCCAGCAGCCGGAAGCGGGCGCCCAGGTGCAGCCGGGCGCTGCCATTACCGTCAGCCTCAGCCTGGGTGTGCAGCCTCCCGTCGTCGTTGACAACCCCACTCCCATGCCCCAGCCGGCCCAGCAGGACCCACAGCCGCCCGCCAGGAAACCTTCCGAAGAAAAGAAGTCGCCCCCTGGAGAAGGCAAAGACGACAACAAAAATGACAAGAAGAAGGACAAAGACAAGTAAAAAGGAGGTCATATGGCAGACCAGAACTACTCGGATACTTGTATATTTTGCAGGCTGGCGAAAGGGCTGGTGCGGGCGGACATCATCTTCCAGGATGCCGCGGTGATAGCCTTCAATGACATCCACCCACAGGCCCCCACGCATGTGCTGGTCATCCCGCGCCAGCATTTTACTACCTTGTGGGAGATGGACGAGACCCACGTCACGCTGCTTGGCCGCATCCTCCTTGCCTGCAACCAGGTCGCCCAGCAGCAAGGCATCCTGGATAGCGGCTATCGCGTGGTGGTCAACGCGGGCGCGGACGCGGGCCAGACAGTAGACCACGTCCACTTCCACGTCCTCGGCGGGCGCAAGCTCCAATGGCCCCCTGGTTAATGGCAAGTCTCTTGCCTATCGCCACACTCTATCCTCTTAGATGAAAGCAAAACCGGCAGGCGTTGCGCCTGCCGGTTTTGCTTTCATCTTTTGTTGGGCTAAGGTCTGGCTGCCGGGTTGCAGTCGGGGAAGAAAGTGTTAGCCACTATCTTCGACGTTTGCCCCCTGGTAGCGTTGTTGTTAGGGCGGAAGTAGGGCTTGCCACTTGTGCCGCATGGCTCTCCCGGGCCTCCACATGGATAGCCGCTCATCGACCCTCTTGAGGTTAGACGCTCTATCCATACATAGAAGGTATTTTCGGGTGGCACGTCCTGGTAGGTCTGACCTTCAGGTACGTCTTCGATGCCTGCCGCTTCGGAGACTATCTTAGAGATTTGCCCCCTGGTAGCGTTGGCGTTGGGCCTGAAGTACGGGCGGTTGCCGGTGTTGCACGGCTCACCCTGCCCACCGCAAGGGTAGCCGCCGATGATGCCCCTGGCCGCCATCCTGCCGATGTATTCGTAGAAGGTGCTGTTGGGCGCCACGTCCTCGAAGGCCTGGCCGCTTACCGGGTCGGCGAACTTCGCGGAGTTAGCCACTATCTTGGATAGCTGGCCGCGTGTGATGTTGTTGTTGGGGCGGAATGTGCCGTCCGAGTAGCCGCCCATGATGCCCTGGCACGCCAGGCAGCGTATCTGCGAGTAGAAGGTGTTGCTCTTGGGCACGTCGGTGAATTGCACCGGGCATACCGTAGCCGTAGTAGTCGCTACTACCGTGCTGGTGGAGGTGCCTGCTACGACTGTAGTCGTGCCTGTTGTTGCCATAGGCGTTGAAGTGCCGGTAGCTACAATGGGCGTGCCTGACACGACGGCGGTGGCCGTCTGCGGTACGGAAGTAGCCGTGCCTGTCGCCACTGCGCTGCCGGTGGGTGCTACGGTGACGCTGGGTATTGCAGTCACGCTTGGTGCCGTAGTGACGGTGGGTACCGCGGTGCCAACCGTAGGCACGACGCTAGGGGTGGGCGTGCCGCCGGTGAAGGGTCCCTCCGGCAGAGGCCATACGAACGCGCCCCGACCACGGGTCCACACCGACAGGGTAGTGAAGCCCCGGTCAATGGACATGTCCCAGATCATTAAGTTCGGCATGCCGGTCTGGAAGCGGAACCACGTCGGGGAAGCCGCGGTGATGTCGTTGGTGTAGTAGAGGCCCCAGTCGGTGCCCGCGAAGACCTGGCTAGGGAAGCGCGGGTTCGCGAGGATAGAGTCGACGGGGATGTTGGGCAGGTTGCCCGATTTGTTCTCCCAGGTGAATGACGCGCAATTGGCCGTGCAGGTCACCCTGTACACGTGGCCAGGCGTGGCGGGCGTGTTCTGGTCGAAGCCGCCGACCGCCGCGTAGCCGATGGTCGGGGTTACCGGATCGGTGGTCACGTCGAGGATGGGGCGATTGGGCAGCACGCTGTTGCCGCCTGTGACGTTCACCCAGTTGGCTGTGGCGGAACCCGTGCCCAGGCCGAAGCCGTACTGCACGTTGCCGTCGTTGGTGCCGACGATAGCGGTTGTTGACATGCTGACCGCGTAGCTGAGCTGGTTGATGAAGGAGCGGTCTGCCAGGGTGTTCTTGGTCAGGTCGGGGCTGATGGCGACCCAGCTTGCGCCGCCGACGCCGCCCGTGATGGTCTCCCACACGCGGTAGCTGCCTGCGATAAGATGGTTGCAGCCTGTGGGCGGGCAATCGTACTTGTATATCTCGTAGGGGAAGACGAAGCTTAGCCTGTCCGCCGTCCACCCACCCGTCGCGGATACCTGGCTGCTGTAGGGGCCGTTGGTGGTCACAGCGAGGTTGCCGTTCTGGCTCTCCTGGTACCAGCGAAGCTCCTGTACAGGCTCGATGCGGGCGAACATGCCGTCGCCGCCCTTGCGAAGCTGCCACAGAGCCGGGCCGACCGGCGTGGGCGCGTTCCACACGTTCACCATAGAGCCGTTGTCCTGTGCGCCGCCGTTAGCTCCAGGGTTGGTGTCGTTAGCGAAGTTGGCCGTGATGTCGCCGCCATAGAACTCTATAGTGCTCAGCGAGTCGTTGAGGCGGCTGAAAGTGGGTGCGCCGGCGGTAGCGTCGAGGGTGACGTAAGCGCCACCGTCGCTGCCTGCAAGCAGCACGTCCGAGCTGCTGGGTACGAACTCGATGGCATGGTGGTCCACGTGGACCGTAGTGCCGCCGTTGTAGCCGCAGGTGATGTTCGTGAAGGTGTCGCCGCCGTTGGACGACTTGAAGATGTCAATCGTGCTGACCCAGACGTGCTCAGGATTGAGCGGGTCTATCTCTATGTGCTGGTTGTACCAGTTCTGCTGGCCGGTGCGAGCGCAGCCCGCCCAATCTGTCGTGCTGCTGCCGATGTCCGCACGCTGCGCCCAGGTAGCGCCGCCGTCTGTGGTACGCCACACGCCCTTGACGCCGCCCTGGTACGTGCCGATTGCCTGCACGATAGCGTAGAGGTAGTTGGGGTTGCTGGGCGCGATGTCTATATCAACGCGGCCCAGGGAGTTGCCGCCCGCCTGGTAGACGGGGATACCGCTGCCGGTGCCTGTGGGCCAGCCGTTGTCGGACCTGGTTATAAGGCTCCAGGTGGCAGGGCAGCCGCTAGCGGGCAATGTCGCCTTGTAGATGCCGTTCGCGCCGTTCTCGGCCAGGTTGTACTGCACGGTGGTGCTGTAGCCGCGAGCGCCAACAGCCACGAACATGTCGGTGGTGCTGCCCGCGTCGCTCAGGAGAAGGCCAGTCACGTCCTGGCGTTGTGAGGAGAACGAGTTGGTGAGGCAGGGGCCGGACCAGGTGTCGCCGCCGTTGTATGAAAAGTAGACGCCCGTCTTGGTGCCCGCGACTAGGTTATTGCCGTTGTTGGGGTCGGCCTCTATCTTGCCTACGGCCTGGTACTGCGGGAATTGCCCGGCAGGCTCAGGGTAGTAGCCGGTGAAGACATCCGCGCCCTTGATGGCCCACGTCACGCCCGCGTCGGTGCTCTTGAGGATGCCCGCGCTGCCCATCGAGAAGGAGCCGAAGTTGAGGTCGCCGGTGCCCGCGTAGATGGTGTTGTGGTTGGTGGGGTCCATCGAGAGGTCGTCAATGGAGGTAGTGGAGATGAGCGGGTCGTCGGTCATGGGGGACCATGTGGTGTTGGCCGTGCAGCAGTTGGTGGTCTTCCACACGCCGCCGCTCACCGTCGCCAGGTAGGCTATGGTGCTGTTTGTCGGGTCAATGATGATGTCGTTGACGCGCCCCGAAACGTGGCCGTAGGAGAAGCAATTTATACAGCCGTTGCTCTCCAGGGGCTTGGGGCCGAGCGAGGTCCAGCTGGTGGGGTCGAGGGCGAGGGGTGAAGCGCCGTTCCCCCGGTTGTATATGACGCGGCCCGCGGGCACGCGCTCCTGCACCAGCTTGTCCTGCTGTGAGGCTTCGAGCAGCCAGCGCCCGTCGAACCTGCCGGTGGGGTAGCTGACGCGGGTGTGCCAGTAGTCCTCCATGCTGTGAAGCTCTTTGGACTCGCCCGCGCCCGTGCCAGGCTGTGGTATGTAAGGCTCGAAGGCGGTGGCGGCGTTGGGGCTTGACCCCTGCCAGCGCACCAGCATGGCCCCGGCGGTTATGCCGAGCGCCATCAATAATGTGAGCACGACTACGAGGCCGCGCCTATCCCTGAGATACCGCATACTCTTCCTTTCCCTTTCCTTGCATCAAGTAAAAACCAGTTGTCGCGGCGCACTAACCCCATGAGGGTCTGCCATGTGGAGAGGAGTGCGACCCTTCGAGCGGCCCGTCGAAGAGGGGAAGGGTGCGCCTGCTTGCCTGCGCGAAGCTGCGAGGGCATAGGTATTTGTGGAGGCCTGCCACATCGGGCCGCGTGGCAAAGGTTAGATAATTATACTGGCTTCAAAACGCTATGTAAAGCGATTTCCATGAGTCGGGAAGGCACATGCAGATATAGGGAGGCTATTGAGGGTAACAAACCCAACATCCTTGTCATTCTGAGCACAGCAGTAACAAAGTTATGTCCAGGAATAAAATGTGTAAGGTAGGGGCGACCCGCATGCTCGCCCTGCCAGGGTCACGCGTAAAGTTGGTTCGCCATCCCCACCAGGGCGAG
>DASWMJ010000058.1:0-76820 GCA_036399775.1 Chloroflexia bacterium | reverse complement strand
CCCTGGTGGGGATGGCGAACCAACTTTACGCGTGACCCTGGCAGGGCGACCCACCGGGTCGCCCCTACCTTACACATTTTATTCCTGGACATAACTTTGTTAGTGCTGTACTCAGAATGACAAGGGGTAGTGGGGTAGTGTTCTTGTACGTCGCTTTTCACGGCAGGCGATAAAGCGTCGCTCGCTCTACTTGTACACCTGCCAACCCCGGCGGAAGCTCCAGGTGTATCTCGCTCACCACATCCTCGTACAGAAACGGCAGCATCCCAGGCGGCTTTATCCTGTAAGCGTGCATATTGCCATCCGCCTCAACGACGAGCGGTGCGCTGGTGCGCTCTACGCTACCCGCCGGTGAAGCCACCAACCAGTGGACCACCAACTGCGCGGCGGTGTCGCCCGGCTTGATTGGCATAGCGCTCATCTCCAACTCAAGCTCGGCCAGCGCGGGTGCAGGCAATGTGAAGACTGGTGGGCGAATGGTGCCACCCTCCGGCAGCGCCACATTGAGCTTGCCCCCTTCTACTCCTACAGAGCCGTTACCCGACAGCACAATCCAATCGTCTGCATCCCAAGTTAGGAAAGGCTGCTGCTTATCGCCCTTTATCTTCCTGTTTCGCTCCTGTAGAGCCTCTATGAGATCGTCGCGTGGCACTACGACGCCGTTCCTATATTCGACAAAGTACGCTTCATTCAAGTGCTCTTCAACCACAGGAAACGCGGGCACGGGGATACCCAGGACGGTCGTGTTGTCATAGAGCATCTGCACCACCTCCGGGAAGCCCGTGCGAAAGATCAGCGCCTCCTCATTGGCTTCGGGCAGGTTGGCCGCGTAGACGTAAGCGTAATCGTCAAGCTCCGGGCGGTGCTGGCGCATCTGGCCGAGGATATCACGCGCCGTCTGGCTGGCGCGTGCCCAGTAGCCCTGATGCGAGATCGCCGCGCCCAAAGAAAGCGCAAGCAGGAAGGCCGCCAGCCCCAGCTTGGCTGCGCTTATGACGGGTAGCTCTTCCTGCTTCGCGACTTGCCTGCTAACCCGCTTATTTAGCACGCCGAGCGGTGCCACCAGCGCCGCCGGCATCAACGCAAGGCCAACCGTTGACACATAGACGAAGCGCAGGCTGGGCGGCGTGCTGATAGTCGGCAAGAGGAAGAGCAGCGTCCATGCCGCACCAAATATCGCCGTGCGCGTGTGGCGGAATGGCAGATCTGGCTTGCTTTGGCCTTCCTCGACACGCCTCTTATGCGCTTTGGCCTCCCATATGACCAGGTAAGCGAGCAATGCGCCTATTACAGCGAGCAGAGCCAGCCGGAACAGGGTACGATCCAGGCTCAAGGGCATAAAGAGCCACCTGGTATACGATTCGACAAAGACGCCCAACGGCACAGCCCCCTCTAACGCGCCAGGCGTGTAGCCGCCCACGCCCCCCAATGCGGCAACACGCACCAATAAGTAGAAGAGTAACACCATCCAGAATGGTGCCTGCCGCGCAGTGGCAAGCAGCAACTTTTGCATCATACTTTGCCTGCTATCTCCTGCGCCGGAGAAGAGGCCGAACACCACATCGTACAGCAGAGGCACAAGTATGAAGCCAGCCGCCGACTCCTTGCTCAACAGAGCCAATACGAAGCAACCCAACGCCCCGCCATACATCAACACCCCGCGCCGCACGCTTTCACCTTCTCGCCGCGCTTCCATGTAAAGCAAAGTGCCGCCCACGCAGGACACCCCCACAAGCAGATCGCTCTGGTTCGCTACCCAGCTAACGGTCTCCGCGTGCGCCGGGTGCAGGCTGAAGAACAGCCCGGCTACCCCCGCCAGGATGAGTCGCCCCGACAGCCGCCACGCGAGCAGGAAAACAAACAGGGTGGTGGCGCTGTAAAGGAGCGTGCCCACCAGGTGCCAACCCATCGCGCTCTCCCCAAAGAGGCTGTATTCCCCTGCCCACAGCACCCGCGTCAGAGGGCGGTAAAACTGCGCGCCCATGCCCCAATCGCGGCCAAAGTAGGCAAAGCTGTCTGTGAAAGCATGCTGGCTGAAATGCAACTGGTGGAGGAATATGAAATCGTCCGCGACGAAGTAATCGCCGAGCGTCGGTAAATATAGGGCTAAGGCTGTCAAGGCGACGGCCAGCGCGACAAGGCCAACCGGCAGAGCTTGGCGGCGCTTCTTTCCAGGAGAGGCTACCTCGGAAGGTGCGTGAATCTCTCCGCGTGCCACGTGAGCAGGTCCTTGCATATTATCCTTAAATAAAAATAAGTGGCATGGTTGTTGCAATAGAGCATATCACATACTCCTCCAGTACGTCCCCTACCCAACGGTCTTACACGCTTCTATATCCCCACGCGGCGACGCGCTTGGGCAGCATGGCATGAGCCTGCTAGAACGGATGAAGATATGGCAGGAAATGGAGAACGTACACCTCAAAGCATAAACGAACAAGCGGCACGACCGGCAATAACAAGCACCGGGCTTGCCGGTACGCCTATTGTAGTTCCCTTACTCCCGCTAGTTGAGAACGTGGTCTTCCCGAAGGCCGTATACCCGCTTGTCTTACAGGGCGAGCAAGCCGAGAGCCTGCTTGGGGCGGCGGAAAACACAAACAGGCTGGTCGCGCTATTCTTGCAGCGAGAAGGTGTGGGTGCCGAGCCTTCAGCCGGCGACCTCTATCGCGTGGGCACCCTCTCGCGCCTGAGCGAGATAAAGCGCGAGCCGGACGGACTAATCGAAGTCACAGCCGAGGGCATCGCGCCCGTCCAACTGCTCAGCATAAAGCAGTGGAACCCGCACGTCACGGCTGAGGTAGAGGCTATCGAGCCGCTCGACGAGCAAGATCCCGCCCTTGAGAGCCTGGCGGCCCGAACGCTTGAAGCGTATAGAGGGTTGGTTTCCGCCGACCCCGCAGCCGCCGCCCGCTTGCAGCCCGTCATTGAAGAAACGCGCGACCCCCTGGACGTGGCCTACCTCGTGGCGGCGACCATTCCTATCAGCCCATCCGCCCGGCAGGCCATCCTCGAAGCGCGCAGCCCCTCGGCCAAGCTGCTCCAACTCCTTACCTTCCTGAATAAAGCCCAGGAGATTAGCGCGAGCTCTCACCCCAGCGGAGAGCCACCCCGCAACGTCGTCAGCCTCCCCGCGCGCTCTGCCTCGCTCGACCAGGCGGTGCTGGACCGGCTCGACCTTGAAAAGCAGTTGCGCGACGCGGGCATGCCTCCCGCCGCGTGGCGGGTCGCCCAGCGCGAGCTAGACCGCTTCAGCCTCCTCACCCCTTCTTCGCCTGATTACAACCTCGTGCGTACCTACCTGCAATGGCTGGCCGATCTCCCCTGGCAGAACGGCTCCGAACCCGATATTGACCTGGACCGCGCCCGCGCCATCCTCGACCGCGACCACTACGGGTTGGAAGAGGTCAAGCTGCGCATCATCGAGCACCTGGCGGTACGCAAGCTGCGGCGGCAACGAGCCAACGACAACCAGGCGGGCTGCGACGTAGAGACCCTTCCCGACGTTGCTTCTACCTCTGGGCAGGCCCCGACTCAACCCGTGCTGTGCCTGGTTGGGCCTCCGGGAGTCGGCAAGACCTCACTGGGACGCTCCATCTCCGAGGCGTTGAACCGCCCCTTCGTGCGTATCTCCCTGGGCGGGGTGAGCGACGAGGCCGAGATACGCGGGCACCGGCGCACCTACCTGGGCGCTATGCCCGGCAGGATCGTGCAATCATTGTCGCGTGTGGAGAGCAGCCAGCCCGTGATGATGCTGGACGAGCTAGACAAAATGGGGGGCAACGGCAAGGGCGACCCCACAGCCGCCCTCCTCGACGTGCTCGACCCTGAGCAGCAGACCGAGTTCGTGGACCACTTTATAGAGGTGCCGTTCGACGTGTCGTGCGTCTTCTTCCTCGCCACCGCCAACACCCTCGAATCGGTGCCCGAAGCCCTGCGCGACCGCCTGGAGGTGATACGCCTCTCAGGCTACACGGAGGAGGAGAAAGCGCAGATCGCCGCCCGCCACCTCGTCCCCCGGCAGATGCTGTGGCACGCCCTCAACGACGGCGATATGCGCTGGGAGCCGGACGCCATACTGCAAATCATACGCAGCTACACGCGAGAGGCGGGCGTGCGCCAGCTTGAGCGCGAGATAGCCACCGTCTGCCGCCGCGTAGCCACCCTCGTTGCCCAGGACGGCGATACCACCGGCCGCTTCCCCTTCGTCATCGACTCCGCCTTCGTTACGGACGTGCTGGGCACGCCGCGCTTCCTGCCCGCCGAACCGGAAGCCACCGACCAGCCGGGCGTGGTGACGGGCGTATTCTGGACGCCGGTGGGCGGGGACATCATGCACATCGAAGCGTTGATGATGCCCGGCAGCAAGACCCTTACTATCACGGGCCAGTTGGGGGAGGTGATGCGAGAATCGGCACAGACGGCGCTCTCCTACGTGAGGGCGCGCGCGGAGGACTTGCGGATAGCGCCCGACTTCTACGAGCGCCACGATCTGCACCTGCATATACCGTCAGGCGCGGTAGCGAAGGACGGCCCCTCGGCGGGCATCGCCCTTGCCGTAGCCATTGTATCTTTACTTACCGACACTCCCGTTTCGGGCGACGTAGCCATGACCGGCGAAATAACGCTCAGGGGCAGGGTGCTGCCCGTAGGCGGGATAAAAGAGAAGGTGCTGGCGGCGAGGCGTGCGGGCGTTCACAAGGTCGTGCTGCCCGCCCAGAACCGGCGCGACCTGGACGATGTGCAACCCGAAATCCTGCAAGACTTGGAGCTTATCTTCGTGGATACGATGGACGAGGTGCTGGCGGCTGCTTTTCCTCTCTCAGCGCGAGGGCTGTCCGCTTCCAGCAAGGCCCCGCGCAAAGAGCAGGCCAACCCGCGAGCTACCATGCTCGACGTTCCGAGCGCCGCCAGGGCTATGCACCAGCAGTGATTATGTCTGGTGGCACACTCATTGCTTATATCATGCTTGCCGCGATAGGTGCGTCTCAAATGGCGGCATGGGCGACCAGGGACGCGAGCGGACACAATGGAACACTCTAAAATTTCGTAGGAGGTACTCCCCAAATGGCAACAGTAGTAGGATTATTCGATAGTAGAAATCAGGCCCAGATGGCCGTTGAGCAACTTCGTGCTATGAACATCGCCGCAGGCGATATAAGCGTGGCAATGCAGTCCGACACAGCCGGCAGCACAGAGGTCGTAACAGAGACGGGTGGCAGCGGTGCAGGCGCGGTAACGGGCGCTGTAGGCGGTGGCGTGCTGGGCGGCCTCGCGGGCTTGCTCGTAGGCGTCGGCGCGCTCGCTATCCCCGGCGTAGGCCCCATAGTGGCTGCCGGACCCCTCGCCACCACATTGATAGGCGCGGGCGTTGGCGCTGCTACCGGCGGCCTCATAGGCGCGCTGGTTGAAGCAGGCGTGCCCGAAGAAGAGGCGACTCTCTACCAGACCGGCGTGCAGCGGGGCGGCGTGCTCGTTACCGCACGCGTACCGGACGGCCAGGAAGCCGCAGCCCGCGACATCCTGAACAGCGCGGGCGCGCGTGATGTGCGCCGCGACGCAGCATATTACAATGACCCCAACTATCGCTACGGCACAGCCGACGGCGACGGCGACAACTCCGGCATGGCCGGTGAGGCCGCGGGTGGCGCGGCAGGCGCGGTGGCAGGCGCTGCTATAGGCGCGGCTGTGGCCGGACCCCTGGGCGTCGGCCTGGGCGCGGCCATTGGTGGCGCGGCGGGAGCCGGTGCAGCCGGTGCGGCCAAAGGCGATGATGCCGGTGACGAGGTTGGCGCAGTTGGCGGCGGCGCTGCGGGTGCGGCGACCGGTGCGGCCCTGGGCGCTATCGGCGGCCCCGTCGGTATGGCGG
Source organism: Chloroflexia bacterium (assembly GCA_036399775.1). GTDB lineage: Bacteria > Chloroflexota > Chloroflexia > QHBQ01 > JADMIH01 > JADMIH01. The sequence goes on along the minus strand of DASWMJ010000058.1, from coordinate 70,951 downwards.
TCGGCGGCATGGTTGGCGGCGCGGTCGGCGGCGCGGCAGGCAAAGGCGCGAGCGACGCGGCTGAAGAAGCCGTTGACTCGGACGGTGTGGCCGGAGACGGCGGCTACCGGGCCGGCGACGACAAGACTAACGAAGCCGTAGGCGGCGCGGGCGGCGCTGTGGCCGGTGGCCTCATCGGCGCTGCCGTGGGTGGCCCCGTAGGCGCAGCCGTCGGCGCGGGCATCGGTGGCGCAGGTGGCGCTGCTGCGGCTGACGCTGCCGAGGGCGATGACGACGAGGTAGGCGCGGGCGCGGGCGGCGCGGGTGGCGCTGTCGCTGGCGGCATCGTGGGCGCAGCCGTAGGCGGCCCAATCGGCGCGGTTGCGGGCGCTGCTATCGGTGGCGCAGGTGGCGCTGCTGCTGGCGAGGCCGGCGAGGAAGAGATAACCGACGAGACCGACACCACGACCTATCGCACCGATACGAACAGGACTTACTAATCTCAAGCTAGTAAGGGCGGGCTTAAACACCCGCCCTTATATTCTGTGTCCCATACAGCATTAGTGCTCACTCCGGCAACGGCGCATACGTGGCACCGATATTGATAATAGTATCTTAGGCCGTACTGCCGCACAAAATTGCGGCGTCAGTACGGGTGATATTGCTATCAGTGGCGCTGCCGACGACATGGACGATAGCAATCGGTGACCGTCGCGACCGGCAACAGAACATGATGAGGCAGAGCCGCTGGTAGAAGAGGCGTCGTGTTAACAATGAAGTTAATACAGGAGGTCCAAAATGGATAGCGGAAACAGTGGTTCTGATGATGGCGGCATGGGTAGCGGAGGCATGGGAGGCCCTTCCGGCGGCTCCGGCGGCTCCGGTGGCACGAGCGATTGGAGTAGCGGCTCCGGCGGCTCATCTGGTGGCTCAAGCGGCTCAAGCGGCTCATCTGGTGGTTCGGGCGGCTCCGGCGGCTCCGGTGGCATGGGCAGCGGTAGCGGTAGCGGCTCCTCCGGCGGCTCCGGTGGCGCAAGCGACTGGGGTAGCGGCTCCTCTGGCGGCTCCGGCGGCACAGGCGGTGGCTCCACCGGCGGTGGCGGCACGGGTGGTTCCGGCGGTTCCGGCGGCACGAGCGACTGGGGTAGCAGGACCGGAAGCGGTGGCTCTTCGAGTGATGTGGTCGCTAGTGGTGGCCTGAACGATTCCGGCGGGACCGAAGGCGGCACCTATGGTGGCGGCGGTTCCATGAGCGGTGGCTCTGGGGGCGGCGACTGGGGTGGCGGCTCCGGCGGTGGCGACATGGGAGGCGGCGGTACCTATGGTGGCGGCGGCTCCATGGGCGGCTCCGGCGGCGGGGCAGGTGATATGGGTGGAACTGGCACAGGCGGCGACATGGGTGGAAGCACTTCCGGCGGCTCGTGGAGCGGTGGCTCCGGGGGCGGCGACATGGGAGGCGGCTCCTCTGGCGGTGGCGGCGATACGGGAGGTGGTGGCACCTCCGGCGACACCCAGTAGCCAATCTATGCCTTTATTGAAACCTTAGCGGCTGTAACAGGCGCTTATTTAGCAGGAGGTATTGCAAATGGATAGCGGTACTAAAGGTGATGTGACAACTGATGAGGGGAAAGTAATTACCGGCACCGACGCGACGGGCACAGATGTGCTCGGTGGCGGCTACTCAAGCAGCACTTCAAGTGGCGGCAGCGATGTCTCCGATAAGGGTGTCACCAACGACCTGACCGGCACGGGCAATATGGGAGAGACGACTGGCTCCGGCGAGACCGAGCGCCGAACTTCCTCTTAAGCGTCCTGGGCAGCTTGTTCTCCCCACATCACAGTAAATGAGAGGGCCACACGGCTCTCTCATTTTTATTTCCAGTGCTACTGCATGACGAAACCGCCAAGACGCCAAGAGCGCCAAGGACCCGCCAAGATTATGAGGATTTAGGGATCAGGGGTCAGGTGGGGATTAAACACATAGATAGAACTGCGTTACCATAAAAATACTTGGCGGGTCCTTGGCGCTCTTGGCGTCTTGGCGGTTTCGTTCACCGCTATGATTTAGATGTGTTTGGCCTGTTTCTATTTCCACCACTTTGGCTATCCCTGAATGGATGATATATAATCATGGGCGGCAGCACCCTGGCCTTTTCCCTTACCCAGCATCGGAGGCAGCATGGCGGCAGTTTATTCGGGCACCGAAGCGGCACTCAAGAGCCTGACGTACCAGCACATACTCAGCGTAGAGCAGTTCACCCCTGACGTGCTCGAAGCGTTGTTCGCCCTGGCGCAGAGCATGGACCGGCAGGTAGCGTTCGGCAGGATAGACCAGCTCCTCGCCTCCAGGGTGGTCGCCAACGTCTTCTACGAAGCGTCTACCCGCACCGACCTCTCCTTCCAGTCGGCTACCCAGCGCCTGGGCGGGCGCGTAATCAGTACCGCGGGCGGCGTGCATTACTCCTCCGTCACGAAAGGCGAGAGCCTGCACGACACTATAAAGACCATCGCCTGCTACTCCGATGCCATAGTGTTGCGCCACCCCACGCGTGGCTCGGCGCGGGAAGCGGCTGCCGCCTCCGACGCCCTCCGGCTGGCGATGCACAGCCCCACGCCCATCATCAACGCGGGCGACGGCACGGGCGAGCACCCCACGCAGGCGCTCCTCGACCTCTACACGATAAAGGACCGCTTCGGTGAGAACATAGACGGCCTGACTATCGGCTTCCTGGGCGATCTGCGTAACGGGCGCACCGTCCACTCGCTGATCAAGCTGCTGGCGATAGACCACTGCCACGTGAAGGTGGTGTGCGTCGCCCCCGAAAGCCTCACCATGCCGTCCGAGTACGTGGAGTTCGCCCGCTCGCGCCAGATGCCCGTCGAGGAAACGGACGATCTGCAAGCAGCGATTGGGCAGATGGACGTGCTCTACGTCACGAGGGTGCAGAGGGAGCGTTTCGTAGCCCAGCAGCTTGACGACCTCTCCGCGAGCGTCTACGGCATGCCCTACGACTCGCTGGACAGCCCCCGCAAGGACGCCCTGCGCCCCCTCGCCGAGCTAAACGCCGCCCAGGAATACCTGTCGGCCCGCGATGCCTACGTGGTAGACCCCATGATGCTCAGCCAGGCCCGCAAGGAGATGATCCTCCTCCACCCCCTCCCTCGCGTCAACGAAATCCCCGAAGAAGTAGATACCGACGACCGCGCCTACTACTTCCGCCAGGTCCAGAACGGCCTCTACATCCGCATGGCCCTCCTCGCCGCGGTGCTCGATTGCTTGCCCTAGAACGTATTACGTAATTCGTATTGCGTATTCATACCTGATTGGCGTAAACGTATTCCTATTAAGAAAAACTACCCCTGTCATCCTGAGTACAGCACTAACAAAGAAATGTCTGCGTAGGGGCGACCCGCATGCTCGCCCTGGTGGGGATGGCTTACCATACTTATGTGATGACCTTTTCTTTGTTAGCGATGTACCGAGGGAAGCGAAGGATCACCATCCTTGAGAGATAACCAGGGAGCATGATCCTTCACTTACACAAAACTCCCCACTAAATTCACCCCCAAACCATGTCCCGTTTTGCCCCCAAAATGGGATTAAGTTAATAGAAGCATGTTTCCGACTACTGTAGCGCAACAGTAGCCAGTCTCCCTGAGAACCAACCTGATTCGTAATTAGCAATTCTCAAAGGGAAACAGGGTTCCGCTGGTGCCCCTGCTAAAAGACAACCCATAACCGCTTCTTATGAAGAAGCTACCCTCTGTACAAGGCCCAGGAGACCTACCGTACAGAGACCCATAACCCAAGACCCTGCTCAAAGCCGCAAGCGGACCGCCCGGGAGGCGAAGCGCCCGCTACCCACATGGTAAGGCATGAGTGAGGCAGGCCTCCAAACCAGTTGCGTAAGCAGGGGCAAGCGTCCTGAACCACAAACAGGCTGCTTAGGCTACCTCCCTGCCCAGCGCGACCCACCACAAACACAACCAAAGGGGCGGACTCACAAATCCGCCCCACATCCATCTTCCATCACCTGACCCTTAGTCTTGGCGGTTAGAAAACCAGAACAACTAAAATCCTTTGCGAACTTTGCGTTCCTTCGCGTCTTTGCGGTTCAATATTCACGCAATACGCATCACGTTTTTGATATACTTAGATAAATATGATAATCGAGGAGATTAGCTTTGATTGATAATGAGAATCCGCAGCAGAAGCGTAAGGTCGAGATAGAGGACTTGTACCGCTTCCGGCTGGTGTCAGACCCGCAGGTATCGCCCGATGGGCGCACCGTAGCATACGTGCAGACGCGGCTGCGCAAGAAAAAGAACGACTACGCCGCTAACATCTGGCTCGTGCCCGCCGATGGCAGCGGGGAACCCTACAAGCTGACCAATAGCGCTAAGCGCGACATGTTCCCGCGCTGGTCGCCTGGTGGAGATGAACTGGCTTTCATCTCAACGCGCTCCGGCAAGTCGCAGATATGGATCATCCGCGTGGGAGGGGGCGAGGCGCGGCAACTGACCCGCATCAAGCGCGGCGTGGGCGAATTAGAGTGGTCGCCCGACGGCCAGTGGATAGCCTTCACCTCCGAGGTAGACAACGAACTCGACAAGAAGATTGCCGAGGAAGCTAAGGCTAAAGGCGGCAAGCAAGCCGACGGCGGCTCATCCGATAGCGAAAACAGGGAGCCGGGCGCGACAGGCGAGGAAGGCTTTGTTGCCATGCAGCCCCCCGCCGATTGGGCGGAGGATGACGACGAGGACGAAGACGAGAAAGAGCCGGAAGACAAAGGTGAGCACGCGAAGGTATTCACCCGCCTGCACATCAAGTCTGACGGTCAAGGGCTGGACGAGCGCAGAAGCCACCTCTTTATCGTGCCCGCTAAGGGCGGCAAGCCCAGGCAGTTGACCGAGGGCGACTTCGATGTGCAGGCGCTACGCTGGTCTCCCGACGGCAAGCACCTGGCTTTCGTCTCCAATCAGGACCCTGAAGCCGACTACCACAACATACAAGACATCTTTGTCATGCCCATCGACGACGGGGAGGCGGGCGAGATGCGCCGCGTCACCGGGCATGACCATGCCATAGGTGGCATTAGCTGGCTCCCGACGAGTGACGGCTTCGCGATCTTCGCGCACCGCCGCATCAACGAGGCGGCCCTCGCCACCACTATGCGGGTGTGGACCGTTTCCCTGGAAGGCGACGTGCGCGTGCTCACGGATGGCTTCGACAGGCCCGCAGGCTCGTGGGTCAACTCAGATTTGCGCTCAAGCACCGGCCCGCTACGCCCCTTGTTCAGCGCGGATGGTGTGATCATCTACTTCAGCGCCACGAATGGGGGCGCGGTGCAGATCTTCTCCGTGCCTTTACAGGGCGGCGAAGTGAAAGACGTGGTCATGGGCGAGCGCCAGATATTGAGCTTCGGCGTGGCGGCTGATGGCCTGGTCTTCAGCGCGACCACCGCCACCCACCCCAACGACATCTACCGTGCGGACTTCGACGGCGGCAACGAGCGCGCACTGACAGACGTAAACCGTGACGTGCTGGGCGAGCTAGCCGTGAGCGAGCCGCGTGAGTTGTGGGTGGAGAGGCCCGACGGCACGCGCCTACAGGGTTGGATGCTGCTCCCACCGGGGTACGAAGAAGGCAAGCGGTACCCTATGGTGTTGGAGATACACGGCGGCCCGCACACCGCATATGGCGGCGCGTACATGCACGAGTTCCAGCTACTCGCCGCCAGGGGTAACATCGTCCTCTACACCAACCCCAGGGGCAGCCTCGGCTATGGACAGGAGTTCGCTGACGCCATCCTGAATGATTGGGGCGGCGTTGATTACGACGACCTCATGGCCTTCGTTGACTACGTGATAGAGCAGGGCTTCGTGGACGAGAACAGGATGGGCGTGGCGGGCGGCTCATACGGCGGGTATATGTCCGCCTGGATAATAGGGCACACGCAACGCTTCAAGGCAGCGGTCGCCAGCCGCCTGGTCTCCAACCTGTATAGCGCCTGGGGAAACGGCGACTTCACCTGGATGCTCTGGAGTTGGGAGTTCGAGGGCACCCCGCAGCAGCGCACCGCCCTCTACCTGGAACGCTCGCCCGTGACCTACGTCGAGCAGATGCATACGCCTCTGCTCCTAACACACGCCGCCGACGATCTCCGCACCAACGTCGAGCAAGCCGACCAGATGTACACGGCCCTCAAGGTCCTCAAGCGCAACGTCAAAATGGTGCGCTTCCCCTCCGGCGGCCACGACATATCGCGAACCGGCAAGCCCTCCCTCCGCGTGCAACGCCTTGAGCACATCCTGGATTGGTTCGACCAGCACATGAATGCGGGAGAATAGGGATCAGGGGCTAGGGGTCAGGTGACCACCCAAAGATAGCATCTCCGGAGGGGTGTAAGAAAATAGCCACATGGCGTAAGCCTGGGGAAAGCTGACCTCGGTAGTGTTGCAAAGACTGAACTACTCAGTTCGAGTAAGCTGATCAACGACTCAATATGCCTCTCCGCGGACCTTGCCAGGTTCTTGCAACACTACCAATGCTCGCCTCTACCCGTCAGCCCTATCAACCTGAATACCTCCCCAGGTGCTGCATACGAATTTGCCCCCTTTCAAGTCGGCGAGTATGTACGTGGTATTTTCAATCATGTTCTTGGCGGCAAACGCAAAGTCAACATTCTCCAACACCAATGGCAACATGCACCCATATGTGCCTCCATGCCCCATCAAGATTACAGATCCATCTCTATGACCATGCTGAGACTTAAGCCATTCCATGAACGGGAGGAATCGGGACCTCATATCGTTGAAGCTCTCTCCGCCTTCCATACGCGCATCCCAGTTTCCGTCCAGTAGCCACTCTCGCAGGACCTCTCCATACTTTCGCCATCCTTCTTCATCAGACCTACCCTCGTATATGCCTACGTCGTACTCGGTTAGAGCAGCAGAAACCACATACGGAATGGCTAACTTCTCACTGAGTATCTGCGCCGACTCAATTGCGCGCTGTAGTGGGCTGGAGTAAATAGCAAGGAAACTATTGCCATCTGGCTCTCGAGTGAGCTCGTCAGCTAACAGTGCTACTTGCTTCCTACCGCTCGCCGTCAGGGCATGGCCAGGCGCTCGGTTGGAAAACACATTCAGAGTGTTCGCGTCACTTTCACCATGCCTTACGAAGTAGATCCTCACAACTGACCTCAACCTCCCTTAACATCTGCCACAACTCTCAGGCTCAGCCCAAGCCGTTTCTCAGACCGGTAGTGCTGCAACAATCGGAGGCAACGGGACTGGGGCCTACTGAAACAGAGAAGGGGACTGAGGATCAGGCAGCCAGTCCAAATGCCGCAGATACGCGAACCGGATCTGGCATTGGATATCTCCACGGACCTTGCCAGGTTCTTGCAATACTACCTAAGATATTGCAATGGCAGAAGTAGGAAACGGCCCGGCCTTACAACAATCTTCCGCCCCTCCGGGGCTATGGACTGGCACTTTTCCTGGCTCGATATGCTTGAACAACTTATCTGCTAAGGCACTTGCAGAGTAAACCCATACACGGCATCCCCTCTACCTCCCGATGGCTCCGGCCATATTACGCTCACCAGGAGGGCGTACTTGCCCCTGGGCAGCGCGCCTGGTAGCGATACGCTGAACGGCCTTCCTGGGACCTCACCCGTTGCGTGGATGGGCTGCGTTTTCGGCCTGAAGTAAAAGACGCCCTCCTGCACCACGCCTTCTGATGCCGGGTTATCCGGGTAAGCGTAAAGCTGCGCGCTGAAACTGGTAGGCGTGAGACCGGCATTAAGGTCGGGGCCATATTGCGAGCGAAGGCCCAACACCTCGCCGGGCGTAACTTGCATCGCGCCTTGCGGCAGGGGGATGCCTATGCGGTCGGCGCACACGCCCTGCCAGCAATAGCTGCCGAGGCCGCCCCTTTGCTCGCCTGCCTCCGACAGCGCGAATAATTGTGGCGGTGCCGTTCGGCTGCCCTGTGGCTCGAAAGGCACCGCCACCTGTGCCAGCAGTGTATCTTTATCGGCTGACGTGGCGAATAACCATAGCGGCCCCGCCGGGAGTGCGCTGCCTTCCGGCACCTTCACGACAGCCGCCAGGTTGCCCCTGCTGTCTGCGCGTACCGTTGCCAGCGCGGGCGGCCCTCCCGTATTGAGCCTCATCAATGTCAAAGCCACAGCCCGCTCGGCAGGCCAACCCGTGCCGCTTACACTTATGCCCTTTCCGCCGTCCTGCCACGTATATCCAATCTGCGCCCCGGTGCGCGAGACCGACACTAGCTTGAGTATGGTCACGCTCACCTTGCCCCCTGACAAAGTGCCCTCGACGCTAATAGCCATGCCTGATCGGATTGCGTCCGCAGGCGCGGCGCTCCCCTCGCTATAAAGCACCTCGGCATCGGCACGCACCGCCAGCACCCATTCCTTGCCATCCCGCGCCCTCAAGCGCAACTCTTGTGTACCCTGTCCCATTCCTGTTTCGATAATCGTGCCTTCAAGCTGCACGCTCCCCAGCGATGCCTTGCCCGCTACCGGGAGCGCCGCGCTCACTTGCTGCGCTGTTGCCCTGGCCGATACGTTCGCCCCGGCCAATAGCGCGCTCTGCAACTGCTCGCTCAGGGGTAGCGTAACGGAGAAGCGCCCCGCCTGGTCGCTCACAACCTCCTGTGGGCCGCTCAATGCTGTTGGGTTGCCCGCGAGGTCTGCCTGCACGCTCACCACGCTACCCTGCGGCCAGTTCCAGCCTTTGACCACCAACCCGTCGGGATTGACGGTCGTAGCGATAGCAGGCTCGACCGGCCTATCCTTATACCGCCAATCGTAGTATGCCCGCCCCACGTTAGCCATCTCCACGCGCCACTCCGGCGGATTAGCGGGGTTGTAAGTCAGCGCCCTCCGCTCGTATAGCTGCACCAGCACGCTCACAGGCGCGCCATTCACCAGCACGTCTATCCAGTAAGCCTCGGTTATAGGGCGACCCAGCACGTACAGGGGGTCGAGTAGCGGTGCCTGGAAGAGCCGCCCATCTTCCAGCACCATGCCGCTCTGCCGCGCCCAGTCGTAGAAGACGGCGGGCACGTTATGCTTCGACGTGTCGTCGTAATACTTATACGTATAGAGCTTCGCCTGCTCAGGAGAGATTATCGCTGCCAATGGCGTGACCGTGCCATCTCCCGACATATGCTGCTGGGCGAGGCCGCCATCGTGCCGGGCGGCAGGGGTCAAATGCTGCCCGAAGGTGGCATAGGTGGGCGCACCAGGGCTGGCCGCGTCCCCGGCTACAGGCACGGTGCCAGGCTCTCGCTGCTCAAACTGGCTGTTGCCCACCTGCACCTGCCCTGAGACCAGCTCGTTGACCAGCAAGCCGCTCGTGACGAACCACTGGCCCTCGCGGTCCAACGCCGGGTCGTTGATCTCCATGCGCCCCTTGTCCACGTACTCCACCAGTCGTCGCCCCGTGAGCGACTCGGCGTAATGCTCGTTGGCTACGGCGAAAGGCACCGGCCCCCACAGCCACGAACGCGCTACAGCCCTCATCGCCACAGGCCCATCCGCCCGCGCCCACACCCCGGAGAAGGCGCTATCGGCCTGCCACTCCCCCGGCCACGCCGCTTCCTGGCTACGCACTGTACCTTGCGATGCCAGGCCCTGCGCGCAAACCACCAGAATCGCAAGCCACATCTGCCAACGTCTACGCATAAAATTCTCCCTAGACCTTGCCCGGCGACTTCAGTCGCCGGGCAACACAAACGAAGTCCGCCTACGCGGACTATGCCATGAGAGTAGTAGGGTAGTCGCCGTAGGGCGACTTCGTAGACGTTGCCCGCGACTTCAGTCGCCGGGCAATATCATCGCAGGTGTCGCCAAGAATGACGGCCCCCAACCCCTAACCCCTAACCCCTAACCCCTGACCCCTAACCCCCCAAATATAGCACAATTTTGCAGCCGCTACATGCCGTGTGCTATAATCTGCACAGCCGGAAGGGGGGGCCTGGGCTTGCGGCATGCAACACTTACTTAGATTCCTTAGCACAGGAGAAAAACGATGTTGGATCAGACCGGCAACTTCCGTATGGAATATGAGGACGTGTTCAGGGCCATAGGCTACTTCATTGACCATAACAACATGAAGGAAGTATGCATAATCGAGCTTCAAGAGGGCATCCTGGTGCGCGGCCTGCGTTATACCGCGGAGCGCGGTGGCTACCACACCATCTCCGAGTCGTTCCTCTTCACCAACCAGGACCTGGAGAACATAGTCAATGAGGCATATGAGCGCCGCAACCAGGCACAGGCCGCACAGCAGGCTGCTCCCCAGCCCAAGCGCGGCTTGTTCGGCAAGTAGCGGTATAGCAAAGCGGGAGCCGCATGTATAGAGGCCTATCGGTGTCGGTGGTAATACCCTGCTTCAACGAGGAGCACGGTATCGCCGCAGTCCTCAAATCTATGCCCGACTACGTGGACCAGGTGGTAGTGGTTGACAACAACTCCACAGACGAAACGGGCCGCATCGCGGAAGAACTGGGCGCGGAAGTCATCTTTGAGACCAGGAAGGGCTACGGCAACGCATACCAGGCAGGCTTCCCACATGCGCGTTGCGACGTCGTTGCTACAGCAGACGGCGACGGCACTTACCCTACCCACTCGATAGGCCCCATCATAGATTTCATGCTGGCGAACAATTACGACTTCGTATCCGCCAGCCGCTTCCCACTGCGTAACCCCAGGGCGATGCGCTTCCGCAACGTGCTCGGCAATAAGATACTGACCTATACTACACGCGTCCTGTGGCTGCGCTGGATAGCCGACTCGCAGTCGGGCATGTGGGTCTTCAAGCGGGACGTGTTGCGGCGCATCAAGCCAGGCAGCACCGGCATGCCCTTCTCCGAAGAGATCAAGATTGACGTTATCGAGGACCGCCGGCTGCGCTTCGGCGAGTACCACATTGACTACAGCGAGCGCATAGGCGAGACCAAGCTCTTCGCCTGGAAAGATGGCGTTGAAAACCTCCTCTTCCTGTATAAGCGGCGATTGAAGGGCACGCGGCTGGCGAAACTGATTTGGGGCAGGCAAGGCTCGCCTCGCAGGTCCGGTGCCTAGAAGCGTGCCTTTAGCTCCATCCACCTGATCGCACTCTAATGGGCAATTGTATGGATACGCGTACCACTCAGCCCTATGAGCAGCCCCGGCCTGCTGCGCTGCAACAGCCCTGGCTCCCTCACCTATCAAGCGAGGAGCCTCCTTTAGAGCCGAGCGACACCCGACACCCGTTCTGGTTCGTTCTGTTTGTCCTGGCTGTCGCGTTGCTATTCGCTATCACGGCCTACCGCGCGGTCGCCATCCACCAGCCCGGTGGGGACCACTATCTCTACCTCGCCCACCATCTGGCGCGCGGCCAATTGAACGTGGACGATCTGCCTGGTTATTATCCCGACTACGTAGATTGGCAGGGCCATAAGTACCTGCCGTTCGGCCCGCTGCCTGGGGTCGCGCTGCTGCCTTTTGTCTCGCTGCTCCCCTTCGCGTTTTTCCTGCCTCTTGGGCTGGCGCACGACTTCTCCTGGGTGGGGCACATCTACTCTATTCTGAATATATGGCTCTTCTGGAAGGTGCTGGGTTGCGCCGGGGTAATTGGCGAGCGGCGGCGGTGGGCCTTACTCCTTTTCTTTGGAGGGACAATCTATTTCGCGCATGCGCTGGTCAGCAACTCCTGGTACTTCGCACACGTCATCACCACTACCTGTCTGCTCATGGCTATGTGGGAAGCCCTGGGCAAGCGCAGGCCCGTGCTTATGGGCATCTTTCTAGGACTCGCGGGTCTTGCGAGGTTTACTTGCCTGTTTGCTCTACCTTTCTTCCTGTGGCTCTTGTGGCGGGGCACGGGCACTACCACAACCACGCCGGGCCTCGTTGCCGTGAGCACCCCGGATAGGCGTTTTCCGCATATCATACGCACCGGCCTGTTATTGCTGGGGGTAGCCGGTCCAGTTCTGCTTATGCTCTTGTATAATCATCTGCGGTTTGGCAACCCTTTTGAAAACGGTTATGCTCTCGCTGTGCAGAGTGGCCTCCAGCCATACCTTGCGACGGCCCGCGACACTTATGGCGTCTTCAGTCTGATGTACATCCCGCAGAATTTGTGGTACCTGCTATTCCAGGGACCTTTGTCTCTTCCCTTTCCGTTCCCAGGCCAGAGCGCCATCCGCATGGAGTTCCCTTACGCACAGCCTTCGGCCTGGGGCATGGGACTATTCTTTACGTCTCCCGCCCTGCTTTATGGATTTCGCGCCAGGCTTACCGACCCCCTTGTCCAGGCATGCTTGCTTGGTATTATCTTCGTGCTGCTTCCCCTCGTTACTTACTTCGGCATAGGATGGGTGCAGTTCGGCTTCCGTTATGCTCTAGATTTCATGCCTCTTATGGTCCTACTTGCCGCTCGCGGTCTCCCTAAGCCCCTGACCAACATCTCCCGCGCTCTTATCCTGGCGAGCGTAGCCATCAACATCTGGGGCGCTCTCTTCCTCATGCACTGGCAGTTCGATGTTCCTAAGATTTAGGGGCCAGGGATCAGGGGTCAGGACCAGGCACCACTATAAAAACGAGTTCTGATCCCTAATCCCTAATCCCTAATCCCTAATCCCTGACCCCTGACCCCTGTGTCCAAACTTGGGATGAAGGAATATATGTGCTAATATACATCTGCCTTAGCACTATGCTATAAGTGGAAGCCCATTATGAACTCTCTCAAGATATTCCGCGTCGGCGAGCTTGCCAGGTACCTGAAAGAACTGTTGGAGAGCAACGACGCGCTCTATGACTGCTGGGTGGCGGGCGAGGTCTCCAACCTCTCCCAATCAACCTCCGGCCATTTCTTCTTCACCATCAAGGACCGCGACTCGCAGATACGGTGCGTGCTCTTCCGGCAGCAGGCGATGTGGCAGACCGTCCTCCCCACGAACGGCGCGGCGGTCGTGGCGCACGGCAACGTGTCAATGTACGAGGCTACGGGCAACCTCCAATTCTACGTGGATATGCTCCAGGAGGAAGGTCAGGGCGCGCTCTACCTGGCCTTCGAGCAACTCAAGGCAGCGCTCGAACAGCAGGGCCTCTTCGCGGAGGACCGCAAGCGTCCCCTGCCCACCTTCCCGCGCCGCATCGGCCTGGTCACGTCTCCGCAGGCCGCCGCTCTACAGGACATCCTCAACGTCATGGCGAGGCGCTACCCTATAGCGGAAGTCGTTTTATCGCCCACCCAGGTGCAGGGTGAAGGGGCCGCCCGCCAGATCGCCAGGGCGATCACCACGCTAAGCTCTCTCGAAGGCGACGAGGCGGTTGATATAATCATCGTTGCGCGTGGCGGTGGGTCTATTGAGGAGCTATGGGCGTTCAACGAGGAGATAGTGGCCCGCGCGGCCTACGCCTCCTCCGTGCCCGTAGTGAGCGGCGTAGGGCACGAGACCGACTTCACCATAATCGACTACGTGGTGGACGTCCGCGCGCCCACGCCGTCCGCCGCAGCCGAAATCGCCACGCCCGACATCATGGACATCAGGATGACGGTGGAAGCGTGGCAGAGGATGCTGGTCAGCGATATGCGCGGGCGGCTCGCCATCGCCTGGGACGAACTCCTCTCCGAGAGGGCGCAGCTGCAAAGGCTCTCCCCCATGTGGCAGGTGGACAACGACCGCCAGAGGGTGCTTGCTCTGTCCTCCACTATGGCAACATCCTTGCGCTACCGCCTGACCCTTGAGCGCGAGCGCGTCCAAAGCGCGCGCGGCAGGCTGGACGCCCTATCACCTCTGCAAATACTAAAGCGCGGCTACGCCATAGTGCGCGACCTCGACACCGGCGAAGTAGTAAGCAGCCTCCGAGACACAGAAGCAGGCCACCTCCTGGAGATAAGAGTATCAGACGGCGCGTTCGGCGCAAGGGTAGAGCGAGAAATCAGAAGTCAGAACGCTAGAAGCTGACTTCTGATTTCTGACTTCTGATTTCTAAGAAAGGACACATAATGGCACAGGGTAACAACAGAGCCGCGCACGCGGACAAGGGCGCAAGCTTCGAGCAGAGCTTCATGCGCTTGCAGGAGGTCGTGCAGAAGCTGAGCGATGGGCAGCTTACTTTGCAGGACGCGCTGGCTTCATTCGAGGAGGGCATGGCGCTGGCCGACAGGTGCGCGCAGATGCTGGACGAGGCCGAATTGCGCGTCAAGCAGGTGAGCGAGCGTGCCGTGCGCTCCGGCTCGTCCGGCCTGGCGGAACTCGACCAGGCCATACGCAACTCTCCACTGGCAGATGAGCCAGAGCTTGTCACCTTCGAGGTAGAAAGCTACGAGAGCACCGTAGTAATTGCCGCGCCGACTAGGGGCCAGGGGCCAGGGGTCAGGGGTCAGGGGTCAGATAGCGAGGAAGCAGCCTCAGCACCCCGTGGCAAATCTAAAATCGAAAATCCAAAATCCAAAATCGAGAATTACCTCGATCCTCTGTTCGACGAGGACGACTGAGCCTTGCTGTTCGACATCCTGACCCTCTTCCCGGAGATGTTCCCCGGCGTGCTGGGCGCGAGCATCTTCAAGCGGGCAGCCGAGGCGGGACACGTCAGGGTGCGCCTCCACAACATCCGGCACTACGCCACCGACAAGCACCGCACCGCCGACGACTACCCCTACGGCGGCGGCGCGGGCATGGTTATGAAGCCTGGGCCTGTCTTCAGGGCAACGGAATGGGTCTACCAACTGCCCGGCGCTCCCCCCGGCATCAGCCTCTACGAGCCGCCGCAGGAAGCCCTCACCTCGGACCTTCCTCCCATCCCTTCGCCACCGAACGTGCCCATCATCCTGATGAGTCCGCAGGGTCGCCGCTTCAGCCACTCCATCGCGGAGGAACTAGCCCAACACCCGCGCCTCATGCTTATCTGCGGGCACTATGAGGGCGTGGACGAGCGGGTGCGCGAGCACCTTGCGACCGACGAGATCAGCATAGGCGATTACGTGCTGACGGGGGGAGAGTTGGCCGCGATGGTCATCACCGACGCGGTATCCAGGCTGGTGCCCGACGTGCTGGCCGAAGGGTCGGCGCACGACGAGTCGCACGCGCGAGGCTTGCTGGAATACCCGCAATACACCCGCCCGCCCGACTTTCGCGGCTGGGCCATCCCCCCCATCCTGCTCAGCGGCCATCACGCCCAGGTAGAAGCCTGGCGCAGACGCGAAAGCATACGCCGCACCCTGGAGCGCAGGCCCGATCTGCTGGAAAACGCACCCCTAACACATGAAGAGCAGCGCTGGCTAATGGAGCTTAAAGGTGAAGTCCCGCCTGATGACGGAAGGAAGAAACTTAAAGATCAGAAGCAGGCTGAAAGGGTAGATGAGGCGCAGCAAGGCTAGTGCGGTGGGGCAACATTGTAAGGGGTAAGAGAAAAAGTGAGCCTTGTCATTCTGAGCGCAGCGAAGAATCTCGTCCCTCGCGCATTATCTTGCCTGATGCTCATATCATAAGCATTGTACGCGAGGAGCGAGATTCTTCGCTGCGCTCAGAATGACAAGGGGCCTGGGTTCGCGGACCTCAACATCATGCCTGACTTTGCATCCGCTCCTGGCATCGAACCTCAAGCCGTTACCGCAGGGTAAACCCGATAACACCCTCCGACCCTGATTGCTCGCCCCTTAGCTCGAATAGCCACACGCCTAATGGCGCTGCCGGGAATGCCTGGCTAGGCACCAGCGTGAAGGCGAGTTTGCCGTCCGCGCCCGCCGCGTACCGCCCATTGTTCGACCCCGCCGGATAGACTTCCACACGGTTTGGGTCGGTGAACTTCACCTGTACCTGCTCCCCTGGCGCGAGGCCGGACGCGGTGAACGTGAACTGCGCGTCGGGCGGCCCTGCCCCTGGGCGCACGGACAGTATCAGGCCCGCAGGCGGCTGCGTGGGCACCACAGGGTAAGTGGCTGTGGGTGTGACGCTACCCCTGGGAGGCGCGGGCGTGCGGGTGGGCACGCGCGTAGGAGATGAAGCAGGTAGTGGTGAGCCTGTCGCTACCGGCTGCGCCGCTGTCGGCGTTTGCGCCGGGCGCGTGGGCGTGGCGCTGACTCCCGCTACGGGTGTGGGCGCGGGGGTGAGGCGGAAATAGGCTATTGCTTCCTGGTTGCTCGCCTTGCCATGAAAGGTGATGGCCCACACGCCGGGCGACAGGGAATGTGTGGGCACCGGGATATTGTTTACCCTCCCGTCCGGCCCCGCCAGTGGGGTGATGCGCGCATCGGTAGCCGTCCCATCCGGCCCTGTAAACCACGACACTATACCTTCTCCCGCCCTGAACCCCTCGATTGACATAACAAGAGAAGTACCCACCGGCGCGGTTTGTGGCTCCACGCTTGCGTCAATAGAAGGCGGCAGGGGCAGCGTCGCGGGGTCGGGTGTGCTCGCGGGCACGACGGGGCTGGCGAGCGGGCCGCCGTAGAGCCACCTGTAGTAGTGCTGCCCGACGTTGCCCATCTGCACCTGCCAGCCCTTCGTGAAAGAGGGGATGTAAGCCAGGGTGCGGCGCTCGTATAGCTGGAAGAGAGCGTCGTGGTATGTGCCGCCGATCTTGATGCGCGACCAGTACGGCTCGGTGATAGGGTAACCCATCATGAACACCCAGTTCGCCAGCGTCTGGCCGTCAAGCAGCGACCCGTTCTGTTGCACTTGCCCCTTCATGTTGAGGAAGTCCCACATAGCCTGCGGGATGTTGTGCCCGAATGTGTCGCTGTAAGCAACCAGCTTCGTGCCTGGGTAGAGACCGAGGCCGGTGTTGTCGCCCACCTGCCCTGCGCGGTCTATAGTGGCCGTCGCAACCTGCCCCGTGCGCTTCTGGGCGCGGTTCGAGCCGGGACCGGCCAGGGAAGTCACCAGCCTGAAGGACGTGTAAGTCGGCGCGTCCGGGTCGGCTGATAGACCGTCGCCTCCCACCGCGATTTCGGCGGGGCGCAACGGCTTGTACTCCTTATCGCCCACCTGCTGCTTCCCCGACACCATCTCAACGACCAATAAGCCCGTAGTGACGAACCACTCGCTATTGCGGTCGCCGTTGGGGTTGTTGATCTCCATGCGGGCCTTGTCGAAATACTGCACCAGGCGCGTGCCGTTCTTGCTGCCCGAATAAGGCTCGCTCAACGTCTTGCCCGGCTCCGGCCCCCAGTACCAGCTACGTTGCGCCTTACCGGATAGCACAGGCGCATCCGTGCGGTCCCACACCTGCCGGAACGCCCTATCGGCAAACTCTGCCGGGGCAGCGTCCGTCGGATTGATAGCGTTGCCGGTGAGGGAGACCAGCAAAGCCAGCGCGCATATAAGGAGGCTGGTGAAAACTGAACGATTGGTGTTGCGATGCCGTTTCACGCGTCCAGTCTAGCACGCACCGGAAAGATGTGTCAACGTCATGGGGGTACATTCGGATAGAGCAATTAGCCATTAAATGCGAACAATATCATTGACTCCGCGTGTGCGCTAGACTATAATCTCTGCGAGTCATATTATTTGGCTCTGCAAAAAGGTTTGCTTACCTTGTAAGCAAATTACTCATGCCTTTTTGTGGTCAGGAGAGAACCAACATATGTATAAGAATGATGAAGCCGTTACGCGCTATAGCAGGCGCAGGTTCTTGAGGACCGTCGGTCTGGCGGCAGGAGGCTTACTCGCCGCGCCTCTAGTGGCCCCCAGGGGAGCTTCTGCCGCGCCCGCGCAGGCTACCTCCGGGCAGGGCGCGAAGTCATCACCCGCGACCGCCTTCCGGGTGAAGGTTGGCGTGCTGCTCCCGCAATCGGTCCTCTATCCCCGGCTTGGCCCGAACTTCCTGGCCGGTATGAAGACCTGCTTGAGCGTCTTGGGCCATGACCGTGCTCCCCAGGAGATCAGCCTGGTCCCCGAAAACATAGAGCTAGGGGCGAGTCTGGACCCTCAGAAGGGCGCGGCCATGCTGCGAACCAGCAGGCTCAACCTGCTTGTTGGCGTGCTCACCCCCAGCGTGGCGGCCTCGTTCCAGGGGTTGCTCGCGGCTAACAAGGGTTTGCTCCTTGCGTGCAACCTGGGCGAGAACGTGCCGCGACACGACCATCAGAGCCAGGATGTCTTCTACCACACGCTTGGCTACTGGCAAGCTAACTACATGCTGGGGAGTTGGGCGGCAACAAACCTCGGCCCGCGAGTCGTCTGCGCTACGTCCTTCTACGATAGCGGCTACGATGCGCTGCACGCCTTTCGCATGGGAGTAGAGAGCGCGGGCGGCGAGGTCGTGAATACTCACATCAGCCACATGTCCGGCGCAAGCGAGGACCTGGCTCCCCTCATGGCTTCTATAGAGGCGGCAAAGCCTGATGCCGTCTACGGTGGATACTGCGGGCAGCACGCCGTAGACTTTGTGAAGGCTTACGCCAACTCGCCCCTGACCGGGCGCGTACCTCTCGTTGGGTCCAGCTTCCTGACGGACGAAAGCCTCCTCTCAGCCCAGGGGAACGCGGCCCTTGACATCCACACCTGCTCCTCCTGGTCGCCAACTCTTGCCAATCAAGAAAACAGCGCGTTCATCTCCGCTTACAGGCAGAATACCGGGCAGTCGCCGGACGCATTCGCGCTGCTCGGCTTCGAGGCCGCCCGGTTGGTTGTCGAGGCCGTCAAAGCTGCCGGTGGCGATGCGGGGAATACAGCTAAGCTGCGGTCTGCCCTGGCGGCAGCCAGGTTCGACGGTCCACGCGGCCTTGTCAGCATGGGTGCCCAGGGCGAGAGTACCGGCGGGACGTTCCACCTGCGTAAGGTCAAATGGGAAGGCAGAGCGCCCCAAAACGCCTTTGCCCGCGAGCTAGCCGCCACGCCCGCAGGAGACGCGCAAATTGACGCCCTCAGGGCAAGCGTGAAGACGGGCTGGCTGAACGCCTACCTGTCTATGTAAGATCAGGGGAATAAAACAAACAACAAAATGGCTGTGGAGCGCTCCACAGCCTTTTTGTTGTTTGTTCTACAGGATGCTTGTGCCTAACCCCTAACCCCTAACCCCTGACCCCTACCCCCTGATCCCTCGTCTCACGGTGCCAGCCAGCCATTCCGCTTGACTATCTCCACACCGAGCAGCCCCAGCAGCACGTCATTAGGCGTGTTGGCGAACTCCGGGTGGTACTCGAAGCGGTTGCGCTCGAAGTATTGCACCAGGAAGCCGTTCTCGACCAATTCCTCCGATATGGGGTAGCCGAAGATGGGCAGGCCACCGTGCGATTGCCAGTACTTGAGGAACGGCCCGCTCAACGAGTGCTTGGTCTCGTTGAAGTAGGCCTGGGTGGGCGTGCTCTGGAAGGGCGCGCCGGGCGGGAAGGTGCGGCCCCTGGTCATCTCGATACCCAGCAGGCCCATGAGCACTTCGTTGCGAGTGCCCGCGAACTCAGGGTGGTGCTCGAAGCGGTTGCGCTCGAAGTATTGCACCGTGTAGGTCTTGCCGTCCGTCGGGCTGATCTCCTGGAACTCCTCGGAGAGAGGATAGCCGAAGATGGGCAGCCCGCCGTTCTCCCGCCAGAACTTCAAGAAGGGGCCTTTGAGCGTGTGCGCCACCTCCGGGAAGAACACCAACTGGGGAGTGTTGGCGACCCGTGCCACATTGTCGAACGCCTTTGGCCGGGCGGCTGCGAGCGTGATGTCTATCGTCTTTATGTCAGCCGCGCTGCCGTCTACCTGCACGCTGAACGGTCCAACGGGCAGCCCACCGGCGGCGCTCGCGGAGAGCGCGTAGATGCCGGACGCGAGCCTGGAGAATGTGAATACGCCGTTACCGTCGGGTTGCGTGGTCTGCTCAGGTCCGGCCACGCCAAGCGACGGCTTGAGGCGCACGGTCACGCCTTCAAGGGTAGCGCCACGCACCGTGCCCCTGATGACGGACTGGCCGCCCCCGCCTCCACCAGTACCTACAGACAACTCCACCGAAGCGCGCAGGCCGCTCGTGGGTCCGCTGGCCGTGAGTGTTGCGGCACCGGGTGGGATGTCTGCGGGCAGGGCTACCTCTGCGCGGAAGCCGCCTTGCGCGTCCGTCTGCGCGTTGCCTATGCTCCTGCCGTTGCCGTCGGCGGTGCGGATCGTCAGGTCAATGATCTCGTTAGGCCCGAAGCCCGCGCCGATGATCGCCAGCAGCGCACCTGGGGCTACTTCCTTCGTGTCGAGTTGCAGGGTCGGCCCCTGGCGTGCGGCGGGCGTGAAGGTGGGCGCTGCCGTCGCGCTGGGTTGGGCTACGGGTGTAGGGGTGCGCGTCGGCGGCGGCCCCTGCTGCGCCATCTGCACCGCGCGGAAGGCGTTCACCCGGCCACGCCCGTAATTCTCATCAAAGCCGGGAGGGCCGAAGTCGTCCGAGGAGTCCTCGATGATCCACTTCACCTGGTCGGCGGTCAGCGATGGGTTGACCGACAGCACCAGGGCCGCGATGCCCGACACGAAGGGGCACGACGCCGAAGTGCCGTTGCCGTACTCATAGGAGAGCGTGCCGTTGTCCCAGCCCGTGCTCAGGATGCCTACGCCGGGCGCTGTCACGTCCACGAACGGCCCCCATGAGGAAAAGCCCGTGAAGGTGTCGCTGCGGCCCGTAGCGCCCACCGCGAGCGCGCTCTCGTATGCCGCCGGGAAGTTCGGCTTGCCATCGGGCGTATTGCCGGAGGACGCCACCAGCAGCACGTTCTTATCGTGGGCATACTTCACGGCGTCGCGCATAACCTGCGAGTCTATGTCGCCGCCCAGGCTGGCGCTGATGATGCGCGCCCCGTTGTCTGCGGCCCAGCGTATGCCCCTGGCGATAGTCTCGTCCGAGCCTTGCCCCCTCGGTCCGAGCACCTTCACCGGCATGAGGCGAGCGCCCCACGACGTGCCGACGATGCCGGTGCCGTTGTTGGAGCTTGCGCCCGCGATGCCCGCCGTGTACGTGCCATGCCCGTTGTCGTCCGACGGGTCGTTGTCGTTGTTGTAGGCGTCGTAGCCCGGTATGACCTTACCGTCCAGATCGGGGTGGTTGGGCGCGGTGCCCGTGTCGAGGATCGCTATAACGATGTTCTCCGCGCCGGTGGTGATGTCCCACGCCTGCTCCGCCTTTATCTGGGTTATGCCCCACTGCTGGCCCGCAAGGTACTGCTCGTCGTTCGGCGCGAGCATGGCATGGTAGGTGTAGTTGGGGCCTGCGTAGCTGACCAGCCCGGTGGCTTCAAGCGCCGCTGCCGCCCCTTTTACGTCCAGGCTGGAGCCGCCCTGCCCGCTCAATTTGTAAACGCCAGGCAGCACCTCGCTCGCCGCGCTCAACTGGAAGCAGCGCATCATCTCAGCCAGTCCCGGTGACGTGGCTACCAATTTACCGCCCGCGAAAGTAACAGCATCGCTGCTCTTCAGCTTGACCATTACCTCGCCGGGCACGTAGCCCAGGGTGTCGTCCGCTATGTCCACATCGAGCGGTTGCGCGTTCACGTACCCGCCCAGGTCGTTAGCTTGCGCCTGCGGCCCGCTTGCCCTGGTCTGGGCCGGTACCGCCAGAGAGAACACCAATAGAAAACCGACAAGGCCCATGACCAGCCTTGAAGGAGCGCCTTTCACCAGCTTCATGAACAAGATTCCTTTCATATATGCGGCATATCGCGAAACGCGCGTCTCATAAGCCCAGCCGCGCAACTCCAAAGTCTCTCTAGTATACCACAATTCGGTGGAGGTTAGAGGCCAGGGAACTATTACCTTCCTCTTTATCGGATTTGCATTCAGGCACGGATTCAAGGAAGTCCATAGTAGGTCTTCGCTGTTCTGGTAGGGCGGATGCAAAGTCAGGAGTGAAGAAGCAAACAGATAGCACCTACTTGGGATAAGATGCGAGTTACCAACAACCATCAAACCCAAAAGAGGTGCTATGTGTCATGAAATGTACCATGCTTCCGCTGGATATTCAACTGCCCAACGAACCCTTCGCTTTCAGTTTGCAGACGCTAGTCGAGAAGTTGCATAACATACCTGACCTGCGTAAGCCCAGAGGCGTGCGTTATCCTCTGTCGGTGGTATTGACCGTGGCTGTGCTCGCTAAGTTAGCTGGGCACGGCCAGCTAAGGGCTGTAGCTGATTGGGCAGGATTACGTGCTGGTCAATTATGCCCTTTACTCGGCTTTGAGCGTGCCACCCTGCCGCACCCCACGACATGGAGCCGCATCTTCGCCCAAGCACTCGACCCGCATATCCTGGATGAGGTGGTTGGACACTTCTTCACCGAACTGTGCTCACGACCAATTCTCAAGAAGCGCAAGAGCAGGGGAGGCAGAGGAGGGCTAACCATAAGTATTGATGGCAAGACGCTGAGAGGCACTATCCCGTTAGGACGTACACAAGGGGTGCATCTGGTGGCGGCTTATCTACCGGAGGTGGGAGTGGTATTGGCTCAACTGCAAGTAGAAGAGAAAGCTAACGAGTTGACGGTGGCTCCTACCCTGCTGGGGCAACTGGACCTGAGCGGGGTGGTGGTTACAGGGGATGCCATGTTTGCCCAGCGCAACCTATCGGTGCAAATCGTCAGGGGCGGTGGAGACTACCTGTGGAAGGTAAAAGAGAACCAACAGCAGTTGCTCAACGACATCAAGACGCTGTTTAATCCGCCACCACTCACCAACAGTGAAGCCCCAGGCTCGGATATGCCTGCTGACTTGGAGAGGGCCAGCACATTGGATAAAGGGCATGGGCGCATCGAAGAGCGAGAGATATGGGTGAGCAGTGCTCTGCAAGGGTATACAGACTGGCCTCATCTACAGCAAGTATTCAAGCTCAAGTGTCGTGTGGTAGATGGGGTGGGACAGATAAGTGAGGGGGTGCATTACGGAGTGACTTCTCTGCCACGTGAGATAGCCTCTCCACACAGACTCTTGGCGTTGATGAGAAGTCATTGGGGCATCGAGAATGGACTGCATCATCGTAAGGACGTGAGCCTGCATGAGGATCACTCGCAAGTACGAATGGGACAAGCTCCACATGTGCTGGCTACCTTAAACAACGTAGTGGTAGGGTTGGCAGCGCATCATGGAGCAACCAAGCTACCACAGGCTCAACGGGCCTTTGCTTACCGCTTGGAGCGCACCATGTGGACCAATTGGCATTGCCGACAACCTCATGCCTGACTTTGCATCCGCCCTATTCCTGACCCCTATTTCCTTGCTATTTCGTGCGTAATTCGGTATAATTGTAGTTGAAGATGTGATGTGATTTTGATGCCGGACGCCCCGATACTTAGGGAGACGGCTATCTATTTTGCGCCCCGGAAATGGAGGTCCGGCAGGCCAAAAGTGGGATGTTACACGAGATTTGTTAGCAGCTTTGGATAAAAAAGAAGATATTTATTCACCGTACATTAACCCAACGTATAGAGGGTTTTTAACCTGGGAAGCGTATTATTGCATCGTCCTCCCTTCGGTCCAGTGAAGATACTACGTACTGTAACCTAAGCCGTATTTATCTCTGGTACCAAACGTTGCAAAACCACTACTCAGACTAAAAGAGAGGATAGAGAGGCATGTATTACGATAATCGCACTCGCACAGGACGGCCCGACTTTCGCCGCCTCGTGACGACCATATTAGCCCTTTGTTTGCCCATCATCGCGGCAACATTTTTCTCCGGTAGCTTCTTCAAGCTGGGCACGCTTGAGCCGGGCGAAGTGCTCAACGTATCATCGGCGCACGCAGCAAGCGAGCATAGCGGACATAACGCCCCGAATGCAGTCGCGATCTCGATAAGCAGCAGCGCCTTCAACCCTTCGAGCGTAACCATTGACCCAGGCACGACGGTCACATGGACGAACAACAGTAGCGACCGCCGTCGCGTACGCGACTCAGCCCATAACTTGTTCGACAGCGACGACTTGAACCCGGGCCAGTCTTTCTCGTACACATTCAACACGCCTGGCACGATCCAGGTCGTCGAGGAGCGTGGCAATTTCACCGGCACCGTCATCGTGAGCGGCACACCGCCTCCTCCGACTTCGGGCACCGGCACGGCAGTAACGACAGGCACCGCAGTGACTACGGGTACGGCGGTATCTACGGGCACGGCCCAGGCTACAAGCACAGTCATCAGCGGCCAGATAGTAGACGTACATATCGTCAGCGAGGATTTCCCTGGCTACGACCCGGCGAACATCACCGTGCAGTCCGGTACGACCGTGCGTTGGACCAACGTGAATGACGACGAGCACACTACCACGAGCGCGGGCAACTGGGACAGCGGTGAGTTGAACCCCGGCCAGAGCTTTCAGACGACGCTCATCGTGAACGGCACATACACGTACTTCTGCGCCTTCCATGAGGACATGGCGGGTTCTGTGACGGTTGTGGGCGGGCCTTCCCCCACGCCGCAGGTATCGCCGACGACGGCTACCGGCACGGTAAACGTGAGCATCCAGAACTTCACCTTCACGCCTCAGAACGTCAGCATCCAGGTAGGCTCGACCGTGCGCTGGACCAACAACGACTCGCAAGCGCACACCGCGACCAGCCCCGGCAACTTCGATAGCGGCGGACTGAGCCAGGGTGGCACGTTCCAGCATACGTTCAACACGCCCGGCACGTATAACTACTTCTGTGCATACCACTCAGGCATGACGGGCACGATCACCGTGACCAATGGCGGTGGCGGTACTACGGTTACGCCCCAGGCGACAAGCACGCCACAGGCTACTAGCACGCCTGCTTCGGGTAACGTAGAAGTCAGCATTCAGAACTTCGCCTTCACGCCTCAGAACGTGACCATAGCGGCGGGTGCGACGGTGCGCTGGACCAACAACGACACATATGCGCACACCGCGACCAGCCCCGGCAACTTCGATAGCGGCAACTTGAACCAGGGACAGACGTTCCAGTTTACGTTCAACACGCCCGGCACATACACCTACTTCTGCGCCTACCACTCCAACATGACGGGCACGATTACCGTGACGGGTAGCGGTGGTGGAAGCACGGCCACGCCTCAGACTACGGCGCAAGCCAGCAGCACGCCTCAGGCTACCGCACAGGCGACGAGCACAACTGTCACGGGTGCCGTGCAGGTCAACATCCAGAGCTTTGCCTTCTCGCCTCAGAGCGTGACGGTCAACCCCGGCACGAAGGTGCGCTGGACCAACAACGACTCGTATCCGCACACCGTTACCAGCCCCGGCAACTTCAATAGCGGCCAACTGAACCAGGGGCAGTCGTTTGAGTTCACATTCGACACGGCAGGCACCTACACATACGTCTGCGATTACCACGGGAATATGACCGGCTCCGTGACGGTGCAGCAGCCCGGCGCGCCCACAAACACTCCTCGCCCGGCCACCAATACGCCTCGGCCCACCAATACGCCTCAGCCCGGCCAGCCTACAGCCACACACACACCTGTGCCAAGCGATGTGACCGTGGACATACTCAACTTCGCTTACGCACCGGCGACCATAACGGTCCGGGTGGGCACGACGGTCCACTGGCCGAACAGGGACAATGCCCCGCACAGCGTCACCAGCCTGAATACCCCGCGTCTGTTTGATAGCGGTGTGTACAACCTGAACGAGACGTGGCAGTATACATTCAACACGCCGGGCACGTATAGCTACTTCTGCACAGTGCATGGCACGTTCATGACGGGCACGGTTATCGTGGAGGCCGCGCCAACGGCTACGCCTACGATGGCAGCAGGCCAGATATTCAGCGACGTGCGCCCCGCCGACTACTTCTACGGGCCGGTGAACAGCCTGGTAGGACAGGGCATCATCAGCGGATATGCAGACGGCACGTTCCGCCCTTACAACAACGCGACACGCGCCCAGGTGACCAAGATGGTGGTATTGAGCGAGGGGTGGACCCTTATCAACCCCGCAGAGGCGACATTCACCGACGTGGCACCGGGCACCACATTCTACAGCTACATCGAGACGGGTGTGGAGCATGGCATCATCAGCGGCTACGCAGACGATACCTTCCGCCCGAACAACCAGGTGACACGCGGACAGATCACCAAGATCGTGGTCCTGGCACGCGGCTGGAATATGTCAAGCCCGGCGACCAACACCTTCTCGGACGTGCCGGTGGGCAGCACCTTCTTCAGGCACGTAGAGACGGCGGCAGCGCAGGGTATCCTCGGAGGTTACTCGGACGGCACCTTCCGCCCCGGCAACAACGCCACACGCGGCCAGGTAGCCAAGATACTGTACAACGCGCTCCTCAGGCCGTAAAGTATTCTGTTGTATGAAAGCAAAAATGGCGGCTTCGCCGCCATTTTTGCTTTCATACAACCTCCATTTCCAGTGATAAGGCTTTGACGCGGCCTTAACCCAATACCTAACATTTATTGACATTTTGTTGCCATAATGTTATTTTGGGTGCAATAACAGTTATATGCTTACGCACGCAAGGAAAATGGAGATACGAATGGCTAAAAAGAAGCCATATCCGCGCCAGATACCTATGCAACAGGAGATGCCTGCATCTGCTGAAGAAGCTTCTGAATCGACAAGCACCTCTAATGCCTGGTCTCTTGAGGTTGTAGAAGATGATTTAGATGGCCGAGCTACCGCGCTTGCATCCGAAGCCGTTCTCAGTAAGTATTGGCTGAACCCAGAGGAGGATGAGGCTTGGCGGGACCTATTATGGTCGAGCCAAGCATAATTCGGAGCTTTGTAGGAAGTATCAAGCCAAGTAAGATGAGTGAAGTCACAGCCAAGATTATCAGTATACTCAATGAATAGATAAGCGAAAGGCTGAACGCAAGAGAGCAGGAGCATCCAATGCCCCTGCTCTATTTTAGTGCTTCATATAGATTGCAGTACAGGAGCTATTCGGCCCTGCGGAGGCGGTTTACCAGGGTGGAGGTGAAGTAGGCGCGCTCCTGCACGCGGGCGAAGAGGCAGGGGTCGGGGAGGGTAGTGACGCTCACGGTGTCGCCGTCTCGGAGGGCGACGTGGGTCTGGCCGTCTACCGTGAGGAAGGCTTCGTCGTCGGTGTCTATGTGGAGGTCAATCTTGTAGGTGTCGGGGAGGACGAGGCTCTTGACGATGGTCAGGTAGGGGGCGATGGGCGTGACCACGATGCTGCGTAGCTCCGGGTGGAGGATGGGGCCTCCGGCGGCCATCGAATAGGCGGTGGAGCCTGTGGGGGTCGCCACGATTACGCCGTCCGCGACGTAGGTTGTGACTTTGCGCCCGTTCACGCTGAGGGTGCAGTTTACGACGCGGGAGAGGGCTGCGCGACTGGCTACTATGTCGTTGAGGGCGAGGAAGGTGTCTACCGTCTCGCTACCACGCCACAACACGGCGCTGAGCATGGCACGTTCTTCCAGCCAGTAATTGCCATCCAGGAAGCGGGGTAGGCGCTCTTCGACCTGCGAGGGGTTCAGCTCGGTCAGGAAGCCGACGCGGCCCAGGTTGATGCCGACCAGGGGCACCCCCAGGGGCGCGGCGTGGCGGGCGGCGCGCAGGATGGTGCCGTCGCCGCCGAAGGTGAAGATAAGGTCGAGGTTGCTTTCGCGCGTCCAGGCGACGCCTGCTTCGGGGGATGCGGAATGGGACTCGATGACCTCCACGCTGTTGCTCGCCAGCATATGCCCAAGCCTGTCCGCCTGCTCGATTGCGGCCTGTATGGTGTCGTTGACGATGAAGCCTACTTTCTTGACGGGCCGCCCGACTACGCGGGTGTCCACTTCAAGCAAGCCTGTATCCAGGACGGTTGCGAGGCCGTCCTGGCTGCCTGCTACGACGCTCGGAACCTGAGTGGAGCCTTCCGGCTGTTGCCTTCCATCCCTATCTGCCATGAGCCAGGACCTCTCTATTGATAGCTGCGGGCAGGTCAAACTCCTGCGCGGGCTGCTGCTTTTCGAGCAGGGCCAGATATTCGACGTTGCCTGCGGGGCCGGTTATGGGCGATCGGGCCAGTCCTGCCAAATGTAGACCCTGGGCGCGCCAAAACTCCGCCAGCCGTATTATAACATCGCTATGCACATGGGGGTCGCGCACCACGCCGCCCTTGCCTACCTGCTCGCGCCCCGCCTCAAACTGCGGCTTGATGAGGAAAACCATGAAAGCGCCGGGGGTAGTCAGCTGGATCGCGGGTGGTGTTACAAGCTCAAGCCCGATGTAAGACACGTCGGCGGTGGCTAGATTAGTGGGTTCAGGGAGGGATTCGAGGTAGCGGATATTGGTCTGCTCCATGACGGCCACGCGGGGGTCCTGGCGCAGCTTCCAGGCAAGCTGGTTGGTGCCGACATCCACCGCATAAACGCGGGTAGCTCCCGCCTGCAAGAGCACGTCGGTAAAGCCTCCCGTGGACGCGCCGATGTCCAGGGCTACCGCGCCCTCTATGCGCGGGGCAAGCTGGAAAGCATCAATAGCATGAGCGAGCTTGAGGCCACCCCTGCTGACGTAGGGGAGCGTAGCTTTCAGGGTGATTTCCGCCTCAGTAGCAACAGGCATACCCGCTTTGTCGGCGCGCTGCCCATCAACCAGCACCTCCCCGGCCATGATGAGCGCCTGGGCACGTGCGCGCGTCTCAGCGAGTCCCCTCTCGACTAATGCTATGTCCAGGCGTTGTTTCATTTCGTAGGGGTCAGGGGTCAGGGATCAGGGATCAGGTGTTGGGCCAATTTCTAACTTCTAACTTCTAACTTCTAACTTCTAACTTCTAACTTCTAACTTCTAACTTCTAACTTCTAACTTCTAGCTTCTAACTTCTAGCTTCTAGCTTCTAGCTTCTAGCTTCTATTTTCTAACAGATTTTCATACGTGCGGGAGTGGATGTGGCAGATGGCTATGGCTAGAGCGTCGGCGGCGTCGTCGGGGCGGGGGATGTGGTCCATGTTGAGGAGGATTTTGACCATGCTCTGCACTTGCTCTTTGGTGGCGCGCCCGTATCCTACTACGGCCTGCTTGACCTGTAGGGGGGTGTATTCTGCGATGTGGGCGTGGGAGTGGGCGGCGGCCAGGATAGCGACTCCGCGGGCGTGCCCGACTGCCAGGGCCGTGCGAACGTTTTTGTTGAAGAAAAGCTCCTCGATTGCCACGGCAGCAGGCTTGTATTCGGCCAGCAGCTTCACCAGTCCATCGTAGAGCATAGGCAGGCGCTCGGAGGTCGGGGCGTTGGCGGGGGTGAGGAGCACGCCGTACTCCACCATGCGTAACTGCTCCGCGCCCTGCTTGGGGTCGCCAAAAGCACCGCTCTCAACAAGGCCGTAGCCCATGATAGCGGTGCCGGGGTCAATGCCTAAAACGATCATCTTTGGATTTTAGATTTTAGATTTTAGATTTTGGATTTTAGATTGGGACACGGTAACACTCAGATCGAAAATCTAAAATCCAAAATCTAAAATCGTCACATTGTTGCCATGAGGGCTTCGGCGTGGGACATGTCGAGGTTGGTGTAGACGGTTTGTACGTCGTCGAGGTCTTCGAGGCGCTCTACCAGGCGTAGGGCTTGCTCAAGGTCTTTGTCATCGAGGGACATGGTGGTCTTGGGGATCATGGTGCGCTCGGCGGTGACTATATGGATGCCCTGGGCGGTGAGGGCCTCTTGCACTCGTTTGAGGTCCTCGAAGCCGGTAATGACCTCTATCTGGCCTTCTTCGTCCGCGCTCACATCCTCCGCGCCCGCGTCTATGACGGAGAGGGTGAGATCGTCGGCGTCCTGGCCGGGCTTCGGCTCGACCATGATGAGGCCGCGCGGCTCGAACATCCAGCCGACGGAGCCGGCCTCGCCCAGCGAGCCGCCCGCCTTGGTGAAGATGGAGCGCACCTCGGCTACTGTGCGGTTGCGGTTATCGGTGAGGGTCTGCACCATCATAGCTACACCGTGGGGGCCGTAACCTTCGTACATAATCTCGTCGTAGTGAGCGCCGTCGCCGTCGCCGCCGCCCGTGCCTTTCTGTATGGCGCGCTGGATGTTATCTACGGGCATGTTCTCGGTGCGCGCCCGCTGGATAGCCAGCCTGAGGCGGAAGTTGGCTTCGGGGTCTCCGCCGCCTTCTTTGGCGGAGACGGTTATCTCGCGTGTGAGCTTGGTGAAGAGTTGGCCGCGCTTGGCGTCGGCAGCGCCTTTCTTGCGCTTGATCGTGGACCATTTGCTATGTCCAGACATAATAGGCACCTCTTTCGGTTAGAGTGGCACACATTATTAGATAGGGAATATCGAGAATTATACCAGAGGGCGTGGGTGGTGGCAACGCAACGTATGGCGACCTGGGGCTGTGCCAACGTCGCCTTCCTGCTTATTGGGTCCAAATAGATGGAAGTTATATGTTGTCTTTACACGGAAAATTGGCGGCAAAGCCGCCAATTTTCCGTGTAAAGACAACTTTTATTTCTATATAGTAGGGCGAATCCGCCATTGTGTAAGAAACCTAGCGTCGAGCGCGCCAGCCTTCGAGGGCCATGCCCCTTATCACATGGGCGGCTTCGCGGGTGACTACGTTGGGGCGGTTGTCGTTCATGGGGACGATTATTACGTTAGCGCCTATGTGGCGGGCGATGGCGAGGCCGGGGTCGTTCGTGTCCATGACGGCGACTGTGGGAATGCCCCTGTTTATCGCCTCGCCCGCGAAGCCGTGGTCGGCAACTACGAGATCGGGCAGATGCTCTGTGTCATCGAGCATCATCTCCATCGGCACGGAGTCGTGGCTGTGCAGGGCGGCGCAGGTGTCTGAGAGGAAAGCCACCGAATTGATGGAGTCTACCACCTGTATGTGGTCGCGGTCTTCGCCTTGCCTTACGATCTGCCCTTTCGCAAGGTCGAGCACGCGGCCCCCCAGGCGGTATATCAGGTCGGCAAGCTCTATGTAGTACTCTATCATCGAGCCGGGGTGCCCGGTGGCAAGCACCACCCTGCCCCCGTTAGAGGCGACGCGCTTGATGATGGCGGCGGTGGCTTTCAAGCCTTTGATCGTGGAGGAGGGCGAGATATAGCCGCGACCCTCCGTGTAGGTTATGTCCTGGGAGCATTTTGTGACGCCGGAGACGATCTTGAGGGCAACGTCAGCCGACATGCCCGTTGAGTTGATGTGCTCTACAACCCGCCGGATGCCGAAGGTGGCGTATTGGTCGCCTGCCACCATGCGCTCGACCGCCTCGACGTTCTTCTTGCGGGTATGGCTCAAATCGGGACCTGCCAGCCTCAGCTTGACAAGTCGCCTCTCCAATACCTGCTCGTCGGGGGCCATGACGTAACCCTCCCTGGGCGGCTGAGAAACATTGCCGGTGAGCGCATCCAACATGATCCCGATTCTATTTTACATTTTGCGCCCACCAATGCCTTATGCACATCCAGAGCTATTATTATGCCACCCGATTATGTTACCCTACTTTGGCGTTGGGGTATGGAAACTTAGGCGGAGTGGTCGGGCCATCAATGACGTACCTCCGCATGCCTGCATCGCAGATGGCGTAGCCCCAATTGATCAGCCTCTCCTGGGTGGTCTTATTGAGCCTGCCCAGCCTGGTTTGTACGTTGGCAAGTATCTCCGTCTGCCCCGGTGGGCACTCAAGCGTATCCGGTAGCTCATAATCCGCGATTTCGGTGCGTATACCCCAAAATGCCCCGAACCTGTGAATCGCGTCCTGCTCGTTTGCTAAGTATGAAGCAATCAACTGCCTCTTGCGCAGCCCGCGCACCTGGTTGTCGGTCATGTCCCTGACGCGCAAGAATTGAGCCACCCAGTTCTTGCGTGGCTTTGGCATGGGCGGCATCTTCCCGCCGCCGTCGCTCACCAGCACCGTGTCGTAGTACTTCCAGGCCGTTTCCAGGCCGAGGTTGTCGTACACTCCGCCATCCACCAGCAGCACGTCGGTCGTGTAAGGCTCGCAGTTGAGGTCGCTGTGGGGGCCTCGTCCGAAGGGTTGCGTATTCGGGTCGAACTTGTACGTCGCCGGTGCCAGGAAAGGGGGAAACGCCGAGGAGGCCGCCACAGCCCGCGCCACGCTTACGTCCGGCTTCCTCAGCCAGCCCACTCTGTAATCACCGGCGTGGTCCCTGGAAAACTGCCACAGCACCCCGGATTGCAGGTTAGACGCGTTGAAGATGAAATCGGGGGCAGTGCCGGTCGGCAGGTTCTTCAAGGAGAGGTCGTTGAATACGTACCGATTGTAGTATGCGGATACGTATGTGCTGACGGTGCCACCCATGAACATACCTCCCAGCACTGACCAGATGTCTATGGTCTTGCTCGCCAACCGGCGCAGTGGCGTGACTATCTCGGCGTTGAACTGTCTGGCATCCACCACGCCGCCCTCCGTGAAATCGAGCTTGTCCCATGCCATCGCCAGCACGCCCGCCGTGATCGAGCCTCCCGACACGCTGGAGACCCTGGACAGCTTTGGCAGGTAGCCCAGTTGATTGAGCCGCCACAGCGCACCCAGGTGGAAGAGCATCGCCCTGTACCCGCCACCCGACAGGCAGAGCGCGACACCGTGGGCCGGCCTCTTAACTTTTGGGGTCTCCTCCACTCCCACGACGAGGTCCGCACCGCCCACCTCAACCGGATCGGTCTCTAAACGTGTGACGGGTGCGGCGGCCTCTTTCACAGTATAGCGTTGCTTTGTGCTCTTTGCCTGGGGTCCGTCCCCTGTTTGCACGGTACCGGGCCTGTTAGTGTCGTCCATGCGCCTATCCCCCTCCCATTAATGGTCTCGCGCCCAGCCTCGCTACAGAAAAAGCTTATGAGCGCGAGAGTAGCAAACACAGGGCGCGTAAAGCTAAGTAGGTCTGCATAGCAACTCTGCGCGCTACCTGTGAGGGTATGTGTGGCAGATTGTACTGTAAGGCCTAGCCTAAGTCAAGCTTAGAACGCACAGTAAATGTTCAGATTATCATGATCTATTCAAAGTCGCTACATGTATCTCTCATTTGCGCAGGTCTTACATTAATCAAACCATATCATACTATTCTTGGATACTTATATATAAGTGTTGACAAGTTGTGACAAATGTGTTACTATGGAAGTGCCATAACATCACTTCTAGCCCAGAAAGGAAGTGGTGGGGGGCAGCCCTAAACGCTCGTTCCTTTGGCAAGCGATGTAAGGAGATAGACCATATGCCCGGTTTGAACACCAACGATCCAAACGATTATAGAGTTGCCATAGGCAAGCTGAAAGATGGTTGGACCTATCACATCGAGCGGGTGCCCAGGACCGACAGGTTCCGTGCAACCGTTCTACACCCTTACGGTGACGCGCCATCCGGGGGCGTGCCCTGGCCCATCGAGGACCCCAGCCTGGATTTAGACCCGATGTACCCAACGTACCCGACGATTGAGGAAGCTATATCCGCCGCCGAGGGGTATGTTGACAAATTGAGCGAATTGCGAGGCTACCCCGATCCCGACAAAATGAGCGCCAGAGGCCTTCGCCCCGCGCTCTGGTAGAGATTATCGTCCAATCGCTCACAGCTTTTTACTTTGGGAGGTGGCCACGGCCCTCTTCTACATAGAGGAGATAGCATGCCACCATCAACCACTACCGGGCACGCAAGAACAGGCCGCTATTACGTGCGTATCCCCCAGGAGAACGTCACCGAGATTAACGGTTACATCAAGGAGTCGGGGATGCGCCAGGCCCACTTCCTCAGTAACGCACTGGTAGTTGGGGCACGTCGAATAGCGCCGCAGAGCCGGAAGTCTCCTATCCAGGAGGCAACGCCGGGCGAGCAAACGTAAGAATAGGAGCGCGAAAATTTTGCCACTATATTCAGGAAGGGTACTATGCCAAAGATGACGGGCGGCGTGAAGACGGGCCGCTATTATATCCGCCTTCCAGAAGAGACCATTGCCGAGATTGACGGGTACATCAAGGAGTCGGGGATGTACCAGACTTATTTCCTGAGTAACGCCCTGATAGTGGGAGCGCGAGTAATCGCCCGCCAGTTGAATCCCGAACGGTTCTACACTCACGAGATGGTTGAGGCCCTAGCGACAAGGATGAACCACCGAAAAGGGAGTGAGCAAGGAGAAGGCGACGAGTCACAGATGCCGGCGGAACAGAACAAGCGCCAGATGAGGCGTTTCTTTGATGCGTTCAATGCAGGGAAGCTGGAGGATATGTTCGAGGCTATGTCCCCTGAGATAGTTTTCTACGGGGCTACTACCGGAAAACCCGAAGGCATAGATGGTGCCAGGGAGTGGTTCACCATGCTGCACAATGCGTTTCCCGATCTGCGGATCACCGTCGAGTCTATGGAGGCTGGTGAAGATAAAGTGGTGATCCAGCAAAGCTTCACCGGCACGCATAAAGGGGAGTTTCGCGGCATTGCGCCCACAGGACGGCGTGTGACGGTCAAGTCAACCGACCTGGTGCGGTTCGCTGACGGCAAGCACGTCGAGCAGTGGAACAATCTTGACGTATTGGGGTTGATGCAACAGATCGGCGCTGTTCCCGCGCCTGATGAGGTTCGAGCGTGACCGCAACGGAAGCCCAATTGAACGCGCCACTCTCGCCCACACCCGCAACGGAGCAGGCAGCCCAGGCGTCAAAGGAAAGTCGCCCCGGCCTTAGCCGGTTGTTGCAGATTTTCCTGACGATTATCGCGGGCGCTATCGTGGCAGTTATTAGCTGGACCGTCATAGAGCGGTTTCTCCATATCATAATACTTCTACTTGCCAGCTTCTTGCTTGCCTACCTTCTTGGCCCCCTGGTGGACCGCATAGAGCGCGTGCGCTTGCCGCGCATCCTGGCTACTCTGCTGGTCTACGTGGTGATTATCGGCGCGCTGGCCACCGGCATCGTGTTGTTGGTTGGGCCGCTCACGGCGCAGCTAGAGGACCTGTATAAGACCCTCCCAACGCTCATCGAAACGAATGCCGGAGCGCCATCCGGTATTGATCGCTTCTTTCAAGAGAACGGCATACCTCTGGACGTGGCAGGCTTGCGGAGCCGCCTGGTGGAATATGTGAGCGGCGCGGGCACTTCCCTGCTGGGTGGCACCCTTGCCATTGCCACCGGCCTTGTAACCCTTGTGACCGACATCTTCCTGATACTCGCCATCACCTTCTATCTACTTTTGGATGGGCGCTCAATGCACAACCGCGCGTTGCGCCTGCTGCCCGTTACTATTCGCGAGCGATGGTTCTTCGTTGAGGCTACACTGAATAGGGTGCTGGGTGGTTACATACGGGGGCAGATACTGGTAGCTCTCACGGTTGGAGTGGCCGCAGGCGTCGGCTCCGCGCTCCTGGGCGTGCAGTATCCATTGGTGATCGGCCTGCTCGCGTTCTTCTTTGAGTTTATACCGCTCATCGGGCCTGTGCTCGGCATGGTACCGGCTGTGATAATCGCGTTCTTCCAGTCGCCAGGGTTGGCCTTGTGGGTCATCGTCTACTTCATCGTGCTGCAACAAATAGAGTCCAACGTTATCGTGCCTCGGGTGAGCGGCCACGCTGTCGGATTGCACCCGCTGGCGGCGCTTCTAGCTCTGCTTGCCGGGGTCGAGCTAGGGGGATTGGGAGGGGCGCTGCTCGCGGTGCCGGTGGCAGGTGTGCTCTACGTCATCGCGCTGGCCCTCTACTCTGACGCAACCAAGCAGACGGAGTTATTGGTGGCACAGCCCCGCCCCACCACTTATAGCTCGTTGCGTCATGTGATCGCGCGCAGGCGTGGCGAACGTGGAGGTAGCGTATCAGCGCCGGTACCTGCACCGGCCACAGCCCTGGCGAACGACGCAGGGCCAACGGCAATAGTAATGACTTCCACCGTCGTAGATACCGTGAGCGTCATCCCTACGCCGGAGTCAGCGCCTGTAGCTGACGAGCGCAATGAGCGTTTAGCCACAATTACGCAGGAGCAGGCACAGCTTATCGCGCAATTCGATGCAGGCGAAGCAGAACAAGCAACACAAAAGCAAGAGTAGCGGTACAAGGAGGACAACATCATGTCAGAAGATACCCAGGATAGTACCATGTCGGCAGACGAGAGCAGGCGTGATATGAGGAGCCGATTTGACGCGGCCAATGATGCGTCGGCGAGCAAGCGTCAAATCAGGTACGACGCTGAGGCGATCAAGGATGCAGAAAAGAACAAGGGCCGGGCGGAGCAGGAAGTTGCCCCCGACGATAACGGCGAAACGGCAGAAAACGACTCGCCAGGCGGGTGACGAGCGCGGCGGCCTCTTTCGCGAAGTCGCGTTGCTCCGTGCTCTGTGCCTGGGGTCCGTTCCCTGTTGGCCCGGTAACAGGCGTGTTCGTTTCGTCTATGTACGCTTATCTCCTTCCGCTCAATGTCCCTGCGCCAGGCCCCGCCACAGGGCAGAGCGCACGAGCGCGAATAACTTAGAGAAGCGGCCAACGTCTCAACGCAGCCAGTCAGCCACACCGGAGGGACAGTCGTATGCGCGGACACTCAGGTCCGCCGACCTACAACTCTCTCCCTACAAGCTTCTATCCACACTGCCGTTTGTATAATCCCTCCATCTATTCTCTACCTGAAGCCTTTTGGTGGCCAGCACCGAATATTGAAAGGCACTATGTATCCTTGAAATGACTAAGATCTAGCTAAAACACTGCCGTGGCATAGAGCAGCAGTTAAACATTAAGATCTTAAATCAAACCACGATAGCAATTCTCCATCATTTGGGCAATTATTAGATTATAATGCCATATTAACGAAAGGCCAATTCAGAAGAGGATTGCGCATCTATGCTAGCTCGGCTTATTCTCGTATTCGTCTTATTCTTGGCTGTATCTGGCGTAGTAATTTGGGCATTTATTGAGTCTTCTCCTGCTACGGAGCCTGCCCCTTCAGCAGCTGCTCCTCCAGGAACTCCAGCTACACCCAATACGAAAGATGCTACCGCGACCCCTGTCATAACTCCGACATCGACCCCTACCACAGGAGACATCGTCATTCGCGAGGTAGGGGCTGCCACTGAGAAACTGGAAAGAGTCGACACCACCCTGCTTGATTTCGGGCTGGCGATCGCTAAGTTAATAGCTCTTGGTTTGGCTCTCCTGATACTGATGTTCGGGATCATACCATGGGTGATGCGCCTTCTGTTCCGCGCGCCTGAACTGGTAGTCGAGGGATTTACTAATGCATCCGGCGACTCTGTCATGGATAGTAGGGTTGTAGGACTTAGCCAACTGCTACGGGAAAACCTTGTCAAGAGATTTGAGGAGGTACAGGTCCAGGTAACGAAGTATATCAAGGATGTAGGGCCTTCCGGTTACGATCCGTCCATACCATTTGCGTTACCTCAAGAGACTACAGACCAGACTCTACCTGATCTCATAAACGCGCTCAAAGAGTCTGCGCCGGAACAAGTCAAGCCTCTGGTTCCATTTCTACAGTTTGCAGCTACTAGTCGTGGAACCAGTATAACGAGTATCCTACAGCGTAAAGGCGATATACCGGGTGAACTCGGCATAACCTTGCAACTCAAGGATATACGCAATAGACAAATGTTCAGGGTCTACACGGTCTGGGAAGGCGAGACCGGAACTGGACAGACCTCCACGAATGAAAGTTCTTTGGTTGAAGTCCCCTCGCCAGTGGGGCACACCACAAAGCAACAAGCGCAAGCCTATTATGATGTCGCGATGCTCTTAAGCTGGGTTGGCCTGTACAAGGATGCGATAGGGTTCTTAGAGAAAACTCTCAAGTTGGACAAGACGCTCAAGAGAACGCTACTCGCGCTTGAGAGGGCAGTCCGCATGTCGCAGTTGCAACAATCGGCGGCGTTGAGCTACTCTGCGGGTAAGGAACTGCAAAGTGTCGAGTTGCTAGACGAGGCAATAGCAAATTATGTGCGGCCATTACCCGCCCGAAAACAGCTTATCGCGCGAGTCTCGTGGAACGTAGTCTTGAATGTGCTCGTACCAGGCGATAAGGCTAGCGCATATCTCACGCTAGCCAGGTTCTACCGCAATATTAACGTGGGACTATTCGAAGAGGCGATGGGGCTGTATAAATCTGCAAAAGAGCACGGATCAAAAGTAGCAGCCGAGAGGTTAGACAAAATAGAGAAAGCAGCGGCAGATCACCTCGCACAAGCTGCGTCAATACTCCACAGCTTAGCACAATACAGCGATGCTGAAAAATATCTTTCGATGGCTGTAAAGATGGTACCCAACGATAAGCAGAAGAAAGCAATGCTGGAGGAGATTAAGAAGTGTAAAACCCCAGATAAGGCTGATAAGGAACCTGACGCAGAGGCGTATCACACCCTGGGAGTTATCTATGAAGCACTAGATGTCCAGGAGAAGGCTATTACCATGTATGAGGAGGCCCTGAAGAAGGATCCAGCTTACGAAAAAGCCAGGGCTGGCTTGCAGTCAGTGGGTGCATCGGAGCGGCATCTATCGCAAAGGTATATCGCCCTCTTCGAAGCTGCCTCATCATGGCTAGCAGCGGAATTGCTATATAGGAAAATGTTGGCAGACATGCCAGTTACCTACATCCCGAACCAACGCAAACGTTACAAGGCGCAGGTTCACAACTTCATTGGCACAATGTACCAGGGTTATGCTCCCGGTTATTCAAAATCATTTTACGAATTAGCCATCAATAGCTTTAAACAGGCAATCGGCCTCTATCCAGGCTGGTACCAACCTTATGAGAACCTAGCGGACACATACAGCATGCAAGGCAAAGATGAGGTGGGCCTGGATCGTGCTGAACCGCAACGAAAAGCACTTCAATATTACGATATGGCTCTAACACAGTTGCAACGAAGCAAGGACATACCAAGTCCAGAAACCAGGACACTGATCAGAAGTCGCATAATGATCGGTAGAGCCACGGCTCAGTTACTGACGGGTGACACCGCCAGCATTGACGAGGCAAAGGAGTGGATTGAAAGTTTTGTTGGCGAAACAAGGCGTTCTCTGTTCCATCCCTCTGTCATATTACTACATAACCTGGGGATTTGGTATGGAATAGGCGAGAACTGGAAGCAATCACGCCTATACGGTTGGCGTGCGGATTCAGAGATGGATTACCGCTTATTATACAATCTAGCAACCTGGTATGCGTTTGCGCTGAAGGAGAATATTGCAGTTCCCAATGCCATGAAGAAGGGGAGGCGCTACCTTACATACAGCCTAGCAAGAAATAACGAGCCCGATCTTTGGAGCTTGCCGGATTGGCACGACCCCGAAACAATCCTCAATGAGGGCGTACAGGAGCTAAAGCTACGACTATCAGAAAAATTGGTTGAGTCGCCCGGTCTACGGGAAGCAAAAGGAGATGCATTCAGTACGGCAATGGAGGAAGTTTTGAGAGAGGCAAAGTGGCTGTAGAGAAGAAAGAAGGAGGTATGAAAAATGAGCGATCCTAAAGAGGAACGTCTATTCAGGCTGGAATTTGCCAGGGAGGCGATAGTCTACGTCCTTGAAGACTTGGTCAAAGATTATGATGAACTAAGCGTGGAGATGGATGACGTGAATCTCGCGGAGCAAGACAGAGAGCGTCTAAGTATTGCTTTCGATGAGGTAGTGAAAGTAGTTGAGGAGGTCTATCGCGAGCTTGATATAGACCTCACAAATATCGGCCCATATCTTCCGCCACGGCCACGGCCACGGCCACGGCCACGGCCAAAGGCTCCTAAAATACGTGACTATCAAGGCATGCTTACCGGGTTGGATAGCTTGCGCGATATAGTAGCTGAGGCTAAAATTAATATGTTCAAACAGCGGATGACTGAAAGCGACCTATACCGGCTTCACTTGACAACCGGGTGGCTTATAGGGAATATGCAGCTCACAACTCATCAACTTGGAATAGGACCAGTAATCCCTCCTAAACCCGGTCTGGGTGGAATCCAAGGTGATGATCCCGATGTGGCAATAGACCCGATGGAGGGACCGATAGGAGGTTAAACTCAAGCGTAGACGTTTCTCTTTACGGAAGTGCTGGCCCCTGGCCCCGCACACGGGCTTGCGCTATAATGAGCCATGTATCCTTCTTCGCCACCCTCGTCCACGGAAGAGACATGGCCCCCGGCAGATATATCGGAGAACGGCAAGGGCGCTCATGCCCGCGCTATTCCCGCGCCGCCTACTTACTTGCCACCTGCTACGCCGCCATATGGCGAATACACCGGCTCACCACGCGCCAGGCAGATGCGCTCGTGGTTCCGCATCCCTCTTGAGCGCCCTATCATCACCTATGTAATACTGGCCGTGCTGGTGGGTATCTACGGGGCAATGATGCTATCCCCGCGCTTACAGGAAGAGTTTCTGCGATGGGGCGCTAAGGACAATTACGAGATAATGCGGGGGGAGTGGTGGCGGCTCCTCACGGCGACCCTGTTGCATGGACCACTCATTCACATGTTCCTCAACGGGTATGCTCTATTTGTGATCGGCCTCGACCTGGAAGGGTTCTTCGGCAGGGCGCGGTTTGCCGCTATCTACTTTGTATCGGCGCTCGGAGGTAGCGTCGCCAGCTTTGCCTTCTCATCCTCGCCGGGCGTGGGCGCATCGGGGGCGATCTTCGGGTTGGTGGGCGCGCTCGGTGTCTATTTCGGGTTGAACCGCTTCCTCTTCGGCAAGATGGGCCAGGCGCAATTCTGGAACATCATAGTGGTCATACTGATAAACGTGGGTATCGGCTTCTCCGGCATCTTTCCGATAGATAATTCCGCCCACCTGGGCGGGCTGGTCGTAGGGGTGGCCGTAGGCTTCGTGCTATGCCCACGCTACACGCTGGGCACCTGGGTAGCGGCCAACGTGCGGGAGGTCAAGAACGTAAATCGCAGCGCCCTGGCCTGGATCGCTACTGCGCTAATAGCTGTAGACGTGGTGCTGGCTTTCTTCGTGGCCCTCCAACTGGCCCTGGCTGGTATTCGGGCGTGAAACGTAAGGCTTGATGCGTAATTGATATTTGGGACTGATCCCTGATCCCTGACCCCTGACCCCTAGTGAGACTATGCAATACCTTTGGACACCCTGGCGTATGGCTTATATAAGCGGAAGTCCTGATGAAGCGGGCGAGAAGGCAGGAGAGCAAGTCCCTGGGGAGGCTTTGCAAGGGGAGGGCGCGCCAGGGGGGGGAAGCACTGCCTGTGTCTTCTGCGACCGTGTTCGCCTGCCCGAATCTCACGATCGCGCTAACCTGATCCTCTTGAGGTCGGCACACAATTTCGTAATCTTGAACCTCTACCCTTATAATTCGGGGCACTTGATGGTTGTACCGTACAGGCACACCGCTGACTTGCCCGGCCTGGACAGTGAGACGGTGGGTGAGATGATGGCTTTGGCGCAGAGGATGGTGCGCGTGATAGGGGTTGAGTATAAGCCGGAAGGGTACAACCTGGGGATGAACCTGGGCACGATAGCAGGCGCGGGGGTGGCGGAGCACCTGCATATGCACGTCGTACCCCGGTGGGCGGGCGACACCAACTTCATGCCGGTGGTCGGCTCCACGAAGGTAATGCCGGAGTTGCTGGAAAGGACTTACGATAGATTGAGGGAGAGGTTGCTGACTATAAGCTAATATGGGCTGTCATAAATCGAACAGTTGACGCAGTTTCTCCGAGACTTCCTCTTGCATCCTAGGCGATAATGAGCCAAGTTCACGTAAGATTACCGATTTAGATAATGTTAGTAGGCGATGCAGTCTGATCGTAGATGATACGTGTAGACCCATCTCGATAGCATCGGACTGGCTGATGTTTACGGCTATATCTGTCGCAAGCAATGGATTTGGAATGCTGCTGGTAAGGAAGGCCATTACAACGTGGCGATATGGGCCTATCGGCTCTGTCAAGCATATAGCTGGCCGGACCTTAGAGGCCGACAAATCATCAAACGGAAAAGGTACAAGGACAACTTTGCCTTTAGTCATGGAATGGCTTACCATCAGCCAAAGTGTAAATATCTTCAGCAGAGTCGTTGAGAAAGTCGAATGCAGGATTGCGTGCAGCAGCGCGAAGCCATTCTTGCTCGTCTATATCAGGCTCTGCTGGAAAGAGAAGAATGACGCGCACGCGTTGTGGGCCAATAGAGGACAAAGGCCCGTCTAAATGTAACTGCCCTTGCTCATCAATTGTACCCGTCATCTCCACTGCTCTGCTTGTACTTTCCATCGGCACAAGTTTCTCCCTATTACGCTTCATATGGTCTCTAGCAATTATAACACTACCCTATTCATTTATCCTTCGTCATGTTGCCGCACCTCCTCCCCCACGAAATACCGCATGATTGGTCGCCCTTCATGCCGCCGAAGCACCTCTACAAAACCTGCCTTCTGGAATACCGCTAATATGCCTGTGTAGGCGCTGTTGGTGGCTACGGGCTTAAACTGGGGGTCCAGGGGGTAACCCTCGATGATCTTCGCGCCCTGCGATGCCGCGTATTCTATCGCACCCGCAAGTAGACGCGGCATGACGCCCCTGTGCCTGCATGCCCGTGCTACGAAGAAGCACGTTATCGTCCAAACGGGCTGGTTGTCCACCTTCTTGAAGATGCACACGCGCTCTTCCCGCAGGCGCATGTGCGCGTCCCTGGGAGCGATGGCGCACCACCCTACAGGCTCGTCCTCCGCGTAGCCCAGGATGCCCGGCACTTCGCCGGACTCTACCACCTGTTTGAAGGACTCTTTGTTCTGCTGCCCTCTCTGGGCGAAGAACTGCCGGCCGCTTACGCGCCACCACATGCACCAGCAGCCGCTATAGGCCCCTCGCTCGCCAAAGAGCTTTTCCAGGTCGTGCCAACGGTCGGGTGTTAAGGGGTGGACTTCCCAGCCGGTAAGCTCCTGCGTGCTACCGGCCTGTTTGTGCGTGCGCGACATGCTATACCCTCTCTTGCGCCCGGCCCACTGTGCGCGCCACCATCCTTCTTGGTATGAAGCGTATTGCCTCGGCCATTACCCAGTTGCGGAGGCCGGGGATGACTACCGGCTGGCCCTTCATGAGGGCGCGGTAGCCTGCTCTGGCGACCGTTTTGGCGTCCATGATCTTCCGGCCTGCCACCAGTTTCGAGTCCTCCATGTCGCCCCGCTTCTGGAAGCCTGTCTCGGTGGGGCCGGGGCAGAGGGCGGTCACGGTTACGCCCTTGCCCTCAAGCTCGGCTGCGAGCGCCTCCGAAAAGAAGAGCACGTAAGCCTTCGAGGCATAGTAGCAGGCCATGAGCGGCCCAGGCTGGAAGGCGGCGGTGGAGGCTAAGTTGAGTATCTTCCCCCAGCCTTTCTCCAGCATGCTCGGCAGGAAGAGCTTGGTCAGGTGGGTGAGGGCGACCATGTTTACCTGCAACAGTTCCAACTCTTTTTGCAGGCTGGTCTCCGCGAATGGCCCGTAGACTGTGAAGCCTGCGTTGTTTACAAGCGCATCCACGCCGATAGACTCGCTTTGAAGCTCGGAGAAAATCTCCTGCGGGGCGGAAGGTTCGGCCAGGTCTTTGGCAAGCACTTTCACCGATATGCCGTGCTTCTTTTCAAAGTCGCTCTTTATCTGCGCCAGCTTGCTTTCGGTCCTCGCAACAAGCACGAGGTTATAGCCTTCGCGGGCGAATATGCGGGCAAGCTCATAGCCGATGCCGCCCGATGCGCCTGTGATGAGGGCTGTTTTTCTGCCTTGCGTGGTATCTGTGCTGCTCATTATTATCTCCTGGTTTGATTGCTCACTGCTCTATAGTATAAAGGAACTTCTTCACGACGCGGTTATACTCTTGCGGCTTTTCCAATGGCAGCATGTGTCCTGCCCCTTCTATTATCTCTAAGTGCGAGCCTTTTATTCCGTTGTGCAAGTGCTGGCTGTATTTGGGTGGAGTCATTCTATCTTGCGCTCCGGTCACGCATAGGGTAGGTAGCTTTATCTCGCTTAGGCGGTCCATCA
Source organism: Chloroflexia bacterium (assembly GCA_036399775.1). GTDB lineage: Bacteria > Chloroflexota > Chloroflexia > QHBQ01 > JADMIH01 > JADMIH01. The sequence continues at coordinate 27,167 of DASWMJ010000058.1, read as the reverse complement.
CGTCGAAGTTGTCGCATGCCTGGTAGTCGGCTAGCGTGATCTCCTGCGGTACGCGTAGCATCTGGCGGCGTGTGCCGTTTCGGCGTGCCTGCTGGGCATATGTGAGGGAACCATCTGGCTGTGCGAAGCTCATGTCTACTATGAGGTCTATGGCGGCAGGGTAATCGGTGCTTAGAAGCTTAAGCAGGTGGGGGTCAACTCGGAGCCGGGCACCACTGCATGTCAGCACGATACCGCGCAGCCACGCGGGCCGCCGCAAAGCCAGGGTAAGCGCGATTGCTCCACCCATCGAATGTCCGTTCAAAACGACGTTGCGTAAGCTTTCCTCTTCAACATATCGAGCAAGCCAATTGACATAATCTTCAAGGGATTTTAGATTTTGGGTTTTAGATTTTAGATTCAGTGTGGTATCGTGTTGGGAAAATGGCTGATTTCCAGCTTCTATTTTCTGACTTCTAACTTCTATTTTCTGACCTCTTACCGTTTCATGCCCCGGCAGGCTGAGATAGCACGCGTCCGGGAAGGCTGTGCGCTGCTCGTGCCAGAAGAGGGCGTTGGAGCCTGCGCCATGCACGAAAAGGAGAGTTACGGGTTGCGTATCACCTTCCAGGAGCGCGTCATGCTGTGTCCCTGCGGAAGTGCCGGACGAAGTCAATCCTTCACCTTTACGTTGTCGGGGTTATCTTTGACTACCACGCGCGTGGTGTCTATGTTGCCATTCTTCTCTATATGAACGCTAAGGGCGCTTTTCCCCAACTGCAAACGGTCAAGGCTCAGCCATTCCATATTGGGTAGCAGGTGGGGCTTGATCTCGATGGCATTGCGGGCATGGTCGGGGTGCAGGCCCAGCATCGTCTGGCAGAAGTGAAGTACGGCGCCTGCGGCCCACGCCTGGGGGGTGCAGCTAACGGGGTACTCGGCGGGGGTAGAGTAGTAGCGCAGGTCGCGTGCGAAACCGCAATATAGCTCCGGCAGGCGGAACATCTTGAAGCGGAGGCCCGCGTCCACCACTTGCTGTATCACTTTCATCGCTTCATGGTGAAAGCCGTAACGGCGCAGGCCCGCAGCGATTATGCCGTTGTCGTGCGGCCATACGCTGCCGTTGTGGTAGCTCATCGGGTTGAAGGAAGGCTCGCTCTCCGACAGGGTGCGGATACCCCAGCCGCATAGCATGTCGGGAGACATCAGGCGCTCCACCACGCTTGCCGCCTTATCATCGTCTATGATGCCGCAATAGAGCGCGTGGCCCACGTTGGACGATATGCTGGGCACCTGCCGGTTTGAGCCGTCCAGCGCCTGGGCGTAGAAGCCGCTCTCCGGCATCCAGAAGTCGTGGTTGAAGCGCTCTTTGAGCAACTGCGCCTCCCTTGCCAGGCGCGCGCCGTTGGCAGTATCTCCCCGGCTCATCAGCAGATCGGCCATGCCCATCTTGGCGGCGTAGACGTACCCCTGCACTTCCACCAGGGCGATAGGAGGCTCAGGGAGCTTGCCGTCCCTGTATTGGAGGGAGTCGTAGCTGTCCTTCCACCCCTGGTTCCGCAGGCCCCAGCGCGATTTGCATTCGTACTCTACGAAGCCGTCGCCGTTCAAGTCGCCGTATTTGTCTATCCATTCCAGGGCACTCATGGCGTGGGGAAGCAGATCGTTGTAAAGGCTGTCGCTGTTGGTCCAGCGCATCGTTTCAACGAAGAGCATCAGGAAGAGGGGCGTGGCGTCCACCGTGCCGTAATAGGGGGTATGCGGTATCTCGCCCAGCGCGGCCATCTCACCGAAGCGTATCTCGTGCATTATCTTGCCCGGCTCTTCGTCGCGCCAGGGGTTTTCGTCCTTGCCCTGGCAGCTAGCCATGTAGCGCAGGGTACCTTCCGCGATGCCCGGCTTGAAGGGGAGGGTCTGCAAGCCCGTGATGAGGCTGTCGCGCCCGAACGGCACGGAGTACCAGGGTATGCCCGCAGCTGGGAGCAGGCCCCCCGGTACGTGGTCTACCAGCACGCGCAGGTCGGCCAGGGAGCGGTTGAGCAGGGCGTTGAAGACCTCGTTGCCGGTACGGAGGCGGGTGCCCTTATCCTGCCAGTCCTCGTATTCATGCCGAAGCTCGCGGGCGTCGTTGTCGAAGAGCGAAGCCGGGTGGCTCTGGGGAGCGCCCTCAGGCACGGCTGTGAGGTTTACGAACCAGGGCTTGTGCGACTCTAGCACGATCTCCCACAGGGCGTGGGCAGAGGGGGGCACTATAACGTCCTTTATGGTGGGGGCGTTTCCAGGATAGATAGCGCCCAGGCTGTGCTCGGACACGGCCTGCTGCGGCGCGGGGGTGATCCAGTAGTATTCGGGGAATGGGTCGAAGGAGAGAGTGGTGTGCCGTTCTTTGCGGTCGAGGCCGGTATAGGTGAGGGTCAGCACTTCATCGTGCCAGCGCGGCTCGTGTATAGTGCCGCGCCCGGCACGAGGGAAGCCGCGCACGTCGAACATATCGCGGAAGTCGGCCCCCAGCTCTATCTCCAGGCGCAGGCGCACGGGGAAGGCGTTATAGTTGTACAGGCCGATGCGCTCTCGCATGCCGCCGTTCATCAGGCGGTTGCGCCGCAACGAGATTGTGTTGGGCAGGATGGTAGTGCCGTCCTCCAGACCGATAGGTGGGTTGGTAAGCTGGAGGTTCGCCATGAAGTTGTGCTCGCTGGAGGCCGAAAGTAGGACAGGCTCTTTCCCCTCGATGGTGAGGGTATAGAGGGAGAGATAGCGCGTGTCGTTATGGTAGAGGCCGAGACTGCCGCCAACGGGTATATCGCCGGAGGTGTTGGTGGTAACGAATATCTGGTCCCCTTTGAGCGCCAGTTGCTCGGATAGAGGCTCTATTGGCGGCACAGCTCACTCCTGTTTCGCGCCCATAATGCATTTTGGCGAATTGTAGCATAAGGAGCACAGTAGCAAGACGCAATCCACGCGGTTGACGTTTTATTGTAAATGATCGGAATTGAGTTGTAGGGGCGTGATTTATCGCGCCCTGGTGGGGACGACAGAACAACATGGCACGTTATCCCGACCAGGGCGCGATAAATCACGCCCCTACAACTGTTTTCTCGACCCTTATTATGAACATTCACATTTTGCTTTATACTGGCGTTATGAACCAGAATCTAGCAGACCTGCTCGTGCTCTCGCCTGAAGTGAGCGATGCAGTCGTAGCGAAACGGCCCCTGGTGGCCCTCGAAACGACGGTGATAGCGCACGGGTTGCCGCACCCATTGAACCTGGAAGTGGCGGCCAGCATGGAGAGTGTGGTGAGGGAGCATGGGGCGGTGCCCGCCACTATCGCTATCCTCGACGGCAAGATACATGTGGGCCTCACGGAGAGCGAGCGCGAGAGGGTGGGCACGGCCCGCGACATCTCGAAAGCTAGTTTGCGGGACCTGCCTCTGCTGCTGGCGCGGCGTGGGAGCGGGGCTACTACTGTGTCGGCTACGGCACACCTGGCCGCACAGGCGGGCATCAAGGTATTTGCAACAGGAGGCATAGGCGGCGTGCATCGGGGCTGGGAGACCACCCTCGATATATCCGCCGACCTGCCCGCGCTCGCCTCTACATCTATAGTGACGGTATGCGCCGGGGCGAAATCGGTACTTGACCTCCCCGCCACACTGGAATGGCTTGAGACGCATGGCGTACCGGTGCTCGGCTTCAATACGGACTACTTCCCGGCTTTCTACACGCAAGCCACCGACCCGCCCTTGAAAGTGGACGCCAGGGTTGAGACAGCGCAGGAGGTAGCGGATATTTTCTCCATGCGTAAACGGCTCGGATTAGAGGGAGTCGTGCTCGTATGCGTGCCCATACCCTCAGAGGTCGCTATGAGCAATGTCGAGTTGGATGGGGCTATCAGCCTGGCGCTTGAGCACGCCCGCAGCCGGGGCGTGAAGGGGCGGGAGGTGACGCCCTTCCTGCTGGGCGCGCTGTCCAGGTCAACAGAGGGACGCTCTCTCGCTGCCAACCGCGCCCTGTTGGAGAATAACGCCGCGATAGCCGCTCAGATCAGCCGTGCTATCACCCCGGCACGTTATGTGTAGCCCGCACAGCCTGTGAACATCCTCTCGCTTGGCGATCTCCTGCTTGACGTGGTAGTGCGCTACGACCCACTCTCAGGCGAGGCCGATACGGGGCCTGACGCCGTGGGCACGCTGCCCGGTGGGTCGGCGGCCAATTTCGCGGTGCAGGCGGCACGGCTGGGGGCAAGCGTCCGCTTCGTGAGCAGGGTAGGGGGTGATTGGGAAGGGGAGATGCTGGCGCGCTCGCTACAGTTGGAGGGCGTAGAGGCGTCGGTGCGGACCGTGCAGGAGGCAGCCACGGGGCGCGTGCTGGTTATGGTGGATGATGCAGGCCACCGCCGCATGTGGTCGTATCCCGGCGCGAGCAGCACCCTCAACCCGGAGGACCTGGAACCTGAATGGTTCAGCCATCTTGACGCTTTCCACCTGACTGGATACTCCTTCCTACGGGATGGCCCCAGGGCTGCCGCGCTCCATGCGCTCGATTTGGCGCGTTCCGGCGGCTCTCCACTATGCACGCTTGATCCCAACCCGCCCCACCTCATCGAGGACTACGGACCTACGCGTTATCGCGACCTGCTGGTCCGACTTCAATTTGACATAATATTTCCAAACCTGGAAGAAGGTAAGCTGTTGAGTGGCGAGGAAAAGCCGGAGGAGATAGCCGCAAGCCTGCTGGATATATCTCCGATGGTGGTACTAACGCTGGGGGAGCACGGCTGCATCGTGGCTACGCAGGCGGGCACGCTCAAAGTGAGCGCGGCGCAGGTAGACAGGGTGGTGGACGTTACAGGCGCGGGCGACGCCTTCGCGGCGGGCTTTGTGGTAGAATACCTCAAGAGTAGAGACCCCCGGCAGGCAGCCATAGCCGCCAACATGACGGCGGGCGAAGTGGTACGGCGCGTGGGGGCACGATAAGCTCAGCGCAGAGACGTAGAGCAACTTAAGGTTTTGTACCCAGTACAGGCATAGATTAGAGAGTGGCCCAGATTAATCCTTCTATTGAAGAAAGTCAGCCAGCACCGGCCCAGGGCGGGCATGCGCGGCGACCTCCTCTTGCCGAGATAGACTCGTGGGAGTTGTGGCAGGCATGGGAGCGTGGGGATAAGGCGCTGGTACGGCCCTGGATCGGGCTGCTGGTGGGGTTCTGCGTCGTGCTGGCGGCGATGTACGCTTTCTTCTATTTCTCCACTAGCTTCAGCAATGACACCATCGCGCAGGTGGGATTGTTGGTGATCCTGCTGGGCTTCCTATACGCGATATGGCGGCGCATCTCACCCAGGCGTGGGTTTGCGTTGGCTGTGGTGGCGCTCATGGCTGCGGTATCGGGGGTTGCCTTTCTCCTGTGGCTGCTGGCTTACGGTCTAAGCAACTGGAACCCGTGGGTCGCCATCATAGGTAACGTGATAGTCGGCGTCACTGGCCTGTTGATTGGTCTACCCTCCCTGAACGCAATAGCTCGACGGCAGGGATCAGGGGATTAGGGGCGAGTGGCGAGTGGCGAGTGGCGAGTGGCGAGTGGCGAGTGGCGAGTGGCGAGTGCTAGCATAACCTACGCAATACGGACTACGCAATACGTTTCACGTTTCACGGAAAGAGGACCATGCGAAAGCTAATCGAGTGCATACCGAACTTCAGCGAAGGTAGGCGGCAGGACGTTATTGACAGGGTGGCGGCTGCCGTGCGTGCCGTTGCGGGGGTGCGCTTACTGGATGTGTCGCCTAATCCCGATCACAATCGTACTGTGCTAACCTTTGTGGGCCAGCCTGAAGCGGTTGCGGAGGCGGCGTTCGCCTGTACGGCAGAGGCGGTCAGGTTGATAGACATGAACAAGCACAAGGGCGAGCACCCGCGCATGGGCGCTATGGACGTGGTGCCCTTCGTGCCCGTTGCCGGTGTGACGATGGACGATGCGGTTTCGCTGGCTAACAGCGTCGGCAAGCGGATAGCCGATGAGCTGGAGGTGCCGGTCTATCTATACGCGGCAGCCGCCACCAGCCCTGCGCGCAAGCGCCTGCCGGACGTGCGCCAGGGGCAGTACGAGGGCTTGATAGAGGCGATCACCCGGCCTGAGCGCAAGCCCGACTTCGGCCAGCCCAAGATGCACCCCACCGCAGGCGCGACGGCGGTTGGCGCGCGGCCTCCTTTGATAGCCTTCAACGTAAACCTGGGCACCACGAACCTGAAGATAGCCAGAGAGATCGCGAAGGGCCTGCGCGAGAGTAGCGGCGGCCTGGTGAACGTGCAGGCGATGGGGGTAGACCTGGCGGCGGAGGGGCTGGTGCAGGTCTCAATGAACCTGCTCGATTATACCCACACGCCTATCCACAGGGCATACGAGCTGGTGAGGTTGGAGGCGGAGAGATACGGCGTTCCGGTGGTCGCCAGCGAGATCGTGGGCCTGGTGCCTATGGATGCCCTGGCGGGCGCGGCGGACTTCTACCTGCGCCTGAAGGACTTCAACCGCAACCAAATATTGGAAGCGCGGCTGCTTGAAGAAGATTAGAGGCTAGAGGTCAAACCCCACAGGCACGCGGTCGCGGTCCATCTCTACCTGGTCCAGGTCCAACTCCAACCCGCCCTGTATATGGCCGTTAGCTCCTGGCCCCTGAATCCTGGCCTCTGATTCCTCCAACGCCATCTTACCGTCCGCGTGGGCGAAGTCCAACTGCACGGGCACGGGGTAATTGCCCGTAAAGCAGCCTGAGCAGAGCCTTTCGCTGGCAAGGCCCACCGCGCGGAAGAGGCCGGGCAGGCTCAAATAGCCGAGCGAGTCGGCCCCGATGTGGCGGGCTATGTCGGGCACGCCCATGCGGTGGGCGATTAGCTCCTCCCGGCGGGCGGTATCCACGCCCAGGTAGCAGGGGTGGCTCATCGCAGGCGAGTGGATGCGAACGTGCACCTCGGTGGCCCCGGCACGCCGCAGCAACTCCACGATGGGGCGGGTGGTGGTGCCGCGCACTATCGAGTCGTCCACGACCACGACGCGCTTGCCCCGCAATACGCCTGGCAAAGGGTTGAACTTCAGGCCGATGCCGCGCTCCCGCAGGTGCTGGTGGGGTTGGATGAAGGTGCGGCCTATGTAGCGGTTCTTGATAAGCCCCTCGGTGAAGGGGATACCCGATTCCAGGGAGAACCCGATGGCGGCGGGAGTGGCAGAGTCGGGCACGCCTATGACTATATCCGCGTCGGCTGGGTGCTCCCGCGCTAGCTCGCGGCCCATGTTCTGGCGGGCCGTGTAAAGGGATACGTTGTTTATCACGCTGTCGGGGCGGGCGAAATAGATGTACTCAAATACGCACATCGCCTGCGTCGCGCTCGGCACGTCTCCATACGATGTAAGGCCCTCCGGCCCGATAGTAACTATCTCCCCAGGCTCGATCTCGCGTATGAACTCCGCGCCTACCGTCATCAGCGCGCACGACTCGGAGGCTATAACCCACCCCCCTGCCTTCGATTGCGCGCTCCTGAGGGGTGAATGGGCGATAGGCTCGCCCTTGTGCTTGCTATGCTCGCCAACGGGTGCCGTGCCGGGCAGCCTGCCTATGCAAAGCGGGCGTATGCCCATGGGGTCGCGCACCGCGATTAGGTGGGTCGGAGTGAGAAGTGCGAGGGAGTAAGCCCCCGTCAGGCGGGACATGGCGCGTCGGAACTTCGCCACCCAGTTAGAGCCGTGCGAGGCTATCGCCAGCTTGCCGATTACTTCACTGTCGGAAGTAGTCTCGAATGGGACGCCCTGCGCCTGAAGTTCAGCCTGTAGGGGGTTGGCGTTGGTGACGTTACCGTTATGCGCCAGGGCCAGCCAGCCGAGAGCGGGGTCACGCAGGCGCAAGGGCTGGGCATTGCATATCTTAGAGGAGCCGGTGGTCGAATAGCGGGTGTGCCCTATGGCGGCGTGCCCGGTCAAGCCTGCCAGCGACTCCTCGTCGAACGCGGTAGAGACCAGGCCCATGCGGGTGCGAATCATCAGATCGCTGCCGCCCGTGGTAGCTATCCCAGCCGACTCCTGACCCCGGTGCTGCAAAGCGTAAAGGCCGAAGTAAGTCAGGCGGGCCACGTCTTCCCCAGGCGCGTAGACGCCGAAGACGCCGCACTCTTCGTGCATTTTGTCCGAGGGGTCATAGGCGAGTGGCGAGTGGCGAGTGGCGAGTGGCGAAAGATTGGGAGTTAGAGGTGAGCCGATAAAGGCATCAACAGTACGTGAAATTGCCGGATCAACGCTCTCTTGATGCCTATTCACGTTATTCATTATGCACTCCGACCTTTGCTAGTAGCGTCTCACGGTCCGCTATTTACTAATCTCTGGTCCCTGACCCCTGACCCCTGATCCCTAACCCCTGGCCCCTGACCACGCAGCAGCCACGTCGAGCATAGGCAGGCTCACCAGTTGGTGTTCGCCTCGCTCAACGTTGAGCGCGTCTCCCCCTGTGTCGCCCAAACGGCATAGGTTTACCTCCATCGAGGAAGCAAGCTCCTTCAGGCCGTCCCAATTGCTGAGGGGAAGCGCCACAATTATACGGGATGGCTCCTCGGCAAACAAGAGGACATCGGAGCGTAAACCTGGGTGCATTTTCTCCAATTCATCCAGGCGGATAGAAGCGCCAATGCCGCCCGCGATGCAACCTTCAGCCAGGGCAACGGCAAGCCCCCCGTCGCTGCAATCGTGGGCTACATCTACTATTCCCCGGCGTATGGCTTCCCTGCATACGTGCTGCACAGCGCGCTCGGCTTCCAGGTCAACGTGCGGGGGCATACCGACCTTCAATCCCAGGCAGGTCTCAGCGTACTGGCTCGCGCCCAGGAGATGCCCGCCGCCCGCGTATGGCTCGTCGCCTGCGTGCTTCGCCCAGAGTAAGCCTATTGCCATGTCTGCGCGGAAGGCGATGCCTGCGCGGCGCTCTACGTCTTCCAGCAGGCCAAGCATGCCTATGACGGGAGTGGGCAGCACAGCTACGCCGTTGGTCTCGTTGTAGAGCGATACGTTGCCGCTTACCACAGGCACGCCGAGGGCGTTGCAGGCGTCCGCTATGCCCTCCACCGCGCTTTCCATCTGGTAGAAGACGTGCGGGCGTTCAGGATTGCCGAAGTTGAGGCAGTCGGTCACAGCTAGCGGCTCCGCACCTACGCACGAGAGGTTGCGTGCAGCCTCGGCTACGGCATGCACGCCGCCTGCGTAGGGGTCGAGGTAGCAGTAACGGGCATTGCAGTCGGTGGTGAGGGCGAGTCCTTTGGACGTACCCTTGATACGGAGGACGGCAGCGTCTGCCTCGCCGGGTTGAAGGATGGTATTGCTGCCGATCGTGTGGTCGTAGGTGCGGAAGACGCGCGCTTTGCTCGCGACGTTGGGGGATGCCAGCACGTCCAGGAGGGCGTTGTCATAGCGCGTATCGGGGTTCTCGTGCGGTAGAATGGCATCCCAATCAGGGTGCTGCAATTCATACAGCTGAGGGTCGGGCACGCCCTCTACGTAGCGGATGGGTACTTCGTCGGCCAACAGGGTAGCGGGTAATTCGGCGGTTAGCAGATCGCCATCGTATACGCGTACCATACCGTCATCAGTCACGCGCCCAATCACGTCAGAGTGGAGGCCCCACCTACTGAATACGGCCTGGGCCTCGACCTCGCGCCCCTGCCTGACTATGACCAGCATGCGCTCCTGCGACTCGGAAAGCATTATCTCGTAGGCGTTCATGCCGCGCTCGCGCCGGGCTACGTGCGCCAGGTCTATCTCTATGCCCATGCCCGCGCGGGCGGCGCACTCTACCGAGGATGAAGTGAGGCCCGCCGCGCCGAGGTCTTGCATGCCGACTACAACGTCGTTGAGTTGGAGCACTTCCAGGCAGGCTTCCATGAGGCACTTTTCGAGGAATGGGTTGCCCACCTGCACGGCTGGACGGTCCTGTAGCGCGTCCTCTCCGAGCGTATCGGAGGCGAAGGTCGCGCCGTGTATGCCGTCGCGACCGGTGTCGGCACCCACCAACAGCACGGGGTTGCCCGCACCGGTAGCGACGGCGCGCATGATACTATCGGAGCGGATGAGGCCCACGCACATGGCGTTCACAAGGGGATTGCCCGCGTATGAGGGATCGAAAGCTATCTCGCCTCCGACGGTGGGCACGCCTATGCAGTTGCCGTAGCCGCCTATGCCCGCCACCACGCCGCCGAAGAGGTAGCGGGTGTGTGGGTCGGATAAGGGGCCGAAGCGGAGAGAGTTCAGGAGGGCAACAGGGCGCGCGCCCATCGTGAATATGTCGCGCACAATGCCGCCCACGCCCGTCGCCGCGCCTTCTACCGGCTCGATGGCCGAGGGGTGGTTGTGCGACTCTATCTTGAGGGCTGCGGCCCACCCGTCCCCCAGGTCCACCACGCCCGCGTTCTCGCCCGGACCTTGCAGGACGCGCGCGCCTTTGGTGGGGAACTTACGCAGGAGGGGCTTGGAGTGCTTGTACCCGCAATGCTCGCTCCACATCGCCCCGGCCATGCCCAATTCGACCATGTTGGGCTGCCTGCCCAAGCGCGATACGAACTGCCCGTACTCATCGAGGTTCAGCCCTACCTCGGCAAGCAAGGCCGATAGCTCCCCTTGCGGCAGGTCTGCGGGGATTGGGTCGATTACGCTGTGGGTGGCGTGTGAAGAGGCCATCGCTTCCTTGCTGAGCCAGGACGGTTGAGGGGCCAATTTTCGCCAATTATAACAGGGGTAGAATGCTTTCCTCAGGTTATACACCACACCACTTCGTGTGAACCAGTACCCGCTAAACGCCAAGACACAAAGACGCCAAGTACCCGCCAAGAGTATTATGGCTCAGTTTAAGGAATTAGTATCGTAGGGGCGACCCGGTGGGTCGCCCTGTCTGGGGAAGCCCATAAGCATAGGACGCCGTCCCCACCAGGGCGACCCGGTGGGTCGCCCCTACCGTAATTCCGAATTCTTGCGAATAAATCTGCTCTTGTTATGTTAGCATTGAGAGGTTAGAATCCCTTTGCATGAGCAACCAATTTGATTGGGGCGACAACCGTATAGAGGTATACAAGCACGTATGACCAAGCAGAATCTCTTGCTATTACATGGCGCGCTCGGAGCGAGTGAGCAGTTCGCGCCCCTCATGCCACTCTTGAGCGATAGGTACAACGTCCACTCGTTGGACTTTGAGGGGCACGGCAAGGCTTCTTTGCGGGAGCGCCCATTCCGCATGGAGCATTTCGCAGAGAACATCAGAGATTACATGGAGCAACATGCCATCGAGCGCACGCACATCTTCGGGTATAGCATGGGCGGCTACGTGGCGGTTACGTTGGCGAGCACGCACCCTCACCTTGTGCAGAGCATTGCTACGCTGGGCACGAAGTATCATTGGGATAACGAAATCGCCGCACGCGAAACGGCGCTGCTTGATACCGAGAAGATAGCCGCGAAGGTACCGCATTACGCACGCGCGCTGGCGGAGAGGCACACAGCCGCAGGGTGGGAGACGGTTGTGAGCCACACCCGCGACCTGCTCATGCACCTGGCGGAGCAAAGAGGCTTGCGGGCAGAGAACGTGGCCCACATCCAGCAGCGAGTGCGCGTAATGATAGGGGATAGAGATTCTACCGTGAGCCTCACGGAGAGCGTCGAAATCTACCATGCGCTGCCCAATGGCGAGATGGAAGTGCTACCCTCTACACCGCACCAGTTTGAGAAGGTACCTTTGGGGCGGCTAGCTTTCTCGCTGGCCGAGTTCTTTGGGTAGAGCTAGTAATAACAAACATGAGACATCCCGAATTTAAGATTTACGCTCGGACAAGCGTAATATCCTAAGTTCAACCAAATAAAAAAGCAGAAACAGGGCGGCGCAGCCGCCCTGTTTCTGCTTTTTCATTTGGTTGAAAGTCTCTCCCTACGTGCGAGGAGTCAAGTTCTTATATGCATGAGGCAGGCACGAATATAAAATTCGGGATGTCTCATGTTTGAACTCTAACCAATCCTACCTCTTACCCGATACTACCTTCCATCTGCAATTCGATCAGCCTGTTCAGCTCGATGGCGTACTCTAGCGGTATCTCCTTGGTGATAGGCTCGATGAAGCCGTTTACTACCATCGAGGTTGCTTCGTTATCGGAGATGCCCCGGCTCATCAGGTAGAATAGCTGGTCCTCGCCTACCTTCGAGACGGTCGCCTCGTGCTGGATCGTGGTGGAGTTATTCGCCACGTTGATCGTGGGGTAGGTATCGGAGCGGGCAGTGTCGTCCAGCAGCAGGGCGTCGCACTTCACGTTGGCCTTGCAGTGGTGGGCGTCCTCGGCTACCTCAAGCAGGCCGCGATAAGTGGCGCGCCCGGTGCCCTTCGAGATGCTCTTCGATACGACGTTGGAGGTGGTGTAGGGTGCCCTGTGGACCATTTTCGCGCCCGCGTCCTGGTGCTGGCCGCTTCCCGCGAAGGCCACCGAGAGCACGTCGCCCCTCGCGCCCGGCTCCATCAGCCACACGGCGGGGTACTTCATGGTAAGCTGGCTGCCCAGGTTGCCGTCCACCCATTCCATCGTCGCGTCCTTGTAGGCGGCGGCGCGCTTGGTCACAAGGTTGTAGACGTTATGCGACCAGTTCTGTATGGTCGTGTAGCGCACCCTCGCGCCCTCAAGCACCACTATCTCAACGACGGCGGAGTGGAGGGAGTTGGTCGTGTAGGTGGGGGCTGTGCAGCCTTCCACGTAATGCACGTAGGAGCCGGGTTCCGCGATGATGAGCGTGCGCTCGAACTGGCCCATGTTCTGCGCATTGATGCGGAAGTAAGCCTGCAAGGGCACGTCCACGCTCACGCCCGCAGGCACGTAAACGAACGAGCCGCCCGACCACACGGCGGAGTTGAGCGCGGCGAACTTGTTATCGCCGGACGGTATGATCGTGCTGAAGTATTTCCTTACCAGATCGGGGTACTCGCGCACCGCCGTATCCATGTCGGTGAAGATTACGCCCAGCTTCTCCAGGTCCTCCCGGAGCGAGTGGTACACCACTTCACTTTCGTACTGTGCGCCCACGCCCGCCAGGTACTTCTTTTCGGCTTCGGGTATGCCCAGCCTGTCGAAGGTGTTCTTCACCTCGGCGGGCACGTCGTCCCAACTGGTGCTGTTCGTGTCCGAAGCCTTCACATAGTAGTAGATGTCGTTGAAATCAATGTTGTTCAACTGGCCGCCCCACTGCGGCATCGGCTTCTGCTCGAACTGCTTGAGCGAGCGCAGGCGGAACTTCGTCATCCACTCCGGCTCGCTCTTCATATGCGAAATCTCGCGCACGATTGTCTCATCGAGGCCCTTGCGCGACTTGAAGGCATAATTCTCCGGCATAGAGAAGCCGTAACGGTAGCCCTCTCCGGCCATGTCGGTCTGGGTAGTTCTAATATCTGTAACCATTCTCTGTTCCTCCACTCTCACTTTGCGAGAAGGTGACGCGGCTTCCGTGCCGCACCGTATGGTATTAATCAAACAAATAGGATATAAATGAGGCTGATGTGAAAAAGCTATTATTCAAGCTACTCTTTATTATACTCTATTCACCCATGCCTTTCAATACTTTACACAGCCGAAACTGTCTAAATCGTATTGCGTATCATTTGGGGAAATGGTCACGCATCACGCATCACGCATCACGCAACCCGTTTTACGCAATACGCAATACGCAATACGTCTCATGACCGTCGCCCTCGTCCACGATTACCTCAACCAGTACGGCGGTGCGGAGCGCGTGCTTGAGGCTTTGCATGCTATTTACCCTACCGCGCCTGTGTATACATCAATTTACGCGCCACGCACTATGCCTGCTCTATATCGCGGGTGGGATATTCGCACTTCCTTTATGCAGAGGTTGCCCGGCGTCACGAAGCTGCACCAGTTATATCTCCCTGTCTATCCAATCGCGTTCGAGACATTCGACCTGACATCCTACGATGTTGTGCTCAGCAGCAGCAGCGCCTTCGCCAAAGGGGTCATTACCGAGGCCGAGACGCTCCATGTCTGCTATTGCCACTCTCCGATGCGATTCGTCTGGAACTACCACGATTACGTGAAGGGTGAGAAGATGGTGAGCAAAGTAGCGCGCGTCTTGCCCCTGGTCCTCAACTATGTTAGACTCTGGGACGAAGTTTCGGCGAGGCGAGTGGACGCCTATATAGCGAACTCGCAGGTTGTTGCCCGCCGCATACGCAAGCGGTACGGGCGCACGGCTACCGTCATCAACCCGCCCGTAAACACAGGGCTGTACAGTCCCAACCCGGGCGGCGCGCACGAAGACTACTTCTTGATAGTCTCTCGCCTCATACCATACAAGCGGATTGACATAGCGATAGATGCGTTCAACCGCCTGGGCCTGCCCCTCAAGGTGGTAGGCAAGGGCCGCCAGGAAGCGGAGTTGAGGGCGATTGCCAGGCCCAATATCGAGTTCGTGGGGAGCGTATCGGACGCCAAGCTCAAGCAGTTGTACGCGGGCTGCATAGCCTATATCTTCCCAGGCCAGGAGGATTTCGGCATATCGCCCCTGGAAGCGCAGGCATCGGGCCGCCCGGTGATAGCCTATGGAGCGGGAGGCGCGCTCGAAACGGTAGTGCCGGGTGTGACGGGAGAGTTCTTCACCGAGCAGAGCGCAGAATCATTGGCCGAAGTGATAAGCCGCTTCGATGACGCGAACTACGACCCATCAACCATACGCCGCCACGCCGAAAGCTTCGACGTTGAAGTATTCAAGCGCAAGATAGCAGCCTTCATAGCAGAAAAGCAGTTAAAACCCGGCTAATTTATCGAACCACAAAGACACGAAGAAGACTAAGAATTATGGATTGAACCGCAGAGGCGCAGAGACGCTGAGCTTTTAAGAGTTTTACGCAATACGAACTATGCAATACGCATCACGTTCCACGTTTCACGTTTCGCGCAACTACAAGGAGCCATATGGAACTCAGGCAATATTGGAACGTTATATGGAAGAGGCGCTGGTTGGTGCTGGCTATAGTCGTGCTGAGCACGATCTTGAGCGGCGTTATGGCCCTCCTCGCGCCCAGGGAGTACAAGGCAGAGACGCGCTTCACGGCTCGCCAGGACCCTTCGCCAGACGTGCTCCGCGAGAACTATTTCACCTTTGACAGATATTACAACTGGTTCGGGTCAGAGTTCCTGGTGGACGATTATACGCAGATTGTGGACAGTGATGCTTTCGCGGGCAGCACGCTTGCTACACTCAAGGAGGACCTGGCAGCCGGGAAGCTTGAGATCCCGGCCACCGATAAGCTAAAGGCAGACGTTGAAAAGCTGCAAACCCAGGATGTAAGGGGAGGTCTAGGCGCGGACCGCCGCCACAGGGAACTGAGATTGACTGTGACCGCCCCCACCAGGGACCTGGCGAAAGTTATATCCGACTCTGCCGCCAAAGTGCTAACGGACGCTCGCTTGAAGCCCATCCGGGGCGACTACACGATGAAGACCGACAAGGCGCTCTTCTCCCAGTTGGACGCCGTCACGATGGAGAGCATCGAGTCGAGCAGCCGCCGCGAGATCACCAACGCGATAATCAGGGTGGTGCTGGGCCTCGTAGCCGCCCTCGCCATCGCCTTCCTGCTTGAATACCTCGACACGAGCGTCCGCGACGAGCGAGACGCCGCAAAGGTGCTGGACCTGCCCGTGCTCGGAGCGATACCACGTATCTAATTTTGAATTTTGAATTTTGAGTTACAACCTTTTCAATTCAAAATTCAAAATTCAAAATTCAAAATTACGTATGCAGCTTGATCTTCGACAAGTCTTGAGCGGTTTACGCAAGCGTTGGTGGCTTGCGCTGCTGGTCATGCTGTCGGCGGGAGCGGTGGCGTACCTGTACGAGGACGCCAAACCACGTGTCTACCAGGTGACTACTATGCTGACCGCACGGCCCGTGCCGCTCGACAACGGAACAATCGAGGCTATCAAGAAGACGATGCCTGCCTACGCCCAGGAGTTGGGGAGCAAAGAACTGTTGCGCTACGTGGTGGACGATACGCCCATACAGGATGTGGACGTGGATGCGATGGCCCGCCAGATACAGGTGCAGCCGAGCGCGGGGCAGGATTCGCTCATTATGACCGTAGACAGCGGCAACCCTGAGACCGCCGCCATCGTAGCCGACAGCATGACGAGAGCGTTTGTAGAGCGCCAGGCAGCAGAGGCCCAAAGTGTGACCACAGGCGGCAACCGGGTGGTGTGGGTCATCACGCAATCCGCCGAACCTCCATCTCAGCCGTATCTGCCCCGTCCACGCCTCTACGCTGCGGCAGCCGCGCTCTTCGGCCTGATATTAGGCTTGCTGCTGGCGATAGGGCTTGATCTACTGGACACGAGCCTGAAGACACCGGCAGACGTAAAGCAGCACGTCGAGCTAAACACGCTAGGAGTCATACCGAAAGCGGGTAAGTGATTACGAATTACGAATTACGTCTCAGATATGCACTCAATTCATAATTCGTAATTCGTAATTCGTAATTACCAGAAAGGGGGAATAGGTGGCGAAGAAAGATAAAGGCGACAGGGACAACAGCGGCGTGGGGCTTGTGGCCTACACGGAACCGAAGTCGGCGGCGTCTGAGGCGTACCGCACGCTGAGGACGAATATACAGTTCGCCAGCCCGGATAAGCCTGTGCATACAATCCTGGCAACCTCTACCAGCCCTGATGATGGCAAGTCCACTACTATCGCTAACCTGGCGATTACCTTCGCCGCAGCAGGCTCGCCTACCGTGCTGGTGGATGCCGATCTGCGCCGCCCTCACCTGCACAAGATATTCGAGCTATCGAACGACTACGGACTGACCACGCTCGTAAGCAGCATGGCTCGCAGCAAGGATGGGGAAAGTCCCAAACTCCCTCTACAGGATACGCGGGTGGAAAACCTCAAGGTGCTGACCAGCGGGCCTGTGCCGCCCAACCCCGCCGAGATACTCGCCTCCCAGCGCATGGCCGAGATACTGGCCCTGCTCAGGAGCGGCGCGGAGTACGTGCTGATTGACACGCCGCCCATCATCGCCGTCACCGACGCCGCCGTGCTATCCTCCCGCGTGGATGGCGTGCTCCTCGTAGTGAACGCAGGCAAGACCAGGCGCGATCTCGCCATCAAAGCCCGCGACATGCTCCACCAGGTAAACGCCAACATCCTCGGCGTAGTCCTGAACAACGCCAAAATAGACAAGAGCGCGTACGAATACTACGGCTAAGCCGATTTTAGATTTTGGATTTTAGATTTTAGATTGGGGCGCTCCCGGTACTCAGAAGAAATCTAAAATCCAAAATCTAAAATCTAAAATCCAATGATTGACATTCACACCCACATCATTCCCGATCTGGACGACGGCCCGCCCGACATAGAGACCTCTGTTGGGATGGGCCTTGTTGCTGCCAGGGAGGGCATCACTGCTATCATTTCCACTTCGCATAATGAGGAAGCGAGCGCGGTTGGGTATGAGGGCATGCAGGCGCGGTTGGAGGCTGTGCGGGAGGCGTGGGTTGGGGCCGGGCTGGATATACGGCTGGAATTGGGCCTGGAGATTTATTTGCGCCCTGACACGGTGGCCGAACTCAAGGCTGGCAGAGTGTGGCCGCTGGCGGGGAGCCAGTATGTACTAGTAGAGTTGCCGTACCAGCCCTGGCCCGCCTACGCCGAAAGCGCGCTCTTCGGCTTGCAGGTAGCGGGCTACGTGCCCATCCTGGCCCACCCAGAGCGCTACACCGCCCTCCAGACCGACCCCAACCGCATGTACGCGCTGGCTGAGAGGGGTGTGCTGGCGCAGGTGACGGCCCAGGCGCTGATTGGGTCGCACGGCAACGCGGCCAGGCGTTGCGCCGAGACGCTGGTGCGCCATAAATTGGCACAGTTCCTATCGTCAGACGCGCACGGCCTGTCCGAGAGGAAGCGTGCGCCGGTATTGAGGCAGGGGCTAAGGGTTGCCGAGGGGCTGATAGGGGCTGAGGCTGCGAATACTATGGTTGAAGAGAACCCCAGGTATATCCTTGAGCGTAAGCTGTTGACCCCTGAGCCGGAGCGTGTAAGTGCTCCAAGGTGGTCGTTCGGGAAGCTGTTGGGGCGGGGCTGACTATCTTAAGCACGGAGCGATACGCCATGCCTCTAAGTATGCTTAGTGCCTTTCACCCTGCCCTGATACACCCTGAGCAGACTGAGGATGAGCCATTCTACCAGGCTTATTGATAAAACCAGAAGGGCAGGAGCTATCAAGTAGATTAGCACAGCCTCAACAAAGGACATATTAGCCCCAATACCGAGCAATCGCAATAACATATTTATTACTTCCACAGGCAGGAATACCACAGATAGCACAAACAACTCAATCTCCATGTCTTGTGGTGCGGTATTGAGAGAAGAGACCCCCAGGTAGGGGAGCGAGGCATACATAAGGAACAACCACCATACGCTCAGCGATATGGCCTGAATCGAAAAGTCCCTCCACATAGGCCATGGGCTTTCCTGGCGGTGCAGCCGTCTCCAACTCCCCACCACATAGAGACCTAACGGCACATATACCGCCGCCAGCAGGACTATACTTATCAACAGAAACCCGAATATCATATCTGACCCATACCCCATAAAGGAAAAGCTACTTTGCTACTCGCACGCTCACCTCGTAGCTTGCCCTCTGGATGCTGTGGGGAGTGAGGCCGGCCACTATCAGCATGGCGTTCTCATAGCGCCCATCTCCACCGAGGCCTTCTATGCTGAAGGTAGCTTTACCATCCTCGCCCAGCACTACCTGCTGGATGTCGAAACCATCGGCCTTGAACTTGACGACTGATAGGAAGTAACTCTGGGGCAGGCCATT
Organism: Chloroflexia bacterium; assembly: GCA_036399775.1. Classification (GTDB taxonomy): domain Bacteria; phylum Chloroflexota; class Chloroflexia; order QHBQ01; family JADMIH01; genus JADMIH01. The sequence continues at coordinate 8,302 of DASWMJ010000058.1, read as the reverse complement.
GTGGACGCGCACGAAGCCTTCGCCGCGCCAGCCGCCGTCTTGCTCGGCGTCGTCCGAATAGCCTAGCTCTGGGATTGATACATCGTCTATGGCTATGCCCTGGGCGTTGTAGCCATCGTCGGTTATGTACTCGAAACGTAGCATAACCTCTTTGCCCGCGTAGGCGGTAAGGTCTATCTGCTCGCGCAGCCAGCCGCCTTCGTCCGCGCCCTGCTTGTCCGCGCTCTTGCCCGTGTAGCCGTTGCCGAAGTTGTTGCCGTTGGGGTTGGCGGTCGTGGTGTGCGCGCCTTCCAGGGTGTCCCAGGTCGCGCCGCCGTCTGTGGACGCCTCAACGTAGCCGTAATCGAAGTTCTCCTCGACATCGAACCAGATAGAGTAGTCGAGCGTTGCCGAGTGGAGACTGCGCAGGTCGAAGCTGCGGGTCATCGTCATGTCCGCCACGTCGCCGCGATTGCTCCACCAGATATGGGTGCCGTTATAGGCCGGTGCTGAGATGATGCGCGTCTCGCTCTGGCCGGAGAAGTCTACATTCAGCGAGCCTCCACCGCTTTGGGGAGGGGCAAGCTGGATATAGTCAGCGCCAAACTGCGCTACGCTGTCGGCTATATCCTTCGGGTAATTATCAACGACAGCCTGCGGAGATACCGACACTTCGCGGTCGGGGTAGCTCAAGCCCTCTGCGTCCGCGCCGGTCCTGCCGTCTACCACGTTTGCCAGCATCCACCTTGTAGCAACGTCAGCGAAGCGTTCCTTGTAGTCCAGGGAAGTTAGCGCATGGTCTACCGCGTCGGTGCCCTGGCCGGGGGCCGCTACGAGCGCGCGTATCATCTTCTCGCCGCCGTACTGGGAGCGCAGGAAGTCGAGGAAGAGGAACGACGCGCCGTAATTTGGGCGGGCGGCGTTGGGGTTGAATTGCCAGGAGTTGAGTTGGGTATCAGGTGAGCGCATGAAGTCCGCGTCCACCCCCAGCAGGTCGTAGCCGTTGAGGGCCGAAGCCAGCACAGCCGCACCCTCGTTCAGCCATACGTCGTGGCTGGCCTGCTGGTGCCAGTGGATCATGTGCTGGAACTCGTGGGCCAGGGTGCTCTCGATGTCTACCCACCCGCCGTTGATGTTGATATAGATGATCTCGCGCTCGTTGCTGTAGGGGTTGATGGCGTGCGTATACTCGTCCGCCGACGAATAATAGCCGCCCGCCCCCGCGATGGTCGCGAAGAGCACCGTTATGCGCGGGTCGTTGTCCACGCCGGGCGTCCACTCGGAGCCGAACAGGGCGCGATTGGTAGGGTAGATACGCTCTTCGAAGTCCTTCGCGGTGCGCGTGATGGCCCCCTCATCCACATTTTGCCCATCCTGCACGTACCAGTAGGCGTGCTCCGTGACCTCCCGGATGGTAGCCGTAACCGTGTAATAGTGCTTCTGCACTATGTCGCTCATGTGGAAGACATCGGAATGGCCTGTTTTGTAGTTACCCGGCGCTTTGCCCGTGGTGCGAGGCAGGGGCGCGTCGCTCTTGAGCCGCAGGCGGGCGGTGATAGCGTAGAGGTCGCGGGGAGGCACTTTCGCCGCATCGAGGGTGAGGGCAGATTGCTCTGCCGGAGACAAACTCGCCTCCATAGGCGTGGCCTCGGTCGGGGCGGCAGCAGTAGCCGTATTCGTAGGCAGCGGTGGCCCGGTAAGCCCGCCGGGACGTTGCGGGGTACCAGGATCGGCTTGCTCCACCGCCTGTGCGGTAGGCGAAGCCTGTTGCTGCCCTTGCTGGGTTGTGCGCGCATAATTTATTGCCAGGGTGGAGAGTGAGGCGATAGCTACAAGCAGCACGGCAAGCGCGAACAGTGGGCGTATAAGACTGCGCTGCCGGGGTGAAAAAGACATGTCTATAGAGCTACTTTCTGAAACGTGATGCGTGAAACGTGATGCGTGAAACGTGATGCGTGAAGCGTATTGTGTGAAATGTGGATGCAGCAAAAAGCCAGGCATAACCTGACACTGTAACTATACCACACTACGGTAGATGTAAAGCTCTGGCGTTTGGCGATTAGTCAGACGTATATCCAAGTTTACATTGTGCAGATTTGTGCCAGATTTTTGTGACATTTCTTGTGCCAGTATTGGGGCATGGTTTGGCTGTATTATCTGATTAGCGAACTTGTTTCTACCAAGAGTCGTGAAAGCGTACTTCGGTTGAATAAAGAATAGAGAGGATACTGAGATGAGACTAGGCGCGCATATGGCTAATTGCCCCATTACTAAAGGGGATATTGATTTGTTTAGCGGCACTTTCGAGGCTGCTAAGTTGATGGTTGGCAACAACCCCGACCCGCAGCATTGGATCCACACGCCGGAGGATGTGAAGCGCTTGCGGGCCGCGGGAGCCACGCATATCCTTATGCGGCTGCCGGACTCCGGTCGCCCGGATGGTACCCGGCCTAACTTCATGACTTACGCCAGCGAATGCGAGCAGGTGGTAAAAGCCTTCAACAACGCGCAGGTAGGGGTGTCGGAGTTCCAGTTGGACAACGAGCCACAGGAGCAGCTTGCCTGGAAAGGGGACGGCTCTGAGTGGGTATACCAGGCATTCATGCGTGACGTGATCCGCGAGCTTCGCAACCGCTGCCCTAACACGCGCTTCGGCCTGGCCCCTCTCTCCTACTCGCCAAAATACTTTGGCGGGCCGCTTGACGAGTGGAAGAAAGCATACTCCACCAAGCTGGGGGATGGCACGCGCCCTTTGTGCAGCCTCTTTGATTTCGCCTGCTCAAATGTCTACTGGCAGCGCCCTAACCAACTGAAAGACCCATCATTTGGTGGCAGCTTCCAGGACGTACATAACTGGTCACAACTGCCTGTGGTGATTACTGAGTGGGCGAACAGCTTAGCCCATGATAACCCAGCACCACATCGGAATACGATCGTTGCTGCTATGAGGAAAGATTACCCGCAATGGCTAGGATGGCTGGCGACGTTTGGTTACGTAGAGGCTGCCTACGTCTTTATCCTCGGAGGGACTGAGGATTGGGAAGGATTCCGTGTGACGCAAACTATCGTTGAGGTAATGAGATAGGCCAGGAGTCAGGGGTCAGGGACCAGGGGTTAAGGGTTGATGCTGTTCGCGTGCTAGAGGGCACTATCGGCACCGTAGCATCACGTTTTACGTTTCACGCCTCCCGTACCCCAGCAGGCGCATGCCGTTCAGCGTCACCAGCAGGGAGACGCCCATATCGGCCAGGATAGCGCCCCATAGGGGGAGAGCGCCTACGCTTGCCAGGGCAAGGGCGACTCCTTTTGCCGCAAGGGAGACTGCTATATTTGTTTTGATTACGCGCAACGTCTCCCTTGAGAGCAGCACGGCGTAACTGAGGCGGGAGAGGTCGTCGCTCATCAGGGCTACGCCTGCTACTTCCAGGGCGGCATCGGTGCCTGCCACGCCCATCGCTATGCCTACGTCGGCGGCTGCAAGGGCGGGAGCGTCGTTCACCCCGTCGCCTACCATCGCTACAGCGCCATGTTGCTGCACCAGTTGGCGCACGGCGTCTACCTTCTCTGCGGGGAGCAATTCGGCGCGGAAGTCGTCCACGCCTACCTGCTGGGCGATGGCTTGTGCGGTGCGCGGGTTGTCGCCGGTGAGCATCGTTACGTGGGATATTCCGGCGCGGCGCAACTTCTCGATGGCGGCTTTTGCGTCAGGGCGTGGCCTGTCTGCAAGGGCTATCACGCCCATGACGCCCTCCCGCGAGCCTACCAGCACGGCGGTATTGCCCTGCGCCTGCAACTCCTGGAGGGTGTCCATAGCGCCGTTCAAGGAGATGCCCTGCTCGTTGGCGAGGCGGGCGTTACCCACGTAGATTGTCTGCCCGTCCACTTCGGCTTGCGCGCCGAGGCCGGGCAGCGAAAGCGTATTGCGGGCTTCAGGGGCATTCGCGCCGTTTCGCAGGTCGCGGGCCGCATGCACGACCGCGCGGGCCAACGGGTGCTCGGAGCGCGCTTCCACAGACGCAGCTAGCTTGAGCAGCGCATCAGGGTCGCCACTCTGGGCATGCACCGACACCACCTGGAGGCGGCCTTGGGTGAGGGTGCCGGTCTTGTCGAAGGCGATGGCGCGCACCCTGCCCAGCGTTTCCAGGGTAGCGCCGCCCTTGATGAGCACGCCCCTGCGCGTGGCCGCTCCTATGGCTGCTACGATGCTGACGGGGGTTGATATGACCAACGCGCACGGGCAGGCCACCACCAGCAGCACCAACGCCCGGTAAAACCATCCGGCGAAAGGCTGGGCAAGCAACAGGGGTGGCACTAAAGCCACCAGGGCCGCGCCCACTATCACCACAGGCGTGTAGATGGCCGAGAAGCGGTCAACGAACTGCTGCGAAGGTGCGCGGCGGGCCTGGGCATCTTCGACCATGTGTATGATGCGCGCAAGGGTGGTGTCGTCGGAGGCGCGGAGAGTGTGCATAGCGAACGCGCCTGGGCCGTTGATAGTGCCCGCGTATACCTCGGAGCCAGGCTCGGCGTCTACGGGCACGCTCTCGCCCGTTATGGCAGACTGGTCAATGGAGGTCATGCCGCTTACTATCACCCCATCGAGCGGCACGCGCTCGCCTGGGCCTACCAGCACAGTCTCACCGGGTAGCACTTCCTCTACGGGGAGGCGTATGTCGCGGGGTGCGTCACCGTCTGCGGCGGTTCGGCGCACCAGCGCGGTGTTGGGCGACAGGTCCATGAGCGAGCGTATAGCGCCCCGCGTCTTCTCAAGGGTGTATGCCTGTAGAGTGCCGCCAAAGGCAAAGAGTAGCACGACTGTGGCCGCCTCAGCCCAATCTCCGAGGGCAGCAGCGCCGATGGCCGCCACCGTCATTAGCACGTTCATATCGGCGCGGCCAGTCCTGAGCGCGAGCAAGCCTGCCCTGGCAAATCCCAGCCCGCTCACTACCAGGGTAATGGCAAAGAGGGAGTTTACTGCCAGGGGCGACACGCCAGCGAGCGACAATATGAAGGCAAGCAGCGCGGAGGCAGCGCCTGTGGCTGTAGTGAGCACGCGCCTCTCGCGCCGCCAGAAGGAGGCTGTATCAGCCTGTCCGCGTCTCTGCACGGGGGTAGCGCGATAGCCCGCTTGGCTCACCTTATGCTCGACGGCAGCTTGCAGGCCCGCGCCGGTGCCGGGCGAGGCTACAACCGACAGGCGAGCAGCCCCAAAGTTGACCGAGGCCGATTGCACGCCCGGCAGCGCGGCTACGGCCTTCTCGACCGTGAGCGCGCAATCGCCGCAGTCCATCCCTTCCAGGACGAACTGGGTGACGTTGGACTGCCCAGCCTCTTCAACGGGGTAGCCCATGTCAGATATATGCTTTGTGGTGGTTCTACTCGCCACGCACGTGCTCCAAACAGACCTCAAGTAAGACGCTGATGTGCGCGTCGTCCAGGGAGTGATAAATAACCTTGCCGTCGCGGCGGCTCTTGACCAGGCGCAGGCGGCGCAACACCTTTAGATGCTGGGATACGGCAGACTCGCTCACGCCCACGATGGCGGCAAGGTCGCAGGTGCATAGCTCCTGGTGGAGCAGGCTGTAGACGATCTTGGCGCGGCTGGGGTCGGCGAGGGCCTGGAAGGTGTCCGCAAGCGCCCTGTATTCATCGCCCGGCAGGAGATGATCCAGGCCAACACGCACGCGCCCAGGGTGGACGCATCGCACCTCGCAGGTGTCACCCCCAGGCTCCCGTTGCAGCGACATGATGCTCGCTATGCTTCTGGCTTCGCTATCTACAGGCATATCATTTCTTCCTCAATTAAGTATACGCTAAAATGATATGTTTTGTCACGATAGCGTACGAATGGGGATAAAGGATTATTTCGGTAGGGGCGACCCGGTGGGTCGCCCTGCTGGGCAGCACGCAAGCGTGATACGCCAGCCCCACCTGGGCGACCCACCGGGTCGCCCCTACTGTCATACTTCATCGCACCTATAGGGTCTACTTTTGAACACCTGCGATAGATACCTATGAGCAACAAGGGGTGAAGCTTTGGCTTCACCCCTTGCATTTACTCTGGATGCTTCTTTTTATCTCCCGGTGAGGGTGCTACACTCCGGGTAGAAAGTGTTGGCAACAATCTTGGAGGTCTGCCCCCTGGTGGCGCTGTTGTTTGGGCGGAAGTACGGACGGTTGCCGCCGACGCATGGCTCGCCCGCGCCGCCGCATGCGTATCCGCCCATGATGCCGCGTGAGGACAGGCGCTCTATGTACACGTGGAAGGTGCTGGTGGTAGGCACGTCCTCGAAGGTCTGTCCGGTCTGCGGGTCGCTGTACCCGGCAGCCTCGGATACTATTTTGGAGATCTGGGCTCGTGTGGCGTTGGCGTTCGGCCTGAAGTATGGCCTGTTGCCATTGCCGCACGGCTCTCCCGTGCTGCCGCATGCGTACCCGCCGATGATGCCTCGGCCAGACATCCTCTCCACGTAGGGGTGGAAGCTGTTGGAGGGGGGCACGTCCTCGAACGTCTGCCCGGTCACAGGCTCGTTGAAGCCCGCGGAATTAGCCACTATCTTGGACAACTGGCCCCTGGTGATGTTGGAGTTGGGGCGGAAGGTACAATCGCTATACCCGCCCATGATGCCCTGGGTAGATAGGCAGGTTATGTAAGGATAGAAGGTGTTGGACGGGGGCACGTCGCTGTAGCTGCCAGACGCGCAGGGAGTAGGCGACGGCGCGGGTGTGGCCGTAGCGGCGGGGGCAACGCTCTTTCGGCTGTAGAAGACGTCCTTCTGGTAGTCGGTGCGGTTGCTGTTGAAAGTCAGGTGCAGCCAGCCGGGGCTGTAGTCTACGGACGGCTCTTTCTGGAAAGATACGTCCGCCCAGGTCCGGAAGAGGGCCAGTGGCGCGGAGAAGGTGGTGCCGGAACCTGACATATAGTACATCTGGTAGTTGTGCGTGCCGCTGCCTGTGTCGTCGGAGTAGAGGATGTGCGCCGTGCCGCTCGGCTCTACGGTGATAGCGTTGAAGTACGCTTCGCCAGAGGCTGAGGAGATACGCACCAGTGGCTTATTATTCCAGCCTGTGCCGGGCACCCACTCGCGGTAGTAGAGGTCAAGGGTGCGGGGGTCTTCGCGGGGGTCGCACTTCTCGTCGGCCCACACCAGGCGGATGCCGCCCGCGCTGTCCCGCTCGAGGGACGGCAGGTACGCCTTCGAGTTGTTCGTGCAGCCTGTACAGCATACGTAGGACACATTCTCAAGGGACCAGCTGCCGGGGCTGTTGCGCTTCGCCGTGTAGATGTCGTAGTTGCCGCCCGGGCTGTTGCCCCTCATGCCTGCCAGGACCACGCCCTGCGAGCTTACGGCGAGCGTCAGGTGGGTAGGCGATTCGGGTACAGGCACGGTCTCACCCTGGACGGTCCATGTCCCGGCGGCGCTGCGCTGCCAGTATTCGACGGTCTGGTTGTCGCGGCCCAGGAGGACGTGAACCGTGTCGTCCGTGCCGACTGCCAGGGCTGTACCCTTGAGGAAGGCGTTGCTCGTGCCCGGTATAGCCTCTAAGAGAGTATAAGTGCCGTTGGTGCCGACCTGGGCGTAGTAGTTGGTCACGTTGGTGCCGTCCTGCTGCCACCAGACCATGTGGCGACGGCCCTGAGAGTCGCCCCTGACTTTGACGTTGCCGTTCTCAAGGTAGTCGCTGGTTGCAAGGGTCTGCTTGCTGAACGGGCCTGCCAGGGAGGTATTGCTGCCCTGCTTGATGTAATTCTTCGTGGAGGTGGGGTCATTGCGCTGCTCCCAGGCGATCGTCACCGCGCCGCTGGGTGCCGCGCCGATGGTGGAGGTGTTGTCGTAGTTGGGGTCGTCGGAGACGGTGATGGGCTGGACCCAACCGTCCGCCAGGGGCGCGGCTGCGGGTGCTGCGTTGCCGGTGGCGCTCACCAGGGCGGCGGCTACCACGATTATGACAGCCAGGAGCGGCAGTAGCGCCATATTGATGCCTCTTTTCATGGTATCTGGTCTCCCTTCTCTAGCGCCCAGCGGCCTGCTGAACTCTGACGTTGTCGAATTGCGCTCCCATGTCCGATATGGTCCATACTCCCACCCAACCACTCTGTACCGTTTTGTTACTGGTGGTGTCTGTGACATCCATTATCTGGGTGCCGTTTACCGATACTGTGAAGTAGGTGCCCTGGGCTGTGAGGGAGATGGTATTCCATGCCTCGTAGCTGAAGCCTGCGAATGCGCCGGCGGGCACTTCTCCCACTACGGTGGTGCCTGTGGGGGATACACGCTCAAGGGTGGCCTTTGAGGAGGCATTGGGTAGGTTGGGGTAGAGG
>DASWMJ010000057.1:0-61150 GCA_036399775.1 Chloroflexia bacterium | reverse complement strand
GACGTTTTCTTTTGTCTTTGTGTAAAATTGGCGGCTTCGCCGCCAATTTTCCACAAAGACAATCTCTTTTCTAGCGGTAAGGCGTTGTAGCGACCTTGACACAATTCTGGAACATTTACCAGGAGTAGTGTTGACTGAGCTTAAGAAGCTATGCTACAGTGTTGCAGGCTGACTTAGGGCATATACCGGCAGGAAGAGTACCTACGTGGAGGTTATCGTGCGCTTTATAAAGAGCATTCGCTTAATGGCAATAGCTTGTCTTATTGCGGGTTTGATGTTCGCCCAGCCTGCGGGGGTAGCGCCTGCGCGGTCACAGGAGCCGGAGATAGGGCCTGTGGAGGCGGTGGCCCTGGATGGGGCGGGTAATGGCTGGGCGTGGGCGGCACCCTCGCTGCAAACTTCCCCCACCAGCTTCCTGCTGCGTATCCAGGATGGCAAGTTTCGCGTGGTTGCCGACAGCACGCAAGAACCTGGATTACTGCCTGCGAGGCTGCGCGTGTTCAGGATAGCGCTGACCGCAAAGGGAGATGACGGGTGGGCGATAGCCGACGTGCTGGAAGGAGACGAGGATGTACCTGCGGTGTTGCGATACAGAAATGGTGCCTGGGGCGTTGTTGAGGGTGCGGTGGATAAGGACCTTTTCCTGCTGGACCTTACCATCACCGCAGACGGCACCGACGGCTGGATGACCGCCATCCATTTTGTGACAAGTGATTACGTGCTGTTGCGGCTGCGAAATGGACTGTGGACCCCGATTGATTTACCGGCGGACGACCAGTTGAGTGTAGTGGCGGTCAGCCCTGATGGGAGTAAAGGCTGGGGTGCCGGCCTCAAGACGGTGGAGGGCGGTACAGAGGATGGCATCTTCCAACTGGTGGGCGGGCGTTGGGAAGCCGTAGAGGGCGAGATATACCCCCCGGACGAGCGGCCCACCAGGATAGCTGTTGATAACGCTGGGGATGGCTGGTTCGTCACCTACCCATTGGACGACGGCTCAACAGCCGGTCTCTACCGGCTAGGGCGGGAGGGCGCTGTCAAACGCTCTCCTCTGGGCGACCTGCCGAACTCAACGTCTTTACACCGGCTGAATGACGTTGCCCTGGACGGGGTAGGGCGTGGCTGGGCGGTGGGCGAGGTCCACATGGGGCCGTTCGATGTGGGGAACCCATTGCAGGGAGAGTCCTGGAACCCTCTGCTGGTACGCCTCCGAGGGGACGAGGCAAATTATCAGGTGGAGAACCGTGACGTGGGCATGGCTGCGGCTATCGGCGCAGGTCCCAGGAGCGTGGCGGTCAGCCCGGACGGCGCGCACTCGTGGATAGGGATGCGCGACAAGGACGATTTTGGCTACCTGCAAGAGCTTACCGATATATGGACCCACTGGCGGCATGACCCTAAGAACCCTGAGCAGGCGCCGCCTCTGCCGGGCGCGGGGCGCTGCTTCGTAGATGTGCCGTACTGCCTGCGCGGGGTGTTCGCCCAATATTGGGAGAAGAACGGCGGACTTGAGCAGTTCGGCTACCCGATTACCCCTGAGATATTCGAGAAGCTGGGCGACCAGGTTTATACGGTTCAGTACACGCAGAGAGCGCGGTTTGAATGGCACCCGGAGAACAAGCCGCCCAACGACGTGCTACTTGGCTTGCTAGGGAATACGTTGGTTGAGGGGCGGGGTGACGAGGGACCGTTCACGCCTACACGGGCTATACGCGCCCCTAATTACCAGTGGTTCCCTGAGACCAAGCACAACGTCGGGCCACCATTCATCCAGTTCTGGAATGATAACGGCGGGCTGCCTGTGTACGGCCTGCCGCGCTCTGAAGCGTTCGAGGAGAGGAACGCCGCCGATGGCAAGACCTACCGCGTGCAGTACTTCGAGCGCAACCGCCTCGAATATCACCCTGAGAACAAAGGCACGCGGTATGAGATGCTGCTGGGCCTGCTGGGCACGGAGCAGTTCGTGAGGACCTTCGGGTATACGCCTTAGATAGCGCCGGGCGAATAAATTCGCGGGCTACGATTACAAAGTCGCCCTGCGGCGACTATTCTATCCATCATAGTCCGCGCAGGCGGACTTCGTTTGGATAGCCCGCGAATTCATTCGCCGGGCGGCGTTCGCGAGAATAGACAGGCCGCTACGCCCCGTCACTCCTCACGAGTGGCGTGTCCACTATGTGCTCCGCGAGGAACCAGACCTGGCGCTCGTTGAGGCGCAGCACTTCGCTGGCGAGCAGGTCGTTGGTGCCCATGTCCTTATTCTCGTCAGTCTTGTCTATGGCCTCTCGCGCCTCCCAGATGATGATCTCATGCGCTTCCAGCATGCGTGAGATCATGGTGGGCACCTCTTCGGCCCCGTCGGGTGGGCGGGCTATCTTGGTGACTTCCGCGACGTGTCGTGGGTCGCCTATGGCTATCCCTCCCAGGCTCTGCACGCGCTCGGCCAGCAGGTCTATAAGCTCAAGCTGCTCGTCGGCGTGCTTGTCGAAGAGCAGGTGCAACTGGTAGAAGGTGTGCCCGGCCACCAGCCAATGGTGCTTCTTGTAGAGGTTGAACAGGATAACGCTGTCGGCGAGTATCTGGTTGAGCAATTCGCAGCTCTCTTCGCGGGCCTGCTCCTCAAGCGCGATGGGCAGGTGGCGCAGGGTGCCATAGGGCTGTATCTCGCGCCCACGTTGGTTCAATAAGGGCTGCGCTTCCTCTATGTTGCCGTTGCGCTTGCCTTTGGTCTCAGTTATGGATTTCCTGGTGGTCCGCTCCGATTTTGCCATCTAATCTTCCTCCTGCCTTTAGCTGAACGCCTGCTCATTTACTGATGCCATACTCACCGACGTAGACCATGTAGGTTGAATACCGCTTGAAGCCAATCTTCTCTGCTACCGCGAGGGATGGCAGGTTGCGCGTCCAGGCGTCCCAGTAAGGTTTGCCGTCTAATCTGGTGCAGTGCTCTACGAAAGCCGACGCCGTGAGGGTGGCGAAGCCCCGGCCCTGGTATTCTTCATCCGTTGCAATGCCTATGCCATAGTTATTCCCGCTGACGTATTCGGAAGTACACCAACTGACGATCTTGTTGTCGTGGAGCAAGCAAAACCCAAAGCCGCGCTCAAGGAAGGTTTCGACGGAGGTCCAACAGCAGCTAATCTCCTCGGCGACAATGGCCACGTTCTCCGGGCTGTCTCTACCCAAGAAGTCGGCGTCTACTAGCCTCATCTTGAAGCCGTCAGGTATCATGTCTCGCCAGCCGGTAGTTTTGAGTGCGTCGAAAGTGCAGAGACTTCGCTCACCCTGCCTGAAGGTAGCGCCCCGGAAGAGGTCGGCCATCTTGTCGTCCCATCCGCCTGGGGTACAGAAGAGCTTGAAATAGTAGATGCCGCGCGCTATGGCGGTGGGGGCGATGTTCGTGCGGATGAGCGTGGCAAGGGCGCGATTGAAATCGTCGTTACCGGCGCTTCCGGCCAGGCAATAAACAGGTCCTTTGTCCCACATCAGGCACGAACGGGGGTCTTGCGGATCGTCCACCCACACCCTTCCTGGGGTAGTCCCTTCCGCGACGGCCTCTATTACCATATTGGCGTAGGTCGGTGGGCCTTCTCCGTAGAGTGGTAATACCGTGTGGAAGCTATCCTTCTCAAGCTCGTGAATCATGCGTAAGAATACTCTCCCGGAAGAATCTCGCTCCCAAGATAATACGCGAGGGACGAGATTCTTCACTTCGTTCAGAATGACAAGGAGGGTGGGGTAACTTTCCCATACAACACGGCCCCTAATACCTATCACCCATCACCTGACCACTGACCACTGACCACTGACCACTGACCACTGACCACTGGTTATTATGCACATTTGCGGTTGGGTTGCCTATGCTCGTATAATTAACGGAGAGGCACTTTTAACATTATGATACTAAGCACTACTATTCTCGCGGTGCGCCGAGGCGCTACCGTGTCAATGGGTGGCGACGGCCAGGTCACTATTGGTGACGTGGTGATGAAGCACTCAGCCCGAAAGATACGCAAGCTCTACAAGGAGCGTGTGCTGGCGGGCTTTGCGGGCGCGGTGGCCGACGCTTTGACCCTGTTTGAAAAATTCGAGTCCCAGCTAGAGCGCAACAAGGGCAACCTCCGAAAGTCAGCCGTAGAACTCACCAAAGAATGGCGCACCGACCGCTACCTGCGCCGCCTGGAAGCCCAGCTTATCGTGGCCGACCCTACCCAACTCCTCATCCTGTCGGGTGACGGAGAGGTTATCGAGCCTGACGACGGCGTGGTTGCCATAGGTTCGGGCGGCTCGTATGCGCTGGCTGCGGCTCGCGCCCTCCTACAGCACACGGAGCTACCGGCAGAAGACGTAGTGCGCGCAGCGATGCAGATTGCAGGAGACCTCTGCATCTACACCAACAGCAATATCTCCCTCTTTTCGATAAGCTCAGAACCTACGGAGGAAGAAGCCCAGGTCGCGCAAGCGGAACCGGTGGGCCATGCCTCCGTTGTGGATAGTGAATGATCCTACCGCATAACGCGGTAAAATAAGGCAGGAAAGCAGGGCGCGGCAACCCGGCTCGCTATTCCCGGCCTTGACCCCTAGTTAGCGAGGCACGTATATGCAAGACCTCACACCACGCCAGATCGTGGCGGAGCTGGACAAGTTTATAGTAGGCCAGGCGGCAGCCAAGCGCGCCGTAGCCGTAGCGTTGCGCAACCGCGTGCGGCGGCAGCGCGTGGCGGAAGATATGCGCGACGAGATCACGCCCAAGAACCTCATGCTGATAGGGCCGACGGGGGTCGGCAAGACCGAGATCGCCCGGCGGGTCGCCAAGCTGATAGACGCGCCGTTCATCAAGGTGGAGGCGACCAAGTTCACTGAAGTGGGCTACGTGGGGCGCGACGTGGAGTCTATCGTGCGCGACCTTGCGGAAGCCGCGTTCAACATGGAGCACGATCAGCGCATGGCCGACGTCCGCCAGCGTGCCGAGACGGTGGCTACGGAGCGCATCGTCAACTACCTGATGGAGCAGCGCGAGGACCTCAGGGCAGGCAAGAAGGATCACGCCCGCACCAAGATGCAGGCCCAGGCGCAGGGACAACCGCAGGCGCAGGCCCAGGCTCAAGCCCAGGGCGGCATCATCCAGGAAGTAATCACCCTGAACGAAGCGGTGACGGCCACCATCACCACCAATGTCGCCATGACCTCCGGCATTGTGGAGCCTCCCATCTCGGAACGGGCGTTGAAGCTACAGCGCCGCAAGATGGAGCGCCTGCTTGCCGAGCATAAGCTGGACGAGGAGCAGATAGATATAGACCTGGGTGACAACGGCCTCGACACGGACGACCTGAGCGGTGTGCTTGAGTTCTCCCCCGGCATGTCTCCCGAAGAGATGACCGAGTCGTTCGGTGAGTTTATGGACGGCTACCGCTCGATGCAATCCACGCTTGGCAACATAGGGCGCAAGCGGATGCGGCGCGTGTCTGTACGCGAGGCCAGGCGGCTCTTGACCGAGGAAGAGGCTCACAAGCTGCTCGACCTCGACACCATAGTGGAGAGCGCAGTTCGCCGCGCCGAGCAGACGGGCGTAGTGTTCGTGGACGAGATAGACAAGATCACTGGCTCGAAGATAGACACCGGCCCCGACGTATCGGGCGAGGGCGTGCAGCGCGACCTCCTCCCCATCGTGGAGGGTTCGACGGTCAATACGCGCTACGGCCCGGTCAAGACCGACCACATGCTCTTCATCGCGGCGGGCGCGTTCCACACGGCCAAGCCCGCCGACCTGATACCGGAATTACAGGGCCGCTTCCCCTTGAGGGTGGAACTATCGAGCCTGGGCGCGAAGGAGTTGAAGGAGATACTGGTCGAGCCGGAGAACTCTCTCACCAGGCAGTACAGCGCGCTCATGGCGACCGAAGATGTTGACATCGAGTTCACGGGCGATGGGTTGGAGCGCATAGCGTCCCTGGCCGCCGACCTGAACGACCGCCTCGAAGACATAGGCGCACGCCGCCTGCACACCATCATGGAGCAGGTGCTGGAAGACCTCAACTTCAGCGCCGACGAGGAGCGCGGCAACAAGGTGGTGATAGACGCCCCATACATAGACGAGCGAGTGAAATCGCTGGTGAAGGACGACGACCTCAGCAGGTTCATCCTGTAAATGTGAGCGAACACCTACCTATCGTAGCAACAAACCGTTCCATAGGCAGCAACCTAAAGAGAGGCACCCAAGCCAAGCCCCGGAGGGGCGGCAGAATGTAGCCCCACGGCGCAAGCCTGGGGTATCAGTCCCAATATAAGAGCAATAGCCCCGGAGGGGCGTAAGATAGCACTTTTCATAGTCCATTCTTACGCCCCTCCGGGGCTATATGAAGAGAGGGGCCGCTTTCCCCAGGCTTGCGCCGTGGGGCTATCATCTAGCGCCCCTCCGGGGCTATTGCTCTTTGTCCTCGTTAGGTTCATACTTATGGGGAGCGCCGTACCGTTCCCTACTCGCTCGGCGCTCAAAACCATTAAACCCCAAGGAGAATGAGATGAAGACCCTACGTAACGTTCTCGCGGCTATTCTACCCGTGCTTGTCCTGGCTGCCTGCGGCCCAGCGGCGACCCAACCCAGCGCACCCGCCGTCATTCAGGAGCCAAGCCCTTCGGTGAGCGTGGCCCAACCCACAGAAACCACCCCACCCGCACAGCAAGCCGGTATCAACATCACCCAGGCGCAGTATGATGAGGCGCTTGCCAAATGGCGGGCGGCGGGGGTGGGCGAGTACGAGATGGTAGTGGAGTACCAGGCATTCTCCCTCTACGCGGGCACCCTGACCCTGCGGGTGAAGGGCGGGGAAGTAGTTGAAGTAGTCAATTTTGAGCGCAGCGGTAGGGCTGCCGGCACGCCTATACCTGACCTTGCACAGTTGAATTTCCTCACGGTGGAGGCGCTATTCGAGAAGGTTGGCTCGGCGCTTGCGGCCAAACCCTGGGAGGTAAGCAGCGAGTCTGACATACCGCTCGACTACCAGGTAGAGTTCGATCCTACACTGGGTTATCCCACGCTGGTGCAAATTACGGCCCTTCCCAATCCAATCTCAGGCGCGCAGGTAGCCGACGTTGACACTACCACCAGGGTATTGGGCGTGAAGAATGTCGGGTCGTCGGACGTGCCTGGCATGCCGAGATCGGGCGCGGCATCATACCCGTAGCTCATCTGTAAGTGTAGCAAAACTATTGACAAACATTGAACCGTACCGTAAGATGATAGTATCAGGAGGGTGAGGGAGAGGGTTTCTATTTGGTTTTGTCACACGACAACCAGCGTAACGCACCTACATTCAATATAAAGGCGGTCGCAAGGCTCACCGGCGTGCCTGCGGACACGCTCCGGCGATGGGAGAGTCGCTATAATGTCATCTCTCCTGAGCGCACCGATAGTGGCTATCGCTTGTACTCCCAACGGCACGTGGATACTATCCTCTGGCTGAAGTCTAAGCTGGAGGAGGGGCTTTCCATCAGCCGCGCCTGCGAGATGCTGCGCCAGCTTGGAGGAGACCCCGGACGCACCCAGCCGGTCGCCGCCGTTAGCGCCGCACCGCAAGCATACGAAAGTCGCGATGGGGTCAGGTCGTTCGACGCTTTGCGGGACGAACTGCTACAGGCCCTCCTGGCGGTTGACGAAGGCAGGGCAAGCGCCGTGATGAGCGACGCGTTGAGCCTCTACAGCGTGGAAGATGTCTGCTTGCAGGTGGTCCAGCCCGCGCTCATAGAGGTAGGCGAACACTGGCTAAGCGGCAAGGCATTGGTAGCTGTGGAACACTTCGCGGCATCGTTCGTGCGGGCGCGCCTGGATAACCTCTTCCATTCCAGCCCACACAACGCTTATGGACCACAAGTGGTGGTGGGGTGCGCGCCGGGAGAGCTACACGAGCTAGGCGCGATGTTCCTGGCCGTGTTCCTGCGGCGTGCGGGGTACCGGGTAGTCTACCTGGGTCAGAACGTGCCGCTCGATAGCCTGATAGGCATGCTACAGACGTTGCAGCCCCACGCGGTCTGTATATCGGCCACGCGAGCCGAGACCGCCGCCGCTCTCCATACCCTACGAGAAGCGATAGACGCCATGCAGCAGAAAGATGGGCACGCGCCCCTACTGGCCTACGGAGGCCAGGTGTTCAACCGCTTCCCCCACATCAGCCAGCGCCTGGGCGGCATCTACCTGGGCGAAGACGCGAGGGCCGCGATGCGATTGCTCGATGAGCATCTGCGAGTTAGAAGCTAGAAGCTAGAAGTTAGAAATCAGAAGTTAGAACGCTAACCGCAAAGGCGCGAAGGAACGCAAAGTTCGCTGAGGTTCCATGAGTTTGAACCGCAGAGGCGCTGAGGTACTAAGGAATACGCAATACGTACTACGCAATACGTTTCACGCATCACGTTTCAGACGATTATGGCAAACGCTACTATAATTTACGCTTGCACTCCTGACGGGTTGGTGATACTCACCAAGCCTGGTACGCTGCCTGAGTGGTTGCCGCCTCGGCGCGTGTTGGTGGGGCGGCGATTGGTGTCGGTATGGGGCGAGCCGGGGCCTCCTATACGTGTGCTGGCGGTGGCAGATGGAGAGTTGCTGCTGAGCGAGAACGGCGGGCGTAGCTGGGAGGCGGTAGAGGTTGGTTCTGCTGTGACCTCCGCATCTCAGATGGCTATGCTGGCCGTACCTGGGGCAGATGGCAAGCCTCCCGCGCTGGTAGTAGGGACATCATCAGGTCTGGCCGTAAGCCCGGACGGTGGAGCATCCTGGCAAGTTGTCGAGTTGCCGCAGCCAGGGGGAGTTGTAGCCCTGGCGCGTGACCCAGAGCGGCGCGACCGCATATACGCTGCCACCGATACGGGCTACGTGTTTGAGAGCGGCAACCGGGGCCAAGCCTGGCAGCAAGTGAATGCGGCCCCGTTGCCCCCGGTTAGCTACCTGTACGTTGTGCGGATATAGTGCGTGAAGCGTGAAGCGTGAAGCGTGAAACGTGATGCGCATTGCGTATTGCGTATTGCGTAAAACCCTTTATACCTCAGCGTCTCTGCGCCTCTGCGGTTCAAAATCTATAGAACCTTAGCGAACTTTGCGTTCCTTAGCGTCTTTGCGGTTAGCGTTCTAATTTCTGGCTTCTAATTTCTGGCTTCTAACTTCTAACTTCTAACTTCTGACTTCTACCTCGGCCAATTGCGATTGGTTATCAGGCGCACGCCACGCTCGAAGGCGAAATAGTTGAACACCCAGTTGGTGAGCACTATGAGGCGGTTGCGGAAGCCTATCAGGTAGTAGATGTGGATTAGCAGCCAGCCCAGCCAGGCCAGGCGTCCGCTCAGGTGGAGGCCGAACGCATCCAGCACAGCGGCGCGGCGGCCAATAGTCGCCATGTTGCCCTTGTCGAAGTAGTGGAACGGCTTCATCACCTGCTTACTGATGTGCCGCAGGATGTTGCGCGCGGCCTGCTGCCCTTGCTGGATCGCCACCTGCGCGACCATCGGATAGGGCTGGCCTTCCTTATAGCCTTCCAGGTAGGCCATATCACCCACCACGAATATCTCCAGGTGCTCTGCCAGGTGTAGCGCAGGCTCGACCTTGACGCGTGCGTTTTTGCCGGTGGGCACGTCCAGCGCGTCTACGAGCGCGGAGGAGCGCACGCCCGCCGCCCATACCACCGTGCTGGCTTGCAACTGGCTGCCGTCCTTGAACGTAATCAGGCCGCCCTCGACGGAAGCGACGGGCGAGTTGAACCGTATCTCTACGCCCATGCTCTCCAGCTTACGCTTCGCGCTCGCCTGGAGGGACTCGGGGAAGGCGGCGAGTATGCGGTCTGTGGCTTCGACCAGCACCACGCGGGCGTGCTCTGTGTCGAGGTTGGGATAGTCTTTGTTGAGGACGTGGTTTATCAATTCGGATAAAGCGCCCGCAAGCTCCACACCCGTGGGGCCGCCACCTATCAGCACGAAGGTCATGAGGGCGCGCCTCTTTTCGGGGTTGCGCTCGATGAACGCTTGCTCGAAGGAGTAGAGGACGCGATTGCGCAGTCGCTCAGCCTCGTCTATGTCTTTGAGGCCGTAGGTCTGCTTTGCGAGCGCGTCGTTGCCGAAGTAGTTGTTGGTGCTGCCCGCCGCCAGGATCAGGTAGTCGTAGGTGAGCGTGCGGCCATCTGTGTAGACGATACGCCTGTCGAAGTCTATGCGCTCGACGGTAGCCATCATAAAGCCGATATTCCGGTGCTTGCTCAGGATTGCACGCACAGGGTATGCGATAGACTCGGACTCCAGCCCGGCGGTTGCGACTTGATAGAGGAGGGGCCAGAAGCCGTGATAGTTGTTGCGGTCAACCACCATCACGTCAACATCCTTCCCCGCGAGTTGCAGGGCAGCGTTCAGCCCGCCGAACCCCGCCCCGACTATGACCACACGTGGGCGGGTAATACGCTTCCTCGCTATCGTCTCAGTTGGCTCTTTTCTACCTGACGACTGAGGTGCGTGCTCGGGAGGTTCTTTTGTTGCAGCGTAGTTGTCAAGGGTTTTCATCTCATTCCTCCGGTTTGTGCGAAGGCTTATCTTTATCCTTCTCTCATATTATATGTGATTTTTTTCACAATAGCAATCGGTCTTTTGGCGGATTTTGCCAGTGTTATGTTGGAGAGTTGTTACTGTATCGTAACGGGCAGGCCCACAAACTGCCCGTAGCGTTCTGCCGCGACGGCGAAGGCATGGGTCTCGACCTCGCTCAGCGGCGCGAATGTGCTTCGTTCAATTATAACCGCATCTTTCTTCAGGGTACGCTTCCAGGTGCCTGTTATCAGGCCGTCTATAGCAATCATGTGGCTGAAGACGTTGTTTCGAGCATTCAATATAGCTTCGTTCGCCGCGTCAAGCACGGGGCTATGGTCTTTATAGCCTACATGGTATTCGTCAAAATTGGGCAGGAGGTATACAGTTGGAGATATGTCCTTGGCGGGTGGCGCAGATGGCGCGAACCAGTAGGTCTGGCCGCCCGCAACCTCATGCGTAATTTGAGAGGCGAGCATGGCGAGACCGGCCCTTGCGTCGGCTGCCGTCAGCCCCGACCACCACACGAAATCTTGCACGGTTGCAGGCCCGTGGCTCGTAAAGTACCGTCTGACGAGTGTAGCCAGAGCCTCGTCACGTTCTAACTTCCTGGCTTGCGGCGCTCGCTCATCAAGCAACGCATAGGTGAATTGCTTACCCCGCCTGGGGCCGCTACACACAATCCCATCCAATTCGGCACGCATCATTATGTAGCCCAACCGCAATGCACCCTTCGTAGCGATGCCGCTTTGCTCAAGCACAGCCCCCAGCTCGGTGCGGGTAAGCTGATTGCCGCCTTGTAGTGCATTTGCCAGCAGATCGTTAGTGCGCCCAAGTGTGGCGTCGTCCAGTTCAAGCTGGCGATAGTAGTAGGCGTTAGCGGCATTCACGCGTGGGCCGGTGAGGGCAAGCATCCAGCGAATATCGGCACGTGAGACAAAGTGCCAGGTGGGACGCATCAGGTGGGTGCGAAGAATATCTCCCCCATCGAATGTCTGCTCTATAGCAGCATCGGTACTCTTAGGCCCCCGCAGGCGCTGGCCGACTGCCCATCTCGCGCCCGCGTAATCCTGGGCCTGTACCGCGCCCAGCCACTCTACCACATCGGTTGGCTCCTCAAGCACGGCCGAGGCGATACGCTGGTTGTGCAGCCGCCGGTGGGCAATATCGGGGTTTGTCATTCTCTTTAGGGGTCAGGGATCATGGGCCAGGGGTCAGAATTTGTTGTTATTTTCATGGATTATGACAGCCCAAAGGGTCCTGTCTAATCATAATACTATGGCGTCTGGCACCCAGGCAAGAAAGTGTTGGCTACTATCTTCGATGCCTGCCCACGCGTCACGTTGTTGAAGGGGCGGAAGTATGCCCTTCTCTGCTCATCGCACGGCTCTGTGGGTAGTGTGCCGCATGAGTACCCACTCATCACCCCCAGGTTAGATAGCTGCTCTATCCATACGTAGAAGGTGCTGTCAGGCTCAACGTCTGCGTACCTCTGGCCTGTGGGGGTGCCCGTGATTTGGGCGGCAGAGGCTACTATCTTGGCTAGCTGCCCCCTGGTGGCTGAGGCGGTGGGCCTGAAGTACGGCTTATTGTCCGTGTTACATGGCTCGGAAGGCATCGTGCCGCATGGATACCCGCCCATGTGCCCTCTCCTGCTCAAGCGGTTTATCCAGGCGTAGAAGGCGTTGGTAGTGGGCACGTCCTCGTATATCTGGGGGCCTGGGCTTTCGTTGAACCCTACCGCATTGGAGACCACCTTGGCTATCTGGCCCCTGGTGATGTCATTGTTGGGACGGAAGGTGCCATCTGCATATCCACCCAGTATGCTCCGGCAAGCCAGGCAGCGTATGTGGGCGTAGAAAGTGGAGGTCATGGGCACGTCTGTGAAGGATAGGGAGCACTGGGTAGGGGTAGCTCTGGCCGTGACGCTAGCTGTGGCAGGCACCAGGGTAGTAGAGGTAGTTGGCATGGGTGTGGTAGATGATACGGGTGTGCTAATGCCGGTGGGTGGTGGAGGAGATGATGTAGGCACGGCTGTGGCTGTGGCTGTGGCTGTGGGTGTGACCGGGGTTGGGGTTACGCATATTGCTTGTTCATCGCGCACGGTTAGAGTGTAGCTTTCACAAGGAGTACTAGGATTAGTGCCACTCACTACCACATCGTAAGGTTGTCCGGCAGGTACGGTGAACGAGTACGTTACCGACGGGTTGGCCTCACCGCCCGACTCCGCGATCACGTTTCGGCATACCCCACCCGTGAACGTGGGTGAATAGGCTGCCGAAGCGACTGCACGATAGCTTGTGCAACTTGAGGTCAAGGTTACGCTGACGCACCTGGCCGCGCCTGTGTTGTTGGTGAAGCTGTAAGCGTCATAGTAAGTGCGTGCCACCGCGAAGGATGCGCAACTGGCAAGGGGCACTCCGCACACTGTCGGATCGCCACTGGACGCCAACAGGTCGTGTTCCCAGAGATCATCATTTGTGAGCGAACCGGTGACGGTAAAGCTGCCGGTGCATGGGATAGGGCTGGGAGTAAGAGGGAGGGGTGTATGGGTTGGTCTAAGAGTTGGGGGGATCGGGGTAGATGAAGGTGTTGTGGGCGATGAGGTTGGGATAGGGGATGTTGTGGCTGTTGGTGTCGTGCATGCCACTTGCTCATCGAGCACAGTGAGGGCATACCTGGCACAGGTTTGGTATGGGTCGGTGCCGGTCACGACCACATCATAGGGCTGCCCGGCAGGTACTGTAAAGGAATATTGGATGGTGGGATTAGCTACGTTTCCCGACTGTGCTTTAATATTTTGACATGGAAAGGAAACAAACATGGGCGAGTACGCTGCGGAAGCCACGTATCTGCCCCCTGTGCAAGCAGCGGTCAAAGATACAGTCACGCACCTGGAAGAGCCTGTATTGTTGGAGAACCTGTGAACGTCGTAGAGTGTGCCCTGCACCGCAAAAGCAAAACAGCTACTTAGAGGCACACCGCACATGGAGGGATTGCCATTAAGCATCAACAGGTTCCCCATCTGCGGATCGCTTGATGTAAGAGAACCTTCGATAGTTACTCCGGTAACACACGGGATAGGCGTAGGGCTGGGAGGTATAGGTGTTATGGTGGGCACGCTGGTTGGCGTGGCGGAGACGGTCGGCGAGGGCTTAGGCGGAGTTGGCGTGGCGCATACCGCTTGCTCATCACGCACGGTCAGGGTGTAGCTCTCACATGTGGCACCAAAGGCATTGATGGCACTTACAACCACAACATAAGGCTGCCCGGCAGGTACGGTAAACGAGTATGTAACGTCGCGGTTTGGGGTAGGCCCCGAGTCGGCCAGGATGTTTTGGCACGAAGAGCCTGTGAATATAGGCGAATATGCTGCCGAACCCGCAGAGCCTGAGTTTGTGCAGGCTGATGTCAAAGTTACTGTCACGCACCTGGCGGCACCTGTGTTGTTAGCGAAGGTGTATGAGTCATAAAGGGTCCCTGAGGCTTGAAACGCCGTACAGCCGGTAATCGGCACGCCACATTGCGACGGGTTCTGGCTACGTAGCAGGTAGTCACCTTGCCTCGGATCATCGGGCATGAGGGAGCCGGTAATAGTAAAGCTGCTCGTGCATGGTATAGGGGTGGGGCTGGGAGGGATGGGTGTGCTGGTGGGCACAGTAGTTGGTGTGGTAGGGACGGTTGGTGTAGGCGAGGGCGATGATCCGACAACCGATACATATGGCGTGGCTTCGGCGACTAGAGGCTTATACGCCCACAATGCTAATGCTATAAATGCCAGCACCGATACAGCTAACATGCCTAGCCTGACCAGCATTAGATAAGGTCGCATATAAGTACCCCCGATAGTTACGGCGCCTGACAGTTGGGCAAGAAGGTGTTGGCCACTATCTTGGACGCCTGCCCCCTCGTCACGTTGTTGGAGGGGCGGAAGTATGCCCTCCCCTCCTCGTCACATGGCTCTGTTGGCACCGAGCCGCAAGTGTACCCACCCATCACGCCCAGGGAGGATAGCTGCTCTATCCATACGTAGAAGGTGCTATCCTCTTCCACATCCGCGTACCTCTGCCCTGTGGGTGTGGTGGTGAGATATGCGGCAGAGGCTACTATCTTGGCTAGCTGCCCTCTCGTGGCTGAGGCATTAGGCCTGAAGTATGGACGGTTGGCCGTGCCGCATGACTCGGAAGGCATAGCGCCGCACGGGTACCCACCCATAAGCCCTCTCTTGCTCAGGCGATTTACCCAGGCGTAGAAGGTGTTGGTGGGGGGCACATCCTCGTATATCTGCGTGCCTGGGTCATCATTGAAGCCTGCGGCATTGGACACCACCTTAGCTATCTGGCCCCTGGTGATGTCGTTGTTGGGGCGGAATGTGCCGTCCGAATAGCCGCCCAAGATGCCCCGACAGGCTAGACAGCGTATGTTGGCATAGAACGTGGAGGTGGTGGGCACATCGGTGAACGAGAGGGAGCATTGGGTAGGGGTAGCTATAGCTGTGATGCTGGCTATAGCAGTAGCTACTTTGGTTGTTGTGCTGGTGACGGGTACAGGAGTGGAGGTAAGAGGGACGAATGTGAAGGTAGGCGTGATGGTCGGTGTGGTAGGGACCGTCGGGACGGGTGTGGCTGAGGTTGGTGTAGGGGTCACGCAGCCGCCTGGATAGCGCAGGACTAGCGTCTGAGAGTTGAAGGGTATGTAATTGCCAACGGCCCAGATGATACCATTGTGGTCGCTGGCAACATCATTCAACCGATTGCGACTTGAGGTAGGACTGGGACTGGGCACTATGTTCCACTGGCTGCCGTCCCAGTGCATCGTCAGCGTGCGCGTTTCAACTACCTCCTCACCATCATACACACCTACAGCCCAGATGTCGTTGGCAGAGACTATCGCTATGCCCCAAATGCTATTGTTCATTGTACTAACATTAGGGGTGGGTACAATGCTCCATTGGCTGCCGTCCCAGTGCATAGATAGGGTTCGAGATACCTCACCCTCGAACAAACGCCCTACAGCCCATACATCGTTAGATGAGACTGCGGCAATACTAGACAGGCTACTGCCATAGATAGGACTTGGAGTGGGGGTGAGCACTTGCGTCCATGTCACGCCGTCCCAGTGCAACGTGAGAGGCAGTCCCTCCCCTGATTTGCTGGATGATCTGTAATAGCCCACAGCCCATACATCATTGGCAGAGATTGCTGCCACACCATGGAGGATGTTGGAATCTGCGCTTGGACTGGGACTGGCGACTATGCTCCACTGGCTGCCGTCCCAGTGCTGGATGAATGTTAACGTGTGAGGCGCTGGGTTAACACTATACAAAAACCCTACAGCCCATATATCATCGTTAGAGAGTGCTGTGACCTCGTTGAGATAAGCGCTTACGCTGGTGCTAGGTCCTGCTACCTGCTCCCATGCAGCGCCCTTCCAATGGAGCATCAGCGTTTGGCTCACCTGCTCGTCAGTGGTATAGTATCCGACAGCCCATACCTCTCCTGATGGCGTTACCGCCACTCCGTTCAGCCTGTTGTCTAATCCTGGATTTGAGCTGGGCACTAGCTGCCAGGTAGTGCCATCCCAGTGCATCGTGACAGTTCTGTATTCCTGAAGGCGGCTCGTTTCCCTTGCGCCCACAGCCCAAACGTCATTGGGTGCTACCACAGCCACATTGTACAGATAATTACCCGAGCCTGTATCGTTGGGGCTGGGTACGATGTCCCAGGTTCGCACGCATGTAGGAGTCGGGCTTGGGGTAGGCAGGGATGCTGTAGGCGACGGGGTAATAGCGGTACATGCGCCTGGATAGCGCATGATTAGCGTCTGAGAATTGAAGGGGACGTAATCGCCGACCGCCCATATGGCGCCATTGTGATCAAAGACAACATCACTCAACCCATTGTAGCTTGATGATGGATTAGGACTGGGCACTATGCTCCACTGGTTGCCGTCCCAGTGCATAGATAGCGTGCGAGTTTCTGTGACCGCACCATCATACACGCCCACAGCCCAAATATCGTTGGCAGAGACCACCGCGATGCCGCCAATGCTATTGCTTCCCGTCCCCACATTAGGAGTGGGTACAATGCTCCACTGGCTGCCGTCCCAATGCATAGATAGCGTGCGAGTTACATCACCCTCATAGGAGTACCCCACAGCCCATACATTGTCTGGCGAGACCGCCGCGACATTCAACAGACCACTACTGTGTGTAGGGTCGGGAGTGGGGCTGGGAACCTGTGCCCATGCTGTGCCATCCCAATGCAAAGTGAGTGGGGCAGATGGTCCAGTGGTGCCAGTTGGGGGAGAACTGCCCACAGCCCATATATCGCTTGCTGAGATTGCCACAACACCGTCAAGGAAGTTGTAATCTGCGCCTGGACTGGGGCTGGGCACGATGCTCCATTGGATGCCATCCCAGTGCTCAATGAGAGTTGAGGTGTGAGGTGCCGGTGTAACGCTATAGGAATATCCTACGACCCATATATCATTGCTGGCGACTGCTGTGACCTCGCTAATCTTGCTACTCGCATTAGTGTTAGGGCTAGCTACCCGATTCCACTGAGCACCATCCCAATGGAGCATGAGTGGCTGGCTCACACCGCCTGTAGGACGAGAATAACCAATAGCCCACACATCATCCGATGATAGTGCCACCAACCCATACAGCCTGTTATCTGCTCCGGGACTTAGGCTGGGCACCAACGTCCAAGCAGTGCCATCCCAATGCATTGTGACAGTACGGTACTCCTGAAGACCACTGGTTTCCCTTGCGCCCACTGCCCACACATCATTAGGTGATACCACTGCTACATCATTCAGATAATTACCGTAGCCTGTATCGTTAGGGCTGGGAACTATATCCCAGGTCCGCACGCATGTAGGAGTCGGGCTTGCGGTACCGGATGGTACACTGGGTGTTGGGGCTGTCTCATGGTTAATATGTATCACCCATACTGCCATAGCTGCCGCAAAAACAGCCATACAGCCGATCTTCAGTGTAATAGTATCTTGATTATATTTCATTTGCATTATGACGCGTGCTATTCCGAGCATTTGCCACTCGATGCATCTTAGGCGCATCGAGTGGCAAAGAATTGATGTTAGTTAGGGTCAATCAAGACGGTAAATGACCCTGAGGTACAACGGTGGTCTCCCGATACCTCGCACATGGAAACGGTCCATGTACCATAAGGTGCAGTGCTCCCAACCTGGAGACCGAAGCCAGCTACTCCATAGCCATCTACTAATTGATTCTCAGGATAGCAAGAAAGTAAACCCCCTGGGGGCGTCCAGCATACCTGGACTTCTCTCGGATTACCTTGGATGCTTGGCTCGAAACCACTACCCTGGAAGTTGAACCACTGTACAGTTCGGAAACCCTTGTTTGGTACCACCGTCATGCCGGGTGTGGTGCGATGGGCCAACTCCATGCTCAGGCCCATGTTTATTCTACCCCAACCCGTGTGCTTGTCAAACCCTGGGCAGGGGACGAGCGGGTTACAAGGCAGGTCGGTAGCGCCATTCTTGATGAAGTCGTACACCTGGCTGTTGGTGTAGCCCAGCGATGTCAGTAACGAAGCCAGCCCTGCCACCTGCGGTGCCGCCGCACTCGTTCCAAACATACGGTCGTACCCTGTTATAGTACCACTATACGTAATAGGCACGGCGCTCAGTATGCCTTGCCCGTCATCCTGGCCGAACGGCGCTCCGAAATCTACCCAATCACCGTAATTGGAATTGGGGTGACGCCTTCCACTCTTGGTGCCGGAGACGGCAATCACCAGCTTCGGGTCGTACGGCGGGAAGGTGGTCGTATAGACCTGTCCAAAAGATGCAGGGAAGAAGGGAACATCATAGACGTAATTGCCGGCGGCAGCTACCAGGGTGATACCGCGATCATACGCTCTGTCTATTGCTTCTTTCAACAAGCGAATTACGCTATTCCTGGTACCGCACTCGGACGAAAGGCTCGGAGCGCATCCAAAGCTCATATTGATGACTGAGGCACCATGATCGGAGGCCCAGTTCACAGCCGAAACCGCAGCAGCAAGTTGCGTGTTACCAAGCGCGTTCGTGGTTTCAGGAAATATAGATAACGACATAGGCCATGCTGAAAAACCCGTACCGGCTATGCCGATACTGTTATCTGTACTGGCAGCAGCCAGTCCACCTACGTGCGTGCCATGTCCCCTCCCGCCTATCTCGCCGCCGGTATAGAACCGCTGCCAGTTCTCCGGGCTGTACTTGGCTTCGATGTCAGGGTGAGTCTGGTCTATCTCCTCATCCACGATGGCTATAAGAGACACTTTATTCAAGCCGTGACCGAAGTCCCAGCCTCTGCGAGCGTTGATCTGCTGCAAGGTAGAGGTTCCCAGGTGCTCCTGCTGCGGCGCGAGTGGGTCGTTGGGTGTATAGTCAAGGGTGCCTGAGAGCTTTACGAGGGGGTTGACCCCTACCACGTCCAACATGGGGTTATTGCGTAGAGCGTTAGCTACCACCATAGCGCTATGATTAGGCACCTTGGCAACAAAGGCTTTCTCCCCATAGATGCGCCTGCCGAACCTCATACCGTGCGCCTGCATGAGGGCGTCCTGCTGAGTTGGGGGCACATCCGGGCGGAAGCGGATAATCACCTCGTCCTGCACATAGGTGTCGTCAGGGCCGTAGGTAGGAGGGTTGGAGGTGTACTCAGGGCCAAGCAGGGGGGGCTGGTAGTCGGGAGCGTAGTGAGTGGTGCCCTCGGCATCAGCCTCCCGTATGCTGAAGGTGTAACCGGGTGTGGCAGGCGGGGTGGCATAGGAGGAAGAAGGAGTGGAACCTAATACAACAGGCAGAAGCAACAATGCCGCAGCCCAGGCCGGTAAGGTGCGTGCTTTCAACTCTTTATCCTTTCGGTCTTACATAAAACAGGGTAAGCACGATGGTACGGCCCCAGGTCATAACGGGGCGATACCGCCACAGACGCGTACACCTGCCTATATATAGAGGCAAGTCTTATGCAGGCCGAAAGTGGCATCCAAACTATACAGGTTGGCGCACGCGATGTCAATAGATGCGTGGGATAATCAGTCCAATAAGTACGTTATTGGATGCGCTACTTTACCTGGCAGGCAACGTCTACTTATTTAGCCTTTACAACCGCTTTCTTTTCGGGCGTGATAGGCTCGTCTTTGTGGCCGTTGGGCGGGAGGTCGGCGTCGGGGAGTTGGGCAAGCTCCATCTCGACTATGCGGCGCACAATGGCGACGGAGGTGGCGTAGGCCGAGTCCATGCCCAGGTAGGCGAGGCGGATCGCGCCCAGGTTCTTACCCCTGGTGTAGGGCGTGTCTGAGGCGTAGTGGAGGAAGCCGAGGTCGAAGGGGAGGCGGGTGAAGTTGATGTGCTCGCCGGTGGGGTGGCGGGTTGGGTGGGTGTACTCGTAGAGGGCGTTGAGGTACGGCCCCGCCTCCATCTCGACCACCGTGTAGTTCTCGCGGTAGTAGAAGTCGAGGTAGGGGCGGTTTTGCAGGTAGGTGCCCTTGACGGCCACCGCCTTCTGGTTGTCGAGCACCGAGCCATAAGCGAGGAAGGGCGCGACTTCCAGGGCGGTGAAGCAGTTGTTGAGCCAGTAGGTGTTCTGGGTATGCTCGTCAAACACCGAGTCGCTCACCATCACGTCGCCGATGCGCCCGTTCAACGTGGCGGCCTTGCCTAGCACGTACACGCCCCTGATGTTCTCCAGACTCTCGGCCAACTGGATGAAGATGTAGTAGGCGGCCAGGCCGAGGGGGTAATCGGTGTTCAGGATGATGGCGCGGCTCTTTTGCAGCTTCTCTATATCGTCCACCTTGATGCGCGGGTCGAAATCGGAGGGGTCGAGGCGGCTAAGCTCGATGACTTGCGCGTCAACGGGCATGCCCTCATTGCTGTGGACGTGGTAGATGCCGCGCTCGTGCTCCTCCTGGGCGCGCCTGCTGAAGACTTCGCGCCCCTCTTCGGTCTCGTAGAAGCCTCGGGACACGTAGTAGAGCATATTTTCGAGGGGAGCGCGCACCTCTCCCTTCAATATCTTGTCGTACTCGGCCTGCACCCCCGGGTCCTTAGAGGCGCGGATGTGCTTCTCTATCAGGGGCCGGGCGCGCCGAACGTTGCCGCCCAATAGATTGGCGAGGGCGTGGGTGTTGGAGGAAACGAAGTAGACCGGCCTGTCGCACAGGTCTTTGCTCTCCAGTAACGCGTTCACGGGCGTCCACCACTGCTGGGTGGCCTTCGCGTAGCCTATGTAGGAGCCGCCGAGCATACGCACGGTGAAGCTCTTTTCGGCCTGCGCCATGACGAGCAGGCTATCCCAGACGTGGTCGTGCCAGATCGCCCCCAGGCGCTCCCAGTTTTCGGCGGATATGAGGAGGCGGTGCTGTAACACTTTGATTACCTCGTCGTAGAGGGCGGGCGGGGTGCTGTGCATCGCCACGAGGAGTTCTTTCGTGTTGGCGTCGCGGTTCAGCAGTTCGTGGAATTTGTTCCACTCTATCTGGAAGCCCGTGAGGGTGGGGATAAGGTCGTCTACGTCCGAGGCAGAGGAGACGTACACGGCCAGGGTCTCATTGCCGTCCCAGAACCAGCGGCGGCGGCGGCCCGGCGCGCCCACCGACTGCCAGTTCTCCACGTCGAAGCCGCTCTTGCGAAAGACCTCAGCCGACTGGCCGAGCAGCACCCTGCGCACCTGCATGATGGAGGAGGGGAGGCGCTGCACGCAGTAGAGGAAGGCCGACATATCGGGGGCTTCGGAGCGGGCGTTGACGTGGAGGGCGGAGTCGGCGTTGAGGTGCGCCTGCACCAACGCCTTAATTTTGACTTCGCCCGATGAGCGCAGCATAGTGGAGTAGGTGCGTATGTAGAGTTCCACGTCCTGCTTTGAGGTGGGGTGTATCTCCTCACGCTCTTCGATCCCATCGGATGACGCCGAATAATCGTACTCGCGCTCGTCCATGTCGTGCTTACCTGAAGACATCATCGTCCCCTCCCCTCATGCTCCCTCAAATTGGATACTGTCTATCATTATATAAGAAGTACTACTGAAGTACGAATCTCTTATCGAGCACCGTAGAGAGGTCTATATTGCCTGCATCCCTCTTTTCGCACCCGAAATTGGTGCCTCAATTTTGCCCAAGCCCCTTGACTAGAACATAAGTTCTATATTATATAGTGTGTACGCACTATTTTCGTGCTTATGTCACGCAATCAAGGGGCTTCATTTGAGCTTTGTTCATCTGCATTGCCATTCCGCTTACTCGCTCTTTGAGGGTACGACCACGCCTCAAACCCTCGTCACTATGGCGAAGCGGCTCAAGATGCCCGCCCTTGCACTCACCGACCGCAACAACCTGTACGGTGCGGTACACTTCTACACCCTGGCTCAGAAAGCGGGCGTCAAGCCTATCATCGGTATGGACGTTGACCTTGATGATGGCTCAAGCCTGGTATTGCTGGCTCGCAACTTCGATGGCTATAAGAACCTGTGCCACCTGGCTACTGTGTTGCGCCTCCATTCTGACCCTGAAGCCTTCCCACCTGCCGGGTTTGATGATGAGGATGAGGAGATACCACCCTGGGAGGCTGGGGTGTGGGGTGTGCCCGTGTTTGGGTTTACTCCTAAGCTCACCTCTATCGCGCCATCTCGCCCTCCAAAAGAGGCACGTCTGTCACGAGAGCTAATCTTATCAGGCCGCCATGTCAGGGGCCTGATAGCTCTTTCGGGCGGAAAGCATGGTCTGGTCAATTCCCTGCTGATGAAGGGCAAGACACAAAGCGCGGCCAGGGCTGCCGGGATGCTCCTATCTGCGTTTGGCGAAGGCAACTTCTTCATAGAGTTACAGGCTACGTGTGAGGGAAATAGGCAGGCCGTACCTTCCCTGGTAGCCCTGGCAAACAATCTCAACATCCCCATCGTAGCCACAAACAATCTCCTGTACGCCAGGCCGGAAGATAGAGCAACCGCCCAGGCCCTTGCCGCCGCTCGCAATGGGGCCAGGGTGCATCACGCACAAGACATGGGATTGGAGGCAGAGGAGGGAAATACAAACTTGCCCGGTAGCCGAGAAGATGTAGAGAGTGAACGCTACTTCCGGTCTGATGAAGAGATGGCCCGGCTATTTAGTGACTACCCACAAGCTCTTGCCAACACCCACTTCATAGCCGAGCAATGTAACGTGGAGCTACCCATCGGTAAGCCCCTCTTCCCTTCAGTAGAGATACCAACCAACGAAACACCTTATTCGCGGTTATGGAAGCTATGCTTTGCCGGGGCAACTCGCCGGTACCGGCCTCTAATTGGGCCTGCTATTGCTCGCCTCAAGTATGAGTTGGAAGTAATAGACCGGCTGGGCTTCTGCCCCTATTTCCTGGTGGTGCATGACATTGTACGTTTCGCTCACTCTCACGATATACCCATCATGGCGCGTGGTTCAGCCGCAAACAGTCTGACCGCTTACGTGCTGGGCATCACTCAGATAGACCCGCTTCAACATGATCTCCTCTTTGAGCGTTTCCTCAACCCATCGCGTGCCGAGTTCGAGATGCCCGATATAGACCTCGATCTATGCTGGCGTCGGCGTGATGAGGTGCTTCGCTATGTCTATGAGCATTTCGGGCGTGACCATGTTGCTATAGTAGGCACTTATATCACCTTCAGGCAACGCTCTGCATGGCGCGAGATGGCAAAGGCGCTGGGTATCAGTGCTGAACGCATAAATCGTGTAGCGAGTCGGCTCCATCATGCGGTATCGCCGGAAGAAGTCCTGGACGGCTCAGACGATCTGCCTGTGCTCAGAGGCATAGTAGAGGCACCTATGGAGGGGCAGGACAATTATGATCCTACAGGTGCCAATCTGGACACCCTGAGCCAGAAACTGAGAGACGGCAGGGAGCGGGAAGCTCTCCAACTGTGCAAAGCTATAGAGGGGCTGCCCAGGCACGCGGGGATGCATTGCGGGGGTGTGGTGATAACGCCCACTCCCATAGCCGACTTGATACCCTTGCAGAGAGCCACGCGTGATCCATCTCTTGCCATCACCCAATACGATAAAGACGCTATAGAGGCTATGGGGCTGGTCAAGATGGATTTGCTGGGTAGCCGCGCGCTCACCGCGCTTGTGGATGCCCTCCATGCCTCCGGGTTAGCTCAAGGCAAAGGAGACGTGCAGAGGTCGCTGGATACCATCCCCTTCGATGACCCGGCCACGTACCGCATGATGGCACAAGGCGAGACGCTAGGGTGCTTCCAATTGGAAAGTCCAGGCATGAGGGCGCTGCTGAAGTGGCTCAGGCCGCGCAGTCTAAACGATATAGCTATAGCAATCTCTCTATTCCGGCCTGGACCTTTAGAGGGCGGCTTCCTGGAAACATTCATGCGCCGGCGCCTGGGGCAAGAGCCGGTAACCTACCATCACCCTGCCATGCAGCCTATCCTGGAAGAGACCGGCGGGGTTATCCTCTATCAAGAACAATTCCTGAAGCTGGCTCACGCCCTGGCAGGGCTGGACCTGGGAGATGCTGAGAAGCTACGTAAAGACCTGGGCAAAGCCCGCACGCCTGAAGAGCGCACACGCCTGGGTAGCTGGTTTATAGCAGGCGCAATCGAGCGCGGCATAGACCAGATACAAGCTGAGAAGGTATGGGATGTTATGGCGGGTTATACGGGCTTCGGCTTCTGCAAGGCTCATGCCTGCTCATACGCATTGACGGCGTACCGTTCAGCTTACATGAAGGCGCATTACCCGGCCGAGTTCTTAGCGTCGGTGGTGAATAACGGGGGTGGATACTACGGCCCTAACGTCTATTTGGAGGACGCCCGCCGGCTCCAGGTTGAGCTACTGCCACCCGATGTAAACATTAGCGGAGCATGGTGTGCCGTGCCCGCGCCGCCGCGCAGTCGCGGCATACGCCTGGGCTTACAGTTCATAAAGGGGCTGTCGGAGCGAACTATAGCAGCCCTCGTAGGTGAGAGGCAGAACCGGGGCCGTTACAACGCTTTGCCCGATCTGATGGGACGAGTGGATATGAAGCCGCAAGAGGTAGAGGCGCTGGTGAAGGTGGGAGCCTGTGATAGCCTGGGTAATGATACCAATATGCCCCATATCGCAACCATCCAGGGTGACTTGGGTGAAGCTATGTGGGCGACCTACGTGCCCGCTCTGACACGTAAGCAGATGGTGTGGCTCCTGCCATCGTTCCTATCGCTTCGCAGCAAATCGAAATCAAGGAGTACATTCTACCGCGCTCGCAATAATACAGCCGCAACCCATATACACCTGCTGAAAGCTACCGGCTCAGACGGTCCATCTATGCAGATGGTGATGGGCGAGTTTGACCTGACACAAAGTAGCGAAAGCAGTGGAGGCCCCAAGATACTAGGGAGCGGGCTAGGGCATATTGAAGTGCCTGATGTAGGTGATTACACCCTGCAAGAGAAGCTGCGTTTGGAGCAGGAGGTTATCGGCTTCTCGGTGAGCCGAAATGAGATGGAGCTATACGGAGATATCCTGGGCAAGCAAGGAGTCACAAATAGCAGCGAGCTAGCACAGCACGCAGGAAGAGAAGTAACCATAGCTGGGGTAGTGGTAGCAGGGCGCAGGCACACGACCAAAGGGGGCGAGCCAATGCTCTTTTTTACCCTGCAAGACGTTAACGGCATCATCGAAACGGTGCTATTCCCTGAAGCCTACAAAGAGAATGGCGAGGTGCTTGCCAACGGCGGTTATGGTCCCTACTTAGTTCGGGGAGTGGTACAGGTGAGCGGCACGGGGCGGGGTATTGGCGTGCTGCCTCCGGCTGACTTACGGCCTGCGGACGCCGCGTCTATCAAGATGCACCCTGTGGTTATCGCAAGTGAGGTCAGACTACTTATGGTTGAGCAATAAAATGCTGGTCTGGACTGACGAGATACACAACAAGGAGAATTCGCCGATGCAAACGCTATATAAATACGCACTATGCGTAACCCTTTTAGCACTCTCCAAAAATAGTGCTAAATTGGCCCCGGAAATCCCTTGTCAAGAGGCAAAAGTTGGTATATAATTAGCAGTCGGAAGGCTAGTTTGCTAATATTTAGAGAGCAACGGCGCTATCCGCCAAGAACAAAAGAGAATCACGTGAGGAGGAACATAGTAATGGCTGATGCAGCAACCCAGGCAAAGACCAACATTCGCCCTCTCGGCGACCGTGTGGTGGTCAAGGCCGTGGACCGCGAGGAGCAGACCAAGAGCGGTATCTACCTGCCCGACACCGCCAAAGAGAAGCCCCAGGAAGCAATCGTAGTAGCCGTAGGCCCAGGCAAGCTCCAGGACAACGGTACGCGGGTGCCCATTGACCTCAACGAGGGGGACAAGATACTCTTCTCCAAGTATTCCGGCACCGAGATCAAGCAAGGCGCGGAAGAGTACCTAATCCTGCGCGAGAGCGACATCCTGGCCGTAATCACGGACTAATTAATTCTGAATTTTGAATGTTGAATTTTGAGTTATTAGTTGGATGGATTGTGCCCAGCTATACTCAAGACTCGCAATTCAAAATTCAAAACTCATAATTCAAAATTAGGAGGAACGACTAAAGATGGCTAAGCAGATAGAATTCAGCGATTCCGCACGGCAGTCCATCAGGCTGGGTATTGATGCGGTAGCAAACGCGGTAAAGACCACGCTGGGGCCGAAGGGCCGCAACGTCGCGCTCGACCGCAAGTTCGGCGCGCCCACAGTCACCCACGATGGCGTGACCGTAGCCAAAGAGATCGAGTTGAAGGACCCATTCCAGAACATGGGCGCTCAGATGCTCAAGGAAGCCGCCACCAAGACCAACGACGTGGCTGGAGACGGCACCACCACAGCGACTGTGCTCGCCCAGGCGATGGTGCATGAGGGCTTGAAGAACCTGGCAGCCGGTGCCAACCCGATGCAGCTCAAGCGCGGTATTGACATCGCCACCCGCGCAGCCGTCGAGCACATCATCGGCATGGCGAAGCCCGTGCAGGGCCGCGAGGACATCGCCCACATCGCCACCATCTCGGCGGCGGACCCTGAGATCGGCAATCTTATCGCCGACGTCATGGAGAAGGTAGGCAAGGACGGCGTTATCACGGTGGAGGAAAGTCGCGGCCTGAAGTTCGAGACCGAGTTCGTAGAGGGTATGGAATTCGACCGGGGCTACATCTCCGCTTACTTCGTCACCAACACCGAGCGCATGCTCGCCGAGATTGACGACCCCTACATCCTCATCACCGACAAGAAGATTTCATCGGTGCAGGAGATACTGCCGGTGCTTGAGAAGATGATCCAGACGGGCCGCAAGGACCTGGTGATCATCGCCGAGGACGTTGAGGGCGAGGCCCTGGCGACGCTCGTAGTGAACCGGCTGCGCGGCACGATCAACGTGCTGGGCGTGAAGGCCCCCGGCTTCGGCGATCGCCGCAAGGAAATGCTGCGCGACATCGCCATCCTGACGGGCGGGCAAGTCATCTCCGAGGAGATAGGCCGCAAGCTCGACAGCGCCACCCTCGCCGACCTGGGCCAGGCCCGCCGCGTGCGCTCCGACAAGGATAGCACCACTATCATCGAGGGCAAGGGCGACGAGAAGGCCATCAAGGCCCGCGTTGACCAGATACGCGCCCTGATGGACACCACCACCTCCGACTACGACCGCGAGAAGCTGAACGAGCGCCTTGCCAAGCTGGCGGGCGGCGTGGCAGTCATCAAGGTCGGGGCGGCCACCGAGACCGAGTTGAAAGAGAAGAAGCACCGCGTAGAAGACGCTCTCTCCGCAGCCCGCGCCTCCATCGAGGAAGGCATCGTGCCGGGCGGCGGCGTGGCCCTGCTGGGCACCGTAGATGCCCTTGAGAACCTGGAAACAGAGAAGGGTGACGTCACCACAGGCGTGCAGATCGTGCGCCGCTCGCTGGAAGAGCCTCTGCGCCAGCTAGCCCTCAACGCGGGCGAAGACGGCTCTGTAGTGGTACAGAACGTGCGCCGCATGCAGATCGAGAAGGGCAGCAAGAACTACGGCTACGAAGTGATCAACAACGAGTACATAGACCTGGTGGAGCGCGGCATCACCGACCCCGCCAAGGTAGTGCGCTCGGCGCTTGAGAACGCTTCCTCTATCGCCTCGATGATCCTGACGACCGAAGCCCTCATCACCGACATCCCTGAGAAGGAACCGGCAATGCCCGGCGGCGGTGGTATGGGCGGCATGGGCGGCGGAATGGATTACTAGGCTAGTAGTCGGTGGCCGGTGGTCAGTGACTAGTTAGCAAGTGAATCATGAGAGAAGGGCCTGCGCTATTAGTAACGCAGGCCCCTTTTTATAATTTCGTTCGGACTACACGCCTTTATTTCTTCGGCTCCTACATGTAATTATCGGGATTTTCTACCGTTAACCCTTCAGCTTGGGCGGCATGTAGCTGCTCTACGTCGGCTGAGACAAATCTAAGCCCGGGCAGTTGCGAGACTTGACGTGCCTGTTGTAATACCAGAGCGGCAGCTAACTGAACGGCATCATAACCACGCAATGTGTATCTCTCAGCCAAATCCATAGCAAGGTCACAAACGTCAGAGCTGACTTCAATAATTCGATACTGCTGTTGCCAATCTACTCTAAAGCTGCTTGCCGCCTTGACAGCACCAGCGACAGAGATCTGGCCGCTTCGGGCTTTCCGAAAGAGTGCGGCACTCATTTCTGGACCTGCCAACCTGACTATGTAGAGATCATGACCCGTTGTGTAGTTGGTCAGATTGATCACCCAATTTGTGCCGTCCTCCAGGGCGTAACGCTTGACAATGGCGCTGGTATCCAGATAGATAACCGCCATCTATCGTCGCTCTTCAATAATAGTTTGCGATAGAGGCTTCCCCTCTACTTGGATTGGCGTGTGATCTCCGTCGGGTGCTTGCCGAGACACGCGCTTATTCTCCTTGAGCAAGCCGGTTGCTACCAATCTCTCTCTGAACTCTTCCTCTCGTTGGTCTTCATCGGTAAGCGCATAGTCTTGGGAGAGAGTTCTCACTTCAACTCTAAGCCCTTCTTCAAGGCGCACGCCCTCAGGCAATACCACCAAATTGCCCCTTACAATACCATGATATATCGTCATGGTCGTCCCCTTTCTCTAACCTTCCAATTGCCTTATCGTAGCAATCATTATATCATGGTGGTCGTCACGAACCTACTCTTGAGAAGAGAACATGGCAGCATCTTAAGGATAAGTAAGCTCTGCATGCTTGCGGAAGTCTCTTGCAGCCGCCTGACAGAACTGGTATAATACTCTTCACCGGGCGGCTAGCTCAGTCGGTCAGAGCGCACGGTTCACATCCGTGAGGTCGGGGGTTCGAGCCCCTCGCCGCCCACATCAGGCCCCTATGCGGGGCTTTTCTGTTTCCACATAGCCCTGAGTATGGTATCCTTGTGCTCCTATGCTAAGGTTTCCTCTTTCGACTCTTCGATTAGTCGCATTTGCCCTTCTTATGACGCTGGCTGTGGCGGTTTGGGGTTGCGATTCGACGGGCTTGCCTACTCCGGCTCCTGTGGCGGTAACGCCTACCAACAGCCCACCCCTTGCGACGGCGACTGTCGAGCCGACGCCTGAACCGCCCTCACCTGAACCACCCTCTCCCACTGCTATCGTTGAGCCTAGCCCCACGGACAAGCCGGTAAGCACTCCTACCGACGAGCCTATACCCACAGAAGAGCCTACAGTAGCACCTACGCGAGAGCCTGAGCAAACGGAGGAGCCATCCACACCTGAATCGCGCCCGCCCACCACAACCAGGCCACCCAAACCGACCGGCACAAGCGCCCCCGCGCCTCCAACACCCAACACCCAACACCCAACAC
The DNA here is from genome assembly GCA_036399775.1 of Chloroflexia bacterium. GTDB lineage: Bacteria > Chloroflexota > Chloroflexia > QHBQ01 > JADMIH01 > JADMIH01. The sequence goes on along the minus strand of DASWMJ010000057.1, from coordinate 31,738 downwards.
CCCCCGCAGAAGACCCGCCAGCAGGAGGGTGGAGTGAGGTGGTGCGCGTGGCACCCGGCACGAGGAGGATAGCGCTGACGTTCGATGCCGGGGCGTCCGGCGAGCCTATGCCTCAAATACTGGCTGCCCTGCGCGAGCGTAACATCCACATAACTATGTTCATCACCGGCAAGTTCGCTGAGCAATACCCGGACGGTATCAGGCAGGCGGCGCTGGACGGGCACGAGATCGCCAACCATACATATTCCCACCTCGACTCCCGCGAATTGAGCGATGAGAAGCTGATAGAGGAGTTCGCCCGCACCGAGCAGATAATACAGGACCTTACCGGCAAGACCACCAAGCCGTATTGGCGTCCACCCTTCGGGGCACGCAACAACCACGTCCTCAACCTCGCCGTGTCGCAGGGCTACCGCTCGATTTACTGGACACTCGATTCGCTCGACTCGGTGGGGCAACCCAAGACGCCGGAGTTCATCTTCAACCGTGTCACCAACACTGATGGTGTCGAACTGGACGGGGCGATTATCCTCCAGCACTTCGGCTCGGAAGCCTCAGCCGAAGCCCTCCCGCGCATATTAGACCGCCTGGGCGAGATGGGGCTGAAGGTAGTCACCATCTCCGAGTTGCTTTCTCCATAGCGCGGAACAAGCATTCTCTCATGAGAAGCGTCAAAACCCTCCGTAACATCCCACACCCATCACCTAACCCCTACCCCTAACCTCTAACGTCTACCAAGTTTGGACCGCAAGAAACGGATAGACGCGGTTTGCGCCTTGCACTATTATAGGTGTATAGATTGAGGACGAAACAACTTTGAGAACAGCGATTGACAATCACAGGGGGACGGCGGTGTTGGAAGATGACGGGCGCTGGCGAGCGGTGATGGAGAGAGATGCCGGGTCTGACGGCGCGTTCGTGTATGCGGTGCTTTCGACAGGTATCTACTGCCGCCCGTCTTGCCCATCGAAGAGGCCGGGTCGCCAGCAGGTGCGCTTCTTTGTAGTGCCCGAAGCCGCGGAGCAAGCGGGCTTCCGTGCCTGTCTGCGCTGCCTCCCTAAGGAGACGGAGGCGCGAGAGCCGTTGATGGAGGCGGTACAGAAGGCTTGCCGCTATATAGAAGATAACCTCGACGGGGAAGCGCCGCTCACCCTGACCGCGCTGAGCGAGCACGTACATACCAGCCCGCATCACCTACAGCGCACGTTCAAGCGAATCATGGGCATCACGCCGCGCCAGTACGCCGAGGCATGCCGGTTGGAGCGGCTCAAGGCGCGGCTCAAAGAAGGAGACAACGTGACTACTGCTTTATACGACGCGGGCTACGGTTCCAGCAGTCGCCTATATGAGAGGGCACCCGGCCAGCTTGGCATGACGCCCGCAGCCTACCGCAAGGGCGGCTCCGAAGCGTGTATAAGCTATACCATAGTGGACTGCCACCTGGGGCGGCTGCTGGTGGCGGCTACCGATAAGGGTATCTGCTCCATCACGCTGGGCGGGGCGGATAGATCGTTGGAGGCCAATCTGCGCGTGGAATACCCCGCCGCCAGGATAAGCAGGGACGAGGCGGGCCTTGGGGAGTGGGTCAGCGCCATCTTGAGCTACCTTGAGGGGCAACAGCCCCACCTCGATTTACCCCTTGACGTGAAGGCGACGGCTTTCCAGTGGCGCGTGTGGCAGGAGTTGCGGGCGATACCCTACGGCAGCACCCGCTCGTACAGCCAGGTCGCACAGGCGCTGGGCAATCCGAAGGCCACCAGGGCTGTAGCGCGGGCCTGCGCTACCAACCCTGTGGCTCTAGCTATACCCTGCCACCGCGTAGTGCGTGAGGACGGCAGCCTGGGCGGCTATCGCTGGGGTGTCGAGCGCAAAGAGGCTTTGCTCGCCCAGGAGAGGGGTCAGGGATTAGGGATTATTGCTCCTGGCCCCTAGCCCCTGGCCCCTGGGGTAGATTGGCGCCATTGCGCTCGATGATGCGGCGCGTGACGGAGGAGGAGAGGACGACTGAAGTGGTGGGGGTGCCGTACTGCATCAGCCGGTCTATCACCCCTTCCAGGTGAGAGACCGACGACACGACCACCTTCATGATGCAGCTATCGCTGCCGGTCACGCGGTGGCACTCTATCACCTCCGGGATGTCCTTCGCTACGATGCCGATCTGCGCGCAGTTGGAGCCGAGGGCGCTTACCCTGATGAAAGCGGTGATGGGGAAGCCGATCTTCTCCATGCTAACGTGGGCGTGGTAACCGGTAATGATACCAGCGTCTTCCAGCCTCCTCACGCGCTCAGCGACGGCTGGCGGGGAGAGGCCTACGCGCCTCCCAAGCTCGCTGAATGATACGCGGGCGTCCTCCTGTAGGGCGTGAAGGACCTGCCAATCAATGCCATCGATTGTTCTTTCGATAGTAAGGTTCATGAGCATCCCTCGCTTTGTGTTATTAGGCAATATGGTTAATATACATCTCAAGCTGTATTTACAACAGCTATATTACCTTGTAATATGAAGTCAGGATAGCACAAATTTGCTGGCTTGTAAATAGCGGCTTTCGCATAGATTTTTGATCCCTATACAGAAGAGAAGAGTATGTCTGCTAAAGAATTTGGGGTGTTGCTAGCCCTGGGGGCTATCTGGGGCGCTTCGTTTATGTTTATCAAGGTAGGCGGGGCCGAGATACAGCCATTCTTCCTGGTAGAGATGCGCCTGGGGTTGGCCGCGCTGGTCATGCTTGCCGTGGTCGCGGGCCAGCGCGGCGCGTTTGCCGGTCTAATATCACATTGGCGGCCCTTACTGGTGATGGGCATACTCAACTGCGCGCTTCCCTATACCCTCCTCACCTGGGGCGAGACGTATATAAGCAGCGGACTCGCGGCGATACTTAATGCTTGCGCGCCGCTCTGGTCCGCGCTGTTAGGCTTCGTGTGGGTGTGGGCCGAGAGGCTGCCTCCGAGTAGATTAGTGGGAGTGTTAGTGGGGTTTGGCGGGGTAGTGCTCGTAGTGAGCGCCAACCTGTCGGGCGGCGAAGAGGGCATCATGCAGTTTGTAGCGATAGGGGCAGTGATGATGATGGCCCTCTCCTACGCGGTGGCGGGGACCTATGGGCGCAAAGCTCTCAAGGGCGTACAACCCATCATCCCGGCTGCCGGGCAACTCATCACGGGCGCGCTTGTGCTGATGCCCCTGGCTGCCTTCCAGGTGCCACAAGTCGTACCCTCGTGGCAGGCGTTGGGCGCTGTCACTACGCTGGCTATAGCGGGCACGGCCCTGGCCTCTCTGCTCTTCTACTGGCTGCTGGCGCGGGTCGGCACGACCAAAACTCTGCTGGTGACGTACCTGCTGCCCGTATTTGCCCTGATCTGGGGCGCGCTCTTCCTGCGGGAAGAGGTAACGCTGCCCGCTGTGATTGGGTTGGCGTTGGTGCTTCTGGGTATCACTATTACGTCGGGGCGTGGCGCGCCTCTCGTCGTCTGGCTGCGAAACAAGACCAGGGGCGCAACCGCTTAGCCTTTTTGATTTTAGTCGCCCTGAGGGCACCCGGATTTCCGAATTTAGATTGAGGGTTTTTGGGATTTGACTGATGAGTACGACTTTACGAACAGAATTAGTTGGAAAGCAGACCTTATCGGCACAGGTGGACGTTGCCACCGATGTAGTATCCGCACCTGCGCGGAACCGGCTGTGGATCGTGCTGGCGCTGTTGACCGTATACGTCATATGGGGTTCGACGTACCTGGCGATACGTGTGGCGTTGGAGGGGTTTCCACCTTTCTTGATGGCGGGCATACGCTTTTTGATAGCGGGCGGGGGCATGTACATCTTCCTGCGGCTCCGAGGCGCGCCCAATCCTACCGGGCGGCAGTGGCTTGGGGCGGGCCTTGTAGGCTGCCTGCTGCTGGTGGGCGGCAACGGGGGCGTGACTTTCGCGGAGCAGTGGGTGGCATCGGGGCTGGCGGCGGTGTGGATAGCCACGATGCCTGTGTGGGCTGCTCTCTTCGCGGGGCTATTTGGGCGATGGCCCAGCCCATTGGAATGGGCTGGCCTCGCTCTGGGTGTGGTGGGTGTCGCGCTGCTCAACCTTGAGAACGACTTCCAGGCCAACCCCATAGGCGCGGTAGCCCTCACTGTCGCTACGATGTCCTGGGCGTTCGGCTCGGTATGGAGCAGGCGACTCTCGTTGCCCAACGGGATGATGGCGAGCGCGGCTGAAATGCTCGTGGGCGGGGTGGTCCTGTTTATCCTGGGCTTCGGTACGGGCGAGCAGATCACACAGATGCCAGGCGAGAGAGCACTCCTCGCGCTGGTCTACTTGATCGTTTTCGGCTCGATAATCGCCTTCAGCGCGTACCTCTACCTGCTGAAGAATGTGCGCTCGACGGTGGCTACCAGCTATGCTTATGTCAACCCGGTTGTCGCGGTGGGGCTGGGCGTCGGGCTGGCCGGGGAGAACATAACCCTGGCCGGGCTGGCGGCCATGCTGATTATCCTGGCGGCGGTCGGGCTGGTGGCGCTTGCGCGGGAGCGTGCTAAGCCGGAGGCGACACGCTAACCTGAACGTCTGCATCTGCCGTGTGCCGTATGTGGTAGAATATGCCCACGCAAAACTCTGCCTCTTATGGCACCTGGGCAAAGGCTTGCGTTGCGGTACGTTGGTAATCACGCGGAGGCAGCCATATGACGGAACAGGACAGGCGCAATATCGAGACGGCGCGCCTCATGTACACCGGCGATGAAACCGAGCGCGCCAATATCGCCCAGGACATAGTCTGGCACGTACCTGGGCACAACCCGGTATCAGGGGACTATCACGGCTTCGAGGAATACACCAAACTGATGCCTGAGCGCATGTCGCCCCTCACGCGCTGGGACTTCGCGCTTGAGAACGTGATGGTCAATGGGAATTACGTGATGGCCACCTTCCACTTGCAGGGCGAGCGCAAAGGCAAGGCGATTGATATGAGAGGCGGCCACCTGATGAGGCTCTCCGGCGAAGGCAAAGTCGTCGAGGGCTGGGGCTTCGCGGACGACCAGGATGCGCTGGACGATTTTTTCTCCGCCTGAAGCCAATCCCAAGCCCTACCCGACAAGAGTTCACTACATGCGTACTCGCGGGCAACGAAAACCTTGTTACCATCTGGCCCACGTTGTTTTCCGTGTATATCGAGTATATACTAGGGTAGATTGATTGCTACCAGGGAATTGACGGGTGAGCTTTATGCTGACTGAAACACGCCCAATTACTGCCGACGAACTGCTCGCGCTGCCCGACGATGGCTGGCGATATGAGCTGGTAGAAGGAGTGTTGCAAACGATGCCACCGCCTGGCGAGGACCATGCCGCTATTAGCCTGATTATCGGGGCTTCTTTGCTTTACTACGTCAATAGTCACCAACTCGGGTTGGTCACGAGTGAAAGGGGGTTCATTTTGCGCGCCGATCCGGATACGGTTCGCGCCCCCGACGTAGCTTTTGTACGGCAGGAACGTATCGACACTACAGGACGCATCCGGGGATACAGGCAGGGTGCGCCCGACATGGCTGTGGAAGTGAACTCTCCGCATGATCGGCCCGGACAGGTTGCCGCAAAGGTACGCGACTACCTGGCTGCGGGCACCCGTGTGGTGGTTGTCATTGACCCGGAGCCACGGTTGGTGACGGTATATCAGGCCCCCGATAAGATTACGTTCTTGACGGTCAATGATACCCTGGATGGCGGTGATGTAGTGCCCGGCTGGCAACTTCCTGTAGCCGACCTCTTTGGTTGAGACTGGGCATTTTGCAGCCAAACTAGTAAATAAGGTTGATTAGCATGGCACTACAAGTTGAAGACCGCGTCGGCGTCAGGCGTCACGTTATTACCCTTGATGAATACGAGCGTATGTGCGAAGCAGACGTCTTCGAGCCGGAAGCGCGTATCGAGCTTATTAGAGGTGAGATAGTTGATATGTCTCCTCCGGGACCTCCCCACGAAGCTTCTGTTACCCGTCTACACCTACTTTTCTTTGAGCATTGCGGCAGGCGTGCCGTCGTGTGGCCGCAAGGCAACTCTGTTCGCTTACCTCAAAGCAATTCGCGCCCCCAACCCGACATTACTATACTGCGATGGCGTGATGATCTCTATGCAGGCAAGCGCCCGCTGCCAGAAGATATAATCCTGCTCGTAGAAGTAGCTGAGAGCACCATCAGATATGACCGTGGCAGCAAACGCCAACTTTACGCCGAAGCAGGTATTCAGGATTACTGGGTGGTCAACCTCGTAGACGGCGTTGTTGAAGTATACACAGACCCTAATGAGGGCAAATACCAAAGCACCAGGACAATACGACGCGGTGAGATGCTGCAACTGCCAGGCAGTCTTGAGGGTAGTATCGCTGTTGACGACATATTAGGTTAGGCCGTGGACCCCCACACTCTAAAAGCGGCACCGCCGTCCACATAAGGGTGCTTCCCCTGACACGGCAATTTTACTGCTGCCTACCTTGCTGCCTTTGCTGGCTGCAAGGACATAACGTTATGTGCCCCAACCGCCTGTGGCAAGGCCAAAGCCACGCTTGCCTCTTTAGTGGAGCACTTTGCCCTTGACAACTACGAACATTTGTACTATTGTTAGCACATGGAAACGCGAACCTCACCAGGATTAGAAGTACGGGTCAGCGCGCTTGCGAGTGGCAGTTCTGGCAACGCATACCTTGTTGAAGCGGCGGGGACCAAGCTTCTGTTTGACGCCGGGCTGAATGCGGCGACGCTTGAATATTACCTGCGCCAGCGCGGTGCCTCGCCATCACAATTGGCGGCGATCTTCGTCAGCCACGAGCATTCGGACCATTTGCGCGGGGTGGGTGCGCTGGCCCGGCGCTACCGCCTGCCTGTGGTGGCAAGCCAGGGCACTTTCCTGGCCGGGGCGCTGCAATTTGGGGCGCTTCCCGATAAAGTTGTGCAGTCCCCTGGACGCGAGGTATATGCCGGTGCGGTGACGGTGCGTACCTTCGCGGTCTCGCATGACGCGGCAGAGGCGACAGGCTTCTGGATCGAGGCCGGGGGCCGGAATATAGTTATTTGTACCGATCTCGGCTGCGAGACGGCATCCATCCGCGATCCTCTGGAGGCCGCCGACCTGCTGGTGATCGAGGCCAACCACGACGTAGAGCGACTCTGGCGCGGCCCATATCCTCCTGCTCTCAAGAGGCGTGTGGCCGGACGTTACGGCCACCTGGCGAATGCTGACGCCGCCCGGCTCGTTTCCGACATCGCCCGCGATGGTCGCCCGCGCACCGTCTGGCTGGCCCATCTCTCCGCCGCCAACAACACACCCGGCATGGCCCTTGATGCAGTTGCGGGGCCATTGGACCGCGAAGGCTGCACTCACCTGAAAGTCTCCGTCCTTGCCGGGGACAGGCCAAGCCAGATCTGGCGGACGCCCATCACGGTTCAGGACGAAGATAAGGGAGCTAAGGCGACCACGCAACAAGAGAGCATCTATAGAGAGATTTCGTTAGCTTCCGGTTAGAACTTGAAGCGAAACCAAGAGATATACATGAGCAAATTCGGATTGTACGGCAAAATCACCGTCCACCAGGGCCAACGTGACGCCCTGGCCGCGATACTCCTGGAAGCGGCGGCATTGATGCAGCCCGACCCAGGCTGCGAGCTATATGTCGTGAATGTCTCGGCTACGGAGCCTGAGACGATATGGGTGACCGAGGTATGGAGCAGCCAGGCAGCCCACCAGGCGGCTCTCACAAGGGATGAGGTCAAGGCGCTTATCCAGCGCGGCATGCCCATGATTGCGGGTGGGGAGCGCATCGAGGTCGTGCCCGTAGGCGGTAAGGGGCTTCCCCAAGACTAGTAAGGTGTCGTAGGGGCGACCCGACGGGTCGCCCAGCCTGGGGGCAGCACGCAAGCATGGTACGCCAACCCCACCAGGGCGACCTACCAGGTCGCCCCTACGATAAAGCTTTTGATCCCCATTTGAACACAACTAACTCAAGAATTAACTGAACCTGCCTATAAGTTTCGGTGTATTTTAAGTAGCGGCATAGCTATCAAGAGTTCTGGCCGCGTTGCTCCATATGCCCCGGCGGTTTGCCCATCCGAGCGGGGATGCGCCCTATAGCAGGCAGATATTTTGGCGTGCTGCGCCCACGTACAAGCAGTCTTATAGACTAGCTCCGTCGCGAGCGGAGAAAGGAACATAATTAACATGGTCAATCATTCGGTCGACTCCGACATAACTGCTGGGCGGCGTATGGGTGCCTCGGCTGTGGTGATCGGTGGAAGCATAGCAGGGCTGGCCAGCGCCCGAATCCTGGCCGACTATTTCGACCAGGTAACGCTGATCGAGCGCGACCCACTGCCCGACGACAGCGAGCCGCGCAAGGGCGTGCCGCAGGGCAAGCACGGGCACGGCCTCCTGGGCAAGGGGCAAGAAATCATGCTCCGCTACTTTCCAACTTTAGTCGAGGACTTGCAGAAGCAGGGGGGAATGCCCCTCGACCTGGGTTATGACGCGGGGTGGTACCAGGGCGGCCATTGGCGGATGCGCGTCAAGACAGGGGTAACAGTGTCAGTGCAGAGCCGCCCTCTGTTGGAAGCCACCATCCGCAGACTCGTGCGGGCCATCCCCAACGTCCGCATCATGGAGGAGTCCAGCGCCGAAGGTTTGCAAATGAACGCGGCGCGTACCGCAGTCACCGGAGTGTTAGTCAGCCGTCGTGGGGAGGATGCGCCGACGACTGTAGCCGCCGACCTCGTAGTAGACGCTGGCGGGCGCGGCTCACGCACGCCGCACTGGCTTGAGGAGTCGGGATATCCTCGCGTGGAAGAGACGCATATCAAGATGGGCGTGGGCTACACCAGCCGTATCTTTCGCCGCAAGCCGGTGCCGGGCGCAACCTGGAAGGCCCTGATTATCATACCGACGCCGCCCGATACGCGCATGGGCATACTGCTGCCTATCGAGGGGGACAGGTGGATGCTATCGCTGGCCGGTTGGCTCCAGGACCACGCGCCCACCGACGAAGCAGGGTACCTTGAGTACGCCCGCAGCCTGCCCCGGCCCACCATCTATGAGGCTATCAAAGACTCGGAACCGCTCACGCCAATCGTCCTGCATAAGATTCCGTCAAACCAGTGGCGGCGCTACGACCGCATGGCCCGCTTCCCCGAACGCCTTGCGGTGCTGGGGGACGCCCTTTGCAGCTTCAACCCGACCTACGCCCAGGGCATGACCACCAGTTGTCTCTACGCGGCTGCCCTGGACGACTGCTTGCAGAAGCAGGCGAGCCGTTCGCCGGGCGATCTCACCGGCCTGGCCGACACCTTTCGCAAGCGGGCTGCCGGTATAGTTGCCAATCCCTGGATGATGGCTACAGGGGAGGACTTCCGCTACCCGCAGATAGAGGGGAAGCGCCCGCCTCCGCTGCCCATAATGCACCGCTATCTGAATCGTGTCTTTACGGCAGAGGCCCACGACCCCTACGTAGTCCAGCAGTTCCTGCAAGTGCTCCACATGATGAAGCCGCCCACGGCCATGTTCATGCCGCTGGTCATGCTGCGAGTGCTGACCGCCCGGTTGCGCTACAAAGGGGCAAGCAGCATGTGGCCGGAGGAGTCGTCCCATGAGGAAAGCAGCGCGCCCCTGCTGCAAGAGCTTGGGCAAAGCCAACAGGCAGCGTATTGAGCCAGATAAATATTCAGAATAACAATATAGGTGGCCCGCGGGCCACCTATATTGTTATTCTGAATATTTCAACCCCCCCGTCGCGGGCGAAGACCAGCAGACTATTCGCGGGGATGACGATTGACGCGGAGCAAGGTAGGCCATGCGCGGGGGGACCGTTTGCCTCGATGCTGCCGCCGTTGCCGTTTGCTAGCGGATTGACCCAATTATCGTACACGTCGCTGTTGAAGACCTCCAACCACCTACCCTGCAAAGGGAAGCCAAGCTCGTAGCCGAACAACGCTACTTCGTTCAGGCTGGCAACGACAACCACGTCACGCCCTACCCACGGCACCCAACGGTGGTAGGCGATAACCCTGTTGGAGTTGTGGACGTGGTACACGTTGGTATTGTCGCCGCGCAAAGCCGCATATCGGCGGCGCAGCCATATAAGCTCTCGCGTAAACCGAAGGTGGTCCACCATAGGTCTCACGCCCTGCTCCAGACCTCCCCAGAATATGAGGTTGCCCAACCCCGTAGGGAGGTGGTCGCTCCACTGCTTATCTTCCAGGAACTCCTGCCCCATAAATAGCATAGGGGTGCCCGGCGCGGTGAGGACCAATCCGGCGGCCACACGCGAGCGGCTTCGGGCATACCACGACCGGGAGTCTGACGGGTCGGACAGGGCGGGGATGCGAGGCGACCTGTCCCGGTATACCGCGTCGTGGCTTTCCACGTATTGCACGCCCCTCCACGCCTCTCCGAAATCGGCGGGAATATGGCGCAAGCCGTCAGCGATACCCTCCATATTCACTTGAACGCCACTCCCCCCAGCGGCCTGGGCAATCGCGCCGCGAATGCTCTCCCGCAGGCGATCGTCCCAGGTGGCGTCGAACCCCGCGCCGCCTTCCTCTACGCCCCTGACGATAGCCGGATTCACAGGCCAGAACTCGGCGATCTGGATCGCTTCGGGCTTCTCTGCCCTCACCGAGCGCGTCAGGTCCTGGCAAAAACCCCAACCTTTGTCGCTGTGATTGACGATCACGCTCACCTCGTCGTAGCGGAACCCGTCTACGTGGAACTCCTCCAGGAAGAACCGCGCATTGTCAATCAGAAACTGCCGGACCTCTCCCTTCCAGAAAGCGAAGATAAGCCCTCCTGCCCACCCCTGGTCGGTGAAGTAGAGGCTGTCATTGTTGCTTCCAAAGGGCGCGCGGTCAAAGAAGTAGAGGCTTTCGTTGTCGAAACTGCCGCCCGCGTGGTTATATACCACGTCCAATATGACCGCTAGACCGTAAAGGTGGCACAGGTCGATTAGCACCTTCAACTGGTTCATCGGCCCTGTCACGTGTTCAGGCTGCAAGGGAGCGTGGCCCCGCATGCCCAGCAATTCATTGGCCGTCGCGAGGTAGCGTTCGAGTTGCGCCGGGTCCGCGGGGGCGTACTCCGCTTCGGGAGAGAAGATGTCGGTGCCGTTGTAGCCCATGCTGAACTCGGAGGGGAAGTCCACGACGGGCAGAGGCTCGATGGCAGTCACACCTAGCTCGGATAGATATTCGAGCTTGCCCAGGATGTCCAGGAAATTGCCCCCATCCCGGCGCACGTCAGGCATGTAGAAGGTGCCGACGTGCAGTTGGTAAACGATCAGGTCATTGAACGCGGGAGTCCGGTAGCCTTGATCGTGCCAGGGGTAGACGCCAGGATCGCGCACCACGCAGTTGGGCAGCGCGCCGCGCGTCACTTCGCGGGCATATGGGTCGCGGTTGTAGCCCCGCGAGCCGGTGCCCACAACGTAGAATTTGTACTGCGTGCCGTCTCGCACGCCCGGAATATACCCTGCCCAGTACCCCTGCGCATCTTTCACGAGCAGATTTGCCTCTTCCGGGTCCCAATGTCCGTCGTAGCAGACGTAGACGGCCTCGGCCCCCGGCCCCCACGTCCGAAATGTAGCGCCGTCGCCAACAAGGTTAGCCCCCATGGGAGTTTGGGGAGTAATGTGTTCCTGGGATGCCGTCATGTGGTTCCTCCTCCTGGTAAGGCAAACGCATCAAAATGAAATGGGCCACAAACTGCGGCCCGTAATATGAACCGAAACCGCCAAGACGCCAAGAGCGCCAAGATAACGCCAAGTATTTTATGGGGTTGTGTTCACCACAAGACCACTCCTATAGCATACATAATACACGAATCTGGCGGTATTTTGGCGATTTAGTTTACCACTCCAATTTAGATGTGTTTGCCCTGCTACAGAAACCTCCATAACATAGCAAGTCTGCTATAATCATCCCGCCCACTCTGTAAAGCCAGGCGCTACATGGAGGAATAAGAATGGCTACATCTCAAGCTGTGACACCTGTGCCCGATTCGGGAGCTATTATTCTTGAAGCTCCTACGCGAGAGGAGCGCATAGCACCGCTCGCAGTCGGTTCCTGGGCGCTCTACGATTTTGCCAACACTATTTTCTCTCTGAATATAATCAGCATCCACTTCCCGCAATTCATTGTCACAGACCTCAAGCTGGCGGATGCCTGGTACGCTTATCCCATGTCGGCCTCTTTGCTTATCGTGGCGCTAATCTCTCCGCTACTGGGTTCCCTTTCGGATAGAGAGGGCGGCAAGCGAATGCCCTGGCTGATAGCCACCACGCTGCTTTGCGTTTTCATGACCGTCGCTATGGGCCTGACATCCGACGTGATGCTTGTCGTGGCCGCGCTGATTATCGCCAACATAGGCTACCAAACGTCGCTGGTCTTTTATGACGCGCTATTACCCTCCGTCAGTAATACGCTCAACTGGGGTAAAGTATCGGGGTTGGGCGTCGGCCTCGGCTACGTCGGAGCTATCGCCGGTGGGTTCGCAATCCGCCCGTTTATGCCGCAAGGCAGCAGCCACCAGGCAGCGTTTATCCCTACGGCCATACTCTTCCTCATCTTCGCCATCCCATGCTTCCTCTTCGTGAGGGAGCGGCGTAGCCGTATCGAGCGTCTTATTGCTACAAGCCCTCAACGCGTATCATGGCGTAACAGCGTGGCTCAAACGTGGCACACGTTAGGTGAGGCCCGGCGGGTCCCCGGCCTATTCATCTTCCTGGTGGCGAACTTCTTCTATTCCGACGCGCTCAACACCGTTATCGTGGCTATGGGTGTGTACGCTACTCAAGTGGTCGGTTTTGCCGACCCTCTCGAAGTGCTGACCCCTGCCATCATAACCGCGGTGATCGGCTCGCTGCTGGCAGGGTTGCTCACGGACCGGATTACGGCCAGGTGGAGCGTTGTTATCAGCCTGTGTTTGTGGGTCGCCGTCTTCGCGGCAGCCATATTAGTGACCGACAAGTTCAGCTTCCAGTTCATCATCGCGCCTCTCGCGGGTATAGCCCTGGGCGGCACATGGACGGCGGCCCGCACGATGATGGTGGAACTTAGCCCACCCGCCAGGCTGGGCGAATTCATGGGCATATACAACCTCACAGGCAAGTTCTCAGCCGTGCTTGGCCCCGCGCTCTGGGGCACCACCCTCCTGCTGCTCAACCCGCAGGTGCATGGCTATTTCGCTTACCAGGTGGCAATCGGCACTCTGCTGCTGATGGTATTGCTGGGCCTGGGCCTGCATCTACGCACGCCTAACATTCGCCGGGTACAAGGAGCGAGGGTACCATAGGGGCAGACACGCAGGTCCGCCCTACAAGTATTTGCGGGGCAATTGGAAGGCACCTGGATGGCTATCGAGCTTTGCTGCTCTAGTCTGTGCCTACAGAGAAGGTTCGATCAGATGTACGAGATGATTATTCGTCAAAGAGTAATTATATTGGGGCTGATTGCCGTGATAGGGTTCCCACTTCTTGTCTTTGGCTTATTCCTCCTCAACTGGTTTGCGGATCCTCCAGCCCCACCTGGCCTGATCAGGAGGCTCTCCGGCCATAGTTTTTATGTGGATAATGTTGCGTGGTCTCCTGATGGCAAGCTACTCGCGTCCGCTTCAACTGACACAACCGCCAGGGTGTGGGACGTAAGTAGTGGGCGCGCTCTTACTGTTCTCACGGTCTTCGGAGGTTCTGTGCTTGACGTAGCATGGTCCCCAGATGGAAAGTATCTGGCTACCAGTTCTGCCGAGCCGCAGACCTCCTTGCGTATCTGGGATGCGAAGAATTGGCAAGTCCTGTATGCCTGGGATCCTCCTCCGAAGAGGTCAGCATGGAAAATCGCATGGTCGCCGGACAGCCAGTTCCTGGCGATCAGCCTGGGAGAAGATGGAGCGGACGGCTGGCTGGAGACATGGAGCGTCGCTACCAGGAAAGTTACCGCCAGGCTCATTAGCGCAGGGGGGGTGGGGGACGCAATTTGGTCTCCGGATGGTAAATACATAGCATTTGACTCATTCATCGAGGGGCATGGACCCCCGGACGGCGTGGCAATATGGGATCCGATGAAAGGAGATGGGCAGAGCACGGCACAGAACACCAGGACATTTACCGGACACACCGGCCTGATAACCAGCATAGATTGGTCTCCCGATGGTAAGCAACTGGTATCCGGCGCTGATGCACGAGGCGATTATACAGTCAGGATATGGGATTTAGCTACCGGCAAGAACACTTCAACTTTCTACGGCCATGCAAATGGAGTGCATAGTGTAGCGTGGTCGCCCGATGGCAAGCGCGTGGCGTCCGGGAGCACAGACATGACGGTTAAGGTATGGGACGTAGTGAGCGGCCAGGTGGTGTCAACGTTCCAACATGGCGATGTGGTATTCAGTGTGGCGTGGTCGCCCGATGGCACTATGTTAGCCAGTGGCTGTGCTGATAGGGATATCTACCTGTGGGAGGTCAAATAGTAGTCAGCCCTCTAACCCGACCCTCCTGTAAGCGTCGTCCAGGTGCGCGAGGTGCCTCTCCACGCTCATTATCTGCTGTAAATGCTCACCCGGTATGCGTGCGGTTACTTCCGGGTCGTCCAGGAGGCGCTCCAGGAAGGTGGGACCTGCCTCTCCCTTCGCATCCCTCTCCCACACCTCCATCGCGTGGCGCTGCACTATCTTGTACGCGGCCTGGCGGTCCATGCCCGATGTGGTGAGGGCTAGCATGACGGGCTGAGAGAAGATGAGGCCCCCTGTCATCTCGAGGTTGCGGCGCATGCGTCCAGGGTAGACGTTGAGGCCGCCCATGATGCCGTCGAACTGGCGGAGCATGTAATCGGCCAGGAGGAACGCGCCTGGGAGGATGATACGCTCGGCTGAAGAGTGGGAGATGTCGCGCTCGTGCCAGAGGGCCACGTCCTCCATGCCGGTGAGGGCGAAGCCGCGCACCACGCGGGCCAGGCCGCTTATGCGCTCGCTCTTGTGCGGGTTGCGCTTGTGGGGCATGGCCGACGAGCCTTGTTGGGCGGCCCCGAACGGTTCTTCCACCTCCCGCACCTCGGTGCGGGCCAGGTGGCGTATCTCGGTGGCAAATTTGTCCAGGGAAGAGGCAAGAAGCGCGAGGGCGTTGAGCGCGGCGGCGTGGCGGTCGCGCTGCACGATCTGGGTGGAAACGGGGTCCACCGACAGGCCGAGGCGACTAAGTGCATCTTCCTCCAGGTCGGGCGGCACGTTCGCGTGGGTGCCCACCGCGCCTGAGATTTTGCCTGTGGCTATATCCTGCGCTATAGCCTGGATGCGATGGAGGTGGCGACCTACCTCGTCGTACCACGTGAGCATCTTGAGGCCGAAGGTGGTAGGCTCGGCATGCACGCCGTGAGTGCGCCCTATCATTACCGTGTGCTTGTGCTCAAGGGCCAGGGCGGCGAGAGTTATCCTGACGTTCTCCACGTCTTCTATGATGAGGGCCATCGCCTCTTTGAGTTGCAAGGCAAGTGCGGTGTCTACCACGTCGGAGGAAGTGAGGCCCAGGTGGACGTGGCGGGCAGCGTCGGGGTCGGAGAGGCTGTCGGTGGCGGCTTTGAGGAAGGCGATTACGTCGTGGTCGGTCTGCTTCTCGTACTCGGCCATGAGCGCCAGGTCCACCTTGCCTTCACGCAGTATGGGCAGGGCTTCGGCTGGTATCTTGCCTCGTTCAGCCCAAGCCTCGCAGACTGCAAGCTCCACCTGCCACCACAGGTCAACCTTGCGCTGCGCCGACCATATCGCGCCCATGTCCGGGTGTGTGTAGCGTTCGATGTTCATTGCGACCTCACTTTGTTTCAGGGGTCAGGGGTCAGGGATCAGATATAATAGGGCGTCATACTATTTAGGAAAAGGTCATAAGCAACCCCCGAAGGGGGTTGGGCCAATCGCCTTTCTAGCTGGCGTAACATCCTGATACCCAACACCTAATCCCTGGCCCCTGGCCCCTGACCCCTGATCCCTTCTTCGTCCCCTATCACACTTCCTATGTTCGCCAGTGCGTCCAACTCCTGCTGGCGTTGCGCGTCTTGCTTGCGGACTACTCGCTTGGTGCGCCTGCGTACGCTGATGAGGTAGCCGAAGATGGGGACGAGAATCAGCCAGGCGAGTACGAGGAAGGCGGTGGCGGCGTTCGTCTGGTTATTGGCGGCAAGGCCGCAGCCGAAGCAGGAGAGCAGCACGCCAGTGGTGGCTATCATGCCGATGTAGCGTTGGGTCCTGGGGTTTGGCAAGAGTTGGTCCTTGTTTTACGCGTCTAAAGTCTTTTGTTCTTCTTCCTCGAACGTCCGGTTGAGCTTCTCTTCGCTATCGGTAAGCTCTCGCTGCCAGCGTTGGCTTCTAAGGGTAGTGTAGCGCCTGTAAGCGGCGATGGTTACAGCAGCACCTACGATTGATATGCCCAGGAAGACCGCCGCCAACGTCTGCTCGCCGCGAACGCCGAGGATGATGGAAACAAACACCGCGAAAAAGCTGACGCCGCCCACTATGGTGAGGGTGCGCCGCGCTGCCGCCTCGGTGGTGTTCATGCGCCAGGGACGACCGGCTCAGCCCAGAGGCCCCGCGCATCGTAGGCTACCAACGTCGCCGGGGTCATGCTGTTGAGGAGGTCGCGTGAGGTGCGGGCGTGGACACGCAGGTAGTTGCCTGTGAGGCCGCTCCAAACGCCGCCGCTCTCATGCTCCCACAGCACGGGTAGCGTGCGGCCCAGGTGAGCGCAGGCATACGCGCCTTCGCTACGGCTGCTCAACTCTATCATTTCGAGCGTGCGAGCGTGGCGCACGTCGGGGTGGACCTGCCCCTCCATGCTATAGGCAGGCGTGCCCGGCCTGCGCGAGAAGGGAAAGACGTGTACTTTGGCGAACTCCATGTGCTCCACGAAGCTGCGCGTTTGCTCCCATTCGTCCTCGGTCTCACCCGGAAAGCCCACTATCAGGTCGGTGGTGATGGAGATGCCCGGCACCGTCTCGCGGCACCGGCGCACTACTTCTGCGTATTGGGCTGTGTTGTAGTCGCGCTTCATGCGTTGGAGAGTGGCGTCGCAGCCGCTCTGCAAAGGTAGATGCAGGTGGGGGGCGAGCCTGCCCATGTATGCGGGGTCGGATAGGAGGGGCAGCATCATTATCGCGTCGGTAGGCTCGACGGAGGTGATACGCAGGCGCGGTACGCCAGTGCGCTCAAGGATAGCTCGAACCGCGCCGGGCAGGTCGGCGGCCTCCGTGGGGTCGAGGCGGGCGCGCTTGCGTTGCGCGTGGTCCTGTCCATACTTGCCCATGTGGACGCCGGTCAGCACGATCTCCTTGTACCCTTCCGCCAGGCGCTGGTTGACCATCTCAACTACCTTGTTGGTGGGCGTCGAGCGGGGCATGCCTCGCGTAAATGGGATTATGCAGAAGGTACAGAAGTCGTTGCAACCGTCCTCTATCTTGACCATAGCGCGGGTGCGCGACTTGAAGTCGAGGTCCGTGTCTCCCTCGTCGCCACCTGCCCAGGCGGGAGTACCGAATGCGGAATGCGGAGTGCGGAGTGCGGAGTCTTGACTCGAATTTGGAGTCCGCATTCCGCATTCCGCATTCCGCATTCGCTCAAGCACCAGGCTGAGGAGGTTGTCTTTATCTTTGTAGCCGATTATCAGGCCGACTTCACCCATCTCTTCCAGGGCATCCTTGCCCGACTCGGCGTAGCAGCCCGTCGCTACTACCAGGGCGTTGGGGTTGGCGCGCGCTCCCCGGCGCAGCCATTGGCGGCTCTTGCGGTCGGCTACGTGAGTGACGGAGCAGGTGTTGACCACGTACACGTCAGCATGCGCGGCGGGCGGGACGATGCGGAAGCCAGCCGCCCGGAAGTCGGCTATCGCCTTCTGCGTGTCGCTCTGGTTGACTTTGCAGCCCAGGGTAACAAACGCCACGCAAGGCGCGCCATCAGAGTGGGCGGCCTGCTGAGGCTTAGAGTTGAGGAAGAGGAGTTCTGCCATTCGATTGCTATCTGTGGGAATGAGGTGCCGGACAGGCAATTATACAACACGCCTGATACGGGGCACAAATAGCTACCGCTCTATTTGCTGCCCCATCGGCCTCTAACCCAGCACGTCATCTACGGCTATGCTGCCGAGCTTGCCCGGCAGTTGCAGTGCCTCACCACGTCTGACCTTACTCACCAGCTTATACTCGCCCTCACCGGGGTCTGTGTATACTTCGACCGTTCCGCCCGTCACGTTGACCACCCAATATTCGGTAATCCCTGCTTCAGCATAGAGAGCGCGCTTGCTTCCCCGGTCGTACTTGAGAGAGGTTTCCGCTACTTCGATCAGGAGGATTACATCGTCAGGCACAGGTCTCTTATCCCTGTAAAAATCATCGCGCCACCGTAGTATAGTGATGTCCGGCTGCGGGCGCGAAGAGGTGCCAGGCATGCGGATCGCGTTGCCTTGCGGCCATACCAGCGCCGCATCTCCCGCTAACCGATTTAATATTCTGTCAAGGCGTGCAACGATTGATTCATGTTCCGGCCCGGATGGTGGCATATCTACAATCTCACCTCTAATAAGCTCAACGCGCGCGTCCTGCTCAAACACGCCTGTCTCGCACATCCGCTCGTATTCATCGAGGGTGACGAAGTGGCGCTTGACTGCGGTCTCCTGTTCAACGTGGATTGCCATGCTTACCCCTACTCTGCCCTATGTTCACTAGTGCGTCTCGCCCATTCTCTCAATAGAGAGTATTTTACCAGATGAGGGTAAGAACAGCTACGCACATGGATTGACTTCCCAGGGGCTACACCTTCTTTTCGGAAGTCGGCTATCGCCTCCTGCCTGTCGCTCTGTTTGACTTTACAGCCCATAAGATTCAATAGCGCACACCTTATGCCTGAATTGTATTATACTTCCTGCAAGCGAGACCTCGCAGATAGAATAGTGCAGCATTGGATACACCCTTCCCAAACATACCCCCAAACCCGCTGGAGGCGCGCGACATTGTAGGGCCAGTCGCGTGAGTCTTGCTGTGCTGGAAAATGCGCGCAGGTCTCCCGTGACGCTCGTGGGATGGGTGTTGTGGGCGGCGCTGGCGGTCCTGCTCGTTCCGCACATCTTCACGTTCGTTGAGCTAGGCCTGTCGCGTATCGCATGGCCCTGGCAGATAGACTTCGTTGAGGGCATCAACCTCAACACCGCGCTCCAATTCGCCCAGGGGCGTAACATCTACAGACACAACGGCCCCGACAGCTTCCTCTCCGCGCCCTATCCACCCCTCTACTACCTGATTACCGGCCCCGCTACATGGTTCGCGGGCACCTCTCTCGCGCCTGGGCGTATCGTCTCCTTCGTGGCGACCATAGTTATAGCCGCGCTCATCGCTTATATCGTCTGGAAGATCGCGGGGAAGTGGGCTGCCGGGGTGGTGGCGGGTATGCTGTGGCTGTCCGTAGCGCCGGTGGTCGTCTGGTCGACTTTCTACAAGCAGGACCTGCCCGCGCTGGCGTTCGGCATCGCGGGCATAGCATGGGCGCTCACGTATCCAAAAGGGAGGCGCGTCTATATCGCGGCCCTCTTCTTCGCGCTGGCTTTCTACGTCAAGCAATCGTCCGTCAGCCCGGCGGCTGCTACTACGCTGTGGCTCCTGGCGCGCGACCCACGCTCAGGGCTGCGTTTCATCATGGCGCTCGGTGGTATGGTTGTCGCGCCCTTTCTCGCGCTCAATCTGCTGTTGAAGGGCGGGCTAGTTGAGCACCTTGTGGGCAACCACGCGCTAGGCTTCAGCGACAGGCGGTTTATGCGGACGTTGCGCCGCCTGCTGGGCGAATACTGGCCGATCGTATCGCTTGGCGGGCTGGCTATGGCTGTTGGGGTGGGGAGCCTCTTTGCTCGCAGGGAAAGCTCCTTCATAGCGCATGCAAGGGAGAGGCTTGCCAAACCCTGGTCGCTACCCATCTTCTACAGCATCATAGGCGGGGCGGTCATGCTGGTCGAGATCGGCTACGAAGGGGCAAACTACAACCACCTGATAGATTTGCTGCTGCCTTTATGTATTATCGCGGGTACGTCCCTGTCGTGGGCGTGGGGGCGGGTGGAAGCGTGGAAGATGGGTAGCTCCCCGGTAGCGCTAGGCGCTATCCTGGCTGTGGGCGCGTTATGGCTGTTGCAGGTCTTCTCGCTCACCGACCCGAAAAGCTGGTACGCGGGCGGTTGGCCTACGCCCTTACGCAACGCCGAGATGCAGGGTCTCGCCCGGCTGGTAGCAGACACCGAAGGCGACATCTACTCAGAGGACAACCACCTCCTGGTGAGCAACGGCCACCGTGTGCTATACGACGACGCCTCGACCTTCGTGCCCCTGGCTAGCCTGAAAGAGTGGGACGACAGCGCGTTCAATCAGCGCGTGCGCGACCGCCATTTCGCCCTGGTGCTGCTGAGCAGGGGTAGCGTGCGCTGGACGCCGGAGGGGCTTGCCGCGTTCACAGCCAACTATACCCTCAAATTCCCCGGCAGCCTCGACACTTACGAGCCGAAGCTCTACCCCGACACCCCACAATATAGTATGGATTGCACATTGGCCCAGGGCAGCGAGGCGATTGACTTGCAGGGATACAGCGTGGCCCCAGGCGTGGCTTCCTACGGCGTCAAACAGGGAGAGGTGTTGCGCGCCGTGCTCTACTGGCAGGCACAACGCAAACCCGCGCAAAGCTACGCCAGCTACGTCCATCTGCTCAACGAAGCCGGAGAGCGCGTGACAGGCAGGGACAATCCCCAGACAGGCGCACAACACCCTACCATCGAATGGGAGCCTGCGGAGGTTATGACCGACATAACGGCGATACCCCTGCCCGCAGACATCCCGCCTGGGCGCTACCGCTTGCTGGCAGGTATGTACCGCGTTGAAGGCGGCTCTATAGTGGGCCTATCTGCCACATGCCTGAAGGGTGAGCCATACGGGGATGCCGTGTCGCTGGGGTGGATAGAGGTCAAGTAGGGAGGACTATGAGCCTGCCGTTTCCCGTAGATCATCTGCATCGTCAACAAGATTCCCATACCCTATGGTTACATCCCAGGCTACCGGGCCGTGCCCGGCAAGTTGCTTGCAGATAAAAGCGCATTGTTCTTGCGCTTCCTCAACCGATTCGAACTCGTAAAGGAAAGTCTCTCCCGGTCCGGTTGATACCGTCACGTTGCCCACCGTCAGGGGCTTCGGTTGCTCCACGGGGTACACCCGCGCTACGTAGCCCGGCATATGGCGGCTCTTTATTACCTCTGCTACCATCCTGCCGATATCCGTCTCGATTTCTTTTCGCCAGTAGCCGTCCGTCACCTGCGCCCACTCGGTTGGGCTTTGCACGCCCGCTCCTGTGTCGCCTGGCTCGCCTCGCGACCATCTCTCTGCTAAATCATGAGCCTCCGCCCGGGCTTTATCCGCAGTTTCATGCTGGCGGAGGCGATCCCAATGCTCCAAAGGCACCTTGCATGGCGCTATTCCATCACACCCGGCGTGCCCACACATATTGCAGAACCCCACCCTTAGCGGCGGGAATTCTGCCGCAGGCGGCTGCTCCTGCAACATCCTTATCACCTCCTCAGGAAGCCTCTGCCGCATCTCCTCCGTTATCTCTATTTGGCTGGGAACTCTTTCCCACACTTCCAAAGCTTCGGGCGGTACTGCGGACTGCGTGCCGCAGCACTTGCATAATGTCTCTTGCATAGCGCCACCCCAACGCGTCCATGCGCTTAGAATACCTCTTCCGGCCAGTCGAGCATCAGCGCCCTGACCAACTCTCCTGCCTCTACCATGCGTGTCTGCTCATCCACTACCAGCAGGGCGTTAGCGCGGGCCATAGAGGTCAGGATATTCGACTCCTGCTTGCCCGTGCTGCGGGCCACGTATTCATCTCCCTCGCGTGATACGATAGCCCGCACGTAATTCTCGCGTCCTGGCGCGCCGGGCACAGGCTCAAGGGCGCGTACCATTATCACCGGCCTGTGCAATCGCTTTTTGCCCAGCATCTTCATGATGGCAGGCCTGCCGAATAGCTCCATGCTCACCATGCTCGATACCGGGTTGCCCGGCAGGCCCAGGAACGGCACCCCCGCCTCTCCCAGCCGCCCGAAGGCCAGGGGCTTCCCCGGCTTCACCCTCACCCTCCACATGGAGATGCTGCCCAGCGACATCAGCACGTCCTTCACTATGTCGTAGTCCCCCACCGAGACGCCC
This sequence comes from Chloroflexia bacterium, assembly GCA_036399775.1. GTDB lineage: Bacteria > Chloroflexota > Chloroflexia > QHBQ01 > JADMIH01 > JADMIH01. Next base: position 9,514 of record DASWMJ010000057.1, on the reverse strand, counting down.
GCCGATGTTATGAGCAGGTCGGGCCGCAAACTGAGGGCTTCGTTGACCTTCGCCAGCAGGTGCTCGCGGTCGTCTCGCGCCACCCCCAGGTTGAACGCCTGCGCGCCCCATGACATGACCTGCGCCGCCACTGCATAGTTGTTCGAGTTGCGTATCTGCCCCGGCCCCGGCACCTGGCCCACATCCACTAGCTCATCACCCGAAGCCAGGATCGCCACCCTGGGCCTGGGGTGCACAAGCACCGTGCTCTTGCCCACTGCCGCCATCACCCCTATCTCGGCTGCCCTGATAGTCGCCCCCGCACGCAACGCTACGTCACCCCGGCGCAAGTCCTCCCCGACGTTCCGCACGTAATCCCCACTCCGAACGGCCTTGTAAACCAGCACTTCGCTCCCCACAGCCACCGGCTCTGCCCGCGCATCTCGTGGCTGTAAGTCCGATTTACGCAGCCCCCGGCCCTCGCTGGTCTCCTCGAACGGAATTACCGCGTCGGCCCCCTGCGGTATGGGCGCACCCGTCATGATGCGAAATGCGGTCCCAGCCTGCACGTAGTCGCCCGGCCTCGGTGCCGCCCCAGCAGGCAAATAACCGGCAACGCGCAACCTGGCGGGCGCATCACTACCCGCACCCATTACGTCCTCTGCGCGCACCGCGTAGCCGTCCATAGAAGAGTTATCGAAGGGAGGAATATCTATGTCGCTATAGACATCCTCCGCAAGCACCAATCCCAGCGCCTCCATGAAAGGCAAAGGCACCGGCTCCAAAGGGGAGAAGTGCGAGAGGATGTTTTCGAGCGCCTCCCCCGCGCTGATACTGGTAAGCGGCGTCTCGCTACCCGGCATACTTTACATACCTCGTTTAGGGTCAGGGACCAGGGATACTTTCATGTGCTATGATGCCTACAAGCACATGTTTACTCTTCACTGGAGGTAGGCGCAATTGCGCCTACCCATCCTAATTTACACCATCTCTAACCTGCGAACAAGTACACCTGGCGGCTGATCCAGAGCTGTGTCAAAGGCGTGCCTCTTGCCTGTGCAGCCTAAACAGGCGAAGTTGAGGCTATGCATCTTGGAAGATGGGTGCTATAATTGATTCGAGCATCGCTGTGAACGGCAACTATCCCTCCTTTCATTGCCGGTCCCTACCGCATCCCAGCAGTGTCCTTAGCAACCGCTTGATTCTGTTTCGGGAGGTAGCGTTCAGTTGGCAAACCAGGCACCCAAACCCCACCAGACCGACGACCCAGGCCGGCATACACGCACCGTCCACCAGGAAGCGACAGGCAGCGCGAGTGAGGCTGATGTCGCCTACCCTGCCGGTGCCCTCCCCCAGCTACTGAGCCACCCGAATATCGGAGGGCAAGGCAATAGAGAGGTGCGTGCGGCTGCCGTCCAGCGCATGCAACAGACGCATGGCAACCGCGCTACCCGGCGATTTCTACAGCGTCTGGCCGAGCAGAGCGACACTCCCGCCTCTGATACAGTACACACGGCCAGCGTGCAGCGTGCCAGGGGTGGACCTGCTGTGCTTGTCCAGCGTCATGTAGCAAATGATGCGGCAGCCCGCCTTGAAGACCCGCCTAAGCCGGCAAGCATCACAGCGGTGAGCAAGTACAAGAAAAACAGCAAGAAAACGTCCCTAACCGTATGGAAGAGGATATTGGAGAGCGTCAAAACAGCAGAAGGCGACTGGGAAGGTATAAAGGACCACGTAATGCTGGGAGAAGACACAACGCCACCTAAAGGCTTTCACAGCAAGAAAAAGTTGGGCCAGGCGAATGCCCGCCCGGTAGGCCCTAAAAATCCTGCCAGCCCCCCGGACCGCAGCCCTTACAAGCAGTGGACGCGCAATAAGGGAGACGCCACATTCGCTCACCTCAAAATCTCTACCTTTTACCCCGATGGCTGGGACGAGGAGAAGATTACGGCGGCGGTCCTGCTCCGAAATGCCGGGGAGGAGCACCAAGTGGAGGCAACCTTCGACCTGGTTGCGAATGAGGGCACTGTCTATCCAAATACGGGGCTTGAGAACCCGACTAAACCAACTGCGTAATAGGGAACTTCAACATGAGATATCCCGAACTTAGGATATTACGCTTAGCCAAGCGTAATATCCTAAGTTCAACCAAATGAAAAAAGCAGAAACAGGGCGGCGCAGCCGCGCTGTTTCTGCTTTTTTCATTTGGTTGAACGTCTATCCCTGCGTGCGAGGAGCGGGTGGGGTGGGGAGTACGAGTTCTTGTGTGCATGAGGCAGGCACGAATATAAAATTCGGGATATCTCATGTTGAAGACGCGCAAGTCCACCCTACAGTAAACATTCAGGGTGGTATGCTTCTTGGTATATTTTGGGGGAGTATGGAGAACCAAGTCGCCAGCATAGGGCGGGAAATATAGAGAAGAGCATTTAGAAAGAGAGGCATGGCCGCATGGATACGCTTGTTGGGATTACGCCAGAGAGGTTCTACGAGGGAATGACCATAGCCCAATTCGTGGGGCAGATGAGCAAGAACAGAGAGATTTTCGAGGAGAATTACGACAGCTTCCAACTCAAGCCTGACGACGCCGCGTTCTTGCGCGGTATGGGACGCGGGCTGAAGGCGCTCGTGCTGGCGGAGGACTGGTGCGGGGACGTTGTGCGCTACCTTCCCGCTTTTGCTCGCATGGCGGAAGAGGCGCGGGAGTGGGAGGTGCGCGTCTTCTGCCGAGATGAGAACTCCGACCTCGCCGATATGTGGCGCAAGGAGGGCAAGTACAGGTCCATACCCGTGATCGTCTTCTTCGATGAGAACTGGGAGGAGATTGGCTGCTACGTGGAGAAGCCCGCCGCCGTTTACAACGCCGATAGCTCAGCCCGGCAGGCTTTCATTGCCGAGCACTCCGATCTGCCGGACGCGCGGTTGCCTGCGGGCGAGATGAGCGAGGCCACGCTGGCGCGCTACAGCGAGTTTATCCGCGAGTTCCGCATAGAGCACCGCAGGCAGTGGCAGCAGCTATTCGTAGACGAGATTAGAAGTAAGCTGGAAAAAGCTCTGAAATAGGGATCAGGGATCAGGGATCAGGGATCAGGGATCAGGGATCAGGGATCAGGGATCAGGGATCAGGGATCAGAGCCTGATGCTATTTTCATATGCTATTGTAGCCTACCGAATAAACATGCCCCTTTGCGCCACCACAGAAAATGATAATAACGGTGCATCTGATCCCTGACCCCTGACCCCTGACCCCTGATCCCTATTTTCAGAGGAGTGGTAATTACCTCAATGCCCTGTCGAGGTCTTCTATCAGGTCGCCCACGTCCTCTACGCCTACTGAAAGCCTAATGAGGCCGGGCGAGATGCCCGCGCTGGTGCGCTCTTCGTCTGTCTGGCGGGTGTGGATCATGGAGGCGGGGTGGGTGATGAGGGTCTCGACGCCCCCCAGGCTGACGGCCAGCAGGCAGACCTCGGTGCGGCCAATCGCCCTGTAAGCGGCGTTGTAGCCGCCCTTCACCTCGAACGTCACCATGCCGCCGAAGCCGCCCACCATCTGCCGCTTCGCCAATTCATGCTGCGGGTGCGAAGGGAGGCCGGGGTAGTAGACACGCTCGACGGCAGGGTGGCTTTCCAGGAAAGCAGCTACCTCCTTAGCGTTTCGGTTGTGAGCGGCCATGCGCAGGCCGTAGGTCTGTAGGCCGCGCCGCAGCAGCCACGCCTCGAACGGGTGGAGCATAGGGCCGTGTACGCGCATATATTCCCAGGCACGCTCGATCCGCTCACGGGAACCCATGATAGCGCCCGCGGTCACGTCGGCGTGGCCGTTGAGGTACTTGGTGGCGCTGTGTACTACAAGGTCGTACCCCAGGTCAATGGGGCGCTGGTTGTAGGCGGAGGCAAAGGTGTTGTCGGTGATGGTGGTGACGCCGGAGGCGCGGGCTATCTCGGCGGTGGCCTGCAAGTCGGTCAGGTCGAGGGTAGGGTTGGTGGGAGACTCGGTGTAGAGCAGCCGCGTGTTGGGGCGGATAGCCTGGGCAAAGGCGTCGGTGTCGCGCTGGTCCACCAGCGTGGCTTCGATGCCATAGAGGGGGAAGGTGTGCATGAGCAGCGACATGGTGGCGGTGTAGTGCGTCTTCTGGGCTACTACATGGTCGCCCGATTTGACGTTCGACAGGATGGCAACGGCTACAGCCGCGGCGCCCGAACCCACAGCCAGCGCCGCCTCCGCACCCTCCAGGTCCGCGAGCATGACCTCTACTTGCTTGTTGTTGGGAGAGCCGTAGCGCGTATAGAAGGTAGCGGGCGCGACCTGGGCCGCGAGGTCGGCCCCCTCTTCAGGCGTGCGCAGCCTGTAAGTGCTCGTCTGGTAGATCGGAGGAGATACGGCCATCGTGTCGTTAGCCTCCCGCGCCGCGTGTATCATCCGCGTCTGCATACCATGTTTCCGCCCATTCCGCCCCATCGTGCCCTCCTTGTCAGTACCGAGTACCTAGTAGCGAGTGCTGAGTGCTGAATGCTAAGTTATTCACACGTCACCCTTGAGGCCACTTGCCGTGTAGGGTAACGCTGTACTATATCATGCGTATGTATGCTTTGTCATGTAAGCAGAAGTGGAAACAAAGGTGTTGCAAAGTCGGGCTGTCTGGGAACACCGCCCCACTATTCTTGTCATTCTGAGCGCAGCGAAGAATCTCGCTCCTCGCGTATTAGGTTGGGGCAACGCAAAGTCAAGAGGATGCGCGAGGGACGAGATTCTTCGCTGCGCTCAGAATGACAGGGGGAGGCGGCTTGGCTAACCTCAACATCCTACCTGACGTTGCATTCACTGTGGGAGTAAAATTGTAGCTTAGCGAAGGGGTTGGTAGCATCCTTCCTTGACGAGGTGGGATGTGCAAAACTGCTGGATTGAGCTATTGACGCGCGTAGCTTCTTCCTCTATACTGATGTCACTTCGACGTTGCAGGTTCGCTTGAAACGTAGGAGACACAGAAGCCCAGACGGTCCTCACGGATTGTTTGGGATTTCTGTTTAAGGGGCCGGGGTTCAGGTGGATATGAAAAGCCTGGGGCTGCTTAGCTCCAGGCTTTGTTATCGGATTATGGTTGCGAGCAAGCATGATCCTTTGAGACACCACAGAGTATGAAAATAGCTTCTGACCCCTGGTCCCTAACCCCTGATCCCTGGAATCAGATAGGCAAGACGCTGTCGCGGATGCGCTGCCACTCTTCCTTCGGTATTGAGATGAATGCCTGGACCACTGCCGGGTCGAAGGTCTTGCCACTCTCTTTCAGGAGTATGTCAACCACCTGTTCGTAGGTGCGCGCTTTGCTGTAGGGGCGGTCGGAGGTGATGGCGTCGAAGGCATCCACCACCGAGAAGATGCGCGCTTCGAGGGGTATCTGCTCCCCTTTGAGACCTTCGGGGTAGCCGGTGCCGTCCCAGTGCTCGTGGTGGTGGCGCACGATCGGGAGGGACTGGCGCAGGAAATCTATATCCTTGAGCATTTTGTAGCCAAGCTCAGGGTGGGCGCGCATTTCGGTCCAGTCTTCCTCGTCGAGAGGGCCGGTCTTCCTCAAGATGCCGTCGGCCACGCCTATCTTCCCTACGTCGTGCAGCAGCGCACCCTGCTCTATGGTGCGCAGGTAGGCAGGGTCGGTTATTCCCATCTCATTCGCGAGCCTGAGAGTGTAGGCGACCACGCGGATGCTGTGGCCGTGCGTGGCTACGTCTCGCGTATCGAGCATGCCGGTCAGCGCGTGCAGGGTAGCCTGGTAGGTGTTATGTAGCTCCTCGTAAGCCTGGGCGAGACGCTGGGCGTGGCGGTGCTCCGCTTCATACAGGCGCACGTTCTCGATAGCGATAACTGCCGCGTCGGAGAGCGCGCCAAGCAGCTTTACGTCGTCGCCCGTGAAGTCCGCGCCCGCTACTTTGTCGAGCACTTCGAGCACACCCATCACGTTATCGTTGACCTGGAGGGGCACGCCTGCCACCGCCTTTACCCTGTACTCGCCCTGCCTGGTGGCGAGGCCGAAGAGGTAGGGGCGCTGCTGCACGTCGTTCTCGATGCACGCCGTACCCATGAGAGCAATGCTACCCTCAAGGCTTCGGTCGTCCACCGGGAGTGACGCGCTCCTGAGCTGAGACGCGGCCATGCCCGACGTGACCTTGAATTGCAATTCGCCACTCTCTTCGTCCACCAGCAGGAGAGCGCCCCCGCGCGCCTCAAGCATCTCGGCTGCGGAGGCTACTATCTGGTTGAGCAGGGTCTCCAGGTCTATGATGGAGTTGAGGGAGCGCACGATGTCGAACAACATCGAGAGGCGGGCAAAAGAGTTTGCCCCGCCAAGAGGGGGTAATGGGGTGGTGCCCTTGAGCGGGCCGGTTGGCTTTCTCATAGATAGAGAGGGTTCTGCCTACATGCAACTCGCATATGCGAACATTATAGCATAGAGCTATTGGCTATGGCGCGTGGATAACTCTTAAGTGAAGGCTGGATGGAACAGGAGTCTGGAGTTATGTGCGTCAGAAGCCATAATTCGGATTAAACGGCTGCTAGTTCATATTGATGTGCTATAATAGCTGACGTCGAATTGATAGCGGCGAATAACGTTGTATGATATAGGAGTTTCTGTAGATGCAGAGGAGCCAGTGACTCTAGGGGAGCGAGCTTATGGTCAGCATAACTTAGGAGGGCGCGAAAATGTCGGACCAACCACCAACACAGCAACCACCTCAATTCCCACAACAGCCGGAGCAGCCACAGGGGCAATATCCACAAGGGCAACAGCCACAGGGGCAATATCCACAGGGGCAATATCCACAAGGGCAACAGCCACAGGGGCAATATCCACCGCCCCAGTACCAGCAACCTTACCCACAACAACCCTATCCACAACAGCCCTACCCACAGCAACCGCCTACGGTAATAGTCCAACAGAAAAAAGGCCCACCCTGGGTGTTGATTATCCTGGGCATTCTCGGATTGTGTGTTGTCTCTTGTGTGCTGGTGTTCGTCTTCACCGGGCTTGCTGCCAGGTCTGCTATTGACGCGCTAGCCACCTCGATCCCTGCCTCCGGTACAGCGGGTGCAGCCACGTCGGAAGCAATAGAGAAATTGCCTGCCTCCTCCGCAAATCCTGTCGGTTCTAGTGCCGATACGGCGGGCCTCCGGATCACCCTGAATGAAGTTCGGCGCAGTCAGGGAGGTAACGTGTTCAAGCCTAAAGAGGGATATGAATACGTCATAGTCAACCTCACTTTTGAGAACATAGACAATAAAGAGCACAGCGTTTCAAGTCTGCTGAGCGCGAAAGTCGTAGACGATACGGGCCAGAGATATACAATCGCAATAGGCGTGGATACCGCAGACATCCCGGACGGCACCATAGCGGCGGGCGACAAGAGCAGGGGCGAACTTGCATTTGAGGTGCCCACAGACGCGACGGGCCTTGTCTATATCTACGACCCCTTGTTTGGCGGGGAACCTGTGCGGTTCAAGCTGGATAAATAAGCAGGTCCAAGCCTCACTATTGAGTTGTGCTGTCAAACTGCTGTAAAACGAGCAAAACATCAGCCCCGACGTCAGAACATCGGGGCTTATTTGCACTTAATTGAGAGGTGGGCGGTATTGGACTCGAACCAATGGCCTCTACGATGTCAACGTAGCGCTCTAGCCGACTGAGCTAACCGCCCGCGCAGGCTAAATTATAGCTCATCGGCAAGGTCAGTGTCAAGCAATAATCACGGGGCGTTCAGCGTGAAGGCTTCGTGCGTCTCGATCTGGCTGCCGCCTGGGGTGGGGCCGCCACTGGGGATGTAGACCACGTTATCTACCACAGCAGCGCCGATGCCATGCCGGGCCGTAGGCATGGGAGCGAGGGGTACCCAGCTATCGGTGGCGGGGTTGTAGGCTTCGTTCTCCTCAAAAGTGCCCTCGTTGCCCTCCCCGCCAAAGACCAGCATATGGCCCGCCAGCACGACGGCGGCTACGCCACTGCGTGGGGTGGGCATGGAGGCGCGGGCCTGCCACCTGCCTGTGGCCGGGTCGAACATTTCGTTGATGCCGGTGTTGCGGGCGAAGGTGTCGAAACGCCCGCCCACCACGTATATCTTGCCGTCAAGGGCAGCCACGCCTAGGTGGTCGCGCGGGGTAGGCAGGGGAGACAACTGCGCCCAGGCGTCTGTCGCCGGGTCGTATACTTCGTTAGCCCCTACGTCGGCGTTGTCGCGGCCGCCTATTGCGTATATTTTGCCGCCCAGCACGGCCACGCCCAGCGCGCCGCGAGGGGTGGGCATCGAGGCAAGAGGCCGCCATTTGTCGGTGGCAGGGTCGTACTCGTATGTGTCGGCTACGGCGCGGCCATTATCGGCATACCCGCCCACCATGTACAGCTTACCGTTCAGGCCCACCGCGCCCGCATGGTTGAGAGGTCTGGGGAGAGCAGCCCGGCTGCGCCATTTATCGGTAGCCGGGTCATACTCTTCGTGTATCGCCTGCCCCTGCGTGCTGAAGCCACCCAGCACGTATATCTTGCCGTTCACTTCGGCCACTGCCACTTCGCTGCGCGGCGTAGGGATTGCGGCTTTGGTGAGCCAGCGCCCTTGTCCGGCACTTAGCTGCCCCGGTTGGGCAGTGGGATTCGGAGTGGCGGCTGCGCTATACTTTTGGGTGTAGCGGAACCTGCCTAGCAGGCTCAGCAATACGTCGTTAGGCTGCTGATTCTCGGTGTGTAGCTCAAATACGGCACGCTCGAAGTACTGGACGGTGTAAGTCTTGCCGTCGGTGTCGGAACGCTCCTGGAACTCGTTGGAGATCGGGTAGCCTTGCTGTGCCAGGCCGCCGTTTTGCTGCCAGTATTGCAAGAACCTGCCACCCACGCGCTTGCCGGTTTGCTGGAATAGTATGGAGCCGGGTGTGGTATTAGGGCGTTGGTTGGGAGCGCCTGCCGCACCGGGGTATTTGCGCCGGTACTCGAACGCGCCGAGGAGGGTCAGGAGGACATCGTAGGGCTGCCGGTTCTCCGGGTGGGCCTCGAACACCGCACGCTCGAAGTATTGCACAGTGTAAGTCTTGCCGTCGGTATCACTCTTCTCCTGCATCTCAGGCGAGATGGGGAGACCCTGTTGTGCCAGGCCACCGTTCCCCTGCCAGTATTCGAGGAACCTGCCGCAGACCTGCCTGCTCGTCTGCTGGAACTGCATACAGTTGGGCTGGGGAGTTTGCGCGAGAGAAGGGGCTATACGGGTGGCGGTAGAGGCAAGCAAGATTGCCACGCACGCGGCGCGCATCAGAAGCATGGGTCTCATAAGTACCTCCCTACGGGGTCACAGCATTTTACTTTAGGAAGGATCCATTCACCGCGAATGTGCAGGAGGACGCAAAGATTCCTGAGGCAGTTATATTGTATTATCAAACTGTCCATTTCGCCACCTTTTTATTGAACGTAAACATTCAAGAGGGTAGGGGCGACCCGGTGGGTCGCCCTGGCGGGGTTGACATATCGTGCTTGGGTGCTCCCTCAGGCCGGGCGACCCACCG
>DASWMJ010000056.1:0-9355 GCA_036399775.1 Chloroflexia bacterium | reverse complement strand
TTTTGACTTATGAGTTTTGAGTTGCTGCAAGATAACTCAAAACTCATAATTCAAAACTCATAACTAACAGAAAAGGGGGACAAGACGTTGCGTAACATAATGGTGACAGGCGGTGCCGGGTTTATCGGCAGCAATTTCGTGCGGATGATGCTTCGTGAGCATTCTGACTACCACATCTTCGTCTTCGACAAGATGACCTACGCCGGCAACCCCGACAACCTGCTGGACATGCGGGGCGACCCGCGCTTCAACATGGTCGAGGGTGATATAGCGGACGCGGCGAAAGTGGAGGCGACCGTACAGGATTACAGTATAGACGCCATCGTCAACTTCGCCGCCGAGACGCACGTGGACAGGTCAATCGAAGCGCCGGGCAGCTTCATCCAGACTAACGTGTTCGGGGTGTACGCGCTGCTTGAGGCGACCCGCAAGTTCGGTGTGGAACGGATGTTGCATGTGTCCACCGATGAAGTGTATGGCGCGGTGCTGGAAGGCTCGTCAACCGAAGAGGACAGGCTGGAACCGCGCTCGCCCTATTCGGCAGCCAAGGCAAGCGGCGACCTGATGTGTAAGGCGTACTTCGTCACACATGGCACGCCCGTGATGGTCACTCGCGGCTCCAACACCTACGGACCTTACCAGTACCCCGAAAAACTCCTGCCGCTCTTCATCACCAACGCACTTGAAGACAAGACGCTGCCCATGTACGGCGACGGCAAGAACGTGCGCGATTGGATGCACGTGCTCGACCACTGCCGGGGTATAGAGACCGTGCTCCACAAGGGGCAGCCGGGCGAGATATACAATGTGGGCGGGGGCAACGAGCGCGAGAACATAGAGGTGATATACGCGCTGCTGGACCTGCTGGGTAAGCCGCGCTCCCTCATACACTATGTACAGGACCGCCCCGGCCACGACCGCCGCTACTCGATAGACACCGCCAAACTGCGCGGCCTCGGCTGGGAGCCGCAGCATAGCTTCGAGGACGGGCTGCGCGAGACTGTGGAGTGGTACCGGGACAATCCCTGGTGGTGGCAAAAGATAAAGTCGGGCGAATTCGCTGAATACTACGCCCGCATGTACGCCCAGCGCGAGGTGCTGGCAAAACACAGCTAGATTTGGAATTTCGAATTGCGAATTTAGAAGACCCCTAACAAATTCGCAATTCGAAATCCGAAATTCCAAATCAAAAAGGGTTCGCTCAACATGGCTCTCTTTGATTTCTTCAAGAAGGAAGACGACAACTTCTTCCAGTGGTTCGAGGACGCCGCGGATAACATGCTCCAGGCGGCGCTGGCGCTGAAGGAGCTTTGCTACGATTATAGCAACCCCAAGGACGCCGTAGCTCGCTTGCACGATTTCGAGCACGCTGGCGACGACATCGGCCACCTCATTTACGAGGCGCTGAACAAGACCTTTGTTACTCCGCTCGACCGCGAAGACATCATCAGCCTCTACAGCGCGCTCGACGACGTGACCGACCTGGTACATTCCACCGCAGATTTGATGGATACGTACAAGATCACTTCGGTCACGCCCATCGCTCAGCAGTTGGCCGACTGCATAGTGGGTTGCGCGCAGGAGATAGCTAAAGCGGTGCCCCACCTGCGGAAGCGGGGGGAGTTGGGCCAGATACACCCCTCTATAATAGAGATTCACAGCCTCGAAAATAAGGCGGACGACCTTTTGCGCTCCGGCCTCATGGAGCTATTCTCCAATTCGCACGACGTACTCGATATAATCAAGTGGCGCGACATCTATGCAGAGATGGAAGAGGCGACTGACAAAGCCGAGGACATAGCCGACGTACTGCGAGGTCTCGTACTCAAGCATGCCTGATCTCGGATTTGGCGGCTGGGCAGTGCTGGGGCTGGTGATCGCGCTGGCGATCAGCTTCGACTTCATCAACGGCTTCCACGATACCGCCAACGCCATCGCCACCGTAATAGCCACGCGAGTGTTGAGCGCGAGCACGGCTATCATGATGGCGGCGGTGCTCAACTTCGTAGGCGCGCTCACCGGCCAGGCCGTCGCCAAGACCATCACGAGCGGGCTGGTAGATGCGGAGGCTGTGAAGGCGCTCGATTTCGGCGCGTCGCAGGTGCTTATCATGGCGGCGCTGGTGGGCGCGATTGCGTGGAACCTCCTGACGTGGTACTTCGGTATCCCGTCTTCATCGAGTCACGCGCTCATCGGCGGGGTAGTGGGGTCTGGGTTGGCCGCGCTGGGTATGGAGAAAGTGGTGTGGTGGGGCCTGGTGAACAAGGTGGTGCTTCCGCTTATACTGTCGCCCATCGTTGGGTTCGTGCTTTCGGTGCTGCTGATGAAGCTCCTCTTTTTTCTCTTCGCAAACGCTTCACCCAGGAGGGTCGGCGGGCTGTTCCGGCGATTGCAGTTAGCGTCCGCGGCTTTCATGGCTTTCAGTCACGGCTCTAACGACGCGCAGAAGACGATGGGCGTGATGACGCTGGCGCTCTTCTCGGCAGGCGTCATCACGGCCCCGAAGGGCGCTACGCCTGACATCCCCTGGGAGATCATCCTGCTGGCGGCTTCAGCAATGGCCCTGGGCACGGCGGCGGGAGGGTGGCGCATCATACGCACGATGGGGCAGAGGCTGGTCCACCTTGAGCCGATACACGGCTTCGCCGCCGAGACCACCGCCGCCACCATAATCGAGTCCGCCTCCCGGTTCGGCTTCCCGCTGAGCACCACCCACGTCATATCATCGTGCATACTGGGAGTAGGCGCGGCCCGCCGCCTGTCGGGGGTGCGCTGGGGAGTGGCATTCAACATGGTGCGCGCCTGGATATTCACCATACCTGTCTGCGCCGCTATCTCCTTCGTGGCGTATCTCTTATTGAACCTGGTATTCTGACGTATTGCGTATTGCGTATTGCGTATTGCGTATTTGTTGAACCACGAAGGTACAAAGAACACTAAGATAATATGAATAGAACCACAGAGGCGCAGAGACGCTGAGGTTATTTAGGGATTACGCAATACGTACTACGCAATATGCATCACGCATGAGGGTAGTCTATGCCGGAGCTAGAGAAGAGAATCGGGCTGCTTCGACTGTTGCTGGCCGACGTGCAGAGCAAGCAGGCGCAGTTGGCGGAGTTGGAGAACCAGTATCGCATGCAGTTGGCGCGTGTTGTGGATTTCGTGGTCTACCGGGAGGGGGACGTGGGCAACGCGCTCTCCCTCATGACCGACGTGCAATCTAAGCTGGATGAGGTAGTTCGCACGGGCGAGCACCTGGGTATGATCCTGGACAAAGCCAACCTGGAGCTTGAGGCGCTGGTGCTGACCAAGCGCGTAGCCGAAGCGCGCTCTCAGTTGGCAACACTTGAGGAGCGACGTAAAGAGCTTTCCGCCAGGCTGGACGATCTGCCGGGGGGCCAGGCGGGTGAGACACGCCCTGTTAGCGCGGAAGCCTCCGAAATGGAAGACCTGCGCGCCATCAACGACGAAGTAGCCCACGAGATAGCGCGCCTCAACAACCTCATAACCGAGGCCAGCGAGCGCGCCGCCCGCACTATCCAGTCCACGAAAGGCGGAGCGCTTCCCCCATGAGTCCCCTGGGCAAGCGCATTGTCGTTTTCACGATGCTGTGGGTCTTCCTCGTGATGATCCTCTTGCAAGTGTACGACAACGTCACCGGCAGGGGTATGCCCGTGCGCTCCTCGGCAGCCCCTCTCGCGGTGGACCCCACCGTCGAGCCGGACAAGGACGTGGCGCGCCTGGCCGAGCTACAATCGTGCGTGGCCTCAGACCCTAACAACCTGCAATGCAACCTCGACCTGGCCTCGCTCTACTACGAGGCCGGGCAGTATCCACAGGCCCAGGTCAATTACGAGCGCGCGGTCAAGCTCGACCCGCACAACGTAGGCGTGCTGACGAAGCTGGCGGGCGCATACATCTACCAGCAGAAGTTCCCGCAGGCGGTGGCTACGTTGCAAGACGCCGCCGCCATACAACCCACCAGCCCGGAGATTCAACTCTTGCTGGGCCTCTCGCTGAGCAAATTAGATCCGCCACGCATGGACGATGCCGCCGCCGCATGGCGCAAGGTGATAGAGCTTGCCCCCGACACGAGCCTTGCGGCCCAGGCCAGGCAGTACCTCAGCGAGGCAGGCAGGCAGCCATAAGTATCACTTCTCAAAGACGCACCTTTGCGGTACAATTGGAGTGGCGAGTAAAAAACCTCTAGCTCATACGATGGAGTCGAGAAGGAGGGCGCACCCATTGGCATCTGTAACGGCACCCCCGCCGAAGCCGACACCCGCAGCCGGTCCCGCTGCTAAACCCAACTGGTTTCAACGCAACCACTTTCTCCTGCGCCGCCTGCACTCCCTGACGGGCATAGTACCCATCGGCGGCTTCCTACTGTTCCACTTCTATGAGAACGGGGCTATTTTCTATGGGGCCGCAGCGTACAACGAGATGGCTACGGCAGCGCGCGGCATACGCTACATAGAGTTGATGGAGATATTTCTCATCTTCCTGCCACTCCTCTACCATGCCGTGTACGGTATCTTCATAGCCTCCTATGCGCGCAACAACACGATGTCCTACAATTACTCGCGCAACAACCTCTTCATGTGGCAACGCGCTACGGGCGTGATAGTGCTCCTATTTATACTCTACCACATCTGGCAGTTCCGCATTGACGCCTTCTGGAGCAGCCACGCCGAGACGGGTACGGTGGCGGCCACCATGTCGTATGGGCCGGTCTTCATCTTCTACATCATCGGCATAATCGCCGCCGCATTCCACCTGGGCAACGGCATCTGGACGTTCCTGATAACCTGGGGCATAACCATAGGCCAACGCTCACAGCGCATCTCGCAAGTCGTCACCACCGCCATATCCCTTGCCGTCAGCGCCGTAGGCATAGCCATAGCTCTCGCCTTCGTAAGCGCAGCCGGAGGAATAACCTGGTAGTACCGAGTACCGAGTACCGAGTGCTGAGTACCGAGTGCTGAGTGCTGAGTGCTGAGTGCTGAGTGCTAGCGTAGCTTACGCAATACGAACTACGCAATACGTTTTACGTTTCACGCATCACGTAGAAGGAGCAAAAGATGGGACCAAGACTTGGATCCATTAGCGAAATAGAACGCCGCCAGCGCGCCGCAGAGAAGAAGGCGGAAGAAGATAGACTGGCTGCGGAGGAGCGAAGCAGGTTGATCCTCCTATTCACCAGGCTGATACACGAAACGTCGCTGGAGAAATTGGAAGAGCGCATAGAGAAAGAAGAGATGTCCGCGCAGGAGCGGAGAAAACTTAGCAAGCTCTTCACCCATATAGAAGATGCGTTCACGGGAGATACGAAGCCAGGGAAAACGAAGAGACAGCGACGAGATGAAATAGTGTCGCTGGTAGATGAGATCGTTACCGGTTTCAAACAAGATAACAACGTGGAAGTCTCTTTTCATGAGATTACCGTAAAGTGGGAAGGTGAAAATGACATGGAATCTGAGTACCTTGAGTCAGGTAGCGCTCCAATTCTGACTGTAGCGCTATATAAAGACGCCTGGTCCCAACTAGATACCGAACAACAAGACCAGTTGCTGAGGACGCTCGCGACCCTCACCAGGGCGAAGGCTTACGTCAAAATTGACGGCTGGGCGAGCATCCCATAATAATTGCAGCGACCCCACCCGGCACCAGGGAGGAAGATATGAAATCGAAGTATGGCTTCCCGCTTGAAGAGAGCAATCCTATCAGTCAAAGCGAGCGAGCCAGGAGGCTGGAGGAAAAGCGGAGACGCGAGGAAGAGACCAAGCTGGCGCGTACCTTCTTCGTCGCCCCAAGAGTTAAATTGGATAAAGAACCCTGGCAGGAGAGAGATAGGAAGCGCAATGATTCCCTGACAATCATATATAGAATCATGGACGACTTCAGGCGTGCCACCTCTACTGACTTCGAGTTCAGGGACAAGGATGTAAAGATACCGGAGTCGGGCGATCCGGTCATTACTCTAACCGCATATAAAGACGCCTGGTACAAGTTGTCGCCGACCCTACAGGAGCAATTGATAGGGACGCTGGCAAAGTATACTCGCGGCCAGGTAAGCGTCAAAGTGGGTGAGTGGAATCCCACGTTCTTATCTCTCTTCGGCAGGTGAGGAGTAGCAATGGCATCACCTAGAGTAATCGTCGTTGGGGGCGGGTTGGCAGGCCTCGCGGCCACTATCAAGATAGCCGAATTGGGGGGCGACGTAGACCTCTTCTCGATAGTGCCCGTGCGCCGCTCGCATTCGGTGTGCGCGCAGGGCGGCATCAACGCGGCGGTCAACACCAAGGGTGAGGGCGACTCCCCTGAAATCCACTTCGACGACACCATCTACGGCGGCGATTTCCTCGCCAACCAGACGCCTGTCAAGGATATGTGCGAGCGCGGGCCGGGCATCGTCTTCCTGCTGGACCGTATGGGCGTGATGTTCAACCGCACCCCCGAAGGCAATCTAGACTTCCGGCGCTTCGGCGGCACGCTCCACCACCGCACGGCCTACGCGGGCGCGACCACTGGCCAGCAACTCTTATACGCCCTGGACGAGCAGGTGCGCCGCCAGGAAGTAGAGGGCAAGGTCAGGAAGTACGAGAACTGGGAGTTCCTATCTTCCGTGCTGGACGACGATGGTATCTGCCGGGGCATCGTCGCCCAGGACCTGCATACGATGGAGATACGCGCCTTCAAGGGTGACGCGGTAATCCTGGCGACGGGCGGCCCCGGCCTGATATTTGGCCGCTCCACCAATTCTATGATAAACACGGGCAGCGCGGCAGCCGCCGTCTACCAGCAGGGCGCAAGATACGCCAACGGCGAATTCATCCAGGTCCACCCCACAGCCATACCGGGCGAGGACAAGCTGCGCCTCATGTCGGAGTCGATCAGGGGAGAGGGCGGGCGCGTCTGGACGTACAAGGAGGGCAAGCCCTGGTACTTCCTCGAAGAGATGTATCCCGCCTACGGCAACCTCGTACCCCGCGACATCGCCACCCGCGCCATATTCGACGTGTGCGTGCGCCAGAAGCTAGGCGTGGACGGCCAGAACCAGGTTTACCTGGACATCTCTCACCTCGACCCGCACATGCTTGAGGTGAAGCTGGGCGGCGTGATAGACATCTACCGCAAGTTCGTGGGCGACGACCCCACAAAGGTGCCTATGCGCATCTTCCCGGCGGTGCATTACAGCATGGGCGGCCTCTGGACCGACTTCAACGAGATGACCAACATACCGGGCCTCTTCGCTACGGGCGAGGTAGACTACCAGTATCACGGGGCGAACCGCCTGGGCGCGAACTCTCTCCTGTCATGCATACACGGCGGCCTCTACCTGGCAGGCCCCGCCGCTATCAAGTACGCGAAGAACAGCGCGAAATCGGCGGACGCGGTGGGCGAATCCCCCTTCCAGCGCGAGCTTGCCCGCCAGAACGACCTCTACAAGAAGCTGGTGGGCGCGAAAGGTAAGGTCAACCCGTACTCGATGTGGCTTGAGATGGGCAGCGTCATGACCGACAACGTGACGGTGGTGCGCTACAACGACAAGCTGCAAGAGACAGACTTAAAGCTGCAAGAGCTAATGGACCGCTACAAGGACATAGACGTGCCCGACCAATCGGGCTGGACCAACCAGGCGCTCCTCTTCACCCGCCAGCTATGGAATATGCTGACGCTGGCCCGCGTGATAACCCTGGGCGCGCTCCTGCGAGACGAGAGCCGGGGCGCGCACTACAAGCCCGACTTCCCGGAGCGAGACGACCCCCGCTTCCTCAAGACGACGATTGCGAAGTTCGCAGGCCCCACAGCCGCGCCCGAAATCACCTACGAGGAAGTAGACATCCAGTACATCAAGCCCCGCCCGCGCAGGTATGACGTGGCGAAGGGTGAAGGAACGGCGGCAGCGCCGGCCAGGCCCACCGCGCCCCATATGGCGACGGTCGCAGGCAATGGCAAGCCCGACGGAGCGAAGGTTGGAGGCACTGCCCCAGCTACCATCGGGAAGAAGCAATAGAGCGAACAATGTCAACGAGCAAGGACGAAGCGCCCAGGGCAACAGCAACCAAATTGCGCGAAGCAGCAGACTCTAACCACCAGCAACCCCAGTACCCATGTCATTCTGAGCGAAGTGAAGAATCTCGTCCCTCGCATTCCTTCTTGCCCTTAGAACTCTACATTAAGCATAATACGCGAGGAGCGAGATTCTTCGCTTCGCTCAGAATGACATGGGTACCGGGTCGGTTTTCCCTCAGAACAGGAATTCGGAGATAGATTATGTCAAACAACGGCGCAACTTCAGGCAGCAAGATGATACGCCTGCGCATCCTACGCCAGGACAAGCCGAAGAGCCAACCCGACGCCAACAAGCGGTGGGAGGAGTTCGATATAGAGTGGCGACCTGGGATGAACATCATCGGGTGCCTGATGGCTATCCAGCGCAACCCCGTCACGGCAGACGGCAAGCCAACGGACGCGGTAGTCTGGGAGAGCAACTGCCTGGAAGAAGTGTGCGGGGCTTGCACCATGCTCATCAACGGCAAGGTGCGCCAGGCGTGCTCCGCGCTGGTGGACAAGCTGGCCCAGCCCATCACGGTCGAGCCCCTTACTTCCTTCCCCGTCGTGCGCGACCTCATAGTGGACCGCTCGCGCATCTTCCAGGCGTTCAAGGCCGTGCGCGCCTGGGTGCCGGTGGACGGCAGCTACGACCTCGGCCCCGGCCCCAAGATGGACGAGGGGGTGCGCCAGAAGTCATACATACTCTCGACGTGTATGGCCTGCACCGCCTGCATGGAGGCATGCCCTAACTTCAACGAGGAGTCGCCCTTCATCGGCCCGGCGGCTATCAACCAGGCCCGCCTCCACAACAGCCACCCCACGGGCGCGATGCACCGCGAGGAGCGCCTAGAAGCCCTGCTGGGTGAGGGTGGCATAGCGTACTGCGGCAATGACCAGAACTGCGTGCGTGTTTGCCCTAAAGGCATTCCACTAACCGAGTCTATAGCGGAGATGAACCGGCAGGTGAATTTGTACGCTATAAAGAGCCTGTTCACGAAGTAGCAAGGGCCATTGCAAAGTCGGGATGATAGGGGTTGGGCAACCCTGCATACCTGTCATTCTGAGTGCAGCGAAGGATCTTGCTCCTCGCGTATTAGTTCGGGGTAAAGGAAAGGCAAGATTATGCGCGAGGGACGAGATTCTTCGCTGCGCTCAGTACCCTACCAACAAAGTACATTCTAGTATACTGGAGGCATGAGAACAGCCCCAGACATCAAACTAACCACACAACAGCGAACAACCCTCAAGCAATTGGTGAGTAGTGGAAGCAGTCCAGCTAGAGTACAAACACGAG
>DASWMJ010000055.1:0-18843 GCA_036399775.1 Chloroflexia bacterium | reverse complement strand
CGACCCACCGGGTCGCCCCTACGCAGACATTTCTTTGTTAGTGCTGTACTGAGCGCAGCGAAGAATCTCGTCCCTCGCGCCTGCTCTTGACATGAGAACTCTGAATAAGCATCTACGCGAGGGACGAGATTCTTCGCTGCGCTCAGAATGACAAGATTGGACTTGGTTTCTGCTCATTTTACATGCGTTTGCATCAGTTATGCGCACCGATATGGACAGCAACCTCACAGCCGACCAGCTAATCGCCCGCCACCTGGAAGCGCGTGGTGGCCTCGAACGCATCCTGGCTATCAAGACCCTACGGCAGCGCGGCACCGTCAAGATGCCTGGCGCGGAGGTGCATATCTCCGGCGAGCGCAAGCGTCCCGATCTGCTGCTCATCCAGTACACAGTGGGAGGCAGGAGCGGCATAGAGGGGTGGGACGGAAAGGCCGCATGGGAGTTCAACCCTTTCAAGGGGATGGCCGAGCCGCAGTACGTCACCGGCGCGCCCTCGGAGGCCCTGCAACGCGGTGCCGAGTTCGACGGCCCACTGGTCAACCACCGCGAAAAGGGGCACACTATAGAGTATGTGGGCATTCAGAAGGTCGGGGGCCGGGATACCTACAACCTCAAAATCACGCGAAACGATGGCAATGTAATATACTACTACCTGGACATGGAAACTATGCTCACCATCCGAACCAGGTCGGTGCGCCCCATACATGGCGGCGACGCAGCCGAGACCGTCACCGACTTTGGCGACTACAGGGAGGTAGCAGGGGTGCTATTCCCATTCCGCTCGCATGAAGTCGCAAAGGATGGCGAGCATAACGAAGTCTTCCAATGGGAAGACATCGAAGCCAACATTCCATTGAGCGACTCTCTCTTCAGAATACCCAAATAGCGTATCTCCGCACCCCTGCGGTGAGCAACAAAAACCTGCCTGAACTTTGTGGTTGGAATACAGGAGAGCAAATGAACCTGGACCTATCCCCCGAACAGCAGCTAATTAAGGAGACTGCCCGCGACTTCGCCATGCGCGAGCTTGAGCCGCACGCCGAAGAGTGGGACGAGCGCCACATATTCCCCCGCGCCGCCTTCAATAAAATGGCCGAGCTAGGCTTCGCGGGCATGACCGTGCCCGAAGAGTTCGGCGGCGTGGGCGCAGACACCCTCTCCTATATTCTCATGCTTGAGGAGATCAACCGGGTTGTGCCCGCTATCGGCACGGTTGTATCGGTCCACAACTCCCTCGCCTGCGGTGCGCTTACCCACTTCGGCAGCGATGAGCAGAAGCAGAGATACCTCCCCAAGCTGGCCTCCGGGGAGATGCTGGGCGCGTATGCCCTCAGTGAGGCGCACGCAGGCTCCGACCCCGCCTCTATGCGCGCCACCGCCGTGCGTAGGGGTGACGTGTACGTAATCAACGGCACCAAGACCTGGATAACGTCCGGCGCGTCGTGCGACCTGGCGATCCTCTTCGCGGTCACCGGCAACTCGGACAAGCCTTCGCGCAACATCTCGGCCTTCCTCGCGCCCAGGGATATGCCCGGCCTCAGCGTGGGGAAGCTGGAGCAGAAGATGGGCATCCGCGCCTCCGAGACCACCCAGCTAATCTTCGAGGACGCGGAGCTACCCGCCGAGAACCTGCTGGGAGAGGAAGGGGAGGGCTTCAAGATAGCTATGTCGCTGCTTGATGGGGGGCGCATCGGCATCGCGGCGCAGGCGGTGGGCATCGCTCAACGGGCCTTCGAGGAAGCCACCAGCTACAGCATACAGCGCGAGCAGTTCGGCGGCCCCATATCAGGCCACCAGGCCATTCAGTTCATGCTCGCGGACATGGCGACGGGGCTGAGCGCCGCCCGCCTCCTCCTCTACCGGGCTGCAACTATGCGCGATGCAGGCAAGCGCGTCAGCAAGGAGGCAAGCATGGCGAAACTGTTCGCCTCCGAACTAGCAATGAAGAGCGCGTGGGCAGCGGTACAGATACATGGCGGCTACGGCTACGTCAAGGAGTACCCGGTGGAGCGCTTCTTCCGCGACGCCAAGATAACCGAAATCTACGAAGGCACCTCCCAAATCCAGCGCATAGTGATCGCCTCCAACCTCCTCAAGGAGCGACAACCACGCTAACGGCTTTTCTAACCGCAAAGACGCAAAGAAACGCTAAGTTCGCGAAGGACCGGATTGTTTGTGATTAAGCCCGGTAGATATGACTCTGCCTTGAGATTCAATGCAATAAACCAAAAAAACTTGGCGAACTGTGCGTTCCTTTGCGTCTTTGCGGTTAGCGTCGTACAGCCTTGACGTGCATGTGTGTCACGCCTATAATCGGGGCTGGGAGGTCTTTATGAAGAGGGGATTGTTTATCGTGCTTGAGGGGCCGGATGGGGCGGGCATCAGCACGCAGACGGCGTTGTTGCAGTCGGGACTCAGCTCACGGGGCATAAAGGCGATTGCCACGAAGGAACCTACGCAAGGGCCTATCGGCTCGGTCGTGAGGCAGGCGCTGGCTCACCGGCTGGTCTACCCGCCCGGCGAGCCGGTAGGGGATGACGTGATGGCGCTGCTGTATGCCGCCGACCGCCTGGACCATATCCGGGCCGATATTTTGCCCCGGCTCGATGCGGGCATCCACGTTGTGTGCGACCGCTACCGCCTGTCGTCCTACGCTTACCAGGGGTTGACGCTGGGGCAGGAGTGGGTGCGGGCGCTCAACAGCCGATCCGTTGCGCCCGACCTCACTTTCTTCATAGATGTGCCGCCAGACGTTAGCCAGAGCAGGATAAAGGCACGGGGTGGGCATATCGAGCTTTACGAGTCGGAAGAGCGCCTCTCTCCTGTGTATGCGAATTACCTGGCCCTCATTGACGATGCAAGGAAGAATGGGGAGAGGACAATCACCATTGACGGCAGGTTGGCGATAGGCGTTGTGGCCGCCGCCATCCTGGACAAGACGCTTGAGTTCATCAACAAAGCAGAATGAGCTATGAGCGACAAGCCGCGCTACACCTTCCACTACGCGCCTATGTCCTATTTCGACAGCCTCGACCCGGCAGAAGATTACGTCCCGGCTGAGTACGGTGAGGAAGGCTTCATCCACTGCACGGACGGCGCGGCCAACATGGCTAAGACGGCGAACAGGCATCTTGGCCGTGACCCCCGCGACTTCTGGGCGCTATATATAGACAAAGAGCGAGTGCGTAGCCCTATCAAGTATGAAGACCCGCGCGAGATTTACCCCCATATCTATGGCCCCCTCAACCGTGACGCCATAGTGCGCATGCTACCCGCCATGCGCGCTGAAGATGGCACGTTCCTGGCGATGCCGGAGATAACGTGAAACGTGATGCGTGAGAGGTAAGAATTAGGGCGTAGGGGCATGATTTATCACGCCCTCATGGTATAGCAAGAGGCTATAGCAAAGTCGGGATGTAACAGGAACGCCGCCCCACTGGCCCATGTCATTCTTCACTTCGTTAAGAATGACATGGGGTAGAAGGTTTGTTGGCCTCCACATCATGTCTCACTTTGCATCCCCTGGTGCCGGTAGACACCATATCGCATCACGCCAGGCAAGGGCGCGATGAATCACGCCCCTACAATTATTTTCTCTGAACTCTTACCCTTGCCGCACAAACGCAAGCGCGCGAGCAGCATACGGCGCGAAGTCGCGTGGGTACTCGTGCGCGATGCCGGGGACCATCTCTAATTCGCAGGGGATACCGTTGTCATTCAGCAGCCCGGCCAGAGTGCGTATCTCATCCTGGGGAATGCTATCGTCTTGCTCACCAAGTAGGATATAGCCACGCAGATTGCGTGCCTTAGCTTCCTCGATGAGTGGGAGCCAGGCATCGGGGGTGTTTATGGTCGGCCCGCCCGGCCCAAGCAGGATGAAGCCCCGCACCGGAATTGTGCCGGATAGAGAGGCGCGTAGCGCGGTCTCTCCTCCCATCGAAAAACCCGCTATAACCACGTTGCCAGTATCAATCGTGTATTGAGCACAAAGCTGCGAATAATGCTCCTTGATTTCGGCGAGCGCGATCTCCTGGTTGTCCCACATGAATGCTCTCACACCGACTGCTTGCGACGATTGCGGCGCGGCCAGCATCCAGCCGTCTGAGACTATTGAGCGCCAGGCTTGTATGCTTGGCTGCGCATGAGAGCCATTTCCATGCAAGGCTATCAGCAGAGGACAAGGCTTCTCCGGCGGGCAGCCCTCTTCCGGCTCAAACGTGAAAAGCACCGGGTTTGCCCCTGCGGCGTGCCTGTCCTTGCATATCTCCACCATCCTCTCAAAGCGCGGTAGCCCCTGCAAGCTCTGAAAGGAAGGACTCTGGCGCATGACCTCTTCGCCGTACCAGTACCCCTTATCCAGCGACTCCTCCATCAAGTCCAGCGCCATATCCGGCTGGCCCACGCGGACGGCCATGCACGAGCGAAGATAGAGTACCATAGGGGCATCTTCCGGGAAGCGGTCCCCCTCCCGCGTCAGCACGTCTAGCGCCTCGGCGTATTGCTGGTTGCGGTAATATTCCATCCCTTTGTCGTATAGTTCGTCATATGTCTCGATTGCCATCAATATCTCCTCTGTTATTCTTGCTTGTTGATAAAAGCGATGGCGCGGGCCAGGATAGCAGCGAAGTCGGGAGGGTATTCGTGCCCGACGCCGGGCAGCAATTCCAGCTTGCATGGGACCTTGCGCGTATTGAGCATCGCCACCAACCCGCGCACCGCCTCGTGTGAAACGCCCCCGTCCTCTTCACCCAGCAGGAAGTAGCCGCGCAAACCGCGAGCCTGCGCCTGCTCGGTGTAAGGCTCTAATGCCGCCACGTCCGCACCGCCCGGAGCCAGTACGATGAAGCCGGTAGCCGGTATCGTGCCGTCCAGCGCCACCCGCAGCGCCGTCTCCCCACCACTAGAGATGCCGCCTATAATCAGGCGTTCCTCGTCAATAGGGTAGCGAGTTGAGAGCTTCGCGTACTGCTCCTCTATATCGCGTAGTGCTGACTCCTGGTCCTCCCATGCGTAGGCGTTTGCGGCCAATACCTCCGACGATTGTATAGCGGCCAGCATCCAACCCCTTGAGACTATGGAATCCCATTCGCGCAGAGTGTTGGGCGCGTTGCCCCAGTTGCCGTGCAGGGCTACAAGGAGGGGGCAGGGCCGCCCGGCTGGGCAGCCACCCTCCGGCTCGCGGGTGAACACGCGCGCCACTGCCTCTACCTCCCAGTGCCTCTCCTTGCAAATCTCCATCGCCCGCTCAAACCGAGGCATACCGCGCAACGGCTTCAACGAGAGTGTCCTGTTGATAAGCTGCTCGCTGTACCAGTGTCCCCGGCGGATAGCATCTTCGAGTATCTCTAGCGCAAGCTCAGGCGCAGCCATGCGGGTTGCCATACACGCACGCAGAAAGAAGACCATCGCCGCCTGCTCAGGGTACCTCTCGCCCTCCGCCGTCAGCAGGTCAAGGGCTTCCGCATACGCCTGGTTCTGGTACAACTCTATCGCCTGCGCGACCAACCTGTTTGCTGTTTGGGCGGGCATCGTGGCTCCCCTTACCGTCCCGCAGGCACAAACTTTTCTACAGCCGGGATGATCTCCTCGGCCCACACGTCGAACGCGCCTGGGACGTGGGAGATCGCGCTGTTGAAGATGGCGTGGTCCACCCCGACCTCGGCCAGTTGGTGGAAGTATTCTATGGCCTGGCTGGGGGTCATCACCGTCTGCGCTTCGGGCCGGGGCAGCGAGGTATCCGGTTCCTTCCCATCCTTAGTGACGATGAGGCCACTTAGAGTAGTCTTCTCTATCTCGCTGTAGGGGCGGCCTATCTCGTCGCAACGCTCGCGCAGGACAGCGAACTTGCGCGCCCCGAACTCCACCCCCTTGATAGGGTCCGTATTGGGACCTGTGATGACGATGATGTTGCACGCGTCACCATATTTCGCTATGAGGCGGAAGGTCTTTTGTTCGCCGTCCCCGCCGATCATTATGGGCGGGTGAGGGTTCTGCACCGTGTTTGGCGAGTTGAGCGCCTCCGCAAGGTGGAGGTGCCTCCCCTCGAAGGGCGCGACCTCGCCCGACCACATCTGGTGGGCTAGTTGCAGGGTCTCCTCAAGCACCTCGAAGCGTTCCTTGAGCGGCGGGAAGGGCACGCCCAGCCCGGTATGCTCCTCGTCATACCAGGCAGCGCCGACGCCGAAGTAGGCGCGCCCGCCGCTCAGCACGTCCAGGGTGGTAGCCGTCTTGATGAGTATGCCGGGGTGGCGATAGGTTATCCCCGTGACGAGCGTGCCGAGCTTTATCTTGCTGGTGGCGGCTGCGGCGTAGGATAGAGCACTGTAGCCCTCAAGCATCTCGCGCTCCTTCGGCCCCCAGCCCCGTAACTGGAAGAAATGGTCCATCACCCAGAAGCTATGTAGCCCCGCCGCCTCCGCATCCTGCACGATGCGCTTGAACGTCGCTCCAAGCTCAGGAGGGCCGCCGGGGTAAGTAAAATAGGTCTGCTGCAATCCGAGTTTCATTTTATATATCTCCTTTGTAATATCTGTTGTCCTATCCTCACTTTTTGGAGCGCTGGTCTACGTCTATTCTCTAATACACCACTTCATATTTGACGGTTCACATTTTAGATATTCTTCTAAGTCACCGGATGGACAGGGTTGGACGACTCATTTATACGTACACATGGAACTTAGAGAAGCGCAACGGTGTAGGTAAATGGTATGGCAGTATCTCATGGTAAGTTAGGAGAGATATAGTGGCTATGTCTGCAAGGCAATGGCTTGTAACTTCGACGCTGGTCTTGTCGGCGTTGCCTATGTTGGTACTGTCAAGCACAGGCTCCGCGCAAGGGAACTCTCGTACCTTTTCGGAAACAGGTAAGACGGTGAGGGGTGTGTTCCTGGAATATTGGAGCGCTCATGGGGGTCTCCCGCAACAGGGCTATCCTATTTCCGAGGAAATACAGGAGAAGAATGAGACCGATGGCAAGGTCTACACCGTACAATATTTTGAACGTGCCGTGTTCGAATGGCATCATGAGAATGCAGGCACGCCCAACGAGGTCTTACTTTCTCTGCTAGGAAACTTTCGCTACATCCAGAAATACCCGAACGGCGCACCCAACCAGCAGCCGAATAATGGGCAAGGTTCGCGGATATTCCCCGAAACAGGCAAACGATTAGGCGGGCCGTTCCTTGAATACTGGCTCAGTAAGGGCGGCCTGGCGCAGCAAGGATTGCCAATCTCAGATGAGTTTAGTGAAGTATCAGACCTCGATGGCAAGCCGTACAAGGTGCAGTATTTTGAGCGTGCGGTGTTCGAGTATCACCCGGAAAACCACCCACCATACGACATATTACTATCGCAACTGGGCACGTACCGGTATAGAGCAAAGGTGGCATCCACTCAGAAGCCGGTTGGACGATTGGCCTTCGCGTCCAAACGGGATGGCAACTGGGATATATATTTGATGGACGCCGACGGCTCCAATGTGCGTAGGCTCACTAACGATGCGGCTCATGACCGCTACCCTGCGTGGTCGCCCGACGGCAAGCAGATCGCCTTCTATTCAGAACGCGGTGGGAACGCGAAAATCTACGTGATGAATGCGGACGGTTCCAACCAACATCCTCTCACCACAGGCTCAACGCGAGACCGAGAGCCTGCATGGTCCCCAGACGGTAAATACATTGCCTATTCGTCTCAACGCGGGGGCGAGGGCTTAATCTACGTAATGAACGCAGATGGTTCCAACGTGCGGCAAGTCTCCGGCGGTTCGAGTGGAGGCGACGCCATACCAACCTGGTCGCCCAGCGGTAAGCAAATCGCATTCATGTCATCGGTAGTCGTTGGGCAGACACCGGGCAATACCCTGCTCAATGAAGACATCCACATTGTTGACGTTGATGGCACCAATCTGCGTAAGCTGACCGAGAGACCAGGGGTGGATGGGCTGCCCGCATGGTCACGTGACAACCATATCGCCTTCGTGTCAGACCGAGATGGAAGCCCCGAGATTTACGTTATGGATAGCGATGGCTCCAATGTAAGACGCATCGCACCAGGCCAGGATGCTGCCCACCCAGCATGGTCATCCGACAGTAAATACATCGCCTTCGTTACCGAACTCACCAGGAACAACCCGGATGTCATGGTCATGACGGCGGACGGCTCCAACATCTGGCGGCTCACCGACAATCGAGCCGAAGACTGGCTTCCCGCCTGGCTGCCCATTCCCACCGCACCCTGAATTGCCTCCCGACTTCACAAGAATTCACACCGCGAAGAGGTAAGTGTTCAGAATAAGAGTTGCGGTAGGGGCGACCCGGCGGGTCGCCCTGTCTGGTTTCACGCGTAAAGTTGGTACGCCATCCCCACCAGGGCGACCCGCCGGGTCGCCCCTACGGAGAAATTCCCTTGTTATGTATAAGTATGTTCCTTAGAAGCCCATAATGCGCTTCGGGGTAATGCGTATCGGCTCTGTATACTCACGGCCCATCGACTCGCCGGTCCAGCCGAACCTTGCCAACTGGGGCGCATACTTTTCTTCGTACGCAGGCAGAGCAGGAGTCACGCTACCATGCTCCAACAAGGCAGCCTCCCCTTCAATCACAATAACCTCGCCACCGCCTTTGGTATCGTCAAGCGCGAATATCGTCTGCGTATTGCTTTGCAGGTTGCGTATCTTCTGGTCTTTCTTGCTAAAGATCAATATCGTCTCTCCATCCCACAGGAACCATACGGCTACGAGATGCGGTCTCCCATCGGGACGAACTGTGCCTAACCACCCCATAACATCGTTACGCAAGCGCTCATCAGCGTGAGCATGTTTGGGTTTGCTCAAATCAAGCATCGTTAATATACCTCTCTTATATTGTGGTTTTACTATCTACCGCTTGTGGAACCGGCGAGTTCGGGGAGGCGTGGGGCTGCAAGAGGTTGCGACAGGTTACTATATATTGTGCCGCCTGCCCTTTCGAGCATCTGCAAACAGGCGTCCAGTACCTCGTCCTCAGACAGATAGGACATGCACGAGCCTTGATCCAGTGTGCGGCAGCTATCGTCCTCGTACTTGAAGTGCTTCCAGCAGCTGCCGCATGTCGCAGGCTTCTCAAATGGAGCCACTATCGAGATGCCCCCCGTGCGATCATACGGCCCCGTCATCTCCGGGTTGGTCGGCCCGAATAGGCCAATCCAGGGCACGTCGAGCGCGCCTGCCATGTGGAGCAGGCCCGTATCCACCCCCACCGTGAGGTCGCACTTGGAGAGCAGACCGGCTACGTTGTCCAGTGACGTGTAGACGGGCAGCGCCGTCGAGCCTGCCCGCGCGAAGGCTTCCTGCACAGGACCTTCCGGCTCGTCGCAGAAGAGCATCGTGCGATAGCCCATCTCCCTCAGGTGAGCGTCTAGCCGCACCCACCTGTCAAGGGGCCACCGCTTGATAGCCATGTTGGTGGAAGGCACCAGGGCCACCACGCGCTCGCGTTCCAGGTCGTGCTCAATCCAGTAGCGAGCAGACCACCTTATAGCGGAGGGCCGCAACACCAGGCGGGGCTTGCGTTGCGCCTCGGTTATGGTGAGGTCAAGCTCGCGCTCTATCTCGTTCGCCAGGAAGTCTAGCGAGTGTACCGCGCCCGAAGCGAGAGGCACTTGGGGGGTCCAATGCGCGCGGAAGTTCATACCCCGCTCCCAGGCGTAGAAGAAGTTGATAACCAGGTCGAACGGGCCAAGCTCGCGGTCGAACATCGGACCTGCCATCCATGCGAGCAGCTTCTGAGGGAGGAGAGGGCGAAGGGCGATAGCCATACGGCCCGGCTCGTACTTGAGACCGGAAGGCGTGACCACCTGTACAGTGGGGTCGTTGACCAGTTGCCGCCCATGCTCAGATGCCGCGACCGTGATGTCAGCGTGCGGGAAGCGGCGCTTGACCGCCGCCAGCAATGGTTGTACGTTGATGAAATCCCCTATCCCATCGGCAAAAGGGATCACAAGCAGAGTGTCAATCTGCATCCTTATGCTCCTCCATGTGAACGCGCCCATGAGACGCCATGCGATTCTACCACACCAGGGCCGGTAGTAGCAATGACGAGTGGTCAGTGGTCAGTGGTCAGTGCCCAGAAGGTATAAGTAGCACTCAGCACTCAGCACTCAGCACTCAGCACTCGGTACTGACCACTGACCACTGACCACTCGTGTATAATGTGCCATGTCCAACAGCAGCGCGGCTAGCCGCGCTATCTACAAGCGCATACTCGCCGTTAAGCTGGCCGACCTGGGCGATCTGCTCGCGATTACGCCTGCGCTACAGGCGCTGCGGGCGGCTCAGCCATCGGCGCGGATAGACCTCCTTACGCCGCCATCCTCTGCCGGCTTGCTCAAGGGCGCGCCTTTCCTTGACAACATATTCACGTTCGACAAGTTCTCATTCGACAGCCTGGGGAGTCTGCTCAATCCTTACGGTATGTTGCGTACCGCACGCTTCCTGCTGCGCCTGCGCCTTATGGGGTACGACGCCCTCGTCATCTTCCACCACTTTACTACGGGATGGGGCAGCCTGAAGTTCGCTGTCCTTTCGCTGGCGTCGGGCGCGCGTGTCAAGGCAGGGCTGGACAACGGGCGCGGGCGCTTCCTCACCCACAAAGTCACCGACAAAGGCTTCGGCGCCATGCACGAGGCAGACTACTGGCTCAACGTGGCCTCCCTGCTTGGCGCGGACGCTCGCGCAGGCTGGCTGCCCTTCGTGCCAATCAATTCAACTCACAGGGTAACGGCCATCAATTTACTAGATGATATACGGGCGAGCCACACCGGCCCAATAGTAGCCATACATCCAGGCGCGGGCGCGTACAGCCTGGCGCGCACCTGGCCCGTAGAGGGTTTCGCGGAAGTAGCGCGCGGCCTTATTGACGCTCATGATGCAGCCATACTCGTCCTGGGCGGACCTGATGAAACGGAGAGGGCGGCTTGTCTGGTAGAGATGGTAGGATATAATGGGCGCGTACATAACCTCGCTGGCCGCACCACCATCCACGAGACGGCGGCTTTGATAGAACAGTGTGACCTCTTTCTGGGCAACGACAGCGGCCCGATGCACGTAGCTGCCGCAGTTGGCACGCCTGTGGTAGCAATCTTCGGCCCCTCGAACGCGCAAGCCTGGGGGCCGTACACGCCACCCGGAGAGGCAAGCAAGCACACCATAGTGGCCCGCGATTTGCCCTGTATGCCTTGCTTCTACAGGGTACACTCACTCGGCTTGCGCGAGGGTTGCGGCACGCGCCCCTGTCTTACCGGCCTATCCGCGAGGCGCGTGCTTGAGGCATGCGGAAGCGCGCTGGAGAGGATGCCACATGCGACGTAACTTGTTTATCCTGCTCGTTGTGCTCATTGTTATCTGCGCGGTGGCTGCATTGGCGCTATACATAAGCCGTGCTCCTGATGTGGTTGCCCCTGTGGAGCAAGCCGGTATGCTCTCGGCTGGCGTGGGCAAACCGGTGCCTGTAGCGCAGACATTTGAGGGCTGCCCCCCCTCCGGCGATGGCGGCGACCCCCTACTCAACACCCTCAAGAACCGCGTAGACGAAGCCCAGTGGCAGCCCACCACCGTACAGGCTCTCCTCGACCTCACGTGGCCCAGGGCTATCGAGGGAAGGGCGCGCGCGCGCTGGTCGCGGGCGGATGCCGAAGCCATATCTCGCCATGAGGGCACACCCGTGCAGGTGGAGGGTTATCTTGTTCAAGCCAAGAAGATGAGCCCGGAGACGTGCAACTGCCACTCCATCCAGAACGTTGACTACCATATCTGGTTGGTGGACGACCCGCAGAAGGGCCGGGAGCGCTCTGTTGTGATAGAGACCACGCCCAGGGTGCAGTCTGCCCATTACGCGTGGACGCTCAGGCGCATGCAGCAATTAGCCAGGGATAAAGAGAAGGTGCGCATAAGCGGCTGGCTCCTCATGGACCCGGAGCACCCGGACCAGATAGGCAAGACGCGCGGCACCATCTGGGAGATACACCCCATAATGCAGATAGAGACTTTTCTGTTGGGCCAGTGGACCCCCCTGGACAGTGGCAGCACGGGCGTATCCTCCGCCCCGGCTGTTGCGCAGACCATCCCGCCCGTCACCCCCGCCAGCACCGCCTCTCAGCCGCCTGCCGCCGACACCGGCGTGCAGGACAACAAGAGCGTGCAGATAAGTACCATCTTTTTCAATGGTACGAAGAGCAGTGCCGAGCCTGACGAGTACGTGGAGGTTGCCAATTTGGGCAGCGAGCCTGTGGACATCACCGACTGGGAGCTACAGGACACAACGGGCGGCGTAGAGTTCAAGTGGGAGAACTTCGTGTTGCCGCCGGGCGTTTCCATCAGGGTCTACACCAACGAGACACACTCAGAGAGCGGTGGCTTCTCCTTCGCGTCCTCACGCGCCATCTGGGCAAACGGCGGCGACATAGCCGAGCTATACGACGCAGACAAGCAGCTTATATCGAGGTATGCGTATGGCAACAAGAGATAGAGTTCGTAAGGTAGCCAGTACGAGCACCACCCAGACCACACCTGGCCCGGCAAACAGAGCAACGCAGAAGACCCCCACGATACGCAAGGGCATATATCTCTCTGCCCTCATCTATATCGAAGGCGACCAACCCGCCCCCGAAGACTTCACCGCCCTGGCCACCTCTGCCCTGGAGAAGCGCCTCGCCACCGCCTTCGAGGGCGAACAGGATGGGCTTACAGTGACTCTCAAGAAGGTTGAAGTAGTGAACGACATAGAGGAGGAAGATGCAGATGATGGTCTGCTGGAAGGGGAAGAGGAGAAGTTCCAGTTCTGATCAGGCTGAGTTAGTGTTTGCTATGGCTATCGGTTCATCTCGGCCATAATATCCTGGGCCATTCCTTCTTCAACATGATGTCTAAGCTCCCGGAAATCTTCCGGCCTCTTGCGTGGAGGGACAGCGCCGAAGGTCATTTCAGCGACGGAGCGCACAGGCTTGACAATTACCTGGGGTTCTCCGCTCTCTGCTTCAGTAATCAGCGATAAGGCTACCTTATCCCCTGCTCTAATACCAAGCAAACGGCGGATTTCAACTGGCAAAGTAACCTGGCCTTTTCTCGTAACGCTAGTGAAAAACTGCTTCACACAAAAGCTCCGGGGTATTGACATATATGCTGATATAACAATTATACTTCAGCGCAACGTGAGTCGTTAATCCTATTTTGGAATGCGGGCAGAGGCCAAGTCAAGCATAATGTAGAGGGTTCCTTAACCTCTAACCTTTGTCATTCTGAACGAAGTGAAGAATCTCGTCCCTCGCGCATTCTCCCGCCTTTGTTTTACCCATTGCGTCTCCAGCATTGTACGCGAGGGATGAGATTCTTCACTTCGTTCAGAATGACAAGGATGGTACGGTGGTCTCCCCACAATTTACAACCCCCTTGGGCGAGTCGGTCTCCTGAATTATCAGACAGGCACCTAACCCCCTACCAAATGGTACTACTACCCTACCCCGATACCACCTAAATTACTCATTCCGCCGGTACTAATCCTCTGCTAGAATCGGCTTATGAGCAATATAGCAACTTCCATTGCACCCCCCATAGAGACCGGCATGGCCGCGACTGTCGAACCGAAAACAGCTACGCGTGGCCTGCGCCTCGCCCACCTGTGGGTGCTGGCCCCTCTAGCCATAGCCTGGTTCGCGGGCAGCATAGACTTCATCGAGCCATACGACTTCTGGTGGAACGTCAAGAGCGGGCAGATAATGATGCAAACGGGCCAGTTCCTCGGCACTGACGTGCTGGTGTGGACGCCCGTGCGCGAGCCGTACTCCAATCCGCAGTGGGGGTCGCAACTCCTCTTCTACTGGCTGTACAACGCCTCTCCCTATCTCCTCCTCGCCCTACGCACACTCATCATCACCGCAACGGTAGGCGTTGTCCTGTGGCTCTGCTTCTGGAAGACTCGCTCCATTCGTATAGCCTCGATGGTTGCCGTCCTGGCCTACCTCACCGCCTGGACCAACTACGGCATGAGGCCGCAGCTATTCGCCTTCCTCCCCTTCATAGGGTTCCTCTTCCTCCTTGAGCGCAAGGACTCCCACCCCAAGTGGCTGCCCCTGCTGGTCCCCATCATGCTCTTCTGGGCGAACGTGCATGGCTCTTTCTTCCTGGGTGTGGCCTTGATGGGCATCTACTCCGTAGGCACTCTGCTTGAGAAGATCGGCATCAAAGAAGGCCGCAAGTGGCTCATCTCGAAGGCGGCAGGCTGGCAGGCGCTGTGGCTAGGTCTGGCTGCGCTCGTCACCCTCGCCAACCCCTACTTCCTCTTTATATATAACTACTTCTTCATAGCCACCAATGACCCCATAGCCCGCGCCCTCAACGTAGAGTGGCAGGCTCCCACCATCTACGGCGGCACCGGCCAGCTATTTTTCCTCAACCTCTTCGTATTCGTCGTCTCCATCTATCTCAGCAAGAGGCGCATGCGCCTCACCGAGATACTGCTGGTGCTGGCCTTCGGCTACCTGTCGCTCGTCTCCCTCCGCAACGTCATGTGGTGGGGCTGGGTAACAGCACCCATCATCGCAGCCAATTTCGCGGCCTGGCGGGGGATGAGGGGCGAGGGGCGAGGGGCGAGGGATGAGGGATTAGGAGTCGAGGATGAGGATGATGTGGTAGGTGAAGGCATATCAAGCGAGCAAGAACACCTCGCCCCTCGCCCCTCGCCCCTCGCCCCTCGTAGGACCGAGATCCCGGCCTTCAACTGGCTCATAGCCGGTTTGCTCATTGGGGGCGCGCTCCTCTTCACTCCTCTCTGGCGGCAGGCTAACCCATTGGTGCCCGCTCCCGCCAGGGCCGCGCTTTCCGCCGATACTCCCACTAAGCTGGCCCAGTTCCTGGGGAAGGGAGAGGTGCCTGCGCCCATATTCAACTACATGGAATGGGGCGGCTACCTGGGTTGGGAGCTATATCCGCGCTACCAGATGTTCGTGGATGGCCGCTTCGAGGCCCGCAAGGTAGAAGTCTGGAACGACTACCTCTCAGTCTCAAGAGGCCACGCCAACTGGCAGAAGACCCTCGACCGCTACGGTGTGAAGACCCTCGTCCTCAACAAAGAGTTCCACGACAACCTCATCCCCCTGGTAGCCCAGGACGTTACGTGGCGCAAAGTGTACGAGGACAAGGCGGGAGTAGTATTCACGCGGTAGGCGTGGTTTTGGAAAATCGCCCACCATAGGCCGCCCATAACACAGGCGGTGGGTATAGTCATCTAATCCAAAATAGGACCAAACAAAGCCCAAAAAGGGTACAAACCTCTTATTGTCCCAGGCATAACCCCATGCTAAGATTGGTTGTAAACGTCTCACAGCAACCTAGGAGAAATTAGCATGGTTATGTCGCAACAGGCCCCGGACACGGGTGTAAGGAATGCTCCATCAAGGGGCAACACCGACGAATTCACCACCAAAGTAGCCCAACTACTGAGCGAGCTTCGCGTCGAATCTGACGCTCTACAGCGCGAGAGCACCGAAATCGATATGCTCGTGCGCCAGTCGAGCCAGGAAGTAGAGAAGCTGGCCCAGCGCGAAAATGCCGCCACCAATCGCGTGCGCGACATGGAACTGAACCTCGACAACTACAGCCGCACCGATATGAAGACCATCTACAACTCGGCCCACGAGATACAGATGCGCCTCTTCATGATGCGCGCCCAGGTAGAGCAGCTAGAGGCCAAGCGCAACAGCATGCGTACCCTCCAACAGCGCGTGCAGCGATTCACAGCCGTGCTGATGAGCGCACCCGAAGGCTACAATCCCGGCGGCACCGGCACCAGGCAGAACCAGCCTGTAGTCATGCAGCCCGCCCCCCAGCCTGGTAGGGACGACGTGAGCAGCAAAGAGATGATTAGCCAGGTCATCCAGGCGCAAGAAGACGAACGGTTCCGCGTATCCCGCCAGATACACGACGGCCCCGCCCAGACGATGACCAACCTCGTGCTGCGCGCCGAGATATGCGAGCGCCTCCTCGACTTCGATATGGTGCGCGCTAAAGCGGAGCTATCGGGCCTGAAGAGCGTGGTAAACGCCACCCTGCAAGACACCCGCCGCTTCATCTTCGACCTGCGCCCTATGATCCTCGATGACCTCGGCCTTGAGCCTACCCTTCGCCGCTACGTGCAGCAATATACCGACAAGCACAAGATAGACGTTGGCGTAAACATCAACGGCCTCAACGGCAGGCTGCCCGGCGCGCTTGAAGTGGCTATCTTCCGCATGGTGCAGGAAGCTCTCACCAACGTCGCCCAGCACGCCCATGCCAAGCGTGCCCAGGTCAACATAGACGCCAATGGCGACATGGTGACCGTCACCGTAGAGGACGAGGGCGCGGGCTTCAACACCGAAGACTCCAAGCTCACCGACCCTAAATACAAGGGCCTGGTGACCATGCTGCGCCGCGCCGAAATGCTAAACGGGCACATCGCCATAGAGAGCACCCCTGGGCGGGGCACGCGCATAGTAGCCAACCTGCCCATCGCACTCCGGGGGTAGTTAGTACATAAGTACCCTCAAGAAATAGACCCTGGTAGTATTGAAAAAGGGGCGTGCCGGGGCTATAGTTGTGAGGAGGGAGAGATACTCTCCTCTGATACCTTGAACGAATAGTAGGTGACATACCTGAAAGGGGGTCCGAATGGGCGCACTCAAGCCACGCGCCAAAGCTAAATGGAATATGTGGCGCGTGCGCGGCCAGGGGCTGGTGGAATACGCCTTGGTCCTGGTAATGATAGCAATTGTGATCATAGCCATACTCTCATTCATCGGGAATATCGTCTTTACCAATATGTACTCTAAGATCAGCGCTGGATTCCCCGGAACGTGAGAGGTTTGGCCTGGACAAGTCCTGACGTGCTGTCAAACCGCGTATCTGCGAC
The DNA here is from genome assembly GCA_036399775.1 of Chloroflexia bacterium. GTDB lineage: Bacteria > Chloroflexota > Chloroflexia > QHBQ01 > JADMIH01 > JADMIH01. The sequence goes on along the minus strand of DASWMJ010000055.1, from coordinate 1,927 downwards.
TTCAATTAGTTTTCCCAGGCTTTCATAGCGCAATCATATTAATCATAGCTCTTTCTTCGAGAAGGCTGTCCCGTATGGGGCAGTCTTCTCTCATGTAGCATCCCGAATCTAAGATTTACGCTTGGTCAGGCGTAGTACCCTAAGTTCAAACAAATAAAAAAGTATAGAATGGGCGGCTGCGCCGCCCATTCTATACTTTTTTATTTGCAAACTCCTCTCCCTCATGAGGAGAGGCCGGGATTTGAGCGATAACTCGTGTCGCCACCAGAAGTACCACTCAATTGCATAGGACTATGTTGCCAATCCGCAGGCGCAAAACCAGGACCGCTGGGCTATATCTGCCCGCGTGCGGAGCGTGTAAGATACACATTGAAAGCTGCTGCGGCTATATAGATGCAGCAGATACCATTATCCAACAATTGTATCGATGCAATTATCTAAAAGGAGACTAATCCAATGCGCGCAAAGATTGAGCAGTTGAAGAAGAAGGGTCAGGGCCTGGTAGAGTACGCTCTCATACTGGTCCTCATCGCTATCGTAGTGATCGTGATCCTCACCTTCCTGGGCACCCAGGTCAACAGCACCTTCTCCAAGATCGGCTCCGGCCTCAACGGCTAATCCGTCTAAGTAGAAGCGTTATCTAAGAAGAGGACCCCACCGAGGGGTTCTCTTTCTTTTAAATCGGTAACTGAAGCGGTGAACGCTTCAGGAGAGTTCCTCGGCCAGCGCGACGATGATGCCCGCAGGGCCTCGCATGTAGCAGACTCTGTACATCTCCTCGTACTGGGCTACCTCCCCGACGAGTTCGGCGCCGCCCTCGCGCAGGCGAGCGACCGTGTCGTCGACGCTTTCGACTGTAAACATGACGCTCCGGAGGCCCGGCGTGTTCGGCGGTGCGACCGCCGGTTCGATCTCCACCAGCTTTGGATTGCGAAACTTCGTCAGCTCAAGCCGCCCGTGCCCATCCGGGGTCCGCATCATAACAATGTCGACCTGGACACCTTCGAGCCTGTTGATGCGGTCCACCCACGGGCCTTCGACCCGCGTCTCGCCTTCGGGCGTCATGCCAAGCTCGGTGAAAAAAGCAACAGCGGCTGCAAGGTCGTCAACGACGACGCTGACGTGGTCCAATCTCTTGATCGTCATGTCCCCAGTATAGCAGAGGCCGCGAGCGGCGGTCCAGACCGACCGTTCCCGCGAATTGGATGTGGTTAGCCCAGTTCCTTCGCCATGGCACCCTGCTCCGTGACTCCTATTCTGCTTCCTTGGCTGCTTATGCGACGGTCGTGTTAGGCGCACTAAATCCCAAATCCGCAATCCCAATTCCCAAATCCTAAATTAGCCTCATCTCCCTGGCGCGGGCGACTGCCTGGGTGCGGTTGCGGGCGTCCAGCTTGCCGTAGATGCCGAGGGCGTGGGTCTTCACCGTGCCTACGCCGATTACCAGTTCTTCGGCTATCTGGCCGTTGGACATGCCGGCGGACATGAGGCGCAGCACGGCCATTTCGCGGGGCGTGAGCGGTTCGGGTAGCGGCTGCGACGTGCGCGAGTATTGCCCGCTGCCCGCGGCTGGGCCCGGTATACGGCCAAGCGCCGAGAGCAGGGTACTCAGGTAATCTTGGGGGATATGTGTAACGGCGCGGTGCCGGGGCTGCGGGTCGGAGTAGATCGCCTGCAACAGGTCCGCGATTGGGTCGCCCTCGTCCGCGAAGGTGCGCACGAAGCGTTCGGGTGCGGCCAGGACCAGCGCCCTTTCGAGCGATTGCCATGCGGGGCCGGTATAGCCCTGGGAGTGGAGCGCCGAGGCCCGCACGGTGAGCGCCTCGATTACGCTACGCACGCGGCCCTGCGCCTCCGCCGCCGCCAGCAGCCTGTCGAGCAGGTACAGGGCGTCCTCCGCGCCGCCCATAGCGACCATAACCCTGGC